>JAUYRZ010000052.1 GCA_030695565.1 Archangium sp.
GTCGGATGGCGGAGATCGCCAGCCCCGTCCTGAGGGTCACCGTCCCTCAGCCAGCGCGACTCGCAAGGATCCGGCTGCTCAATGGCGACTGATTCGCCTGCAACGCATCTACCCGGCAACGAGTTGGATCGAATCCGCCCGTGGATCCCTCAAGCAACTCGCTCGGCAACAGCCAGCGCGAGATATACGGCGGCTTCCGCGGGCGGGGGATTTGCCGTTGACCTGCGTCGAGGTCAGCTCCGCGCGCGCCTTCTTCGCTTCACCCATGCGGACGAACGCGATGCCGCGCAGCAGCGCCACCTTGCGAGGCGGAGCAATCGGAAACCGCCGCTTCCCCAGTTGCGGTCACTGCTTCGCCGGCACCAACTGTGTCGAGCGCACAAAACTCAGAACATGTACGGATAGGTGCCGCCGTCCCAATCCCGAAAGAAGGGCGCGCACGCACGAAAGACCGACTCAGCGGCCCCAACGAATGCTGCGGGCGGTTGCTTGGCCGAGGCGGTTCCGTAAGCAAAGCCAGCGTCAGCGTCGATCTTCACATGCACCTCAGCCTCCGCAGTCACACAAGATGCGGAACGCAGGTCAGCTGTGCCGAGGCAGGACACGCTCGAGAAGGAAGCCCAACTGACGGACCCAGCATCGGCCCATCCAAGAAAAGTCCTGCCGCCGTCCACGATGCCGGGGGGCGTGACGAAGCAAGCGACTGACGCCGACGCAGCGTCGAGCGCGTGATGCCAGAGACAAAAGCCGAGCGTGGGATGACAGCCCCAGCCGACGAGCGTGAGCTCGACTGCCGTTGGCGATGCGGCGACACAAGGTGGAGATTCAAACCTGCACATGCCCTCGCAGAATGGGGGCAAGACGTAATCGCATCGACCATTCTGTGGACATGGGCTTGCGACCGAGCAGGGAGTGCACTCCCAAGTACAGACCTGACCGCGACACGCCTGACGAGATTCACACCCACATTCAGGCGGAGTTTCGGAAATGATCACACTGGCATCTTCGCACGATGCAAATACCGGCCGCCCTGGTCCGGCATCAAAGCCACCAGCATCGGTTCCAACACCTGCATCGAGCCCGGCATCGAAACCGGCGTCAACGAACCCTCCGTCAGTTGGACCAGGAACTACACAAGCCGAGAGACCGACTACGGCCACAGCCGCGAGGCCGCTACGGGCAAACTGGATTAGTAGCATGGAGGGCATTGTAGAAATAGACGACGGAAGTACCCGAAGCAAAGAGACCGAGGTTCGTAAGGGACAGCGTGGCTGCGTAGAGATCCATTTGAGTGGGCGTGATTGCAGGAGCCACTGAAAAGGCCTCATTTACGCCACGAAGCCTTATCTCCATCGAAAGATCCTGGCCTCTTGTCGCTCCGCCGGGCGGGACCGGTACTCCACCTGACAACACAAGGGCTTGGTCTTGGACCGCCTTTCTGAAGGCTCTCCCAATCCACTCGCGCGGGTTTCCGCATGTCGGTACAGGCAGGTTTATCGGTAGGTCATGCGTGGTTCCAACCGACGGCGCAGTAAGGACGAAGTCCGTCCGATTCGCGCTTGGGCATACAGAACCACAAGGCGTCTGGCTCGCAAGCACCTCGTTCTCTAAAGCGACACCAAAAATGTCACACAAACCCTCGGTGGTCTGGCCGTCCGCACCCACTTGTGACCTGAGAACCTTCGCATACCCGAGAAAAGGGTGAGCGTACTCATGGGAGTAGACGGATGGGTCTACGTCACCCACCCCATAGATAAACCAAGCACCGTTGTTGCCGCACGGAGGAGCAAAGGGAGCGCAACTCTGGGTCGTCGATGACGTGGCGGAGACCACGAGTTGAAACGTACCAGTCGCCGGATTGCTGTGATTGTTCTGCCATGGATTCAGTCTCGGAAAGCCAGCCCAGGCAGTTGGTACACGCCACCAACCGCTCAGTCCATTCGACCCCGAGGTCAGGGCCTCATATTGCGCCGTCAGGTCAGGCATCGTTGCTCGCGAAGCAAGGCTATCGGTGAACGCAGGATCGTTGCAGGTCTGACTCAGCGCATTGCATACTGGCCCACCAGGAAGCGTCGAGAAATAGGTACCGCCGTTGAGGACGTATGAAACATGTCGCTGATGGGCGAACGAAAATCTGTTCTGTCCCTGAAAAGCGATGGTGCCAGTCGCCGCCTCAATCATGTAGTCCCTCAACCCGCCCTCCGGCGTTTGGACCTTGAGGGTCCAGACCAGCATCTTCTTCCCGGGGTTAGAACCATTCGGCCAGTCGAGCGTCACCCACCCCAACTGGTCCCTCACCAATTCGCAGACGCCGCCCTCGGCTTGCTCAATGCTGGCCAGCGCATCTTCTCGACTAACCACACTCGACGCAGCCAAATATCCATCTATGGATGGGATGTGGCAGTTAAAAAGACCAACCACGAGGCGTTCACTCGGATCCACCTGAACAACAATTTCACGACCCGTCTCTGCGAAGTCCTGATAATCGACGACGAAGCCAATCTCGATTCGTTCTGCTTCGTGAAGATCAGCGCCATTGGCGACCAATGCCAAGGCTTTTTCCGTTCGCGCCCGGTCCGATGAGACCTCCGGTCGGCCCGTCCTCGACGAGCAGATTGGGGTTCAGCCCTGGCCCACCCGCACCGCCGCCGCCATCTCGGCCCGCAGCTCTTCCGGAGACATCGCCGCCGACCCGAGACCACCGCTCATCACGTCTGCGATGTGGTCGATGTACGCGGGCGAAGCGCCTGCGAGGAACGCGGCAGCCTCTTCGGCCGAAGCCCCCGAGCGCTGGATGATCTGAGCGGCCTGCCACGTCGTGCCCGGCGCCTCGCTCTCGAGGCGTGACACGCCCGCGCGGATCTGATCGACCGAGAGGCCCGCGCCCGCGAGCCGATCGAGGCCGTGCGCCGACATGAGCTGCTCGGCGAGCTGCTGATCACCACCGAGGTGTGGCGCGACGAGCGCCGCGCCCTCGCGGAGGTACTCGCGGTTGTCCGCGGCCGCCTGGTACGCCCAGCTCCCCAGCGAGATGGCCGAGCCCGTCCACGCGATCGGGCCGCCGATGGTGTTCGCGCCGACGAGGCTCGCCACCGCGCCCGCGGCCGCCATGCTCGAGCCGATGGCCTTGCCGACGTTCCCCACCGACGGGTTGTCGATCGCCGCGCTCACGTCGATGACCGTGCCCAGCACCGCGGAGCCTGCGCCCAGGTAGCCGGCCACCGCGGTGAGCCCGCGCGCCGTGTCACGCAGCGCGGCGCCCGCGCTGACGGCCGCGCCCTTCGACATGAGGTCCGCTTCCACGACGGCGTGCATGAGCCCGCGCGTCTGGTTGAGGCCGAGCGCGACGACCTCCGCGGCGCTGCCCCCCGTCGCGAGCATCGCGCCGAGCCGCTCGACGTCCGAGCCGGTGTGCTCCGAGCCGAGGTACACGCCCACGTCGGCGATGGCGCGCACCGTGCCGAGCGTCGCGGTGAAGCGGCCCAGCGATGCCTCGAGCGGGCTCCCGCTGTCCGCGAAGCCCTTGATGGCGTCGGCGTTCGCCGAGAGGTACGCCTGCATCGCGCCGGGCTGCGAGCTCGTCGCCGCGGTGGCGAGGCCCGAGAGCAGCGCGCGCGCCTCGGTCATCTGGCGCACGGCCTGGGGCGCGTTGGCGGTGAGCGCGACGGCAGACAGCGCCTTGTTCGCCGACTCGACCGCCGCCAGCACCGCGTTCGGATCACCGCCGGCGCTTAGCGCGCGCGTCGTGGCCACGTCGACCGCGACCTCCGCGAGCCCCGCGGCCTGACCCTGCCACGGCTCGCCCGTGCTCTTCGCGATGAGCGCCGCCGACTGGGTGGCGACGAAGTCCGTGTAGGTCGGGTCCTTCGCGAGGTGCGCGAGCCCGTCGACCATCGCCTGCGCGTCGCCCGGCGTGACCGCGCTGGTGGAGAGCGCCGTGAGCTGCTCCGAGAGCGCGAGGTTGGCCGCACCGTGGGCGGTGTATTCGGCCTCGTGCTGCGCCCGGAACTCGGCGGTCATCGCCGCGCGCTCCGCCTCGGTCGTGGCGGGCGCCAACTGCTCGAGCGTCGCGTGGAGCTGGTCGCTCAGCTCGTCCGTCTTCGCCGCAGCCGCCGTCGCCGCGCCCACCGCGATGGATGAATCGAGCCCCGGACCGCCGATCGGCTCACCGCGCATCGACTCCAGGTGACCGACCATCGACTGGCTCACCAGCCCCGCGCTCGCGGCCGCGCGGATCTCCGCGTCGAAGCGGTCACGATCATCGCCGCCACGCAGCATCGCCGTCTCCTGCCGCTCCACGAGGTTCGCCTCGTAGTTCGCCTGGAAGTGGGTGCCGACCCGGGAGGCGGCCGTGGCGGCGTCGTCAACGAAGCTGCTCATGCCCTCGGCGACGCGCTGCGCGGTCGTCTTCGCCGCGCGGGTGATCGCTGAGAGCGGGTGGGCTGCCGGTGCCGGCTCGGCCGAGCGGGTGGTCTGAGGCTGAATCGAAGGGCTGCCGCGCGTC
This sequence comes from Archangium sp., assembly GCA_030695565.1. Classification (GTDB taxonomy): domain Bacteria; phylum Myxococcota; class Myxococcia; order Myxococcales; family Myxococcaceae; genus Archangium_A. The sequence goes on from JAUYRZ010000052.1 coordinate 4,505, forward strand.
GTCTTGTCGATGGTCCCCATCGGCGGGTTATCGCAGGTTCCCTCGCGAATGTTTCGCCCCCAATGGCGTGTGTCGGTAAAGCGGAATCTCGGCGCTCCGAGTTGAGCGACCCTGCGAGGCGCAACTCCGGCCTCTCTCAAGACTCTCGCCAAGGTTGAACAGTGAACGAGACCCTCAGAAGAATTGCGGCCCCTGGCATCTTCGCGCATGAACGCATGGCACTGCGAACGGCGACGCTCACGTTGCTCCTGGTGGGGTGCGGCGGCGTTCCGAGCGGTGACGCGGGCATCGAGAGAACGCCCGACGCAGGCCGTGACGCGGGGAACCAGGCGACGACCGACGCAGGCGCCTGCACCACGACCGATCTCGAGGGCAAGCTTCGCTGCATCCCCGGGCTGAGCTTCGTGAAGGCGGCGGACGCAGGGTTTCCGGGCTACTCGCGCTACGAGCTGACGTTTCAGCAGCCGGTCGATCATCTGCGGGCCGATGCGGGAACGTTCCCCCAACGCCTCTTCCTGCTCGCCACCGCCCCGACAGCGCCGATGGTGTTCTCCACCTCGGGCTACACGCTGAGCAGGCGCCGCGATGATCTGACGCGCGTCTACACCGCCAACCAGCTCACCTACGAGCTGCGCTACTTCGCCGCTTCCCGGCCTACCGGCCCCATCGACTGGTCGACGAACACCATCCGCCAGCAGGCCAACGATGCCCACCGCCTGGTCGAGGCCTTCAAGCCGCTCTTTCCCGCGAAGTGGGTGAGCACTGGCATCAGCCGGGGTGGGATGGCTTCTGTCTACCATCGCCGCTTTTTCCCCGACGACGTCGATGCCACCGTTCCCGTCGCCGCGCCCTACAACACCTCTCGCGCCGATCCCGCGTACCCCGCCTTCCTCAACACCGTGGGGGGCGCGACGTGGGCCACCTGCCGGCAAGCGCTCCTCGACTTTCAGCGCGAGTCGCTGATGCGCCGCGCCGAGCTTGAGCCGTTGATGTTCGGCTCCTGGAGGCGCCTGACCAAACCCATCGCGCTCGAGCACGCGGTCATCGAGGTGGGCTTCGCCTTCTGGCAATACACCAAGCCCACAGACCCCAGCTTCGGCTGCAGCCAGATCCCGCCCGCGGGCGCACCGGCGCAAGACCTCTACGAGTTCATCAACGTGCACGCCGGCTGGGACTTCTTCACCGACTCGAGCATCGCCAGCTTCGACGCCTTCTACGTGACTTCAGCGTTGGAGCTCGGGGGCCCCGCGCCGCACGACGCGCCGCTCGCTCCGCTGGTCACCCAGCCAGGCTCGTATACCTATGACGACCCGCGCTACCTGCCCCCGGGATTTTCGGGCGCGCTCGACCCGGCGATCCAGGCCGACGTCACGCAGTGGGTCTCGACGTCGGCGGAGCGCATGCTGGTCCTGCGCGGCGAGTTCGATCCGTGGTCGGCCCGCGACTACGCGCCGAACCCGAGCCGCGACAATGTCGTGTTCACGGTCCCCGGCGGAAATCACGGCGTGCGCCTCGGAGATCTCCCCGCGCAAGATCAGTCACTCGCGTGGAGCACGCTCGACCGCTGGCTCGAGGCCGTCGCCGTTCCGAGCGCCCGGGCCCACCTCCCAGAGCCCGTTGAGTTTGCAGAGCCCCGCGGGCCGATGTGAGTGCGCCGGCGGCGAGGCGCACCAGCGCGGCGGCGGTGAGCGTCAAGGTCGTGCCCTTCTTTGGGGAGCACTCGTGAAGCCGTTTACTTCGGCGTCGTCGACGACTTCGCTGCAACCCGCGAAATGATCCACATCATCGCGCCCACGGCCATGCCGAGGGTGAAGATGACGGTCACGGTGGTGAGCCCGTAGATGAAGCGCACGCCCAGCGGGCCGATGCGCTCTTCCACCCACGCGCGGCGCAGCGGCTCGAACAGGCCGAACAGCTCGAGGGTGCGCGCGGGGAAGGCCTCCAGCGAGAGCGAGACCCGCTCGATCCACCGCGGGTTCCAGGCGCGCCGCACCAGCTCCACCAGCACCGCGATCAGCAGGTAGAGACCCGAGAGGATCGAGGCGTTGGTGACGCTGATCTTGAAGACGGGGACGTTGGAGCTCACTGCGAGAGCTGCTTCTTGAGCGCCGCGACGGTCTTCTTCACACGGGCGAGATCGTTCTCGTTCTGATCGATGAGCATGACGGCCTCGTACTGAGCCACCGCCTTCGGCAACGAGTCGCCGCCCTGCTTCGCCAGCCCATCGGCGTACGCGAGGCGCGCCTGGCTCCACGAGCCATCGAGCTCGGCCGCCTTGCCGTACTGCTCGACCGCCTTGGCCTCATCCTTCTCGCGCTTCGAGACCTCCGCCGCGGCGAACCACACCGCCGAGTGGAACGGCGCGTTCACCATCGCCTCGTCGACCGCGCTGCGAGCGCCCTGCACGTCGTTGCCTGCCAGGTGCACGCGGGCGAGCGTGGCCTGAAGGAAGCCCTTCTCCCACGCGTTGGTAGAGCGGGTGATCAGCTGGCCCAGCAGGTCGCGCGGTGACGGTTTGCCCTTGGCCACGGGCTTGGCGTGCAGCGGCCCTGCGAGCCCACACACCGACTTGGGATCTTCCCGGAGCGCCGCTTCGAAGGCCTTCACGGCCGTGTCGTTGTTGCCCTGGCGAACGAAGGCGTTGCCGATCTCACAGAAGGTCTCGGCGTCTTTCGGGTTCAACTTGTTGGCCTTCTCCAGCGCCGACATCGCGTTCTTGCCGTCGCCGCGCGCGAAGAGAATGAGCGCCTTCGTGCGCCACACCTCGAGCTCTTCTGCGTTCTGCGAGACCTTCGCCGAAGCCGCCTCGGCCTCTTTGAGCCGGCCCGCCTGCAGGTAGACCAGCGCCGCGTCACGCCAGGCCTGCTCGAGCGCCGGGTTGTCCTGCGTCCACGCTTCGATCTGCTTCACGGCCTCGGGCACCTTGCCCAACGCCAGCAGCGTGCGGGTGAGCAGGTGGCGAGAGGGACCATGGCTGCCGTTGCGCTCGACGGCGCGGGTCAACGGCTCCATCGCCACTTCAGGCGGCACGCCGGCCTTGAGCAGCAGCTCGCCCAGCAGCGCGTTGCCTTCGTAGTCTTGCGGATCCTTCGCGGCCTCTTCGAGCTGGGTGCGCGCCTTGTCGAGGGCGCCCTTCTGCATGTACACGCGGGCGAGCGCGACCTGCACGGTGGCCTTGTTGCGGCGCAACGTGGCGGCGAACTTCTCCAGCGTCTCGGTGGCCTTCTCCGACTGGCCCTCTTCCGAAGCGTCGGCCAGCGCGAGATACACGGCGGCTTCCGCGGGGTACTTGCCGTTGACCTGCGTCGAGGTCAGCTCGGCGCGCGCCTTCTTCGCTTCACCCATGCGGAAGAACGCGATGCCGCGCAGCAACGCGACCTTGCGTGCGTCTTTCTCGGGCTTCAGCCGATCGATGAGCTCCTTCTCGCGCGAGCGGGCCAGCAGCACCCGGCCGAGGCCCTCTTTCGCCGTCTCACTCTTCGGGGCCAGCTTGAGCGCGTCTTCGAACGACTTCTGCGCCTGCGCCATCAAGCCCGCGGTGCGCTGCGCGTGGCCCAGCGCCATCGCGAACTCGAGCGCGTACTGCGTGTAGAGCGGCTGCCCTTCGGCGAGCGTCTTGAGCGCCTCGTCGTGTTTACCGTTGGCGGACAGCGCCCGGCCCAGCATCAAGGCGTAGCGGCCCTTCAGCGCCGTAGGCACTTCGGCGTTCTTCGGAAGCCCTTCGAGATCGGCCAGGGCCTCGGGCAATTCACGGCCCAGCTCCAGCCGCGCTTCGGCGTGACCGATGACGCGCGCCGGGTGGTACTTCGAGAGCGACTCGGCACGGCTGAGCATCTCGAGCGCGGTGTCCCAGTCTTCGAACGCCAGGTAGTAGTCACCCAGCGCCACCAGCGCGCGCGTGTTGCGCGGATCGAGCTCGGTGGCCTTCTTCAGCTGCGCGAGCGCCTCGTCGTACTTCTTGTCTGCCAGGAGCAGCCGGCCAGCCTGCGACTTCACCGTCGCCTTGTCCAAATCAGAACCCAGCAGCTGCTGCCGCGCGGCGGCCTTGCCCGCTTCGTCGGCCGTGAGGAAGTCGACCACCAGCGCGAGATCGGGCCGCGAGTTGCGCGCGGCCGGGTTGGAGAACGCCAGCACGGCCGCGTCGCGATCCGCCGGAACCCCACCGTGCTCTGCATAGAGCAGGGCCTTCGCGAAGCCGAAGAGCGAGAGCGCCTCGGGGTTGCCTTCATCCATCTTGAGCGCGTGCTCCAAAGCCCGCACGGCGGCGCCGTACTGCTCCCTGGTGTCGGCGTTCACGGCAGACAGGCCCTTGGCGATCGACGTGTCGAGCGTCTCGCCCTGGTTCTTCACGCGCGTCCACACGAAGGATCCGCCCAGGCCTCCGAGGATCACCAGCGCTGCAGCGGCCGCGGCGAGCTTGAGACCGTGCGATTGCATGAAGGTCTTCTTCTGCTTGGTGACCTCCAGCTTGGCGCGCAGCTCGCGCTCGTATTCCTTGGCGATCGCTTCGGTCGCCTGGGTGTTGAACTGCACGTTCGGCACGTTGGGCGCGGAAGGCGGCTCCAGCGAGTCGTCGGGAATTTCGTCGAGCAGGCCGCCCGAGCTGCGCGGCTTGACGGCGGGCGCGGCCATGCGGGGCTGCTGATTCATGCCCGGCATCTGGAACTCGGAGGTCGGCAGCTCGGACTGCGCCGAGACCACGTCGTCGAGCATGCCCGCGGGGCCCGCTGGGGGCGCAGGCTGCAGCACCGGAATACCGGGCGCCACCACCGGGGGTGAGAGACCGGGGTTCACCACCACCGAAGGTTCGGTGTTGGGGTTCGAACCACGCGGCGCCGAGGCAGGCACTTCAGTCGAGGCGTTCGAAGAGAGCGCGTCGAAGGTGCTGGTCAACCCGCGGAAGGTGTCCTGCTCGTCGGTCTGCGGCGACATCGCGGCGAACGGATCGGGCGGCTCGAGCTGCGCGGGCAGCTCCTGCGTGGAGCGCGGCTCTTCTTCGAGCGAACCGGTGATCACCGGCAGCTCGCCCGTGGGCACCGGCGGCGCGGAGCGATTGGGCGCGACCGGCGTGTACGCGTTCATCAACACGGTCGGCTGCGCGTCGGGGTCGTGTTTGGCCGGCGTGAACGAAGCGAAGACGTCGGGCTCTTCGGGCGCAGGGGGCGGCGGTGCTGCGGCTGCGGCCGCAGCGGCCGCGAGGGCCTGCTGATCGACCGAGGTGCTGTCGTAGAGAACCGGCGCTGGACCACCGGCGAGGGCCTGCTTGGTTTGATCGAGCCACTGCGCGATGCGCCCATCGTTGGGCTGCAGCGTGGCCGCGCGCCGGAGAATCGGGAGCGCCGAGCGGTAGAGCCCCTTTCGGAGCAGCGCCTCTCCGATCAAGTTGTACGCGTGCGGGTTTTCGCGATCGATGTTCACCGCGAGGTCGAACTGCTTCATCGCGTCGGCGGCCTTGCCCGTGTTGATCAGGGCCTTGCCCCACAGCACGCGCCCGACGACAGAGTTCGGGTGGTGCGTCACGCCCTGCTGACAGGTCGTGATGGCGCGGTCGTTGTCACCGCGATCGAGGTACGCACGCGCGAGCTCGACGAACACGGTGCTCGACGGATCCTGCGCGAGCATCTGCTCATACTTCTCCAGCATCGGCTTGGACATTGCGGGCGGGACCATACCCAACGCGGGTGCTACCGTCCCTCCTCATGAACCGCCTCACTGTCACGTTGCTGGCTCTCACTTTTTCCAACTGCGTGACCGTGCCCAAAGGCGAGATCGAAGACTTGAAGCCGGCAGTTCGGGCGGTGCACCAGAGTTTCCGCTGGAAGGACTTCCGCGGCGCCGCCGAAATGATGGTGGCCGAGCGTCAAGAAGCCTTCATCAAAGCCCGCACCAAGCTCAACGATGACAAGGACCTCTTCATCACCAACTTCGAGTTGGAGGACGCCAAGCTCTCACCCGACATGCTGGTGGCGAAGGCCGTGACCCGGATCTCCTGGTACCGCCTGCCCTCCACCAACGAGCAGACCGCGACAGTCACCAGCGTCTTCGTCTGGCGCGATGGCATCTGGCAGCTGGAGAGCCAGGATGACGGGCCGTTCGAAGACCTGAAGCCGGCGCCGAAGAAGAAACCCGCGCCCGTGCAGCCAGAGCTCGCTGCCGACGCCGGGTAACCACTCCGCACAAAAAAAACCGCCCGTCGTCTCGGGGCCGGCCGAGGCGACGGGCGTCGAAGATTCCCCAATGGAATCCCCTTACCGAGGGACTGACAAAGCAACCCCGGTGCCATGCCAGTGACGTCAGTCAGGTAGCGTCTTTTCAGTGGGTTGCGCCCTGCCAAGCCCTCGGAGAACTGTTCACCGCAAGGCTGATCCCTGACGTCAATGTCAGGATCGAAGCCGTTTTCTCTATTCGCCCAGCACCGAGCGAATGGTCTCGCGCATCGAGTGGAGCGGCTTCCAGCCGGTCTCCGCATGCCAGCGAGAGCCGTCGACCATACAGAGGAACTGAATGTGATCGAGCTCTTCCGGGGGGTAGCTGGCGAGGCGGTACTTGAAGAGCGTGCTGAGCAGCGGCTTGGCCAGCAGGTGCGGCAGGGGCAGCGGCTTGTGGCCCAGCTCGCGGAAGACAGAGGACAGCGGCACTTCGCCGGGGCCGGTGACGTTGTAGACGCCCTTTCGGCCGGGCCGGAGCGCTTCGATCATCGCGCGGCCCACGTCTTCGGTGTGAATGAGCTGCACCATCGGGTCGAAGCCGGCCAGCACCCAGGGCCGCTTGAGGCGCAGGTAGTTGCTCGGCGCGTTCTTGATGGCCGCGCCCACGATGTGCACCGGGCGCAGCACCACGGTCTCGATCTCCGGGTGCCGCCAGAAGAAGCCGTGGGCCAGCATGTCGACCTCGATCAGATCGCGCACCGTGGGGAAACGGCTGGCCGCCATCAGCGGCGTCTCTTCGGTCAGGAAGTTCGAGTTCTGCGGCGAGGGGCCGTAGACGTTGGCGGAAGAGAGCATCACCACCTTCTTCACGCCGTACTTCGCCGCGCAGTCGAGCACGCGCATGGTGCCCAGCACGTTGAAGGAGTGGTGATCCTCCTGGCTCATGCGGGGGTCGTGCATGATCCCCATGTGGATCACCGCGTCGACCTTGTTGCGGCGGAAGACCTCGTCGGTCTTCTTCTTCCGCAAGTCGACCTGCACGTGCTCCACGTCTTTGGGGCGGCCCACGAAGGGCCGGCGATCGATGCCGATCACGTCGGCCTCGCGGTGCAGCAGCTTGGCCACCACCCGCCCCAGGTTCCCCGAGATGCCGGTGACCACCACCTTCGGCCGCGTGGTGCTCACCAGAAGACCGCCTTCCGGTCTTTGAGGCCCTGCTCGATCATCGTCTGAATCGCGGCCTTCACCACCTTCACCTTCTTCTCCAGCTCGCTGTCGTCGTCGTCGGGGCGGCCGGTGAAGAAGAGCGGATCACCGAAGTGCAACCGGTACTTCACCGGGAGCGGGAACGGCGCCCCGTAGGGCGTCAGCGGCATCACCGGAAAACCCAGCAGCTTGGCCAGCGGCTTCAAGTTCACCACCGCCGGCGCCTGCTCTTCACCGCCGATGACGGCGATGGGCACGATGGGGGTGTTGGTCTCCAGCGCGAGGCGCATGAAGCCGAGGCCGAACTCCTGCAACTGGTAACGCTGCGGGTAGAGCTTGGAGATGCCCTTGAGCCCCTCGGGGAAGACCAGGATCGCCTCGTCTTTTTCCAGCAGCGCGCGGCAGTTCTCCGGCGTGCCCACCACCTGGCCGACGCGCGCGAAGAAGGTCGAGATGAATGGGAGCGTGGGCACCCACTTCTCCACCATGCTGCGAATGGGCCGCGGGTGTTCGGCTTCGGTGAGCATCGCCACGCCGATCATCGCGCCGTCGACCGGCAGCTGACCGGAGTGGTTGGCGATCAGCAGCACGCGCCCGGCGGGCACCTTCTCGAGGCCGAAGGTGTCGACGCGAAAGTAGTTCTTGTAGAGCCAGAGGAAGGGCCCGACCGCCGAGAGCGCGTAGTCGAGGCTGTAGCCCCAGGGGTCGACGCCGTATTCGTTCTGCGGGCGGCTGCCCTCGAGGCGCTCGTCGAGATCGGTGCCCGCCATCGACAGCGTCCACTTGCGCAGGCCCTGCTTGAGCATGTCGGAGATTCGTCCGTTCACGGGCGCGGGAGCCTATACCCACTTGCGCGACTGAGCGGGAAACGGAACTGGCCGAGGCGCGCCTGGTAATGAGAGAATGGCACCCGTGATCCGGCTGTTCAGCGCCGTCACCCTCGCGCTCCTCGGGGGGTGCGCGATCGAGCTCGACGACGTTCCCGGCAGGGCGTGTGACGAGTCACATCCTTGCCGCGCGCCGCGCGCCTGTGTCAGCGCGCGCTGTGTCGAGACCTCCACTCCCGACGCGGGCCGTGATGCGGGTGGGGAGCTCGACGCCGGGCTGCCCACCGCCGATGCAGGAACCGACGCGGGCTTGCCTCGATGGCAACAACGGCTGCATGGCTTCAACGGCAGCACGGTCGACCCCACCTGCACCCTCGACATCGACCCTTCACGCGGCAACCGGGTGCTGGCCACCGTGCTCGGCTCAGGAGACGCGCAGGACACCGCCCTCGCCGAGATGATCGATCTCAACCACCTGCCCCGCTCGCTCGAGGGCCGACTGCGCGGGCGCATCACCCTGGTCGCGCCGCTCTCGGTCAGTGGCTTCGTGCCGCTGGCGTATCTGGGCACCCAATCGGGGCAGGCCTTCGTGCGCATCGGCTTCGACGCCTCAGGGCGGCTGGTGGTGGAGAGTGACGCGCAGACCGTGGGCTCCGCGGCGCTGGTGGAGCGCTTCGCGGTCGACGGGGGCTTCAGCGCCGGCGATTGGGTCGTCGAGGTCGCCTATCGCGTGGGCACCGCGCGCGAGGTGCGCATCAACGACGTGCTCCAGCGGTACACCAGCGTCTCGGGTGGAGCCACCCTGCCCCCCGCCGAGCTGTCGCTGGGCATCGCGCGCTACGACGGCACGGGCGGGGGGGCGTTCTCCGTCACGCTCTCGAGCTGGCAGCTGGCCGACGAGCTGCTCGTCACCCTGGGAGATCAGCCGTGACGCTCCTGCTCGCCCTGGTGCTCACCGTGGGGCCCAATCCGTTCCTGGCCGAGGCCCTCGAACACGAGGGCAACCTCGACTTCGAGCGGTGCGTCGAACGGCTCAAGCAGGCCGCCACGCAGTGGAAGAGCACGCCCGATGAGCTGCGGGAGATCGAACTTCACGCAGGCCTGTGCAAGTTCAACCTCGGGCAGAAGAAGGCCGCGACCGAACACTTCCGCACGGCGCTGCGCATCGACGAAGGCGCAGCGCTGCCGCCGTACACCAGCCCCAAGGCGGTGGAGTTCTTCTTCGAGGTGAAACGATCGTTGCGCGCCCCGCCCCCCCCGATGCCGGAGCACGATCTGCCCGACGCCGATTTCCCCCAGGACGCGCCGAAGAAGGCGAAGCTCGAGCCTCCCCCGCGCGCAGATTCGCCGTTGGGCCCCGCGTTGGCCAAACGCGCCTTGCCGATTTCGCTGGGCCTCGTCACGGTCGCCTCGTTCGTGACCGGCCTCGCCCTGGGCCTGCGCGCCCAGAGCGTGGCAGCCGAAGCGAACGCCGCGAGGTACGATTCAGACTTCTTTCGTTTGGGCGATGTGGCGCGAAGCCTTGCGATCGGCTCGACCATCGCGTGGATTGTCAGTGGGCTGGCGGCGATCGGTACCGGGGTTGGGTGGTGGGCGACGTCTGAACCCGTGGAAGCACCGTGAGCGAACCGACGATCGACTTTCTGCAAGTGATCGAGTCGTTGTCCGACGGCGTCATCGTCTACGACCCGGCGGGCGTGGTGGTGCGCTTCAACCAGGGCGCGCCCGCGCTGCTGGGCCTCAACGCTGACCAGCTCCTGGGGCGCAAAGCACTCGAGGTGCTCACCGCGTTGGTGCGCGCCGACCTGAGCCCGCTGCCGCCAGACGAAATGCCGTCGCTGGAGGCCGCGCGTTCGAAGCGGCCCGTGGTGCGCCGCCGGTTGGCCGTGGGGCTGCCCACAGGCGACTACCGCGAGCTGGTGGCCTCGGCGTTGCCGATCCTCTCCGCGGCAGGCGAGCTCCAATACGTCGTGGCCGTCTTCCTCGACATCACCCGTGAGCTCGCGGTGGTCAACGAGCTGCGCATCTTCGAGCTGTTCTTCGAGCTGTCTTCCGATCTCTTCGTGGTGGCCACGCCGGAGCACCGGGTGCTGGAGGTCAACGACGCGGTGAAAGCGACCCTCGGCTGGTCGAGCGACCGGTACCTGGGCATGGGCATGCTCGAGCTGGTGCACCCCGACGACGTCGCGCTCACCCTCACACACGCCGCCGAGCACCGCTCTCATCGCGAATACACCACGCGGCTGCGCGCCTCCGACGGCACCTGGCGGAGCATCAACTGGCACGTGGCGCGCGGCTCGACGCCCCAGCGCGGCGATGCGCTGCTCATGCGCGGCACCGACGTCACCCAGCGCCTGGCAGAGCAGCGGCAGCTCTCGCGATCGCACGAGCTGCTCGACGAAGCGTTCGAGCTGGCCGAGCTGGCGGTGATCGAACGCGATCTGGTCGACGGCACCGCGCACCTCACCTCCCGCCTGCGTGAGCTGCTGCAGCTCGATGGAGAAACGGGGCTGACCGCCACCACGCTCGATCAGTTCATCGTCGCCGACGATCTGCCCCGTTACCGCGAATACCTCGAGAGGCTGCCCCCGAAGGAGCCGCCTCCCGCGCTCCAGCTGCGGCTGCGCACCACCAAGGCCGAGCTGCGCGACGTCAGGTTGTGGGCGCGGCGCAACCAGGGCGAAGACGGCCGCACCTCACGCGAGCTGGTGGTCGTTCAAGACGTCACCCAGCAGAGCCTGGTGCAGGCCAAGCTCCGCCTCGCCGAACGGCTCACCAGCCTGGGCACCATGGCCGCCGGTGTGGCGCACGAGATCAACAACCCGCTCGCGTTCGTGCTGGCGAACCTCAACGTGGTGAAGGGCGAGCTGGAGAGGATGCCCGCGGCTCCCGGCATCGACATGGTCGACCTGCGCGCCGCGGTGAACGAGGCGATCGAAGGCGGCGAGCGCGTCAGACAGATCGTCTTGAGCCTCAAGCCCTTCGCGCGGATCGACGAACACCAGCGCGGGCTCTGCGATGTCAGCCGCATCGTCGAGGCCTCGCTCAACATGGCCCGGAACGAGCTGCGCCATCGAGCCCGGCTGGTCAAAGAGCTCGCCCCCGTCGGCCCCGTCTTCGCCAACGAAGCGCGCCTGGGCCAGGTCTTCTTGAACCTGATGCTCAACGCGGCGCAGGCCATGCCCGATGGGCGGGCCGGGGAAAACACGGTGACCATCACCACCCGCGCAGAAGGCGATCAGGTGGTCGTCTCGGTGAGCGACACCGGCAGCGGCATCGCGCCCGAGGTGTTGCCCCGCATCTTCGACCCCTTCTTCTCCACCAAGCGCATCGGCGAAGGCACGGGCCTGGGGCTCTTCATCAGCCAGGGCATCGTGAAAGATGCCGGCGGGGTCATCTCGGTCAAGAGCAAGCTCGGCGTGGGCACCACCTTCGAGGTCCGTTTGCCCCTGGCGCACGGGGCGTTCAGCGGCACCTCGCCTTCGCCCATACCGGCCCGGCAACGCGCGCGCGTGCTGGTGGTCGACGACGAGCCTTCGATTCTGCGTTCGCTCCAGCGCCTGTTGGGCAAGGCCCACGACCTCACGTTGGCCAACAGCGGCAAGGAAGCGCTCTCGTTGCTGGCCGCCGGCCTCGACTACGACCTGGTGCTCTGCGACCTGATGATGCCCGAGGTCTCAGGCATCGACGTGTGGGAGCAGCTCGACCCGGCCCTGCGGCCCAGCGTGGTCTTCATGACCGGCGGCACCTTCACCGAACGCGCAGAACAGTTCTTGAACGACGTCAAGCCGCCGGTGCTGGAGAAGCCGTTCACCGCCACCACCCTGGAAGGGCTGCTCAAACGCGCGCAATCGCGTTGACCGTTCGGGTGGTCCGCCTTACTTGCGTCACGCATGTTGTCTGAAGGCCGGCTTCCGCTCACGACTGGTTCCGCTTCCGTGAGCGGAGGTCAGGCCATGGCGACGCTCCGTGAGGGGCTCGCGCCGGGGAAGATCGTGCGCACGGTGGGGCTCACCGGGGCCGCCCGGGCCTGGGTGTTGGCGCGGCTCTCGCGCACGCTCGACGCGCCCCTCGTCTGCGTCACCGCCGACGACGACACGGCCGACGCGCTGGCCAGCGATCTGGCGTTCTTCCTGGGGGGTGAAGGCACCAAGCTCGCGCCGACGGTGGTGCGCCTGCCCAGCGACGAAGTGCTCCCGTGGGATGAATTGGTGCCCGACGCCGGCGTGGTGGCCGATCGGCTGGGCGCGCTCTTTCATCTGGCCCACGGGGTGAGGTTCCCCGCGCTGGTGCTCTCGATGAGATCGTTGTGCCGCAAGGTCATCCCGCTCGAGGTGATGCGCAAGTTGTCCGAGGTGGTGAAGGTCGAGCAGGAGCACGGCCGCGACGTGCTCGGTCACAAGCTGGCCGCGATGGGCTACCGCAACTCGCCGCTGGTGGAAGACCCCGGCACCTTCTCGCTGCGCGGCGACATTCTCGACGTCTTCCCCGCACTCCATGAAGCGCCGGTGCGCCTGGAGTTCTTCGGCGACACCGTGGAGTCGATGCGCAGCTTCGACCCGGGCACCCAGCGCACCATCGAGTCGATCAAAGAGCTCACCTTGTTGCCTGCGCGCGAGCTGTTCTTCTCCGACGAGACCCGGCGCCAGGCCGAGGCCTCGATTCGGGAAGCGGCGGAGCACCAGCACGTGCCCTCCTCGCGGGTGCGCGAACGGCTCGAGCAGATCCGCGAAGGCATCGGCGCGGGTGGCCTCGAGGGGCTCTTGCCCGGCTTCTTCGAAGGCGGCATGGCGCCGATCTTCAGCTACTTGAAGCAGTGGCACCCCTCGCCTGTCTTCTGGCTCGATGAACCCAACGCGCAGGAACGCGCGCGCAGCGAACTGACCACCGACATCGAGCGCAGCTACGCCGACGCGGTGCAGCGCCAGGAGCTCACCCTCGCGCCGCCCGCCCACTTCGTCTCTGAAGAAGAGCTGCACGCTGAGCTGAAGAACTTTCGGGTCGCGTCGGGGGGCGGGCTCTCACTCGACGCGGGTGATGCGCCGGTGAACTTCTCCTTCACCGGCACGCGCGAGCTGCGGGAAGCCATTCGCGCGCACCACGGAGAAGAAGGTGCGCTGGAGCCGTTGATCGAGCGCCTCAAGAGCTGGCGCGAAGAGGGCCACCAGGTGGTGGTGGCCTGCGGCACCATGGGCCAGGCCGACCGCCTCAAGCGGCTGCTGGTCGAACGCGGCATCAAGCCCAAAGTGCATGCCGAGCCCTTGCCCGAAGAGGTGCCGGCGAAGGGCCCGCATCTTTTCCCCGGTGAAGTGAGCCAGGGCTTCATCGACGGCGCGGCTGGGCTGGTGGTGCTGTCTGACGAAGACATCTTCGGTCAACGCGCGCGGAGGGCAGGCCGACGGCGTCGATCGGCCGCCGAAGGGTTCGCGGCCAGCTTCAAGGATCTCAAAGAGGGCGAGCTGTGCGTGCACGCCGACTTCGGGGTGTGCCGCTACGGCGGGCTGGTGACCATGCAGGTCAACCAGATCGCCGCCGACTTCCTGGTGTTGATCTTCGCCGGGAAGGACAAGGTCTACCTGCCGGTCAGCCGCATGCGGCTGGTCTCGAAGTTCACCGGCGGCGATCCCGACAAGGTGGCCCTCGACAAGCTGGGCAGCAGCGCCTTCGAGCGGCGCAAGGCCCAGGTCAAGGAGCAGCTGCTCAAGATGGCGGCCGAGCTGCTGCAGCTCTACGCCGAACGCAAGGCGCACCCGGGCTTCGCGTTCCACCCGCCCGATCGCTACTTCCGCCAGTTCGAAGCAGACTTCGAGTTCGAAGAGACGGTCGATCAGCAAAAGGCCATCGACGACGTGATCGCCGACATGCAGAAACGCGAGCCGATGGATCGCCTGGTTTGCGGTGACGTCGGTTACGGCAAGACCGAAGTGGCGATGCGCGCGGTGTTCAAGGCGGTGCTCGATCGCAAGCAGGTCGCGTTGCTGGTGCCCACCACCCTGCTCGCCCATCAGCACTACTCGAGCTTCAAGCGCCGCTTCGAGGGCTACCCGGTCACGGTCGACGTGATCTCGTCGATGCGCCGGCAGGGCGAGGTGCGCGAGACGCTGCAGAAAGCGCGCGAGGGCCGCGTCGACGTGCTGATCGGCACGCACAAGCTGCTCAACAGCGAGGTGGGCTTCAAGGATCTCGGCCTGCTGGTGATCGACGAAGAGCAGAAGTTCGGCGTGAAGCAGAAGGAGAACCTCAAGCGGCTCAAGACCACGGTCGACACGTTGACGCTGACGGCCACTCCGATTCCGCGCACGCTCAACATGGCGTTGTCGGGCATGCGAGATCTCTCGCTCATCACCACGCCCCCGGCCGATCGCCGCGCCATTCGCACCTTCGTCAACAAGTTCGACCCGGAGCAAATCAAAGAAGCCATCACCCGCGAGGTGCAGCGCGGCGGGCAGGTCTACTTCATTCACAACCGCGTTCAGTCCATCCGCTCGATGGAGAAGCTGGTGCGCGAGCTGGTGCCCCACGTCACGCTGGTCGTCGCGCATGGCCAGATGGGGGAAGGCGAGCTCGAGAAGGCGATGCTCGAGTTCGTGGAGAAACGCGCCCAGGTGCTGCTGGCCACCAGCATCGTGGAGAGCGGCATCGACATCAGCTCGGCCAACACGATGATCGTCAATCGGGCCGATCAGTTCGGGCTCTCGCAGCTGTACCAATTGAGAGGCCGCGTCGGCCGCAGCAAGGAGCGCGCGTACGCGTATCTGCTCGTCCCGCACGGGCGCACCATCACCAAAGATGCCGAGAAGCGGCTCGAGGTGTTGCAGGCGTTCACCGAGCTGGGCGCGGGCTTCAACATCGCCAGCCACGATCTCGAGATCCGCGGCGCCGGCAGCCTGCTGGGCAAGGAGCAGTCGGGCAGCATCGAGGCGGTCGGCTTCGAGCTGTACGCGCAGCTGCTCGAAGACGCGATCGCCGAGGTGAGGGGCGAGCCCACCAAGGCGCAGATCGAGCCCGACGTGAACCTGCCGCTCGCCGCGTTCCTGCCGGAGTCGTACGTGCCCGACGTGCACCAGCGCCTGGTGCTCTACAAACGCTACAGCCAGGCGCAGTCGGCCGATGAGCTCGAGGATCTGCGCGTCGAGTGCGTGGATCGTTTCGGTGACGCGCCTGAAGAGCTCGACGCGCTTCAGGAAGTCATGATGCTCAAGATCGATCTGCGCAAGCTCGCGCTGCGGCAGATGGATGGTGGGCCGGGGCGCCTGGTGGTCACGCTCGGTGGTGACGCGCGGCTCGATGGCGGCAAGCTGGCGAAGTTGGTGCAGAAGTCGAAGGGCCTCTATCGGCTCACGCCCGACCTCAAGCTCGTGGTGAAGCTCGACAGCTCGGTGACGAGTCATGACTTCGTTCCCGCCGCGCGGAAGGTGCTGCGGGATCTGCAGGGCTGCGCGCTCTTTTGACGCGCTGGCCTCGGGTGGAATCCCTGACGCGTCATGCACTTGCCAATGAGTCGAGATGAATCCACCCGGAGCCCGGCACCCTTCGCCGGGCCGACTCAACCGCCCGTCATCACCCGAAAACCCCTCCGGCCGACCAGTTGCACTGTGGATGGGCATGCTGAACGCCGCCCTCACCGCGTTGCTCCTCACCACTGCACCGCCGCTGGTGACGGCGGAGGGCGTGACGCTCGAAGAGGACGGCCGCAAGCCATGGTCGGCGCCGTTCATCGGCGTGCAGCTCGACGTGGGTGTGCCTGACGGCATCGGAGCGTCGTTGGTGGTGACCCCGGGGCGCTTCTTCCGCGTCTCGGTGGGAGGCCTGAGCAACGGCGTCGGCGCGGGCGTGCGGTTGGGTCTGACCCTGGTCGCCTTTCCTTCTTCGATCTTCCGCCCGCTTCTCGGCGTCGACGGCGGCTACGTGTTCGGGGGCGAGGCTGCGTGGCTGCCTGATCTCATCGAAGACGAAGCGGTGCGCGCGGCGATCTCCGGCGTGAACCTGGGCTTTGCGAACGCCCAGGTGGGCTTCGAGCTGGGCTCGAAGAACGTCGCCTTCACCTTGCGCGCTGGCATCGCGTACATCGACGCGGGGTTTGCCCCGCAACGCTTCTCGACGGGGGGCGCCAGCACCGTCACCTCGAGCGGCATCGGCATCAAAGGTTTCATTCCATCGGCCCGTCTGGGCTTCGTCTTCTTGTTCGGCTGAGCCGTCCCCCCCGCCTCCCGGCGCGTCCTTCCGCACCTCCCCTCCCCTCGGTTCACGGAGGGACGCGCCCGGGCAGGCATTTTTTTCAAAGAGGTCCTTCATGATCCGCTCGTCGCTCGTCTTCGCTGCTCTGGTGTTCGCCGGCTGCGCTGAAGACCCGTTCTTCCTCGAGGCGAAGTCGGTGGCGGTCTGTCAGCACCTGCCGGCGCAGCGCTTCCAGGTGCCCGGTGAATTGCGCGAACAGTACGCGCGGCTGCCACCTGCGATGCAGCAGGGCCTCGAGCTGCAGCGCACCTTCGACTTCGACGTCTCTTCCGAGCTGCCTTCGGAGACCGCGGCGATGCTCGAGTCGCGGTTCGCGCTGACCTCGATCAGCCTGAGTGTGGTGAATCGAGAAGATCACCTCGGCTTCATCGACGAGGCGCACCTGCAGCTGCAGCCGGGCGCCTCGAGTGGCCTGGAGGAGCGCGGGTTCGACTACGTGCGCACCGAAGCCGAGCCCCGCGCGATCGCGTGGAACGGGAGCGCCTTCGACGTGGCCGCGTATCTCGAGTCGGGGAACCTCAAGTACACCGTGTCGCTGGTCGGCTCGTTGCCGCCGGGTGACGTGTTGGTCGACATCGACGCGTGCGCCGAGGTGAAGGTGAAGCTCGACTATCTGTGATCGAGACCCGGGGAAGGGCCGAGGGCGGCGCGCAACCGCGAGGTGAGGCGAGCGTGTTCATCGGCCGTGGAGAACCGCCACCCGACGATGCGCGGGCCGGGGTGCCCGTCTTCGGTGGACAGCAGCAAGAGCCCCGCCCGCTGATCGCAGACGAGCTCGGCGAGGTGAAGGCTGCGTGCACGCTTCTTCCACGCCGCGAAGGTCCGCGAGAGATCGGCGTGCTCCCACGACGTGAAGCGGAGCAGTCGAAGGTCGTACGAGACGATGAGCCCGACGGAGTGACAACCGCTGAGCGTCTGGCTGCTCAGCGAGCCGACCAGGCGTCTGGCGCTCTGCGCTCGCGTCTCCTTGAGCTGTGAGGCGAACGCCGAGAGCACGTCGGGCTTGCCTTCGAGCAAGCGGTCGCCTGAGAGCCCAAAGTCTTTCTCGAGCTGAGCATTGATGGCCTGGCTTGCGCGCGTGACGGAGTCGTCGATCGACGCGTTCGCCTGCACGCCGTCCCACGCGCCGAGCACTTCGAACATGATCGCCAGCACCACCGCCGCGTTGACCTGGTCGACGGCCGCCTTGATGCGTTCGCGCTTCTCGTAGGCGAGGCTCGCGCCGAAGACGAGCAGCGCCTTGCGGCCGTCGACATCGAGGCGCGCAGCGATCTCTTCGAGTTCAAGGCGCTCTGCGTTCTGCGCGAAGCCTTCGGCGGCGCTGGTGAGCGAGGCCAGCTCAGCGCCCGTGGGTCGATACTGCAGCTCTCGGTGCGTACACCCCGTGAGCAACCCGAGCACCAGGAGTGTGCGGAACACGGCCCGACCGTAGCCCGGCCGCGCAGACTCGAGAAACGATGCGACGGGCGCTGCACCCAGCGGTCGCACAAGTTTGCATCGAGTCCGCACATTCAGCCGCGCGTCGCGCAGGCCGGCCCCCAGCTCTGCCACAGGACCGGTTCCCGAAAACGAGAACCCGAGTTGCTCGCCCGAGATTCGGCGCGATGGCTCCTCGGTCATCGCGATGATGCTTGTTGCCCCGGCCGTAGAGGCGGTTGGGGCACGCTGGCTGCAACGGCGCCACCCCTGAAAGTCAACCTTTGGGGGAGCCTGCACATGCAAAACCGATCGTGGGTACTGGTGGTGGGAGTCGCCGTTTCATGCGCGCCGCTGCTGTTGGGCTGCGGTCCTGAGGTCGAGGAGAGACA
The DNA here is from genome assembly GCA_030695565.1 of Archangium sp. Lineage (GTDB taxonomy): Bacteria > Myxococcota > Myxococcia > Myxococcales > Myxococcaceae > Archangium_A. The sequence continues at coordinate 22,733 of JAUYRZ010000052.1, forward strand.
TGAGGCCGCCGCGGGCGTGACAGGCCAGGCGATCGTCGACCTGCGAAGCACTGCTCTGGGGCGCACCAATTCGCTGAGAACCGTCGCGGCACCCCAGCCTCCGAACCTCGCCACCTTCGTGCGCGATCGCGCAGCGCTGCGGCGGGCGGGCAAGGCCCTGTTCTGGGACCGACAGACAGGCAGCGACGGCCAGGCGTGCGCCAGCTGCCATTTTCACGCGGGCGCGGACAACCGCTCCAGGAACCAACTCAACCCGGGCTTTCGAAACACCCTCCTTCCCGGTGGAGATCAGGCCTTCACCGCCGGGTTCGGGCCCAACCATCAACTGACGGCCAACGACTTTCCGTTCCACAAGCTGCAGGACGCCGACGACCGCAACTCAGCGGTGCTCTTCGACAGCAACGACGTCGTCTCGTCGCAAGGGGTTCACGAGGCGAGATTCGACGGCCTGCGGCCCATCGCCAGCCCGGGCTGGCCTGCTGACGTGGGCTTCCCCCTGCCGGGACCCTTCGCCGATGCGTTCGTGAGAAGCGTCGAGCCTCGACAGACCCCGTCAGTCATCAACTCGGTGTTCAACCATCGCAATTTCTGGGACGGGCGCGCCCGCAACGAGTTCAACGGGGTCAACCCGCTGGGCTCACTGGAGCCCGCACGGGTGGTGAAGGTCAACTCGGGCATTCCCTCGTTGGTCCACATTCAGATTCGGAATGCTTCGACGGCGTCGCAAGCCGTCGGGCCCGTGCTCAACCCGCTCGAGGCGTCTTTCAGCGGGCGCTCCCTCCCGCTGCTCGGGCGAAAGCTGCTGCCGGCCAGACCCCTCGCGGCCCAGGAGATCGACCCTGCAGACAGCGTGCTGGGGGGCGCGTCGCTCACCACGTATGCGGCCCTCTTCGAAGCGGCGATGGTTCCGGCCTGGTGGTCTGCGCCGGGTTACGTGGTCGACCAGGCCTGGGGGCAGCCCAGGCTGGTGTTGCTCGCGCCCGGGCAGAGCCCCACGCCCACGCAGTACACGGTGATGGAATACAACTTCTCGTTGTTTCTCGGCCTGGCGATCGGCGAGTACGAAAGGTCGCTCATCGCGGATCAGTCGCCCTTCGATCGATTCATGGAAGGCGACGCGTCGGCGCTCGACGCGCAACAGCAGCAGGGCCTCGAACTCTTCCTGGGCAAGGGCAACTGCATCAACTGCCACGGGGGCGCCGAGCTCACCAACGCCAGCGTCCGCAACGTTCAGGGCTTCCAGGTCATCGAGCGCATGGTGATGAAGAACAACCGGGTCGCCGTCTACGACAACGGCTTCTACAACATCGGGGTGCGCCCGACCGCGGAGGACCTCGGCGTCGGCGCGACCATCGGCTCGAAGAACAAGCCGCTCTCCAACTCGCGCGGGTTTCAGCAGTGCGTGCGAGAGACGATGGCGAAGAACACGTGGATGACCCTCGACCAGGCCAACTGCCGCTGCAACGTGCCTCGCATTCTTGCGCGCCCGGAAGAGGCGGTGAAGCTGGTGATGGAAGCGGCGCAGCTGGCCGGAAACCCCGTCGCGGTCGCCGACCTGCTCACCCAGGCCGACGCTGCGCTCGCGGCCCACCCGCCCAACCTCACGCTGGCTTCGTGCAAGCTGGCCAAGAACCCCGCACTGCTGTGCACCGACGACGGAGCCCTCGACGTGCTGGCGGGGCTCTCCACCGGGTCTGCCTTCGACGAGCTGCTTGCCCAGGCCGCGAGCTTGTTGCCCGACCAGAATCTGCCCTCGAAGAATGGCGTTCTGCTCGCGCCTCCGCTGCAGCCCAATGAACGAGTCGCAGTCGACGGGGCCTTCAAGACGGCAGGGCTGCGCAACATCGCGTTGACCGCTCCTTACTTTCACAACGGCGGCGCCGCGACCTTGATGCAGGTGGTCGAGTTCTACAATCGCGGTGGTGACTTCGCGAACCAGAACCAGAACGATCTCGACCCCGACATCCGCCCGCTCGGGCTGTCACTTTCAGAAAAAGAGGCGCTGGTGGCCTTCCTGGTCTCGCTGACAGACCCACGGGTGAGCTACGAGCGGGCGCCGTTCGATCACCCCAGCCTCGAGGTTCCCAACGGAGGAGGCCTCGCCGTTCCGTTCCTCTTCGACTTCGGGTCGGGCCAGCGGCTCGTGCTGGAAGACCTGGTTCAGCTGCCCCAGGTCGGCGCGGCTGGCTGTTCACCGTTGTGCCCCAACGGGCTGGGGAGTGCGAACACGCCTTACGCGAACTTTCTCCAGAAGCTGACCCCTGAGCCGC
>JAUYRZ010000089.1 GCA_030695565.1 Archangium sp.
GTGCCGGCCTGCGCGTTGTTGGGCGCGGCGTTCCTCATGCTCGCCGACCTGCTCGCGCGCCTGCTCTTCCGCGTGTTCCAGACCGAGCCGCCGGTGGGGGTGATCACCGCGTTGTTGGGCGGGCCGCTGTTTCTCGCGTTGATGGCCAAACAACGCCGCCCCTGATTCCCCTCGCCCTGCGAAGCGGAAAACATCGTCGGGGAGGGGTCGCGAGCGCTCACTCTCGTCGTGGCAATGCCTGAGCGCACGGTCACGCGAGACTGGCCAACGAAGAAAGAAGCTGGGCCCGGCAGCCGAGGCCGCGTCGCCGCCCGCCGTCACATGTGGAGCAGCGGCCCGAGGGCCCGCTGTCCAACCGGGTCGCGAGAAGAGCGGTCACGCTCTGCGATCCACGAGTGCCCCCGCCCGGCGTCACGGGGCAATCGGGCAGACCTGCGTCTCGGGGACGCTGGCCAACGATGCTTCCCCGGGCGCGACCTGAAACCCGTTGCAGACGCACACCCCGTCAATGCACTCGCGCCCGCCGCTGCAGGGGAAGCTGGGGCAGATGCCGCCCCCGGTGCGGCAGGAGGTCGAGCGGTCTTCGCAGTAGCCGTTGCTGCAGCACCCGTTGGCGCAGGTCGTGCTGTTGCACGGCTGGCAGGCACCGCCCGCACACCCGTTGGGGCAATACGAGGTGCTCGAGCCATACGTGCAACTGCCGCCCGAGCACGTGCCCGATGACGAGTAAATGAGCACGTTGAACGCATCGGCGCAGGTGGTGGCCGGCGGCGAGTTGCAGCTCACCCCCGCGCACGGATCGCCCACGCACACGCCGCCCGTGCAGCCGAACTGGCAAGTGGCGTCGGCCGGTGCGTAGCTGCAGGTGCCCTGACCGTCGTTGCACGTACCGGGGCTCGCGTAGCTGCGCGCCACGTTGCCCATGCAGATGGGCGCCGGAGGGCTGACGCAGTTGGTGTCCACCGGGGCGTAGCTGCAGGTGCCGCCACTGCACGTTCCGCTCGCGGAGAAGGTGCGCACCGTGTTGGTTCCGTTGCAGGTGGGGGCGGGCGGCGCGTTGCAGACCACGTTGTTCGAGGGGTAGCTGCACGAGCCGCCGCTGCAGGTGCCGGGCGCCGTGTAGCTGCGCCGGGTGTTGGCGTTCACGCAGTCCGGCCCGGGCGCGCTGGTGCAGCTGACGCCGGCGCAGGGGTCGGGGTTGCAGCGGCCATTGGCGCAGCCGAAGCCGCAGGTGCTGTCGGTGGTGCTGTAGCCACACGCGCCGTTCGAACACGTACCGGCCGAGGTGTAGCTGCGCAGCGTGGTGGAGGAGGCGCAGAAGTTCGCCGGCGGCGTGTTGCAGGTGACGTCGTTGGGGGCGTAGGTGCAGCTGCCTCCGCTGCAGGTGCCCGAAGCCGCGAAGGTGCGCCTGACGCCCGCGCTGGCGCAGGTGGGGCCGGGCGGGGTGGTGCAGCTGACGCCCGCGCAGGGGTCGCCCATGCACGCCCCATTGGAGCACCCGTTGGCGCAGGTGGAGTCGGTCTGCGTGTAGTTGCACGCGCCGCCGCTGCAGCTGCCCGTCGCGTTGTAGGAACGCAGCGTGCTGCCGTTCACGCAGGTGGCCGCGGGCGGGGCGTTACAGACGGTGTCTTGCGTGGGGTAGCTGCAGGTGCCGCCGCCGCAGGTGCCGGGGCTGCCCGAGGTGCGCCGCGTGGTGGCGTTCACGCAGGTCGCGGCCGGCGGCGTGGTGCAGGTGACGCCGGTGCAGGGGTCGGAGTTGCACATGCCGCCAGTGCACCCATTGCTGCAGGCCGTGTCGGTCGGCGCGTAGGTGCAGGCGCCGCCCGAGCAGGTGCCGGCGGCCGAGTAGGTGCGGCGGTTGGTGCCCACGCAGGTGGCGGCGGGCGGGCTGCTGCAGGCGCTGTCCGTCGGGGTGTACGAACAGGTGCCCCCCGAGCAGGTACCGGTGGCCGCATAGGTGCGGCGCTGAGTGCCCTGACAGGTGGGGCCCGGCGGGGTGGTGCAGCTGATGCCGGTGCAGGGGTCAGCCACGCAGCTCCCGTTCACGCAGCCGTTGGGACAGCTGGTGTCGGCGGGGGTGTAGTTGCAGCTGCCCAGCGCGCAGGTGCCGCTGCTCGAGTAGGTGCGCCGGGTCGTGCCATTGGTGCAGATCGCGCTGGGCGGCGTGGTGCAGGTCACGCCCATGCAGGGGTCGCCCAGGCACTGGCCCGCGTTGCAGCCGCTGGCGCAGGTGGTGTCTTGCTGCGCGTAGGTGCAGCTGCCCAGGCTGCAGGCGCCCGGCGAGACGAAGCTGCGGCGCACGTTGCCCACGCAGGTGGCGACCGGCGGGGTGCTGCAGGTGACCTGTGCGCAGGGGTCGCCTTTGCACTGGCCTGAGGCGGCTTCACAACCGAACTGACAGGCGGTCTGGGTCTCCGCGTAGGTGCAGCTGCCCAGGCTGCAGGTGCCCTGGCTGGCGTAGCTGATCTGCGTGGTGCCGTTGCAGCGCGCCGCGGGCGGCTGTGCGCACGACACCCCGGCGCAGGGGTCGGGGTTGCAGGCGCCCGCGTTGCAGCCGAAAGAACAGGTGGTGTCGACCTGAGAGAAGGTGCAACCGGCCGCGCCGCAGGTGCCGGGCGATTCGTAGCTACGCCGCACGTTGCCCACGCACACGGCTTGCGGGGGCACGAGGCAGCCCTGGCAGAGATCGTTGACGCACGAACCATCGGTGCAGCCGAAGGCGCAGGTGAAAGCCTGGGTGGCGTACTCGCAGACGCCGCCGCCGCAGGTGCCCGGCGCGCGGTAGGCGGTGCGTTCGGAAGCCGAGGTGCAGGTGGCCGAAGGGGGCGCATCACACCCACCACACGCCACGCCATTGAGGCCACACTGCGCGCCGCTCTGCTGGCTGGGCCGCAAGCAGGCGCCCGAAGCCGTGCAGCAGCCTTCGGCGCAGCTGGTCGCATCACACACGCAGGCGCCGCCGGTGCAGTGTTGGCCCAACGCACACGGAGGGCCGCTGCCACATTCACACTGGCCACCGGCCGTGCAGTTGTCGGCGCCCATGCCGCAGGTCGAGCAGGCGCTGCCGGGCGCACCGCAGGTATCGATCGTGCGAGGCGCGCAGGTCGCGCCGCTGCAACACCCCGTGGTGCAGGTCTGCAGACAACCGCCACACGCCCCGTCGACGCACGCTTCGGAGCCCGGGCACACTTCGCACGCGCCGCCCGCGCGGCCGCACTTGTCGCCGGCCTGGCCGGGCACGCAGGTGTTGCCATCGCAGCAGCCGTTGGGGCAGGTCAGCGGGCCACACGCAGGGCCGGCATCCACCTCGCCACCGCCACCGCCACCGCCACCGCCGGTGTTGGTGCCACCACCGCCGCCCGCCCCGCCCCCCGTGGCGGTGCCTCCCCCCGAGCCGCAGCTGGGGCGGCACATCGAGTCGCCACAACACACCAACTCACCGGGGCAGCGGCCGCCTTCGCCACAGCCGAAGAACTGCACCACGTCGGTGTCGATGAGCTTGCAGCCGCCCAGAGACGACACGACCACCAGCAGCAGCGCCGTTCGAAAAGAGTGGGAGGAGGGCATGGCGCCGACCCTAGCACCGCTCCCGATCCGCTCCGACTTCACAGGGGTGTGGGTCGAAGTGGGTTCAGCGGCGCCGGCGGATCAGCGCCAGGGCCGCGACGAGCAGGGGCGCGAAGTCGAGCTGGGTGCAGGAGCAACCGGGCTTGGCCTTGCTGCCCGCGAGCACCTTGAAGGCCTGGGGCAGGGTGGCCTGCTCGCCCGAGAGGTTGATCACCGAGACGTCGTAGGTGCCGGCCGTCAGGGTGTCGGCCGGGAGCGAAGCGCTGATGACGCCCGGCGACTCGACCTCGGCGCCTTCCACGCGCGTTCCGCCGATCAGCACCTTCGCGCCCGCGCCAAAGCCGGCGCCGGTGAGGAACAGGCTGGTGGCGTCACCCGCGTACGTCTGGGCCGGCGTGATGGCGGTGAGCGAGAGTGTTTCGGTGCCGATGTTGCCGCCGCCCGCGCCGCCTCCGGCCCCCGAGCCACCGCCTGCGCCGCCTCCGGTCGAGCCCATGCCGCCGTCGGGCTCGAAGATCCGGTAGCCGTTGGGGAGCACCCCTTCGACACCGCTCGGGTTGCGCACGCGCACGTCGTAGGTGCCGGCTGGCAACCCGCTGGGCACGGTGGCCGCGAGGCTCTGTGCGGTGAGGGTGTTCAAGCTCAGCTCGTTGACGCCCAGGTACGCGCGCGCGCCGAGCTCGAATTGGGTGCCGGCGATCACCACGTTGGTGGCGGTGTTGGTCGCGCTGCTGCCCGGCGTGATGGAGGTCACCGTCACCGCGACGTCCGGCACCTCGAGCACCAGCCGGATGATCCAGTTGCGGTGGAGGCCGTTGCGGTAGCCGCCGTCGGCTTGTTCGAACGGGTGGAAGGCGCCGAAGCCATCGAAGTACCAGTTCGCGTTCGGCCTGGGGGTGGTGGCGTTGTCGAGCGCGATGGTGGTGCCGTCGCTGCTGGTGTCGAGAATCTGGGACACCTTCACGAAGAGCTTCCCGCTGGGCACGATGACCGGGTTGTCGAAGGTGAAGCGGTTGAACATCGAGCTGCTGGGGGTCAGCGCGCGCGCCTCTCGGGAGATGCGGCCGTAGTAGTAGGAGCCGCCGTCGTTGGGCACCGGCGGCGGCACGGTGCCGGCCGATTCATCCCAGAGATCGAACTCGTACTGACCGAGCACGGCGCCCGGCCCGTAGGGCGCGAGCAACACGTCGATGGCGATGATCTTGAGCGGGTAGTCGGAGAGCGCCGGCTCGAACAACACGCCCGCGCCTTCGTACTCGGCGAAGCTGACGCCGGTGAAGACGGTGCCGACGCCGGTGAAGGTGTCGTTCTTGATCACCTTCGTGCCTGCGGCCGCGGTGCTGCCGAGGATCGCTGCGAACAGCATCAAGAGCCGTGACGTCATGGCCCGGATGGTAGGCGGCCCGCTCTCCAGCAGGAAACGCTGACTCGCGCTCACAGCCGCGCACACACCGGTCCTCCCGGGCAAGTGACCGCTCGACTTCGGTCACGTCACGGCGAGGCGCAGAGCAGCTGGTGCAACGTGTCGTACGCGTGCTGCAAGGCCACCACGCTGGCGCTCTCGGTGCGTTGGTGGGCCTGCGCCGTTTCTCCGGGCCCGAAGTTCACCGCGTCGACGCCCAGCTCGGAGAAGCGGGCCACGTCGGTCCACGCCTGCTTCGCTTCGGCCGGCCGGGCGCTGAGCCGCTCGAGCCGTTGGAAGAACGGATTGGCGCCGCACAACCGGCCGCTGGGCGCGAGGTCGGTGAACGACACCTGGCACCGGCCCGCCACGAACTCGTGCAGGTCTCGTTGGGCCTGCTCCAACGACTTGCCGGGCGCGAAGCGGTAGTTCACGTTGAGCTCGAACGAATCGGCCACCACGTTGCGCGCGCGGCCGCCCCTGGCGAGCGTGGCGCTCATCACCTCGTAGAAGGTGTGGTTCTCCACGATGACCGCCTTCCGCTCGCGCGCGCCGAGCTCCGTGAGCAGTGAGCCCGCGGCGTGAATCGCGTTCTTGCCCTGCCAGGGGCGCGCGCTGTGAGCGGCCTGACCTTCGAACCGCAACGAGGCGTGCAGCGTGCCCACGCAGCCGACCTGCACCGCGCCGTCGGTCGGCTCCATGGCGATGGCGAACTTCAGGGCCTTCAGCTCGGGCACGCGTTCGAAGAGCGGGCCCAGGCCCGACTCCTGAAAAGGGCCTTCTTCACGTTCGTAGAACACCAGCAGCAGGTTCACCGGCAAGGTGTCGCGCGGCAGCGCTTCGGCCAGCGCCATCATCACCGCCAGCGCGCCCTTCATGTCGGAGCTGCCCAGGCCGAAGAGCCGGTCACCTTCGATGCGCGCCGGGTTTCCATCGGGGTGGTTCGGCACCGTGTCGAGATGGCCGACCAACGCGATGGTGGGGCGGGCATCGACCCGCTTGCCCAGCACCAGCGAGTGGGAGACCCGCACGATTTGATCGGCGGGGAAGTGGGCCTTCGCCCAGCGCTCCATGTGATCCGCGATGGCCCCCTCGTCACCGATGACCGAGGGGATCTTCACCAGCGCGAGGGCGCGTTCACCCAGCGACAGGCCGCTCACACCGGCACGGAGAAGTCGCGCAGCACGGCGTTGAGCGAGGTCTTCTGATCCGTCGAAGCGCTGCGCTTGCCGATGATCAACGCGCAGGGCAGCTGGTACTCGCCGGCGGGGAACTTCTTGGCCCGCGTGCCGGGGATCACCACGCTGCGGGCGGGAACGCGGCCCTTGAACACCACCTCCTGTTCACCGGTGACGTCGATGATGGGCGTGGAGGCGGTCAGCACGGTGTTCGCGCCGATCACCGCTTCTTCTTCGACGATCACCCCTTCGACGATCACGCTGCGGCTGCCGATGAAGGCGCCGTCTTCGATGATCACCGGGCGCGCCGAGGAGGGCTCGAGCACGCCGCCCAGCCCCACGCCGCCGGAGAGGTGCACGTTGCGGCCGACCTGCGCGCAGCTGCCCACGGTGGCCCAGGTGTCGACCATGGTGCCGGCGCCGACCCACGCGCCGATGTTCACGTAGCCGGGCATCACCACCACGCCGCGCTCGCAGAACGCGCCGTAACGCACCACGCCGGGGGGCACCACGCGCACGCCGGCTTCGGCGAGGCCCTTCTTGAGGGCGATCTTGTCGTGGAACTCGAAGGGCGGCAGCTCCATCGTCTTCATCTCGGAGATGGTGAAGAAGAGGAGGATCGCCTCTTTCACCCAGGCGTTGACCTCCCAGCCGTTCTCGCCCTTCTGCGCGACCCGGAGCACGCCTCGGTCGACCAGGTTGAGGGTCTCCCGAATGGCCATCGCGTAGAACGGCTCTTTCGCCTTTTCGCGGTCCGCGTAAGCGGCGGTCACGCGCTCTTTGAGATCGTCGACGTTCATGACCGAGCTTCTAGCAGGGCTTGCGGCGCCGGGAGCGCAGCAGCGGCAACAACCCGGCGAAGAACAACAGCTCGGGCACCACCGCCGCACCACAGCCGAACTTCGGGGGCGGAATGACGATGACGCTGCCGCCGCCGCCCCCCTCACCACCGCCCGTGCCACCTCCCGCGCCGCCGCCCGTCATCGCGTTGGCCACGTTGGGGCTGGTGCCCGCCATCAGCTCGGCCACGTCAGTGACGCCGTCGTTGTCGCTGTCGACCGCATCGGCGGCCAGCGCGTCGAGCGCCGCGTTGAGGCTGGCGGCGTTGTTGGCCGTCAACCCGCGCATGCGCAGTGCGCGACCGATGGGCGTGTTGACGGTGCCCGAGCCGGTGATGCCGTTGGTGTGGCACAGCGCGCACAGCTCAGGCGGCAGGTCTGCCAGGCCGTACTTGGTCTGGATGGTGGCGGGAAACGTGTCGGTGGCGAAAGCCGGCGCGGCGACGACGAGCAGCAGCAGAGAGACTCGGTACATGTTCAGGGGCCTCTCAGAGGAAGAAGTGCAGCTGCACCAGCAAGTTGTACTCGAACGACGATGAGCCCGGGCTGGAGCGCCTGCGGAAGATGTTGTCGATGCGCAGCTCCATGTGCGGCAGGAAATACCAGGCGCCGGAGAGCCAGCCACCCACCGAAGGGCCGGGTTCACCTGAACCTGTGTGTCCCGCTTCAGCGGTGGCCATCACATGAAGGCCCTGCATCACGTCGAGGTCGGCCTGCAACAGCGCGGCGAAGCCGATGCGATCGAGCACCTGCGGCGACTGCCACGCCAGGAAGTCGGCCTCGGCCAGCAGCGCGAGTTTCTCGTTGGGCGCGATGCGCGCGAAGAAGCCGTGCGCGTGACGAACCGTGGGGGCCTGCGTCTGCAAATCCGCTCCGGCGTAGGTGATCAAGCTGGAGAGTCCCAGGTACGCGCTGTTGGAGAGCGCGTACTCCGCGAAGGCCGAGTACCCGCGCTCGCGATAGACGTCGGGGCCGATCTGGTAGTTGCCCAGAATGCCCATCACCTCGCCGCGCACCGACTCGGAGTTGTAGGCGACGCTCGCGCCGACCTGCTGCTGCACGTTGATGTCGGTGCGGGTGAGGCTGCGCACGTAGGTGATGTGTTCGTTGTTTCGTAAGCCGAACGGAATGTTCATGCGGCCGGCGCGAATCATCACCGCTTCATCGGCGAGCTTGGCACCCGCCCAGAACTCGCGGGCCAACCACTGCACGCTGCAGCCGCCTCCCTGACTGGGGTCGCAGACGGGGGCGATGGCGGCCGGCCCTGATTGGAGAATGGCCCGGGTGGAGTAGGTGCCGAGGCCCGTGGTGACGTGCGCGACGATCGGCCCCAGGTTCAGCGTCGCATAGAGATCGGTGGCCATGATCAGCGGCACGAAGGGCGTCGGCCCCGGGCGGATCAACGCGCCGGAGCGGAAGTTGCCCGAGAGGTTGAGGAGCTCAGGCAGCTCGAGGAACCAGAGGAAGTTCGCCGAACGCGGAACCTCTTCGTCTTCTTTGCGTGGCTGGGTGCGCCACTTCACGATGACGTCGGCCTGCGCGCGCCCGTACTGGGTGAGCTGGCCCGAGCCGGAGGGATCGACGTGACAGGCCGCACAGCTCCCGTAGCCGTGCTTGACCATCCAGGGGAATGCCCAGGCCGGGGCAGAGAAGAGCGACGCCAACAAGAACCAGCGCACCATCGACCGCACGAGACCTCCGGCTTTCTTCCTGAAAACGACACGGGCCGCGACCTCCGAGATGGAGGCCGCGACCCGCGTACTTTCGCCGATTTCGCGCGACAGGAAAGTTACTTCTTCACCACCTTGAACTTCGCGCCGACCATGATGTCCGGTTTCACCGTCACGCCCAGGTACGAACGGATCTTGATGCCGAAGTGGGTGAGGTTGATCGGGGCCGAGCCTTCGATGTCGCAGGTGTTGCCCGTGCATTTCGGGGTGTAGGTGAACTTGGCGTCTTTCTTCTGGCCGTTGACCTCGAAGGTGCCGGTGGTCTCGATGGGCCCGCCGCTCTCCTTGAGAGACGAAGTGGGCACCGTCAGGGTGATCGTCGGGAACTCCTTCGCGTGCATGTCTTCCTGCATGTGGCCGTTGCGCAGGCTGTTGTCGGTGTCGATGTCTTCGATCTTCACCGCGACTTTGAAGCTCTTGCCGTCATCGAGCACGGTCAGCTTCTCCGAAGTGCCGTGGATCTTGAACCCCGCGGGGCCCTTCGCATCGAAGGTGAGATTTCCGGTTCCCTCCTGAACCCAGCCGGCGAAGGAGAGGCTGGAGGCGAGCATCGAGAGGGCAAACAGCGAACGGTTCATGGTCATGAGGTCTCCGGGAGTGAAGGGCGCGCAGTGTACGGAAGCGGCGGCGGGAAGTGTGACGATGTGATGGGCCTGAAATTCCAAATGAGCAGGCACCGGCGATCTGACATCATGGGAGCCGATTCATGAGTGCCTCCTGGGACGAATTTGCCCGTACTTGCGCTGACGTCCTCCGGGCGCGGGGCGAGGTGCGACCGATCATCCTCGACGAGAAGCGGGATCGGCTGGTCGTGGGCGACCCGTCGGGGCCGGTCTCGTTCATCCACCTCATTCACGCGCGCACCGAGTGGGAAGCCGCTCCGCTGGGTGCCCGGCCCCGGGTGCTGCACCGCCGTTTCTGGTCGTCGATTCGCAACGAGACCGCCGCGAACACCGAGCAGGTGCTGCGTGGGGTGTTGCCCCGCGTGCGCGACCGGGCCTGGTTCTCGGCCGTGCGCCGGCAAGCCGAGCTCGAGCTGGGCGCTGACGAGTCGGCCATCGACGAGGTGATGCTGCCGTTCTCGGCGATCAACGACGAGCTGGCTGCCCATTTGGCGTACGAGCTGCCCTCTTCGGTGACGGAGATCGGGCCCGACCGCCTGAACGCCTGGGGGCTCACCTTCAACGATCTGTATGAACGCGCGAAAGACAACCTGCGCGCCGCTTCTCAGGCCCCGTGGGAGGAGGCCACTCCGGGCGTCTTCGTCTCGCCGTTTCACGACTCACTCGATGCCACCCGCATCGTGCTGCCCGAGCTGTTCACGGCGATGAAGCTCAAGGGCAAGCCGGTCTTCCTGGCGCCCACCCACGACATCGTCTTCGTCACCGGCGACGACGATGCAGAGGGTCTGCAGCAGGTCGCGGTGTGGACTGAAGAGGCCCTGCTCGAGCCGCGCGCCCACTCGGCGATCGCCTACCGGCTGGTCGACGGCAAGTGGGAGCGCTGGCTGCCGGCGAAGGGCCACCCGGCCTTCGCCAAGCTCAAGCTGCTCGCGCTGCAGACCACCGCGTCGGCGTACTCGCGGCAGAAAGAAGTGCTCGAGGCGCTGCTCGAGTCGAACGGCCACGAGATCCTGGTCGCCACCCTGCGGGCGTTCCGCGCTCCGTCGGGCGACGTGTTCACCGCGTGCGCCTGGCAAGACGGGCTCGAGGCGTTGCTCCCTCAGACCGATCGCATCGACTTCGTGCGGCCCGGGCCCGGTAACACGCCCTCGGCCGCCAAGGTGTGGAGCACCAGCTTCGACATCGCGCGCAAGACGCTGGGCGACCTGATGCAGCCCATCGGCGATCTGCCTGAACGCTGGCGGGTGAAGGGGTTCCCCACCGACTCGCAGCTCGAACAGATGGCGCTCGAGGGGAAGATCTAGCACCGCGCCGGTGACCCCGAGCCCAGTCGAGGGTCACCTGCCGCCCGAAGCGGAGGTGGCATCTCGACCGCGCTCGATGCGAACGGGCTTACTTCTTCTTCGGCGCGGCCTTCACGGGCGCGGCCTTCGCGGGCTCGGCCTTCACCGGCGCCGCCGCGGGCTTGAACTTGAGCACGTAGGCCGACACGTCACGAACCTGCTGGTCGTTCAGCGCGCCCGACCACGCCACCATCATGGGCGACTTGCCGTTGGCCGCGCCGCCGTTCTTCACCATCTTGTAGACCCATTCACCGGTGATGCGCTCGGCGTTCGCGGGGTCGGTGAAGTTGCCCGGCTTGGGGTTCATCGCCGCGCCGGCAGGGCCGTTGCCGTCACCCTTCTCGCCGTGGCACGAAATGCAGAGGGTCTTGTAGTGCGCCTCGCCCTTGGCAGCGTCGCCCTTCAGGTCGAAGGCGGCATCAGCGGCGAAAGCGGGCATCGAGATCAGACCAGCGACGAGCACGAGCTTCTTCATGGGGGATTCTCCGGGAGAGTGAACGGCGAGCCAGACGCACTGCTCTTGTCGCGATTCACCCGGGGCAGCAAGTCAGTTGACGCACAGCCGTGACCCGCTTCACTTCGTCGCAGAATCTGCGCTGATGAGCTCTTCGATCGCCCGGGTCACGGGCTCGAGGGGGTGTGTGTCCCCGGAGGGCACGGCGACCTCAGGGCCGGAGAGGCGGGTGCCGTCGCGCAGCACGACCTCGAGCAGCGCCAGAGACAGCGGCGGGTGTTCGAACACCTGCACCGCGACGCGCTCCACGGCGTGGGCCGGGCTCTTCCGGGGCACGAAGGAGAAGGCAACCGGCCAGCCCTCGACCTCGGCCCGGGTGAAGCGCAGGCGCACGCCGAGCCGGGCCCGTTGCAGGTTGCGCACGGACGCCGGCAGCCCGAGCAGGGCGACGACCAGCAACAACCCGCTCACCGGCCAGACGATCAGCTGCGCGCTCTGAGGCGTGGAGAACCCGAGCGCCAGGCCCAGCGTGAGTGAGCCGAGCGAGACGACCAAAGAGCCGCCCGCCTTGCGCCAGCCCCCGGCCTTCTGTTCGAGCACCAGCTCGTCATTCGTGTGGCTGGCGACGCGCCAGTCGGGGCCGAGCGCCCGGCCTTGCAGGACCTCACGCATCGAGTGCGTCGATGGCCGCGTTCAAGACCTGGAGCCGCGCTGATCTCTTGTCGTTGGCGGGCACGATGATCCACGGCGCGTCGGGGCGATGGGTGCGATCGAACGCGTCTTGATAGGCGCTCAGGTACTCGTCCCACTTCTTGCGGTTGCGCCAGTCGTCGGGGCCGATCTTGAAGTTCTTGATGGGATCCTTCTCGCGCTCCTTGAAGCGTTCGAGCTGGGTCTTCTGATCGATGTGCAGGAAGAACTTCACCACCGTGACGCCGTCATCGGTGTGCATGCGCTCGAAGCCGTTGATCTCGTCGTAGGCGCGTTGCCACTCCTTGACGCTGCAGTAGCCCTCCACGCGCTCGACCAACACGCGGCCGTACCAGCTGCGATCGAAGATCGCGATGGTGCCCCTGGAGGGCATGCGCGTGGCGAAGCGCCACAGATAGTGGTGTGCGCGCTCTTCTTCACCGGGCGCGGCGATGGGCCAGACCTTGTAGCCGCGCGGGTCCATCAAGGCGGTCATGCGCTTGATCGCGCCGCCCTTGCCCGCGGCATCCCAGCCTTCGAAGACGAAGACCGCGCGCCGTTTCTCCATCCAGTACCGAACCTGCAGTTCGTAGAGCCGCTCCTGCAGCTCTTTGATCTGTTTGTCGGCGGCGTCTTTGTCTGCGGTCTTGCCGCCCAGCTCGGTGTCTTCGAGGTTGAGCGTGCCCTGGGGGTGCACCTCGAAGTCCCACGATTCGTGGGTGGTGTCGGTGAAGCGCTTGGAGACCTTCTTCTTCGCTCGCTTTCCCATGCTCGCAGTGTGTGCCCGAACGCGCAGGGCGGCGAAATGGTTTCTGCGTTACAACGTTCATCTCGTCATGGTCATGAACGTCACCCACGTCGGCAAATACGTGCGCAGCCCCCGGGTGGCGCGCTGGAAGAAGATGCTGGGCGTCTTGTCGGTGGCCTACGCGATTCTTCCGTTCGACTTGATCCCCGACGTGGTGCCGGTGCTGGGCTGGCTCGATGACGTGGGTTTCCTCACGGTGGCCTTCGGCTTCATCGCCCGCGACATGGCCAAACACGCCAAAGAAGCACCGCCCGCGGAGCAGGTGATCGACGTCAACGCGCACTCCGAGTAGTCAGTGGGGCCATGCGCTGGCTCTGCTCGCTCGCGGTGATCACGATCTTCCTCGCGATTCTCTACCCACACGACGCACGTGCTTGAGGCGTCTCGCCTCCCGTCGGTCCGACGGGGCTCGCGCAACGGTGTCAGGGTGCCCACAAGGAGGGCCATGAGCCCCCGAAGTATCGGGTGGGCGCGACGTTCGGCGCCTTCCGCACCTTGTTGTTGTTCACCGACCTGAACCGGCGGCTGGAGCAGCTGGCCGTGTCCGTTTCACTCGAGTACCGGGTGGCCGAGCGGATCACCCTGGTGGGCGCCGCGGGCGCGATGATCGCCGGCAACCTGGGCAACGCACCGACGCAGCCCGGTGGCGTGGCCAGCCTGGCGCTCTCGTTTCTGGTGCTCGAGCAGGGCACGTACACGCCCTTCCTTCAATTCTCCGGCTCCATCGCGGTCTCGGCGATGCGCGCGGCTGACTTGAACTACGTGGCCATCGACTTTCGCGGAGGCCTCGCTGCGGGGTGGACCTTGTTCGAACGTTTCACGCCGTACGCGGTGGTGCGCGCGTTCGGCGGGCCTGTCTTCTACGGCTCGGCGATCGGCACCGACGCGTACCACGTGCAGCTGGGCGCGGGCTTCGTGGTGGGCCTGCCGCTCGGGCTGGATCTCTCGGCCGAGATCATCCCGCTCGGTGAGCAGCGGGTGACGGCGGGCCTCGGCATTTCGTTCTGAAGTTTTTCCAGTGCACGGCGCGGTGCATGGGTGCAGAAAGTGGGCATGCGCTCACTGTCACTCCTGCTCGTGTTGACGTTGGTGGCCTGCAAGACCGCCGAGACTCCGGCCCCCGTCACGAAGCCCGTCGAGGAGAAGCCGGTGGTGGCGGCGCCGCCTGAACCGCCTGCCCCGAAGATCGAGCTGCCGCCCGCGCGTGAGCTGCCGAAGACGCCCGTGGGCCTGCCCGAGGTCGCGGCCTCCACGGACAACCCGACGACGGCAGAGAAGGCCGAGCTCGGTTGGAAGCTCTTCTACGACAAGCGCCTCTCGAAAGACGGCACCATGGCCTGCGCGCAGTGCCACTTGATTCCGCTCGCGTACACGTCGGGCGCGGCGGTCGACGCGAAGGTGGGTGGCGGGCTGAACAAGCGCAACACGCCCACGGTGCTCAACCTGGGGCATCACACCACCTGGTACTGGGACGGCCGCATGCCGACGCTCGAGGCGGTCTCCAACGCAGCGTGGAAGGGCCAGCTCGGCGCAGACCCGGCGGTGGTGGCGAAGGCACTCAACGAGGTGCCCGTCTACAAGGCGTCGTTCGAGCGCGCGTTCGGCGAGCCGGCCACGGCCGACAACGTGCCCAGGGCGTTCGCGGCGTTCTTCCGCACGCTCAACAACGGCAACTCTCCGTGGGATCGCGCGCAGGCGCAGGAGAAAGACGCGATGTCGAAAGAAGCCACCGAGGGGTTCAAGGTGTTCACCGCGAAGGGCTGCGCGACCTGTCACGTGCCGCCGCTCTTCACGCACGGCGACTTCGAGAACGTGGGCATCGGTGACGATCCCGGCCGCAAGGACGCGACCAGGGACGACGCCGACTTCGGCAAGTTCAAGACGCCCAGCCTGCGCAACGTGGCGCTGACCGGCCCGTACTTCCATGACGGCAGCGGCAAGACGCTCGAAGAGGCGATCGCGCTGATGGCGAAGGGCGGCAACCCGAACCCGAAGCTCTCGCCGAGGCTCAAGCCGCAGAAGCTGTCGGCCAAAGAGGCGAAGGCGCTCAAGGCGTTCCTCGAAGCGCTCACCGGTGAGTCGACGTACACGACCGATCCTTCGCTGCCGTGAGGGGCGTCGCGCTGGGTCTTCTCTTCTTCGCGGCAGGGTGCGTGAAGCGGGCGCCTGAAGCTGATCGCACCATCGTGTTCGTGGCCAGACAGGTCCGCACGATGGACAGCGAGCGCCCGACGGCCGAGGCGATCGCCTGGCGTCACGGGAAGATCCTCGCGGTGGGTGGCAGACGGGAAGTGCTGGAGGCCGCGGGGGCCGACGCGATCGTCGAGACGTTCGCGGCTTCGGTGATCATTCCCGGGCTGGTCGATGCGCACGGCCACCTCGCTTCACTGGGCCGCAGCCTGTCGACCACCTCGCTGCTCGGCGTCACCAGCGAAGAAGACGCCATCGCCCGGGTGACGGCCGCGCCAGCGTCGGCGTACCAGGGCGAGTGGTTGCTGGGCCGTGGGTGGGATCAGAACGATTGGGCGGGCACCCGGTACCCCGGCAAGGGCTCGCTCGACGCGTTGCACCCCAAGACGCCGGTGTTCCTCTCGCGCATCGACGGTCACGCGGCGTGGGTGAACTCCGAGGCGCTGCGGCGCGCGGGCATCACCGCTGCGACGAAGGATCCGCCGGGTGGCCGCATCTTGCGTGACGAGAAGGGTGAGCCGACCGGCGTGCTCATCGACAACGCGATCGACGCGGTCGCTGCGAAGATCCCGGCGCCCACCGATGAAGAGGTGCGGCTGCGGCTCAAGGTGGCGCTGGAGACCTGCGCGCGGCTCGGCCTGACGCAAGTGCACGACGCCGGCATGGACCTGCGCACGTTCCGCCAACTGCAGCAGTGGGACATGATTCGCGCCTTGCCGCTGCGGCTCTACGTGATGGCTGACGGGCAGGGCGACGAAGCGGAGCAGTTCCTCGGGCTCGGCACGTTCTCCGGCCGCCACCTCGAGATGAAGGCGGTGAAGCTGCTCATCGACGGTGCGCTGGGGAGCCGCGGTGCTGCGCTCAACACGCCCTACAGTGACGAGCCTTCGCAGCAAGGGCTGCTGCTGCTCACGCCCGAAGCCTTCGAAGAACGCGCGCGCGACTTTTCTGAGCGTGGGTTCCAGGTGGCGGTGCATGCGATTGGTGATCGCGCGAACAGCGTGGTGCTCGAAGGGCTGGCGAAGCTCGACCCGAAATTGCGGCACCGCGTCGAACACGCGCAGGTGCTCAGCGAAGGCGACGTGGAGAAGTTCGCCAAACACGGCCTCATCGCCAGCTTCCAACCCACGCACGCCACCAGCGACATGCCGTGGGCGACGGCGCGCCTGGGCCCCGAGCGCACCCGGTTTGCCTACGCGTGGAAGTCGGTGCTCGACACCGGCGCACACGTCGCCTTCGGAAGTGACTTCCCCGTGGAAGATCCAAACCCCCTGCTGGGGCTCTACGCTGCGCGCACGCGGCAAGACGCGAAGGGCGCTCCGAACGGAGGGTGGATGCCGGAGCAGGTGCTGAGCGGTGACGAAGCGTTGGCAGGCTTCACGAAGGGGGCGGCGTACGCTGCGTTCGCCGAAGCGCGGCGTGGCCAGCTGAAGGTGGGCTTCGACGCAGACTTCGTGGTGCTGCCGATCGATCCCGTGGCCGATGCGCCGACGGCGCTGCTCGACGCGAAGGTGCAGGTCACGGTGGTGGACGGCGTCGACGTCTACCGCGCCCCGTGATGCGCGCGCTGCTGCTGTTGAGTGTGGTGGCTTCGGCGGCGTTCGCGGCCGAGCCGTTGACGTGGGGGGCTGACGCACAAGGCGGAGCGCCGTACGTCTTCCAGGATCCGATGGAGCCCAACCGGCTCACCGGCTTCGAGGTCGAGCTCGCGACGATGTTGGGTCAACGCCTGGGCCGGCAGGCGCGGCCGGTGCACGGCCCGTGGGACAAGCTGCTCGAGCTGCTGGCGCGCGGTGACTTCGATCTGGTGATCAACGGCATCGAGGTCGCGGCCGAGAAGAAGCGCGTGGTCGAGCTCTCGCGGCCCTATTTCGCCACGGCCGAGGTGCTCACCATTCGCAAGGGCGAGCCGAACGCGCCGCGCACGCTGGAGGGCCTCGCCGGGCGTACGGTGGGAACGTTGCCGGGCTCGATGGCCGCGCGCATCGCCGAGCGTGCGGGGGCTGACGTGCGCACCTACGAGGGCGGGCAAGACGAGATCTACGCCGACCTGAAGCTCGGCCGCATCGACGCGGTGCTGCTCGATGATCCGGTGGCGCACTACTACGGCGATCTCGAGCCTGCCTTCGAGTCGATCCGCAGTGGGTTCGGCACGGTGGAGTACGCCATCGCGGTTCGGCTCGACGACGCCGCGCTGCTCGCGCAGGTGAACGGCGCGCTCGAGTCGCTGCAGCGTGATGGTTCGCTGCGAAAGCTCTACGAGAAGTGGGGCGTGTGGTCTGTGGAGACCGCGAAGCTGTTCGGTGACGAGGCGCCTGGCCTCGGCGGCCCGGCCATCGAGTTCGAACGCTGGCGCGCGGCGGTCGGCAAGCTGCCCACGCTGTGGGAGCGCATCACCACGCGTTACCCCGCCATGCTCCCGCTCTTCGCGCGCGGCGCGGCGCTCACCCTGCTGGTCTCGCTCTGCGCGATGGCGCTGGCGGTGCTGCTCGGGGTGGGCCTCGCGTTGGGGCGGCGGTTTGGTCCCCGGCCGCTGCGTTGGGCGTGCATCGCGTACATCGAGTTCTTTCGCGGTACGCCGCTGCTGGTGCAGCTGACCATCGTGTACTTCGGCTTGCCCGAGCTGGGGCTCAAGCTGCACCCGTTCGTCGCGGGCGTGGTGGCGCTGGGGCTCAACTACGCGGCCGCCGAGGCGGAGAACTACCGCGCGGGCCTCGAGTCGGTGCCCGTGGGCCAGCAAGAAGCGTCAGCCGTGTTGGGGCTCTCGACCTGGCAGTCGTTGCGGCTGGTGATTGGCCCGCAGGCGCTGCGCATCTCGATTCCTCCGATGACCAACGACTTCATCGCGCTGCTCAAAGACAGCTCGTTGGTGTCGATCGTCACGCTGACCGAGCTGACCAAGACGTACACCAACCTCGCCAACTCGACGCGTGATCACCTCGGCCTGGGCCTGGTCGTCGCGGTGTTCTACCTGCTGCTGGGTCTGCCGTTTGCGCGGCTGGCGCGGAAGGCAGAAGCGCACTTCGGGCGTCACCTGCGCAGGGGGCCGGCATGACGCTCGTCGTGAAAGACCTGGTGCGGCAGTACGCGGGCAACCCCAGGCCCACGCTCGACGGCATGTCGTTCGATTTGCCCGCGGGCACGTTGACCGCGTTGCTGGGGCGCAGTGGGGCAGGGAAGTCGACGATGCTTCGCTGCGTGATGGGGCTGGAGTCGTTCGAGACCGGCACCATCGACGTGGATGGCGTGATCGTTCGCGGCACGAAGGAGAGCGCTCCGGCTGAGCGCAAGAAGGCCATCGCCGAGTCGCGCTTGCGGCTGGGGTTGGTGTTCCAGTCGTTCGAGCTCTTCCCTCATCTGACGGCGTTGGAGAATTGTGTGCTCGCTCCGATGACTGCAAAGAAGGAGACGCGTTCAGTGGCAGAGAAACGCGCTCGGGAGCTCTTGTGTCAGCTGGGTCTGGAGCCGCGCCTCGACGCATTTCCTGAGCAGCTTTCGGGCGGGCAGAAACAACGCGTGGCGATCGCGCGCGCCCTGGCGATGGAGCCGCGGGTGTTGCTGTACGACGAGCCGACCAGCGCGCTCGACCCGTCGATGAAGAATGAAGTGCTGCAGAGTTTGAAGCGCATCGACGCGACGGGCGTGACGCAGGTGGTGGTGACGCACGATCTCCAACTCGCGCGTGGGGTGGAGCACGTGTGCATTCTCGATCACGGCGTGGTGATCGAGAGCGGGCCGCCTGACACGGTGCTCAAGTCACCGGTGCACGAGAGCACCAGAACGTTGCTCGCCTCCTGGCTCGAGCACGAATGATTCGGGAGACGGAGCCGAATCAGCCGCCGCAATCCGCCTCGCACCCAGCGCAAGCCAAAGTTGCAGTCACGCTGGTCCGACCATAGAACTTCCGGTCATTGCCCATCACCGTGACCTCGAAGTTCAGCGGCTCGCCGACGATGCTCACGCCCGGAGCCGTCGGACACAGAAACATCGTGGCCGCGCCTTCCGACATCCACACGCCCCCATCGGCCGCGGTGACGTCGACATTCCGGCTGCCCCGGCTGACCAACACGTTGTCGCGAACCCGCCGCACGCGATGTTCGAACACCACGTCCTGCGCGAACTGCCCTCCGCTGACCTGATACTTTGCATACGCGTGGTAGCCGCCCTGCGGACCGCGATGAAGTTCGAGCTCCGTACCGATGGGGATGAACACCTCGCCGGTGCCGTCGGTGGTCCCGAACACGATGGAGCCCTCGGGCCACAGCGGCGTGCCCAGGACGCCTCCGTCTTCATCCTTCAGCGGTTCCGGCCGCGGAGGGGGCAGCTGAATGCAGCAAGCGGTCAAACCGAACGAGAGCAGCAGGAGGACGAACGAGCGCATCGAGCCGACACAGTGGCAGGCTCACCCGGAAACTGACAAGTCTCGTGCATGCGACTCGTGGTCCTGTGCCTGTTCTTCGTCGCGTGCGGAAACCCCACCGTCCTCGACGGCAATCCGACCAGCGACAGCACGCCGCGCCTCTGCGAACTCTGATGCTGTGGAAGTGGCCCACCCCGCTGCATGAAGGCCGGCTGGTACGCCGCTACGAGCGCTTCATCGCCGAAGTGCAGCTCGGTCGAACGCTCGTGCGCGCGCACTGCGTGAACCCCGGGCGCATGGAAGGCATGGTCGTGCCCGGCGCACGCGTGTGGCTCAGTGAAGCCCCCGGCCGTCACCTCCCGTGGACGTGGGAGTTGATGGAGTTCGAAGGCCGGCTGATCGGCGCGAACACGTCATTGCCGAACAAGCTGGTGGGCGAAGTGTTGCGGCAAGGTCTGCTGCCTGGACTCCACGACGCGACCGCGGTGCACGCAGAGCGGGTGTTCGGGCGCGGCCATCGTGTCGACTTCCTGCTTCAGCACGCGCGCGGTGATCACTACGTCGAGGTGAAGAACTGCCACCTCGTGTACCCAGACGGTTGCGGCTATTTCCCCGATTCAGTCAGCGAGCGCGCGACGGGACACGTCGAAGCGCTGACCCGCCTGGTGAAGAAGGGCATTCCTGCGACGGTGATCTTCACGCTGCTGCGGGATGACCCGATCTTGCTGCGGCCCAGCGCGTTTCACGACCCACGGTTTGCGGCGGCGATGCGGAGGGCCGTCAAAGCCGGGCTCACTGCGCGCGCCATTCGCTTGTTACCGAGTATCGAAGGCATCGACTTCGGTGGTGAGGTGCGGGTCGACGTGAGCGGCTCCGACGTGAAGCAGTCGAAGCTCTGGAGCGCTCACTACGACCTCACCAGCGGGTGGGAGCGCAAGGACGGCAAGTTCGCCGGCCGTGCGCTTCGTTGAGTCGAGGCCCTCACCCTGACCCTCTCCCGAAGAGAGCGGTGAAATAGCCCGTCGCGGACAGGTCGCGGCGGGTGACGAAGGTAAGTGGATCTGGTGTGGCTCAGGAGGCCATTTCCACGCTGACGGAAAAACCGAAGCACCAAGCGCCGTGGCGAAGGCGGACGGCGTAAAAAACGACGACAGCAGCCCTCCAGCGACCC
>JAUYRZ010000121.1 GCA_030695565.1 Archangium sp.
AAGGACCTCACCGACAACGTGAACTCCATGGCCAGCAACCTGACGGGCCAGGTGCGCAACATCGCCGAGGTGACCATCGCGGTGGCCAACGGCGACCTCTCCAAGAAGATCACCGTCGACGTGCGGGGCGAAATTCTGCAGCTCAAAGAGACCATCAACACCATGGTCGAGCAGCTGCGCTCGTTCGCTTCAGAAGTGACGCGGGTGGCCCGTGAAGTCGGCACCGAAGGCCGGCTCGGTGGTCAGGCGGCAGTGCCCGGCGTGGCCGGTACCTGGAAGGACCTGACCGACACGGTCAACGGTCTGGCCAACAACCTCACCACGCAGGTGCGCAACATCGCCGAGGTGACCACCGCCGTGGCGCGTGGTGACTTGAACCGGAAGATCACCGTCGACGTGAAGGGCGAGATCCTCGAGCTCAAGAACACCATCAACACGATGGTCGATCAGCTCAACTCCTTCGCAGGCGAAGTGACCCGCGTGGCGCGCGAGGTCGGCACCGAAGGAAAGCTGGGCGGTCAGGCCGAGGTGCGCGGCGTCGCCGGTACGTGGAAGGACCTCACCGACAACGTCAACCTGATGGCGAGCAACCTGACTGATCAGGTGCGCGGCATCGTGAAGGTGGTGACCGCGGTGGCCGACGGCAACCTGCGCCAGAAGCTCACCGTGCAGGCCAAGGGTGAAGTGGCGGCGCTCGCCGACACCATCAACGGCATGACCGACACCCTGGCCATCTTCGCGGACCAGGTGACCAACGTGGCGCGCGAGGTCGGCGTCGACGGGCGGCTCGGTGGCCAGGCCAACGTGCCGGGCGCGGCCGGTACGTGGAAGGACCTCACCGGCAACGTGAACCTGCTGGCGGCGAACCTCACCACGCAGGTGCGCGCGATCGCCGAAGTGGCGACGGCCGTGACCAAGGGCGACCTCACCCGCTCCATCCAGGTCGACGCGAACGGCGAAGTGGCCGAGCTCAAAGACAACATCAACACGATGATCAGCAACCTGCGCGAGACCACCGAGAGCAACCGCGAGCAGGACTGGCTCAAGACCAACCTCGCGAAGTTCACCGGCATGCTGCAGGGCCAACGCGAGCTGAAGACCGTCGGCCAGATGCTGCTGTCCGAGCTGGCGCCGCTGGTCAACGCGCACCAGGGCACCATCTACCACCTGGGTGGCAGCGAGCTGTCGCTGGTCTCCAGCTACGCGCACGGCGGGCAGAAGCGGGCCCAGCGCCTGGCGATGGGCGAAGGCCTCGCGGGTCAATGCGCGGTGGAGAAGAAGCGCATCTTGCTCACCGAGGTGCCGCCGGAGTTCATCACCGTCTCCTCCAGCCTCGGCCAGGCCAGGAAGGTCAGCATCATCGTGCTGCCGGTGCTCTTCGAGAGTCAGACCAAGGCGGTGATCGAGCTGGCGTCGTTGCAGACCTTCAGCCCCGGCTCGTTGGCCTTCCTCGACCTGCTCACGCAGAGCATCGGCGCCGTCTTCAACACCATCGAAGCGACGATGCGCACCGAAGGCCTGCTCACCCAATCCCAACAACTCACCGTCGAGCTCCAGTCGCGGCAGAGCGAGCTGCAGCAGACCAACGAAGAGCTGGGCAACAAGGCGCGCCTGCTCGCCGAGCAGAACGCCGAAGTCGAACGCAAGAACGCCGAGGTGGAGCAGGCCCGTCACGCGCTCGAAGAGAAGGCCGCCGAGCTCGCGCTCACCTCGAAGTACAAGTCGGAGTTCCTCGCGAACATGTCGCACGAGCTGCGCACGCCGCTCAACTCGATCCTCATCTTGAGCCAGCAGCTGGCAGAGAACGCCTCGGGCAACCTCTTGCCCAGGCAGGTGGAGTTCTCGCGCAACGTCAACTCGTCGGGCTACGACCTGCTGAACCTGATCAACGACATCCTCGACCTCTCGAAGATCGAGTCGGGCACCGTCACCGTCGAGGTCGAAGAGATCCCCTTCACCGAGCTGCAGCTCAACGTCGATCGCAACTTCCGCCACGTGGCCGAAGCGAAGAACCTGCCCTTCCAGACGCAGTTCTCCCCCGAGCTGCCGCGCGTGATGGCCAGCGACCCCAAACGCCTGCAGCAGGTCCTGAAGAACCTGCTGTCGAACGCGGTGAAGTTCACGGCGAGCGGCAAGGTGGAGCTCAAAGTCGGGCTGGCCACGAAGGGCTGGAGCCCGGATCACCCGGTGCTCGGCAAGGCCGCCAGCGTGGTGTCGTTCGCGGTGGAAGACACCGGCATCGGCATCGCGCCCGACAAGCAGCGCCTGGTGTTCGAGGCCTTCCAACAGGCCGACGCCGGCACCTCGCGCAAGTACGGCGGCACGGGCCTGGGCCTCGCCATCAGCCGCGAGCTGGCGGTGCTGCTGGGGGGTGAGATCAAGCTGGTCAGCACCTGGGGCAAGGGCAGCACCTTCACCCTGTACCTGCCGCTGCGGTACGCCGGCCCCGACGGCGCGCAGGCGGGGTTGGCCAAGCCGGGCTCGACCGCGGCGCAGCGCATGACGGTGCTCCCGGTCGCGCGCGAGGAGCACATCGAAGACGATCGCAACACCATCGTGGCCGGCGACCCGGTGCTGCTGATCATCGAAGACGACCCGCACTACGCGCGCATCTTGCTGGGGCTGGCGCGCGACAAGGGCGTCAAGGGCCTGGTGGCCACCAAGGGCGCGATGGGGCTCTCGCTGGCCCGGCAGTTCCGCCCGACCGCCATCTCGCTCGACATCTTCCTCCCCGACATGCTCGGTTGGACGGTGCTCAACCAGCTCAAGCTGGATTCCGCGACGCGGCACATTCCGGTGCAGATCGTCACGCTCGAAGAAGAGCGGCAGCACGGCCTGGAGCACGGCGCGTTCTCGTACCTGATCAAGGAGCCCAGCACCGAAGGCCTCGAGGCGTCGATCGATCGCATGAAGGACTTCACCGTGCCGCGCACCAAGCGGCTGCTGGTCGTGGAGGACAACGAGGTCGAACGCAGCTCGGTGGTCGAGCTGCTCGGTCACGACGACATCGAGATCGTCACCGCAGGCACCGGAGAAGAGGCGCTCGCCTCGATGCGGGAGAAGCCCTTCGACTGCGTGGTGCTCGACCTGCGCCTGCCCGACATGACCGGCTTCACGCTGCTGGAGCAGATGCACGCGGAGCCGAAGCTGATGGAGGTGCCGGTGGTGGTGTTCACCGGCAAGGACCTGAAGCCCGACGAGCAGTCGCGGCTCAAGGCGATGGCCAAGAGCATCGTGCTCAAAGACGTGCAATCGCCCGAGCGGCTGCTCGACGAGACCGCGCTCTTCCTGCACCGGGTGGTGACCGAACTGCCCCCGCACAAGCAGGCGATGATCGAGCGGCTGCACAGCTCGCGCGAGGTCTTGCGCAACCGCAAGGTGCTGGTGGTCGACGACGACGTGCGCAACATCTTCGCGCTCACCTCGTTGCTGGAGAACCACGACGTGCAGGTCATCAGCACCACCAACGGCAAGGGCGCCATCGAGCTCATCCGGGGGACGCCCGACCTCAGTCTGGTGCTGATGGACATCATGATGCCCGAGATGGACGGCTACGAGACGATGCGGGAAATTCGGAAGGTGCCTGAGTTCCGCACCCTCCCCATCCTCGCGCTCACCGCGAAGGCCATGAAGGGCGACCGCGAGAAGTGCCTCGATGCGGGCGCCAGTGACTACATCTCCAAGCCGGTGAACACCGACCAGCTGCTTTCCCTCATGCGCGTTTGGCTTTTCCGATGACCAGTACCGATTCCATCAACATTCTCATCGTCGATGACGAGCCGAAGAACCTCACGGTCATCGAAGCGGTCCTCACCGACCCGAGCTACCGGGTGATGCGCGCCGAGTCGGCGGAGCAGGCGTTGCTCTCGCTGCTGACGGAAGACTTCGCGTTGATCATTCTCGACGTGCGCATGCCCGGTATGACCGGCTTCGAGTTGGCGGCGGTGATCAAGGATCGCAAGAAGACGGCGCGGGTGCCGATCATCTTCTTGACCGCCTATTACAACGAAGACAGCCACGTGCTCGAAGGCTACGGCAGCGGCGCGGTCGACTATCTGCACAAGCCAGTGAGCCCGTCGGTGTTGCGCTCGAAGGTGGCGATCTTCGCCGAGCTGCACCGCCGTGAACGGGAGAGCGCGCGGGCCAACAAGGCGCTGCTCGCCGAGGTGAACGAGCGGCAGAAGGCAGAGAGTGAGCTGCAGGGTCTCAACGAGGCGCTCCAGCGAAACGTGTTCGAGCGCACCGAGGCGCTGGAGTCGCTCAGGCGCAGTGAGCAGCGGCAGAACGTGCTGCTCGAGCAGTCACGGCTGATGCAGGAGCGGCTGAGCGATTTGTCGCGGCAGCTGCTGCAGGCGCAGGAGGAGGAGCGGCGGCGCATCAGCGGCGAGTTGAACGAGCTCATCGTGCAGAGCCTCGCGGCCATCAGTCAGAACCTCACCTCGCTGCGCAGCAACGCGGCCGCGAGCCCGGAGGAGATCGAAGATCGCATCGTGCAGACGCAGCGCCTGCTGGGCGAGACGATGGACGAGGTGCGCCGGTTCGCCAGCGACCTGCGGCCGGCGATGTTGGATGACCTGGGCCTGATTCCTTCGCTGCGTCAGTACCTGCAGGAGTTCACCGATCGCACGGGCATCGGGGTGGAGCTCAAGGCGTCGGACACCGTGGAGGAGCTCGACAGCGGTACGCGCACCACGCTCTACCGCGTCGCGCAGGAGGCGCTCACCAACGTGGCGTTGCACGCGAAGGCGGGCCGGGTGGCGGTGCGCATCTCGACGCTGGAGGGTGGATTCAGCATGGAGATCCAGGACGACGGCCAGGGCTTCGAGGCGGGTGGTCCGGGGATGGGGCACAACGAGGGCCTGGGTCTGCTGCGCATGAAGGCGCGCGTGGAGATGATCGGCGGCCGGCTGAACATCGAGTCGGCGCGCGGGAGCCCCACCACGCTGCGGGTCGAGGTGCCAACGCGTGGCAATCGATTGAAGGATCGCAACCACTACGCGGGGTGACAGGGCCACCTCCGTGCCGTGGCGCAGCGGAACGGAGAGTGGGTCGAGATCGACCAACGCTGAGATGCGGGGCGTTTTCATCGCCAGTTTGACGCAGCGGTCTACAATCACCAGACCGTGTTTCTGGTTGGGAGAAATTGCTGATGGCAACGCCGTTCGCCCTGCGCTGGGAGGTCTCCTCTCTCCGCTCGAACCACGGCTCTTTCGTGGAGGCGGCGAAGGTGAAGCCGCTGCTCGATCAGAGCACCAGTGACTGCTGGGTCGAGCGGCCGGTGGTCGACTTGCAGCCGGCGCATCTGGCCCGCGTGCAGCGGCGGTGGTGGTTGGCCTCGCAGCTCACCTCGCCAGCCTGGCCCGCACTCATCGACCATGGCGATGAAGGGGGTGCGCCCTGGGCGGTCATCGAATCACCCGGCGGCCGCCTCGACGGCACGTTTCCTTTTCCGGAGCCGCAGCTCGCGTTGAAGGCCGCACGCGGGCTGGCTTTGGGCGTGGCGGAGGCAGAGGCGTTGCTCTCGAAGTACTGCACCTCGTCGCATCTGGGCCTGCGTGCCTCGGTGCTGGCGCGCGATGCGTCGGGCCGCTTGCGACTTCACCTGGCGGCGCTCGACCCCGAGCCGGATCTCGGTTTTCCCCTCACGCCTTCCACGTGGATGTGGACCGCGGAGGCACTGTTCGGTCAACCCGAGACACCCCGCTCCAACGTCTTCGCGCTCGGGTGGATGTTGTGCCTGATGTTGACCGGGCGCTCTCCGTACGGGGCGACGGCCGAGGGCCACTCGGAGAAAGCCGCCAAAGACGCGCTGCGGCCGCTGGTGGCGGGCGGGAAGTTGGTGTTGGGTTTGCCGGATTCGCTCAAGGCGGTCGAGCCGGTGTTGCGCCGCGCCCTCTCGCCCAGCGCGGCGCAACGGTACGCGAACGCGGCGGCCTTTGCCGAGGCGCTCGCTCCGATGGCGCCCGGCACGGTGCAGCCGCGCACGCTCGATGAGAAGTTGCCGAAGCTGCGGGTGCCGCCGCTCGATCCCCGCTTCGAGGTCATCTCGCCGGTGCTCGAGGCGCGGCTGCTCAACGCGACGGACGATTCGTCGACCTGGGGCGAGCTCGCGCGCGAGCTCGACGTGGTGCAGTCACCGCGCGCGAAGCTGATTCGGGGCGAGCTCTCCGGCCAGGCCGCGCTCACCCCTGCGCTTGCAGGCGAGAAGCTCACCATGACCTGGCGGCATGGGTACGTGCGTGCGCTCTCGGTCGAGCCGGCGGCGAAGTCGTTCGAAACGAGCGAGGCGCGCATTCTCGAGCTCACCGCCTTGCTGCAGCACCCGAGCCTTCATTTTCTGAACGACCTCACGCTGGCCGGGCCGCTCGCTCACGCGAAGGTGTGGTTGTCGGTGCTGCAGCGGTTCGCTCCACCAGCGCTGCGGCGGGTGATGACCGAGTCGATCGCCGCGAGCGATCCGTTCGCGGTCGACATCGCGTTCCGGTTTCCCCGGTGGACGTGGGTGTGGGGTCAGCCGGCGCCGGTGGGGATCTTCGAGAAGTGGTTCGGGCGCTGACCTACTTGCCGATCAGCATCGGCATCGCGCCCGCCACCACCGCAAATTCTTCACGGGCGAGCCGCAGCTGGAGAAACGGGCCCATCAACAGTGCGACCTTCTCAGTCGCTTGCCCGTCGACGCCGAAACGTTCCAGCACGGAGAGGAAGTCGCCACGCACACCGGTGGTCTCCGGAGCCGGAGGGATGTCGTCGACGCTCAGCATTCCCGGCGCCAGCGTCGGCGACGACATCTGCCAATCGCGCAGCTCCGGCATCCGCCTGACGAATGGAGGATGCCGGAAACCAAAGTCGCGCCTGGAGGGAAAGCAGTCGTGATCGTCTCACCGCGCGCTCGAACCGGGCGGGCCTCTCGACTGCGGGCGAGGATCCTCAGCTGATCAGGTCGGAGGAGGTGGCCCTCTCGAACTGTGACAACCCTGTTGCTACGCGTGACAACAGGGTTTCTCTGGCTGGGAAAGTCGGCCCGGCCAGACCTCGTCAGATGAAGACCCGCGTCAGAAGGCGAGAGGCAAGCTCGGGATGCGCAACGCGAAAGCCAACCCGAACACCACCACGCTTCAAGGCCGCCTTCTCAACTTCGCAGCGGCGCGTGTCCTCTGTAAGAAGCCGCGTGCTGTTTCCGCGTCTCTTCACCGCTGCGCTCTTCTTCGCGGGGGCTGGCTGCTGCATTCAATGCAATCCGAACGATGACTTGCGCGGCGCGCGCGCTCGCACCCCTGACGGTGGAACCACGCTCGCCATCATCGAGGCCACTCCGGGCTGCACGCTCACCATCGACGGCAAGCCGTGGAGGCTTCCCCTCGGGGTCGCCGGCCCCGTGAAGCCCGGGCTGCACACCGTCAGTTGCTCCAACACGGGCGAATCCATCGACGTCGACGCACCCGCCGGTTACGCCTCCACCCTCGACTACTGGGGACCGTGATGCTGCCCGCTCATCTGCAAGAGCGACTCGAACCGAACGCACCTGCGCCTCGCGAAGGCGACTTCGTCATCTACTGGATGCGCATCGCCGCGCGCGTCACGGAGAACCCCGCGCTCGACGTCGCGCTCACCGCCGCCGCGGCGCTGGGCAAAAAGGTGTTCGTCTACCACGCGCTCTCCGAGCGCTACCGCTACGCCAACGATCGCCTGCACACCTTCATCCTCGAAGGCGCCCGCGACGTGCAGCGCGCCTGCGCAGAGCGGGGCCTGGGCTACGCGTTCCATCTCGAGCGTGCTGATCAGCGTGCGCCCGTGCTGCTCGAGTTGGCGAAGCGGGCAGCGTTGGTGGTGACGGACTTCATGCCGGTGCAACCGCTGCTCCGCTGGGACGCGGAGGTGGCGAAGGTGGTGCCGCTGTGGCGCGTCGACGCGTCGTGCCTCGCGCCGGTGTGGAGCATCAAGAAGGTGGTCGACCGCGCGTTCGAGTTTCGCGCGTTGGCGCAGCCGCTGTGGAAGGAGCGCATCGGCGTCGAGTGGAAGGAGGTCGCGACTGGCCCTGCGTGGTTGCCCGCGTTGCCGTTCGAACCACTCGACCTGCAGAGCGCATCCATTCCCGAGTTGGTTGCTTCGTGTGAGGTCGACCACACCGTCTCTCCGGTTCATCACACCCCGGGAGGCTCGGTGGCCGGCCTCGCGCGGTGGAGAAAGTTCCGCGACGGCAAGCTCGCCCGCTACGCGAAGGATCGGAATGATCCGGTCAAAGAGGGAAACAGCCGGCTCAGCGCGTACTTTCACTTCGGGCATCTCTCGCCGTTCCTGGTGGCGCGGGAGGCCGCGTCAGCCCTCTCCCCCGCTGGGGAGGGGGAGGCAGGTCAGAATAAGTTTCTCGATGAGCTGCTCGTGTGGCGTGAGCTCAGCTGGCACTTCTGCCTGCACCACCCTCAGCACGAGACCCTTCAGGTGCTGCCCGCCTGGGCGCGCGACACGTTGCGGGCGCACGAGCGTGACGGCCGCACGTACCTGCCGTCAGCCGAACAGCTCGCCCGCGCACAGACCGGCGACCTGCTCTGGGATGCGGCGCAGCGCCAACTGCTCACCCACGGAGAGCTGCACAACAACGTGCGCATGACCTGGGGCAAGGCGCTGATTGGCTGGACCCGCAACGCGCAAGAAGCGCTGAGCACCCTGCTCGACCTCAATCACCGCTACGCCCTCGATGGCCGCGACCCGGCTTCTTCCGGCGGCATCTTGTGGTGCCTGGGCGGGCTCGACCGGCCGTTCTCACCCGAGGTGCCGGTGCTGGGCAGCGTGCGCCCGCGGCCGACCGCCGAGCAGATGCTGCGGTTCGACGTCGGCGAATACGAGCGCCGGGTGCACCGCCCCTCACGTGGTGGTGCGCTCACGGTCGCCGTCGTCGGTGGCGGCGTGGCGGGTGCCGCTGCGGCGCGCACGCTCAAAGACGCAGGTCACGTGGTGACCGTGTTCGACAAAGGCCGCCGCGCCGGTGGGCGGTTGAGCACGCGGCAGGAAGGTGAGCTCCGGTTCGATCACGGCGCGCAGTTCTTCACCGTGAAGGATGAGCGTTTTGCCCGCTGGGCACGCGCGTGGTGGCAGGAGCGGGTGATCAACCAGTGGCGCGGCCTCGTCGAAGGTGAGCCTGCGCGCGAACACGCCAGTGAACTCGTGCGGCTGGTGGGTACGCCGGGCATGGACTCCATCGTCAAGCGCATGCTGCTCGAGCTCGACGTGCGCATGGGCGTCGAGGTCAGCGGGCTCACCCGCGATGGCACGCGGTGGCGGCTGCTCGATGCCGGCAATCACGCGCTGGGTGAGTTCGACGCGGTGGTGGTGGCCACGCCCTCGAATCAGGCGGCCGCGTTGATCGACCCGACCTCGTATGCCCTCGCGTCGCGGCTGCGAGATGAGGTGGTGATGGCCCCGTGCTGGGCGGTGATGGTGCAGTTCCCCGAGTCTCCCGGCGTGGAGTGGGACGCGAGCCGTTCGACGGTGGGGCCGCTCTCGTGGTTGTCGAAGAACTCCAGCAAGCCCGAGCGCCCGGCGGGTGCGGGCGAGTCGTGGGTGCTGCACGCGTCGGCCGCGTGGAGCCGCGCGCACCTGGAGCTCGAGCCCGAGGCGGTGGTGCCCATGTTGATGGATGCGTTTTTTGCGACGACGGGGGCGCGGAAGGTGGCGCCTTCGTTCACCCGCGCTCATCGATGGCGGTACGGGCTGACCGAGAAGCCGCTGGGTGAGGCGTGCCTCTGGGACGAGGAGAAGCGGCTCGCGGTGTGTGGTGACTGGTGCCTGGGCGCGGACATCGAGTCGGCATTTCTCTCGGGCAGCGCGGCGGCCGGGCGAATCAACGCGATCGGCGGCGGGGTGATGGAGGAAGCGGATCCTCCGCACCGGCTCGAGACTCAGTTGAAGTTGATCTAGGCCCCCCGACCCTCTCCCAAAGGGCCCAAAGGGAGAGGGAGCGCAGAATCAGAAGCCGCAGTTACCCGAAGACGAGAACGGCGGAATGATGCACGCCGGGAACGGGCCGAACCCGGGATTGCAACAATCGGCGTCCATCCGGCACGGCTCATCGACGCGCCGGCAGTAACAGACCTGGCTGCTCGACCCGCCATACGGGGGCGCCGCGCACTGGTACGGCGCACCACGCGTGCACTCACCCGCATTCGCGCATTGATCAAAACACCGCCCGGTCTGATCACCCGTACCGTCGCCCGCGCACGCACCGTCGGCCGCGCATGACCCCCCTTTGACGCACAGCCCCGCGCAGTACCCGCCGCGATCCGGCAAGCAGATGCCCGATTCACACGTGGTGTTCGGGCTGCTGGTGCTGCACCCCGCGCCGTACTTCGGCAGGCCCTTGTCTTTCGCTTCACAGCGGCGGCTCCACAGGTTGCAGCCGTAGCTCGCGCCCAGGTCACGCGAACACTGCGCGTCGCTGGTGCACAGCGGGTAGCAGGTGCGCGGCCCATCGACTTCGTAGGCCGTGTTCTCGTGGCAGGCGTAGCCCGCGCGGCAGGTCGAGGTCGAACACTGCTCGCGGCAGAAGCGGCCGAACACGTCGACGGTGCACGCGCTCCCCGCAGCGCAGCCGTAGGAGACACCGCCGTCGAGCGTGCAGCCGTTGTTCGGGCCCGCACACGCTCCCGAAGGCCAGCCCGTCGCGCTCTCGGTGCGGCAGGTGCCCGAAGCACACTGGGCGTTGGCGCTGCAGGCTTTGCCCATGGCCAGGCCGCCGGTGCACAGGGTCGAACAGCTCGAGTCGGCGCAGTCGACCCGGCCGTTGCAGTTGTCGTCGATGCCGTCGGTGCAGCTCGCTTCAGGCGTGGTGCCCACGCAGTCGGAGTCGTTGCAGTCGCTCAGCGCGTCGCCGTCGTTGTCCAGCCCGTCGCCGCAGGCGGTTTCGGCTTTCGCTCCGTTGCGGCAGGTACAGCCAGTGCCACACGCCTGCGCCGCGCAGCCGAGATCTTCACAGTCGCGATCTCCATCGTTGTCGTTGTCGAAACCATCGCTGCACAACGCACCGGTCTCGGGAGTGCCGTTGCCGCACAGGTTCGCCCCGCCGCTGCAGTCGGCGGTGTCCGCGCAATCACGCAGGCCATCCATGTCGTTGTCCTGCCGGTCGGTGCACTGCGTCTCGTGTTTCGCCCCGCCCGTGCAGGTGCAGCCCACACCACAGCTGGTGCCGTCGCAGTCAGGCCCGTCGAGGCAGTCGATCTTCGAGTCACCGTCGTTGTCGAGGCCGTCGGTGCACAGGCTCTCGGCCTTCGCCATGTTCCGGCACACGCAGCCGTTGCCGCACGCCTGGGCGGCGCAGTCGGCGTCGCCACAGTCGGGGTTGCCGTCGTTGTCGTTGTCGACGTTGTCGGTGCAGACGAGCTCCGTGCGCGCGAGGTTTCTGCACTCGCAGCCCGGGCCGCAGCTGCGGGTGCCGCAGTCGGGGTCGAGGCAGTCGATGAGGTTGTCGCGATCGTTGTCGACGCCGTCGTTGCACGCGGTCTCGGTGGGGCGCGCCTGCAGGCAGGTGCAACCCAGGCCGCACGCCTGGTTGGCGCAGTCGGTGTCGGCACAATCCGAGAGCGTGTCGGCGTCGTTGTCGAAGCCGTCGTCGCAGGTGCCTTCGCCTCGCAGCCCCCCCCGGCAGGCGCAGCCGGCGCCGCAGGTGACGCCTTCACAGTCGGCGTCGACGCAGTCGGTCTTCGTGTCGCCGTCGTTGTCTTGCATGTCGCCGCAGTTCGATTCGCCCTTCACGCCCGCGTCGGTGCACTGGCAACCGGTGCCGCACGCCTGGCTGACGCACTCGGAGTCCTTGCAGTCGGCGCGCCCGTCGTTGTCGTTGTCGAGCTGGTCGTTGCACGCCGCGGGGGCTTCGGCGCCGCCGTCACCACACCGAGCACCCGGGCGGCACTCGGGATCCGCGCAGTCGACGAGCCCGTCAGCGTTGTCGTCGACCTCGTTGTCGCAGAGCTCGAGGCGCAGGCAGAGCGGCGAGCTCGAACACGCGGGGTCCGCGCAGTCGGTCAAGCTGTTGCGGTCGTCGTCGATGGTGTTCGCGCAGTCCTCCACCACCGTCTGACAGCTGGGGTTGCTGAAGCAGGTCGGATCGAAACAATCCTTCTTGCCGTCACCGTCGTCGTCGAGGCCGTTGGTGCAGATCTCCGGCTTGGGCACGACGACCGGCTTGTCGGGGCACGCGCCGAGAGTGAGGCTCAACACCAGGACGGGAAGGAGTGGGAGTCTCATGGGGGAGCGGAAGGCGATCTTTCGCACAACCCTGAGGTGAATTCACGGGCGCAGGAAAAGAGGCTCAATCCAGCCACGTGGTAAGACCCCGGCGCCGTGAGATGCCTCGTGCTTTGCCTGTGGATGGTGGCCTCTGCGGCACAGGCGCAGGTGCTTTCGTCACCGGGGCGGCTGTGGCTCACCGGCGGCGCGGCGTACCGCGAACACCAGCAGTTCCTGCCCGATGGCTCACTCTCCGTGCGCGTGGGCGGAACCGGGCGGGCCATCGCTCCGACGAACCTGCATTTGTCCGGGGCGTATTTCTTCAACGACTTCCTCGGGGCCAATCTCGAGGCGCGCAGTGAGCTCTTCTTCGCGACCCAGGCGGGCCGTGCGATTGCGCAGCCGGGTGCGGAGCTCACGCTCGCCGTCGCGGGCCGGTGGTTGGCGGCGCCATGGTTCTCGTTGGAGGGCCAGCTCGGTTGGGGTCTGCAGCTGCGTTCGGTCATCGCCCCCGGGCCGGTGGCGCAAGACGTGGCCTTCACCAGTCCTTCGTTGGGGGTGGCGGTCAACCTGTCGCCTTCGAAGCTCTTCGTCTCGCAGCTGTTCTTTCGCGCGCAGCCGGCGAACTTCTCGCTGACCGGCATTGCCGGGTTTCAGGGCTGGTCGGTCGCGGGCGGTGCGCAGGTGTCGCTCGGTGCGCTGCGCCTTGGCGACGTACAGCTCGGCGGGGCGGTGACGTTCGAGGTGGTCTCTTCGCGGCTCTCGGCGAATCTGGGCGTGGCGCAGCAGACGGCGGCGCGGCTGGGGTTCGGCGTGTCGATGATGCGCGCTCCGGTGGAGCCGATTCTCGCGCCGGGGCAACGACTGGAGACGCTCAGCGGCAAGGTGGTCTCGGGTGAAAACGCGCTCGCGGGCGTGGTGGTGACCCTCGACGGGCAGCGGCCGACTCGGACTGATGAGACAGGCGCGTTCTCGTTTGCAGACGTGGTGGCGGGCCCTCACGCGCTCGCGGCCCGGAAGGACGGCTTCAAGCCCGGAGCACTCGAGGTGAAGGTACCGGGTGATTCCGTCACCGTGACGCTGGTGGCGGCCACGGGTCCGGGGCGCATTCGCGGCGTGGTTCGTTCGGGCGAGAAGCCGCTCGCGGGTGCCTCCATCGTGACGGGCACGCAGAAGACCTCGAGTGATGCAGAGGGCCGCTATGTGCTCGAGAAGGTCGGCCCCGGGCCGGTGAAGGTCGGCGTGCGGGCCGCTGGGATGACCGACGGAGAAGAGGTCGCGCAGGTGCCCGCGGAGGCCGAGGCGGCGCTCGACTTCGCCCTGGTGCCCAAGGAGGTCGAGGTGCGCGCCACCTTGCGCGGGCTCATTCGCGCGAAAGACGGCGCGGCCGTGAAGGCCACCGTGCGGGTGGTGGAGCTCAAGCTGAAGCTCGCGGTCAAGGCAGATGGGCGCTTCTCAGCGGATGTGCCGAAGGGGAAGTACACGCTGATCATCGAGGCGCGCGGGTTCGTGACGCAGACCAAGACCGTCGAGGTGTCGAGTGGTGATCAGGCGATCTTCCACTCCGAGCTCGAGCGCACCCGCTAGTGACGAGGCCCCCTCGCCTGCGAAGCGGGGAAAGCGGAGCCGGTCCAGCGGAACGCTGGGCGTGCGCAGCTGGAGCGAAGCGGAAGATGCGCCGAGGCGAAGCGACCCAGAAACCGGGGTGAGGGGCCTGCGTGGCGAGCCCGGAAGCGCGTGGTATCGAAGGTCATCGAAGCGTTGCGCGTCGCGAGCAGGCCTCTCGACTTCTGGCGCAGATGTTCATGTGACCAGGTCGCGCTTGTTGCGGATTCAGCAATCGATGCGATTTTCCACGGGAGCCGCACGGTGGAACGGAAGTTCATGCATCGATTGTAGGTTCCGCAACAGGCGAGCCCGACCCCGTCCAATCGCGCTTGTTACGGCTCTCGCAATCGACGTCTCCGATTGCCGTCTGCCGTACGCTCGGCCTCGAATTCGCCCTGTTCACTCCGTTCTGTGCTCGACCCGGAGACTTGCTACCTCGCATTCAGAGCGCGTGACCCGACCGCGTCATCGGTTCAGACGGCTCGCTCACCGGCTACGGCGGCGGGCTGCCTCGCAAGCACTGGTTGCTCGCCCACGAAGGGCGGGGGCGGCAACCAGCTCGCTTTGCTTTGAAACCCGGGGACGGCGATTTGAGACGCCCTCACCCTGACCCGGGGATTTCCTGAATTACGGCTGGCAGGCGGCGGGCACCGTGAAGGACTCCACGATGGTGACGCCGGTCGAGGTGTCCGTACCGCTGGCGCCCACACCGATGCCGTACTGCGCGAAGGCCTTCCAGATGAGGCAGTTGTGCTGCCCGCCGCGGTTGCTCGATGCCTGCAGCATGCCGTCGCGCATGTGCTCGAAGGCCGGCGTCGCAGGCGTGTAGTTCATGCCGTCGACGAAGAGGGTCAACAGCGTGTCGTTGGGCACATTGTTGGCCACGAAGAGCTCGTGCAGGCGCCACATGGCCGCCGCGTAGATCTCACCGTCGTCGTGCACCTCGGCGCCCGTCACGTCGGAGTAGGTGTTGGGGTAGCCCGCGTACGGCGCGCGGCGGATGCCGTTCACGTTGCCGTAGGCGTACTCGCCGATGCGGTCATCGCCATCGATGAGGAAGGCCACCACGTCGCTGGCGCCTTCGCCGATCGCGCCGGCGAGCTTGCCGCTCATGCCTCCGATCATGCGCCACGACAGGCCGTGACCGAACTCGTGAAAGACGATGTCGCTGTCGAGGTCGCCGTCGATCATCAGCGGCTGCTGCGCCTTCTTGCGAGCCGTCGCGCTGGCCGCGGTGATGATGGCCGCACCGGTGTTCTGGCTGACCAGCACCGAAGGAATCCTCACCTTGCGATCCGTGCCGCCCATCGCCAGCAGCGCGTCGCCGCCCTGGTCGTTCATCACGATGACCGCGGTGGCGCCGGCGGTCTGCGCGTTCTTCACCTTCACGATGAAGGCGCAGGTGCCCCGCTGAACGAGCGCGACCTTGCCGGCCAACGAGGTGGGAATCGCCTCGCACGCGTCAGCGCCCACGCCCACCCCGTCGTTCACCAGCGCGAGCGGGCCGGTGATGCCGGTGGTGGTGAGCGCCGCGCCGAACTCTGCGCTCGAGGCGTCGTAGGTCACGCCGTTGGCGACCACTTCGTGCGTGGCCCCGGAGCCGGTCCACAAATACATCTGCATGCGCGGCTTGCTGCCGTCGGCCGGCGTGGCGAAGTTCGCGTTGTCGGTGCCGCTGCCGTCCTGCGCCTCGGCCAACACCGCATCACCCGCGGCGCCGCCCTTGCCGAAGTTGTCGGTCTGGAAGTTCCCGGCCGCCTCGTTGAACCCGTGGCGATAGAGAACGTCGTGCACCACGTTGTTCAAATAGAAGAGGTTCTGCACGGCGACCGCGCGGTTGCTCGTGGTGCCGGGCGCCTGGGTGAGGTCAGCGGCGGTGAGGAACTGGCCGTTGACGATCGAGGTGCCGCCGCGATCCGGGCGGTTGTTGCCGTCGGCGTCGAGGTACGCGTTGACGTTGTTGCCCACCGCGTTGGTGTTCAGCTGCGCGCCCGCGAGCCAGCCCGAGGGTGACTCCGCGTTGCCCGCGCCGGGGCCCTGCACCACGGTCTGCCCGCCCTTGCTGGGGTCTTCGATGAACACGTTGTACGCGTCGCTGTTGGTGCGCAGCTCGACCGAGACCACCTGGCCTGCTCCGTCGAGCAGCGTGTGGTGAAGCATGTTCTTCACCAGGCTCCAGGTCTCGACCTCGAAGCCGCTCTGCACGCGGCCCGCGGCGTCGACGAAGGCCACCCGCTCGACCGTGGGCGCCGAGAACAGCTCGGCGGTCGGCTCGAAGGTGGTCACGTTGCCGGTGAGAGCGCGCTGAACCAGCGTGCTGGCCGCGTAGCCGTGGTGCGCCAGCGCGAGGCGCAGCGCATCAGAGGCGGGCAGCGTCGAGGGGGCGACCACCTGATCAGGTACCAGGGTGTCGATCACGTGAACCAGCTCGCCCGAGGGCAGCTGGGCCGCACGCGCGGTGGCGCCCACCACCCGAACACCGCCGAGCTCCTGCACCACGCGAACGTGTTTCACGCCGTCGGCCGAGACGCTCGACTGCTCGAGGCGCAGGCCGGTGGTGGTGCGGCCGAGGTAGTCAGCCAACACCTGCAGCGAGCTGCCGCGGCTCGCCGCCGAGAGGGTCTGCCCGGGCTGCGTCGCGGAGATGCGCAGGTTCGAAGGCGCCTCCACCGCGTTGCCGCAACCGAGCAGACCACTGAAGATCACGGCGCCGATGCACACGTTCCGAACGTTGATCATGAAGTCTCCCAGGGAAGGCACGCGGTGTAATCGCCGCCGCAGCGCCCTCACAAGAGAGGTGAGGTTCTTTCCTCTTTCTCAGAAAGCAGGAGTGACCCGAAGCTGACGGCGCCGCCGCAACGCCAGCAACCCGAGGAGCACCAGCGGAGCAGAAGAGACCGACTGACACGTGCAGCCGATGGTCTCGAAGATCATCGGGCCGCCGTCAGCCGTGGTGCCTGCGTCGTCACTACCCGCATCCGGGGAGCCCGCATCCGGGGAGCCCCCATCAGAGGTGCCAGCATCCGAAGTGCCTGCGTCGACGCCGCCTGCATCGGGTGTCCCCGCATCCTGCGCGAAGGAGAACCTCGTGCCGAACGCCCGCACCGCCTGCAGGCCGTCGGTGGCCACGTAGCGTTGGTAGACCACCACGCCGCTGGCATCGGGCTGCACTCCGGTGGTGGCCAGAGCGGGCGAGAAGCCCTGCGCCACCTGCTGCGCAGGGCCCTGAAAGTCGACGCGGTGGAGATACACGTTGGTCTCTTCACCGTCGGTGGTCTCGGCCCACGAGACCACCGGTGGCTGAGCAGAGGCCAGGCTGAAGGCGCTCAAGTTGCCGTTGCCCGCCAGCGGCCAGCCGGGGAGATCCCTCGCGACGCCGATGACGGGGTCGAGCCGAGCGACCTGAAGGCTGTTGTCCGAGAGCCAGCCCACGATGAAGTTCTGGCCATCGTGCGCCACGGCGGGTTGGGTGGCGCCTGTCCGGACGAAGGTCATGGGCCCCAGGAAGTCGATCAACACCGCCTCGACGGTTTGATTGGGCCGCTCGTACGCCAGCAAGCACGCGCCCCGCAGGCAGGTGAGCGCCAACGCCTTCGTCTGTCCGCGGAGCAACATGCGTTCAGCCGACAGCTGCCCCCCCACCGTGAGGGTGCGGGACACCACCTCGAAGACGCCCATCTCTTCCCGGCTCCAGACGACCCTGAAGCTCGCGGTCGCCTCGTCCCACGCGACTGCGGGCCCTGCGGTGGCGCCGAGCGCACTGAAGACCGAGGCCGAGCCGACCACACCGGAGACGGTCGCCCGCTGGCCAACCAGAGAACCAGCCAACGTGCGCCAGGTGATCAGAAACGTCTCGTCTGTTCCTGACGCGGAGACCTCGAGCTGCTCGATGGGCGCGAACGGATCAGCCACGAGGTAGCTGCTGCCGACCGACACGCCGGCGGCGTCGATGCGCACCTTGGCGCCTCGAATGCGGCTGCCTTCGACCCAGACCGCGAGCCCTTCGTCGAGGCCCTCGCGCATCGCCACCCGGGCGCTGCGTTGTGCCGCGGCGGCCGTCGACACCGGGACCGGTTGGGTATTGGCTGGCGAGAGCCCGATGAGCGCGCCCTTCACGTCGCCGCTGGCGAAAGGAGACTCGGTCCACGCGCCGAAGAGCCGGGGGCCTCGCGCCAGCACCAGCTCGGTGACTCGCAGCCCGGCGGCGAATTCGCCCACGCCGCCGTCCTTGAGATCGATGAGCTTGACCTTGTTGCCGGAGATGAGGCCCAGCAGGGGCCCCTCGCCCGAGCCCACGGGGCCGCTCGACACCGCCGCGGGGCTGCTGGCGCTGGCGAAGAACAGGAGGGAACCGCTGTTCCCGTCGACCACCCGGCCTTGAACGTTGGCGCCCTGCTCCCAGAACACGTGCGCTTCGCCGCCGTTCGAACCGGCACTCAGGGCCGCGGTCGGCCTCCGCGCAGGCAGCATCGTGACGTTGCTGTAGACGACGAAGTCCTGAAGAGGCTCGGTATCGAAGACGCCCTTGATGGAGGTGATGAGGCTGCCGGTGAAGGAGCTCTC
Organism: Archangium sp.; assembly: GCA_030695565.1. Lineage (GTDB taxonomy): Bacteria > Myxococcota > Myxococcia > Myxococcales > Myxococcaceae > Archangium_A. The sequence continues at coordinate 18,391 of JAUYRZ010000121.1, forward strand.
CCACGCAGCGAACCAGCTCGACTCACGGGAGGTGATGACCGGGCGTGCGCAGATTTCTCCTACGCTGGAGATCCGCGGCAAGGCCTGGCTCACCACGTCTCCCCTGATGGGCAGGATCTGCATGGCGGCGTTGTGATCGACCATCGCCAGGAGCACGCCAGCGTCACCCATGTTCGTCACCGAAGGCTGGGAGCCCGGGCCGACGACGAACTCCATGCCGGGCACCCCGGCGGCGCTCACCGGCCGCGCGCTCACCTGCGAGCCACCGTCAGGGAGCCCCTCGTCCCACGCCACGAAGAACGATTCTCCCGTCGCGCAGATGGTGGGCCGCTGCTGCTCGCCCGGGCCGGTGACGATGGCAATGCCGACTGGATCGACGAGCGCCCCGGTGCTGCTCAAGCGCGCCCCGAAGATGTCGCGGCTCAGCGCGCGGCGGCCGTCGACCCACACCACCATCGCCACGCCCGCTCCGTTCACCGCGATGGCGGGCTGCTCTTCGGAGGTGGCCAGAGGGCTGAACATGATGATCGGATTGAGCGGCACCTCAGCGGAGAGCAGCGGATCGATGAGCATCGGGAAGGCGTTCTTCGCGTCGACCATCGCCTGGGGAATGCGCAGCTCGAGCCCACCTTCCACGTGCACCACGGAGATGGGCAGGCGCTGGCCTTCACGAACGACGAAGGCATTGCCGTACCGAAGCAGAGCGGCAGCGCCCGGGCCCTTGAACACGTGACCCTGATCATCCTGGTGATGCCAGGGGCCTTCGACTGACAGCCGCAGGGTCAGCCCACCCGTACCAGGTGGGGCGCGCTCGACCACGAAGGCCTGGGCGAGCCCGTCGCGTTCGTTGGTCCAGCGCTCTTCGACGCCGCACGCGCGCCGGGAGGTGATGGTGTTGGTTTCTGCGGCCGAGCTGATCAGCCTGGTGCGGCACGCAGCCCCGCGTTCACGCCGCACGGACTGAAGGGCGATGCGCAGCGGCTGTTCACCTTGCAGCTCGAGCGAGCCGTCTTCGTGGGCGATCACCCGATGCGTGGCGGTGGCCGCGACCCGAGCTGCACCGTCTTCGAGAAAAGTCTGACGCACGGTCTGAAGGGCGCTTCCCACGTCGGGGCCGGGCAGGGGTCCGGCGCCGAGGAGCGTGGAAAGAAGGAGCGTGCTGAGCATGTGGAGGGGAATCCTCCATCCTCCCGGGGTGGGGAGCAACTCAGGTGTGTGCCACCTGCACCTGAGGCATGGTGTGCGGATGCTGGCCGTCATCGCGCTTCAGAGCATGTTCGAGGGCCTCTACATGCAGGCCCTCGAACCTCAGGGCGCGTTCAAAGACCGGCTGCGCGAGAAGGGCTTCGACCTCGATCACCAGCGCACCAGCTATCCCGTCGGCGTGTGGGTCGCGTGTCTCGACGTCACCTCGGCCGAGCTGTACCCCGGGCAACCCCGCGCCGCAGCCTGGCAGCAGATCGGGTACCGCTTCGTGGAGGGCTACTTCCGCACGCTCGTCGGGCGGATGATCGCCTCGATGTTGCCGTTCATGAGCCCCAAACGCTTCATGGGCCGCGTGCCAGGGTTCATCACCACCGGGTTGCAGGGCGCGTCGATGACGATCGATTGGCAGGGCGCGAATCAGGTGCTGATCAGGATCGATGGCGTGCACGGCAGCACGTCGGTGTTCCTGGCCGGGGTGCTGGAGGCGTGTTTCGCCCGCATGAAGTTGAAGGGTGTGCACCTGGAGCCTCGGGAGACCGGGGCGATCGACTCGGAGCTGCTGGTCACCTTGCCTTGAGGGCGGCGTTCATTGCCGCCGGCTTCAGTGACTGGCCTTTTCCAGCCGAGCCGGGGAACTCAACGTCGCAGCGCAGAGAAGGTAGAAGGCCCGCATGCGTTTGCCGAAAGCCGTCTGGGGTCTGGTGAAAGAAACCGCGCGGCATCTGCTGCGCCGGCCGGTGGTCGGGCTGGTGGCGATCGCGCGGGATCCCGACGGGAAGATCGTGCTCATTCGCCGCGGGGACACCGGGGCGTGGTGTCTGCCGGGCGGGACGCTGGAGTGGGGAGAGACGCTGCGCTCGACCTTGCCTCGCGAGCTGATGGAGGAGGCCGGAGTAGACCTGCTCGAGGCGGGTGAGCTGCTCGGCGCGTATTCAGGGTTCGAGCGCGACCCGCGGTTTCATGCGGTGACGATGGTGGTGGCCGCGAAGGTGTCGAAGCCGGTGCGGGCGCCGATGAATCCGCTGGAGATTCTCGAGGTGAGGGCGTTCGCTGTGGGTGAGGTGCCGAAGGTGCTGTCTCACGGCATGAGCGATGTGCTCGCGCGGGCTTTGGCGGGTGAGAAGTACTGGGAGTGAGGCGGGCGCGCCTTTGCAAAATGGCCCCGAAATTCGACCCGAAGTGGGGCGCGGTGCTGGTGTTCGCCCCGTACAACTCGCCGCGCAATCCCCACGGCCACATCTACGTCACGCTGCCGGGTGGCCGCGAAGCGAGCGATCACATTCAGAACCGCTCGACCCGCGGCACGCAGCGCGTGTTCGTGCCGATCGGCTGATCATTGAACGGAGCCGCCAGCAGGCGGGAGCGAAGCGGACGGCTGGCCGAGGCGAAGTGACCCGGATCAGGGGCTGACGAAGGTGGTGCCGTCGTCCATGCACTCCTTGCGCACCTCGGCTTCCGTCTTCGGCGGGTAGAACCAGTTCGTCTGCTTGCCCACGCCGCTGTCAGTCTGGCAACCGCCCACCGAGTCGGTCGCGGGGCACTTCGCGTTCGCCGTCCACTTACCGCCCGCGCCCGCGGAGTTGAGCGTCGCGCACACGGCCTCCTGCGTGACGGCCGGCCCGACCAGGCCTCGCCAATCGGTGCACTGCGCATCTGCTGGACGCAGATCGCAGGAGTAGTCGCCGCCGAGCAGCGCGCCACACCCTGAGAAGACGGACAACACAGCCACGGCCGCGAACTGACTGATTTTCATCGGTGCCAAAGTATTTGCGGTTCGATTGCGGCGCACAACTTCTCCGTCGAAGATGCCCCATGATTCGGACCCTGGTCGTCTGCCTCCTGGTGATGGGCTGCGCAAAGAAGGACGCTCCGGCAGAGGTCGCCCCTGCCTCGGTTCGCCTCGCACCTTCGCAGGGCAAGCTCACCACCCTGCTCGAAGCCGAAGTCGCCAAAGCGCGTGCACGCAACCTGAAGCCGTTTCTCGAGCTCCGGGCCGAGTGGTGCGGGCCCTGCAAAGAGCTCGAAGCGAGCCTGGGCGACCCGCGCATGCGTGACGCGTTCGCGGGCACGTACCTGATCAGCATCGACATCGATGAGTGGTCGCAGCAGCTCGCCGGCACGGCCTTCGATGCGAGCAGCATCCCCGTGTTCTACGAGCTCGACGAGAAGGCGAAACCCACCGGCCGGAAGATCGACGGTGGCGCGTGGGCAGAGAACATCCCCGCGAACATGGCGCCTCCGCTGAAGGCCTTCTTCGCGGACCTTCAATGACACTCTCCACGAAGGGAGCCTTTCCTTGAGCGCAGCGGTCGGAGCCTGTCTCGAGCACCCGGAGCGCAATGGAACCCCCTGCACCCGCTGCGGCACGTTCCGCTGCGGCGAATGTCTGGCGGAAGGACTCTGTCCACCGTGCCGGGGGAGCGCGGGCACCCGGCCCCCGCAGCCGGAAGAGACGGTGGGCTTCGGCCGGCGCGCGTGGGGGCGGATCATCGACTTCTTCTTCGGGCAGGCCTCGGGCATCGGCGGCGGCGTGCTGGCCGGCGTCGTGCTGGTCATTCTCGAAGCGAGCGGAGTGGTGCGCACCGGTTGGGCGGCGCGGCTCGACCACGGCTTTCTCTTCAACTTCTTCAGCGGCTCCGTCTCGGCCGTGTTCGGCATGGCCCTGAGCACCGCGATCTGCGGCGCTTCGGCGGGCAAGGTGTTCCTGGGCATGCGGGTGATCCGCATGGACGGTGGACGCGCACGTTTTCTCGACGGCACGGTGCGTGAGCTCGGCTACTACATCGACTCGCTCTTCTTCGGGCTGGTGGCCAAGGGCCAGATGGAAGGCTCGCCCCACCAGCAGCGGTTGGGCGACAAGTGGGCGAACACCACGGTGGTCAAAGCGGACACCTTGCCGGCGGGCACAGCCGCGCCGATGGGGCGCCTGGTGCTGGGGGTGGGCCTCGGCCTGACCATTCAGGCGCTGGTGCTGACCGTCTTCTTCGTGGTCGCGGCGCTCTGAGCGCCCTACCCTGTCGAACGTGTCGCGCAAGAAGCTCCGGTTGGTCCAGTTGCCCGTGCCTCCGCCTGCGGCCCTCGCGGCGACAGGCAACGTTCCCCTCGCAGCCGGTTGTCTGGGGGTCGCCGCACGCGTGCATGGGTTCGGAGATCGCGTCGACGTCGAGGTGGTGGCGCCATCCATCACCGATGGCTTCGGTGACACCCGCCTGGCCGAGCTGATCGCCGCCGACGAGCCCGACTATCTGGGCCTCTCGCTGTATCTGTGGAACGTCGATCGCAGCCTGCACCTCGCGCGAGAAGTGAAGCGGCGCTCACCGCGCACCAAGGTGCTCATCGGGGGTCCCGAGGTCGCGCGCGACAACGGCTGGCTGATGCAGGAGGCCGGCTTCGACATCGCGGTGGCCGGTGAAGGCGAAGAGGCGCTCGCCGACATCCTCGATCGTGAGCTGAGCGGGCGTGACCTCGCGGGGCTGCCCGGCGTGGCGGTGCGTACGGCAGCCGGCATGACTGGCTTCGGCCCGTCGCGTTCGGCACAGTTTCCGCTCTCCGATTACCAGTCGCCGTACCTCGCCGACCTGGTGCCGGTGGAGTCGGAGCGTTCGGCGTACGTGGAAGGTGCGCGCGGGTGCCGCTCGAAGTGCACCTTCTGTTTCTACCCGAAGGCGGCGAGCGGGCTGCGCGTGCTCAACCCCGGCCAGGTGGAGGCGTTGGTGGCGGGCCTGGGTGCGCGTGGAGCGAAGGAGCTCTCGTTTCTCGACCCGACCTTCAATCACCGCCCCGACTTCGAGCCGGTGTTGGAGGCGCTCATCCGCGCGAACCCCGACCGGAAGATGTCGTTCTTCGCCGAGGTGCGGCCGGAAGGGCTGAGCCACACCCACGCGGCGATGCTCAAGCGTGCGGGCTTCGACAAGTTGGAGATCGGCCTGCAGTCGGTGAGCGCGAAGACGCTCAAGCGGGTCAAACGCGGCGGCAACCCCGCGATGGTGGCGGCGGCGGCGAAGATGATGCGGGCCGAGGGCATCGACCTGCTGGTGGATTTGATCGTCGGGCTGCCCGGTGACACCGCGGAGGACATCGAGCGGGGCGTCGACTACCTCGAGAAGCACGACCTCGGCGATTTCGCGCAGGTGTTTGCGCTGTACGTGCTCCCGGGCACGGCGATGCGCGACACGGCGATCGAAGATGGGCTCGTCTTCGAGCCTGAGCCGCCGTATCGGATCATCCGCACCGCGACGATGGATGAGCAGGCGATTCACGACTCCCTGCGCGCGGCGGAGGAGCGGCTGGGCCGGCGGCTCGATGAAAAACCGCGCCCGCACCTGGTGGAGCGGGGGCCGAAGAGCATCGATGTGTTTCAGCTCGATCTCGATCACGTGACCGCGGCGGATCGCGATGCGGCGGCACAGCCCGGTGCTCAGCATTGTGCGCTGTGGTTCCGCGGAGAGGATCTCTTCGGGCGGCGGGCGGAGCTGCTGCGGGCGATCGAAGCGCGCCAGGCGGTGGATCCCTACGCGACCCTCGACGTGGTGCTGATGCCCAGCCAGCCGTTTCCACTCGATCTGCTCGGGTTGGTGCAGGGCCGGCTCGATGCGGCGCGCCCCAGTTACGCCACGCGCAACTTGAAGCATCGTGGTGAGGAGCACTCGCAGCGGGTGAGCGTGGTGCTCGGACAGGAGGTCGACGTGCCGCTCGACTGGGTGCAGGCGGTGATGTCGCAAGCGCAGGTGTTCAGGGAGCAGTCGATGCAGCAGGCCTCGCGGGATGCGGGGCGGCTGGGTGATGAGCTGCCCGGTGCGCGCATCGTGGGCAACTCGATCGAAGGCTTCGCGCAGCTGCAGGCTGCGGCCGACCCCGAGTGTGTGGCGTTCGCGGATCGTGCGCTCGAGGCGCAGTGGCAACGTCAGGTGCTGGGCTACGGCGACGCAGGTAACTGAACGGCAACGACTGCCTCCCTCTCCCCGAGGTCCCTGAAGGGGGAGGGTTGGGGAGAGGGCTGTCGCAACCGTGATTGAAGTGAGCCCCTCACCCTGGCCACCCTGACCCTCTCCTACTTCTTGGCGACGGTCTCTTTGAAGCGCTCCGGGTGCACCAGCCACGCGGCCGCGTTCTTCACGTACCGCGCCGTGCCCGCGTCATCCCAGCTGACCGCGAGGCGGGTGAAACCACCGTCCATCATCAGCCGCTTGCCGTCCTTCTCGTAGGCCACCGTGACCAGGTTGCCCGCCGAGCCGTACAGCAACGAGGTGAACCCTTCGGGCAACTTCGGTGCACGCGCGGCGCTGCGCTCGCCCCCGTCGAAGAGAGCCGGGTTGCGGCCGTCGGGCCTGGTGAACTGCACCGTCGCGATGCTGGTGCCTTCGTAGAGATGCTCGAGCCCGGTGGTGATCAGGTGACCCGCGCGCAGCCCCACCTTCGCGCTGCCGTCGGCGATGCCCACCACCTGGTTGCCCGCGAGGTTTCCTTCCATGCGCAGCCCCGGCACCAACGCGGACGCCAGGATGTTCGCGTCGGCGTAGAGCGGCTCGTTGTCGCCCCAGATGTACACGCCGTGACCTGCGTCGAAGAACGCCTTGATCAACGCGATGTGCTCGGCGTTCAGCAGCGGTGAGCCCGTCGAGATGAGCCAAAGCTGGCACGACTTCGCGAGCGCCTTCTTCAGCTCGGCCGGGGAAGGCGTCGCACCGCTCGGGTAGATGACCGTGTTGAGCCCCTTCTCGCGGAGCGCGGTTCTCGTGTTCGCCAGCGTGTTGCCCACTTGATCGAGGATCAACACCGTCTGGCCATCGAAGGCGCCGTCGACCGCGAGGTCGTATTGATTGCCGCTCGCGTTGCCGTGGCCGTCCTTCACCACCTTCGCCGTTTCGTCCTTCCGCAGGGTGACTTCGCCGGTCTTCTGGTCGCGCACCTCTTGGTAGGCGGCGGCCGGCGTGTTGCGCCCGGCCGACGGGGTGTACTGGGCGAATGCGACGGTGGCGCAGAGGGTCAGGGCGGCGAGCAGTCGGTGCATCGCCGCTTCAACGGGTGGGTTCGAAAAGAGATCTACTGCTCCCTCACCCTGACCCCAGAGGGAGAGGGGACCTCGTTTCGGTTTGCTGTAGCGTGCCGCGGTGATGCGTCTCTTCTTGCTGACGGTGTGCTGTCTTCTGGGTTGCAGCGGGATCACCACCAAGCTGTGTGGTGCTCCCGGCCAACCCTGTTGCGCCGAGTCGACGTGTGACGCCAACGCGAGCTGCGGCGTCAACGACCTGTGTGAAGCCTGCGGAGCGGAGTCACAGAAGTGCTGCGCGCAAGACACCTGCTCCGGCACGTTTTCTTGCGTGAGCGGCGCCTGCGTCACCGCGCTCTCCTGCACCGTCACCTGCACCCTGGGCACCGCGCGCTGCCTCAACAACGGCATCGAGACCTGCACTGCCGTCGGCGTCTGCCCCGCATGGAGAACCACCATCGCCGCCTGCCCCTCAGGCGCGTTGTGCACCGTCACCGGCAGCGCCGCCGACTGCGTCGAGACGTGCCCGGGCGCCTGCATGCCCGACGCGTTGTTGTGCACCACCGACGGCCTGCGCCGCTGCGTGGCCAGCGGGGCCTGCCCCACGCTCGCGTCCGAAACCGACAACACCGACGTGCCCGCCTGCATCTCGGGCGGCGCCATCACCGCCGAGCTCTCCTGGGAGAGCCCCACGCCGCTGGGTGCAGACCTGGTGGACATCGCAGGCGAGCTGAGCGCCAGCTACTGGGTGCTCGACGAGCTGGGCAACATCGTGCGCTACGCGCTGGGCCCCTGGGAGTTCGAGGTGCGCCCCACCGTGGGCAAGAAGATGAAACACCTCGCCTCGTGTGGGCAGGGCTCGATTGTCTTCGCGGCCGGTGAAGCGGGCACGGTGTTGCGGCGCTCCGGCGGCGTGTGGACCGAAGAGAACGTGGGCAGCAACGTGGTGCTCACCGACATCACCTGCGACTCCACCCGCGCGTATGCGTCGAGCGCAGACGGCCGCCTCTTCGTGCGCAACGGCTCGACGTGGGCGGGTTACCCCACCGGCACGAGCCAACCCTTCAACACCCTCACCACGCTCTTCTCGGCGCAGAAGATCTACCTCGGCGGACAGAGCGGATTGATCATCGCCTGCGACGTCAACGCGCTGCCGCCCACCTGCACCACCGAAGCCAGCGGCACCCTCTCCGACATCAACTCGCTCTGGGGCGACCCCTTCACCAACACCGTCTACGCCGGCGGCGACGAAGGAACCCTGCTCGCGCGCGGGGCGACCTGGCTGCCGCTGGCCGTCACCGGGCTGACCCGCACCGACCGCATCGTGAGCGTCACCGGGCTGTACGACAGCTCGCTGAACCAGACGACCCTGGTGGCCGTCACCGAAGGCGGGAAGTCGATCATCCGCCGCAGCGCCGCGGTGCAGGACGTGGTGCAGCTGCCCGAGGGCGGCTTCACCTGCGCGTGGGCGCCCAACGAAGACACCCTGCTCTACGCCTCGCGGCATGGCGGCTTGTGGTTCCGCCCCGGCCTCTTGAGCAACATCCCCTTCAGCGCGCGCGGGGGCCGCAAGCCCATCAGCGCCGATCTCTACGCGGTGGTCAGCGTGGGCCAGGGCCGGCTCTTCGCGGTCGGTGAAGGGGGCGCGCGGTACCGGCGGCAGAACAACACCTGGAGCATCGACGCGCTCGGCGTCGCCACCACCGCCACCCTGCGCGCGCTGGCCGCTCGTTCAGCCGGCGAAATCTACGCGGTGGGCACCGAAGGCACCGTGCTGGTGCGCCGCTTCGGAACCTGGGTGGCCGAAGCCGAAGGCCTCACCACCGAAGCGCTGGTCGCGGTGGTGCTCGACTCTGAACGGGTCTGGGCGCTGGGCGCGACGCGGCTGCTCGAGAAGAACCTCACCAGCGGCGTGTGGCGTGCGATTCCGCTGCCGCCCGCCACGCCGTACCCGACCTCGCTGGCCCTGCGCAAAGACGTCAACGGCAAAGCGACCGAGCTGGTGGTGGCCGGCGAAGACTGCACGGTGCTCTCGTTCTCGTTGACCGACGACTCGTTCACGCCCGGCCCCGCCTGCGGCACGCGCTTCGCCTTCAACGCTGCGGCGTTCGCCAGCTCGGGCGATCTGATCCTCGGCGCGGAGACCGGCACCATTCACCGCCGCACCGGCGCGACCTACACCCTCGAAGCGCTCCCCGGCATGAGCCTCGACGCGTTCTACGCGCTGGTGCCCGATGGTTCGTCGATGTTCGCGATGGGCCAGGGCGGCCGACTGCTGCGGCGGGTGGGCACCAGCTGGATGGATGTGGCGCCCAGCGTGACGAAGAGTGAGCTCGCCGCTGGCGTGGCCGATGAAGAAGGGCTCTTCGTGGTGGGTACGAGGGGCCTGGTGCTGCGCCGCCAGTGAACATCCTGAGGGAGCAAGCGGTACCGGGTCTGCGAACTTCAGAGCTCGGTGATGGTGGAGATCTGCCCTGCGAGCGAGGCGTTCTTCCACGAAGGGTAGTTCATCCGCAGGGCCGGAGGCTCGAGGCTGAGGCGCGCCTCCATCACCACCTGCTTCGGGGCCGTGGTCTCCACGAAGCCACCGCCGCTCCAGGCGCGGGTGTAGTACTTCGGCTCCTGCTTGGGCTTGGTCACCTGGTAGACGATCGCGTTGCTCGACGACATCGAGCCGAGCACCGTGATGGCCGCGGGCTGTTGGCCGTCGAGGAACTGGCGGTTGGGCGTGCCCTTGGTGAACACGTTGTTGAGCGCCACCTGCATGTCACGCACGCGCGCGTCGACGGTGGTGGAGACCAGGGTCTTGTTCTGCGGCGCGATGGTGCCCTTGAAGCGGCCATTGATTTGTTTCGCCGCCGCCGCCGGGGTCAGCCCGTCGAAGGTGCGCGTGATGATCAAATCCGCCGTGGTGGGCGGCCGGCCCAGCCTCGGGGGCAGCGTGATGTTCGCCTTGAGCGGCAGCAGCTTGATCTTCGGTGCCGCAGCCGGAAGCGTCGCAGGCGGAAGCGTCGCGGGTACCAGCGTGGAGGGCCGCTGCGGGAGGATGTCGCCGATTCGGGAGACCATGGGGCCCACACCATCTCAGAAACGGAAGCCGACGCCCACCGTGCCGCTGGGCCGGAACGCCGCGGCCACCTTGCCATCGAGGCTCAGCAGGGCCACCGCCGCTTCACCGTCCAGGGTGAGCACGAACGGCCCACCCACCAGCAGTCGCACGCTGGCCCGGGGCGCGGCGATGCCCGCGAAGGAGAACAACACGCCTGCGCCCGTCTGCTGCCAGATGAGGGACGGACCGACCTCCGCGCCCAGGCCCAACCACACAAGCCCGAACCGCCACGCGTATCGCCAGCCGACCCTCGCTTCGGCCGCGCTCTCCGAGACGGTTCCCCGCGAGGTGTGAGAGCCGACGAGCGCGAAGCTCAAGCCCGCGCTCAACCGGGGGTCGAAGGAGAGCCGCGCCGCGCCTTGCAACCCCAGGGGCGCGACCGCGGGCACGATGCCGCCCGACAAGCCGACCATGCGCTCCTCGGGCCAGCGATCGCTCTCGGTGATGGTCTGCGCCACGAAGGCGCCCTTCTGCGCGACCTGCACGGAGTTGCTCAGCTGCCGCAGCTCTTCCCACTTCACTTCGCGGCGCGTTCCTTCGTTCAAGGCGATGCGCCCGCCGAAGCTCTGGCCTGACTTGAAGACGCGCACGCCGTATTCGCCGGCGGGCAAGGCGAGCTCGCGGGTGGAGGCGTTGGCGATCTCCGCGATGACCTGATCCCGCAGCACGTCGGTCACCACGCCGCGTTCGGTGCCCGGCGGGAGGATCAACTGGGCGTTGGCGCGTTGCAGGGTGGAGAGCACCAGCTCACCCTGGCCCGAGAGTTTGTAGTCGTAGGTCGGGTGCTGCACGCCGGCGGGCAGCAACACGGTGCGCGAGACCGTCTGGTCGTAGGCGTAGCGGTACGCTTCACCGAGGGTGACCAGGCGATCTCCGGAGAGGTCAGCCACGCCGCGCAAGCCGGAGACGAAGTGGTGGGTGAAGATGCTGCCCAACACCTCATTCGACTCGAGCGCCGCTTCACTCTCCGCGCTGGAGGCGATGTACGCGTCGCCGGTCGATTGCAGGTTGTCGGTGAGCTTGATGGCGAAGGCCTCGGTGGGTTTGCCGCCCTTCTCGCGATAGCCCGCGCCCGAGCGGCAGGCGTCGACCACCACCACGCGCACGTCGCCGGTGCCCGCGAGGATGCCCTTGAGCCGCGAGTACGGGAGCACTTCGTTGCCGAGCTCGAGCCCTTCTCCATCGGAGTGGCCAGAGAAGTAGAACAGCAGCACGGCGCGGTTTTCAGGGGTGCGCTTGACCGCGTCGATCTGCTCACGCACCCGGAGCAACGCCTGCTCGAGATCCTTCACCTGCCGGCCCTGGAGCAGCTGCATGCGCTCGGCGCTCACGTCACCCAGCTCGAGCAACACGCGGGCGAACTTGCCGGCATCACCCTCGGCGTACCGCAATGGCGGCAGCGCACCCCGGCCCGCGTTGTTGCCCACCACCACGGCGAAACGGATGGTCTCCGCGCGCACCGAAGCAGCAGCAATGATCAACAGGAGCAGGAGGCGCATCGCGCGGCACCCTACACGAATCCTGTTCCCCTCTCCCTTTGGGAGAGGCTCAGGGTGAGGGCCTCATCAATCCTCCTCAGCCCGCCGAGTCTCCTGCCGGAAGATCCACCCGCAAACACGATCCTCATGGGCGCGAGACAACCCCTCGAACAACACCCCGAACCCGTCGGCCGAAACCCTCACCACCCGGGCCGCGGTGCGAATCTCCATCGACTCGAGATTGAACGCGCACTCACCCACCACGCCCAACGTAGGCAGCACCGCCTCATCGCCCCTGATCACGAACGCCCCACTGGCGCTCAGATCCACCGTGCGGAACAGCTCGAACCCACCTTCCCACGCGAAGGTGAAACGAAGACTCGCCCTCACCCTGAAGAAGCGGCGCCGGTTGATCAGAAGAACTTCACTCCCGCTTCCCGGAGCAGCCGGGTCAAGCGTTGCATCGGCAAGCCCTGAATCGCCGTGCGATCCCCATCGATGCGCTCGAAGAGGGCCTGCCCCCGCGCTTCGACCCGATAGCCACCCGCGCAGCCCTGCCACTCCCCGGTGGCCACGTAGCCGTCGAGTTCTTCATCACTGAGGGGCAACACGCTGAGCCGCGCGGTATCGACCTCGGTCTGCACGAAGCCCGCGCCCATCACGCACACGCCGGTGAGGATTTCATGTGTCTTCCCGCGCAACGAACCGAGCTGCTTGCGCGCGGCGGCTTCGTTCTCAGGTTTGCCCAGCGTCTCGCCCTGCAAGGAGACCAGCTGATCAGACCCGATCACCAACGCGCGGGGAAACCGGTCGAACACTGCGCGGGCCTTGCGCTCGGCCAGCATCGCCACCGCGTGCTGCGGCGCGGTACCGGGCGGCACGTCTTCATCGACCCCGGGCGCGACGGCCCGAAAGGGAAGGCCCAGGCCCTCCATCAACGCGCGCCGGCCACTGGACGTGGACGCGAGCAGCAGCTCCTCGAACACCCCGGCACTCACTTGGGAGTCGCGCGCAGCTCGAAGTGGCCCGCGGTCATCAGCGGGGTGCGCTCATCGAAGGTGAAGTCGACGTACTTCGCGCCCGACTCGCCTTCGTTGGTGTCGATCTTCGAGCGGCCGACTTCACGATCCTGCACGTCGTACGCGCGCATCTCGAGGGTGCCGTTGAAGCCCTTCTCGAAGGTGACGTAGGCGGTGATGGTGTGCTGCGCGGTGCCCTGTTCACCTCGCGCCGCGCGGGAGACGCCGAGGCCGTTCTTCGCCACGCTCTCGTGAGGGGTGAACTTCACCTCCATCAGGCCCTTCTCGATGCCGGTGCCCAGGCCCCTCACCAGCTCACCGCCACCCTCCGCGAGGGTCTCGGCGGCTTCTTTGCCTTCCTTCTTCAAGCCCTCGCCTGCGCCCTTGAGCAGCCTGGCCTTGGCGGCGATGAGGAAGTTGCCCTCGTCTTCTGCGGCCGCGAGCTTCTCCTCCCGACTCTGACAGCAGCAGGCGGATAAGGAGAGGGCAGCGGCGGCGATGATGATGAGACGCATAGGCGCGGCACCCTACCAATACCGGTCTCCCCGCATCGAGCCGTCGCCCACTGGGGGGGCGGTACGTGATGGAAGCAGGTGACCTTCACTGCGGAGGGCGCGTCGTCACGGGGCTCAGCGAGGGCAGCCCGGTCGAGGTGGCCTTGCGCTTGAACCAGTACGCGCGGAGCTTCTGCAGCAGCCCAAACCCGACCAGCGCCGGCGTGGCCACCACGCACACCGGGCACACCGCGCCGAGCGCCGCGCCCGCCACCCCCAGGGCGCCCACCGAGAGGCCCATGGTGAGCAGATCGGTACCCGCTCCGTTGGCGCGTTGGGCGTTTCTGACCAGCTGAGCGGGCGTGAGTCGTTCGTTCATGACGGTGGGAGCCCCTGGGCTGCCCAGGAGATTCTTTTCCGTGGGACACTGGCTCTCTGTACCCATGGGATGGTTCAAGAAGCTGATCGGACTGGAAGCAGAAGCACACGCGGTGGTGGCGCTCACCGAAGACAACTTCGCCCGGGAGGTTTTGCAGAGCCCGGTGCCGGTGCTGGTCGATGCGTGGAGCCAGGGCTGCGGCCCCTGCAAGCTGCTCGAGCCGGTGGTGATGCAGCTCTCGCGGGAATACCAGGGCCGCCTCAAGGTGGCGGAGTTCGACGTGGCCCTCGCTCCGAAGATCGCCGCGCGGCTGCGGGTCACCGGGACGCCGACGGTGGTCTACTTCTCTGGGGGCCGCGAGGTGGAGCGGGTGGTGGGCTACCGGGCCAGTCACTATCACCGCGCGCTGATCGACCAGGAGCTCCTCAACCCGCTGCGATCCTGATCAATTGATGCAGCCCACCGTGGGCGGGTCTGACGTGTCGTTGTCCGTCCGGCACTGCCGCAACCCGGTGGTGATGATGCGCGCGATGACCGGCCGGTTGGCCACGTTCTCGCTCGTGGTGAACACGAACCGCTGCGCTTGCGTGGGCCCCAGCGTTCTCGAGGTGGAGAACGTGGTGAGCACGGTGTTGGCCCCCGAAGGATCGACCGCCAGCTCCACCCGCACGCCCGCAGGCATCGAGGCCTCGCCGACGTTGCTGACCACCACCTGGAACGTGACGCCGCTCGAATCACACGAGCCGGTCACCGACACCACCGCATCGGCCGCGGCGAACTCGAGCCCCGGCTGCTTGTTCTGCCGGAAGTTGTTGAGGCCCGGCGTGACCCAGTTGCGCGTGGGGTTGCGGGGGATGCGGCCGTCTTCTTCGATGTTGGTGACCGAATACGCGTGCTGGTTCCACACCCGCCGCGTCACCACCCAGTCGTTGTCCATGCTGGAGAACACCCGCACGCCAGAGTGCCGCGTGGTGGGATCTCCCACGCAGGCAAACGCATACGCGTTGGAGACCACGATGAGGTCGGCTTGCCCGTCGTTGTCCACGTCGGCGACGAGCGGGTACTCGATGAGCGTGCCCGAGGTGTTGCAGGTGGTGAACCGCTCCGCGCCGGTGGCGGAGTCGTAGACGTGCAGGTTCACCTCGTCTGCGTAGACCGCCTCGACGCGGCCATCTCCGTCGAAGTCGAACAGGGTGCTGCCGGTGGCGGCCGAGCTGCAGTCTTGCGTCTGGCGGATCCACAACAGCGTCTGATCAGCCGGCGTGCCGTCCATCAACTTCTTGCCGTCGAACACCGCGTAGCCCACGCCCCCTGCCAACGCGACGTCGGGGAACCCATCGAGGTTGAAGTCGCCGATGGTGGGAGGCCCCCCACCGCCCACGTTGCCCGCGCTGCCCGGGGGGCACAGGGACTGCGACAACGTCTGGTTGATGTCGAGGCCGCTGCGAATGAGCGGGCTGTTCATCGGCATCGCGGGGTCGTAGCTCCACAACGAGAGCGTGTGCGTGGAGGAGTTGACCGAGATGATCTCCGGCCTGCCGTCGACGTTCAGATCTCCGATGGCCACCCAGCCCGAAGGCCCGCTCACCTGCGCGAGCACCGTGCCGTCAGCGCGTGAAACACCGGCGGCCCACACCACGTCTTGCGTGCCGTCTCCGTCGACGTCGGCCACGGTGTTGTCGCCGGTGAAAGGCAACGTGCGAATCACCGCGCCGGTGCGCCCATCGAGCACCTGGCTGCCGGTCACCACCTCGACGTGCCCATCGCCTTCGAGATCCGCCAGGGAGATGGAGCGGCAGATGTTGGCGGTGGCTACCCACAACGTGGTGCCGTCAGCACCGTTGAGCGCGTACGGGCCGGTCGCGCCGCAGCCCACCACTTCATTGCCCGGCCGCTCGTCGATGTTGCCCGAAGCGAGCTGGCTGGAGGCGTTGATGATGCCGGCGCGCGCCCACTTCTCCTGCAGCTGACCGTCTTTCACCGCGAGCGCGCGGGTGGTGCCGAGGTCGTTGTACGCGCCCGCTTCGAAGGTGACGACCACGATGTCGGGCCGGTCTTGCGCGGTGATGCGGCCGTCGCAGTCATCGTCGTCGAGCTGCGAGACGATGGGCGCCATCATCACGTCAGAGGTGTACGGCGCCGCGGGGTTGCCCCACGCGTACTTCACCACCGGGCGGAACTGACCTGAGCT
The DNA here is from genome assembly GCA_030695565.1 of Archangium sp. Taxonomy (GTDB): domain Bacteria; phylum Myxococcota; class Myxococcia; order Myxococcales; family Myxococcaceae; genus Archangium_A. Next base: position 34,256 of record JAUYRZ010000121.1, read on the forward strand.
GCGGGTGAAGCGGCACGACTCCACGCAGCTGCGGCCCGCGGCGGCGCCTGCATCGGGAGGACACACCGGCGGCTCGGAGACGCACTGCCCGGCGGTGGGCGCGACGAGGCACACGCCCGCGTCGAGCTGACCTGGAATGGCGCGGGAGAGATCGCAGAAATCAGTGCCGGTGCAGTCGCTGGTGTCGCGGCAGCTGGCGCCGGGCATCACGCAGCGCTGGAAGCTGCAGACCTCGCTCGAACCACAACACGCCGAGCCGCAGGCCGAGTCGCCCGCGCAACAACTGCCACCCGCGCAGACGCCGCCATCGCCACAAGGCTCGCCGTCGACGCAGGCCGAGCCGCCACCACCGCCCATCGCACCACCACCGGCGCCTCCACCCAGCGCGCCACCGCCGCCGCCTCCGGTGGAGCCGGCATCGACGCCACCGTCACGATTTCGCACCGTGATGGAGTTGGTGCAGTCACACGCGGAGAAACAGGTCAGCAGTCCGAGCACGAGGAGACGCATGAGGAGCAGACCATGGGAGCGAGCTGTGCTCCCCGTCAACCGCGGAGCGCCTTCAGGCCCCGCGCAGGCGCTGCACGTCGGCTTTGTTGAACACCCCGTCGCTCTCGTAGAAGTCGACCACGCCGGTGTCCAGGTTGTGGATCGCCCCGATCACACCGATCTTCTGATCCTCCACCATCTGCTCGAGGATGAAGCTGCGCTCGACGACTGCCTTGACCGAACGAAGCACGTTGATGCGCGCGACGTTCTCGACGAACTCCCGATTCTTCGAGGTGCGCTGCGCGGCGTCCAGGATGGTGCGCTCCTGGTAGATGGCGGGCTGGAGCTTGGCGAGCAGCTCGGTGAGGTTGCCCATCTCGACGTGGTCGCAGGCGCCCTTGATGGCACCACAGCTGGTGTGGCCGAGCACCACCAGCAGCTTGCTGCCCGCCAGGTTGCAGGCGAACTCCATGCTGCCGAGGATGTCGGTGTTGACGATGTTGCCGGCGATGCGAATCGAGAAGATGTCGCCCAGGCCTTGATCGAAGATCAGCTCGGCCGACGTGCGGCTGTCGATACAAGAGAGCACGGTGGCGAAGGGCCACTGACCGTCTCGCGTCTGGTTCGCCTGCATCAGCAGGTCGCGGTTGGTCTTCAGGTTGTTGACGAAACGAATGTTGCCCTCGCGCAGGTACGCGAGCGCGAGCTGAGGGGTGGTGCTGGTCTGCGTCTCGATGGTCTGAACGATCATGGGTACCCCAAGCAGGTGAATGATGGCGTGGAGCGTAGCTCAGCTCGCCTTGACCCCTTGATACTCCCGTGCGACTGCCTCAGGGATGCTGGTCTCCAACCGCGTTCCGCTCTCGTACGTCTTCGACAGGGTCAAGGTCGATGTGCTGCGCGTCGTGTTCTTCTCGCTGCTCTTTCAGGTGATCAAGTACTTCATCAATGGCTGGCTGCCAGAAGTACCCATGCAGTTCCCCGCCCTGCTGGGTACGTCGATCGCCTTGCTGCTCGCCTTCAACATCAACCAGTCGTACGAGCGGTGGTGGGAAGCGCGGAAGATCTGGGGGGCGATCGTCAACGACTCACGCACCCTCATCCTGCAGCTGGCCTGCTTCGTCAGCCACGCAGACCCGAGCCTGCGGCGCTTCGCTCACCGGCAAATTGGCTGGTGTTACGCGCTGGGCGCTTCGTTGAGGGGCCACGCACCGCTGGACGAGGCGCAGAAGGAGCTGCTGAGCGCTGACGACCTGGCCTTCGCATCGAGCCAGACGAACGTTCCGTTGGGGCTCTTGATGCGGCACCAGCTCGAGCTCGCGGCGCTGCACCAGGCCGGGCAGCTCAACGACTTCCAGCAGATCCAACTCGACAGCACGCTGGTGCGCCTCTGCGAATCGATGGGCCGCGCCGAGCGCATCAAGAACACCGTGTTCCCCGTCACGTACCGGCTCTTCCTTCACCTCTTCATCTATCTCTTCCTGCTCGTGCTCTCGTTGGCGTTGGTCGGGGCGCTGGGGCTCTATGAAGTTCCCGTGCTGGTGCTGGTCGCGTCGACCTTCTTTCTGGTCGAGAGGACCGCGCTCTACATGCAGGACCCCTTCGAGGGCCGGCCGACCGACACCGCGATGACCGCGATCGCCCGCGCCATCGAGATCAACCTGCGCCAGCTCACCGGTGAAACCGAAGTGCCGCCGCCCCTCGAGCCGCAGGGCTTCTTCTTGATGTGAAGTTGGCAGAATCGCTCGTCAGCGAGGGCACGTGAAGTCGCCCTCCTTCTCGAGCAGGAGGCCACGGCGCCGCGGGAGTCTTCGGGAGGTTCGACGCCGAGAGAATCGTGGCCATGGCGCGCCTCAGCCCTGCGGCACGCTCAGCACTTTGCCGGTGGCGTTCACGTCTCCGTAGAAGAGGTGCGACTTCACCTTGTCGTTCTTCGTCAGCACGTCGAACTGCACCTCGACGCTGAACGAGCCATCACCGGTGGGCTTGACCGACTTGATGTTGGCGGCTTCCCAGTTCAGCGCGCGCGCCAGTTCGCTCTTCGTGGCGATGGTGTCGATGATCTTCGAGGCCTGCTTCGCGCCGGCGGGGCTGTTGAGGTGCGCGGCCAACGCCTTCGCGGCGGCGGCGGGTGAGGGGCGCGTGCTGCTGGGACCCCACGCCTGTGCAGGGCCCTGCTGCTGCGCGGTCGGCGCCTTGCCCGGCTGCGTCGCGAGCTCGGCCTTCACCTGTTTGATCTGACCCTGCAGCGTGGCCACGTTCTTCTCGAGCGTCTTGAGGGTGGCGGTGGCCTGCTTGAGCCCCTCGGCGGTGTAACGCGAGCGCGCCATCACCTCGCGGTGATCCTTCAGCGCCTTCGTGGCGACGGGCAACTGCTTCTCGAGCGTGGCGAGGCGGGCCTTCAGGGTCTCGACTCGGGGCTGTTTGACGGGGGCGGGCGCGGCGGCGGCAATGCGGCTCATGTGACTCCGGGAGAAGAGTTGAGGAAGGACTGTCGCACACCGCTCCCTCACTCGAAGCGGGAAATCCAAAACGACGCTGCCTATGCTGCCGCGCCATGACCACCCTTCCCCAGACTCTCCTCATCGTCGCGATGTGCACCTCGGTGCTCGGCTGCAAGAAGGAGGCGGCGCCCGTACCCACCGCCATCCCCGAGAAGAAGGCCAAGGTGAAGGCCGCGGTCGCAGAGGAACCCGAGGCCGAGCCCGAAGCGGAGGCGCCCAGGAAGGTCACCACCACCCCTGACGAGCACAAGTGCAAGGCAGGCAACGCCGCGAGCTGTGCCCTGGCGGGGCGCGCACGCATCGACTCCGAAGAGTACGCGCTGGCCAGGCCGCTGCTGGAGAAGGGCTGCAAGCACGGCAGCGCCGAAGCGTGCGACGACCTCGGGTGGATCTACGACGACGGCCTGGGCATCGACGTCGACAAGGTGAAGGCCGAGGAAGCCTACGGCAAGGCGTGCACCGGCAACTTCGCGCGCGGCTGCACCAACCAGGGCGTGATGTACTTGAGCGGCGAAGGCGTCGAGAAAAACTCGCAGAAGGCCGTCACTCTCTTCACCAAGGCGTGCGACGCGGAGAACTGGACCGGGTGCAAGAACCTCGGCCTGCGCTACCTCGCCGGTGATGGCGTCGCGAAGGACATGACGAAGGCCCGGAAGTTGTTCGAAGACGGCTGCACCGCGAAGCACGCCGGCAGCTGCTACGACCTCGCCGTGATGTACCAAAACGGCGAAGGCATGGCGGCCAACAAGAAGAAGGCGAACACGTTCTTCAGCAAGTCGTGCGACCTCGGCAACCAGAAGGCCTGCGAGTTCGTGAAGTAGGCAGTTCGCTGTGTGGACGGTGAGTTCACCCCGGGCGGCGTGTGGATTTGCACAAGCCCGGGCTCCTTGGGTTTGTCCTCAGCTGGAGCCATCGTTTTGCACCTGGACCTCGACTTTGGGGGTCACCGTGGCATGCGTGGTGATTGGTTCTCATGACGTCGCTCGGGGCCGCTTGCGCGCATGAAGCGGGGCGCGTGGTTGCACCGCCCCCATTGCGGGCGTTCGCTGCCAAGAGTGTCTCTCGAAACCGCGAGGCGCAGTGAGCAACGAAGCCCACCCCACCCCGCGCTGGGGGACCCACTTCCTGATTCTCGGGCTGGTGGCCCTCGCGGAGATCGGCTTCCTCGCGCTGCGCAAGCCCAGCTCTTCAGCGGCGAGCGGCCTTGGCCCAGGGGTCGACATCGCCGTCGGGCTCAGCGCCGGCCTGCAGGAGCTCGGGCTCATCCTTCTGACGCTCACCGTCGCCTTGAGCTACGCGGTGGCCTCGACCCTCATGCTCTTCGCGCTTCGCCGACGCCGGGGGGCGATCGGGTGGGCGCACGGCACGAGCGCTCTCTTCGTCGTCGCGTTCCTGGCCCTGTTCTCTGGCGACAACGCGCGCAAGAAGGCGGAAGAGGACCTGCGTCACCAGAGGATGCTCGAGGCGCAGGCCCTCGCGGAGCGCCAGGAGCGAGAGGCGGCGGCGCGTGCTCAACGTGACTGTCTGCACGCCAAGGTGCGCTTTGAACGGCTGGCCCCAATCGGGCGTACGAGTCGAGCCAGCACGTATCCAATCGAGCTCGAGCTCGACCTGCGCTGCGAGCGGAACTACGTCGTCAGCGTGGCACGGCTCGAGGCCATCCGCCTGAGGGCTGAGGGCGCGGGGTGGAAGCTCGAGCCCTTCGAGCAACGCTATGAGCCCGCATTACAGGTGGCGTGGGAAGACATCGCCGTCGGCGGCTTCGTGTCGGGCGCCACCGACGAGGTCTTCGAGCAGGGTCGATTCACGCTCGAGGTGCAGTTTGCACGCGACGGAGGCTCGGAGGAATGGACTCCGCAGCCAATCGAAGGTGTACATGTCACCACGCGGTGGATGCCGTGACTGCTTCTCCCATCAGGTGAAGGGTCGACCCCACAGCCCTCACCCCGACCCTCCCAAAGGGAGAGGGAGACAAGGTGTGGACGCTGAGTTCACTCCGGGGGCGGCTTGTGGACTTGCAGTCACGGGCAACCTCACGCTTTCGCAGGAAGGACCACGGCACGGCAGTTGAAGCAGCCCGCCCCATGGTTCCCCCCCGAAGCAGCCCGAGCCGCCCCCCCGTCTCCACCGTCATCGGCCGCGCTGCCCGCATCGACTCGTACGCACGCACCCTCGCCGGCCAGGGCCCCACGGCCGCCATGCAGCTCGCCCGCTCCCTCTGGGAGCAGCACGGCGACCGCGTGCACGACCTCAACGATCGCGCCGACGTCGGCCGGCTGATCACCCGCTCTCCGCTTTCCGATGACACCCGCTGCGCTGGAGCCGCGCTCTTCAACGCGCTCCTGCTCGACGGCAACTCGGTGGCGAACGCGCGCGCGATGGAGTGCACCGCCACCAAGCGCGACGTGCCGCTGAGCGACAGCGAACGATGGGCCCTCGCCTCGATGCGCGCCCATCACCTGACGCCGTACGAAGTTGCCACGCTGCAAGACACGCTGTTCCGAATCGCTGACACCTTCGGAGCAGAGCTCGCCGCCACCCTCGCCGCCTTGCGCGCGCTGGGCGGTTTCCCCAACACCCGCTCCGCCAACTTCCGCATGGAGCGCACGGGCCTGACGTCCTTCCACTGGACCGTCAGCAGCACCGGCACCCACGGCACGGCGCACGCCGATTCCTGGCCGCAGCTCACCGGGCTGGCCACCGTGGGCGGAGGACCCGGCGCCACCGAGTTCCACCAGGCAGGCCGCTTCATGCACGCGTTCATCGCCGACGTGACGATGAGCGAGACCGTTGCGGGAACCACGCTGCGCGCGCGCTCGATTCACGGCAAGCCGGGCGACGTGCTCCCTTCGGCGATCCGCTCCCGCACGCTGTTCCTCGCGAACGGGAAGGTCCGCAAAGGCCCCGTCGAACACTTCAATCCCGCGACCGGCGCGTTGATCAGAAGCGCATCCCCAACGAGAGCCCCAGCGATGCGAGCACCTCCTTCACCTCCTTGAGGTGCGTGCGCCCGAAACCTTTCATCTTGAGCAGCTCGGCTTCGGTGCGCTCACACAGGTGCTGCACGGTCTCCAGCCCGGCTTTGGAGCGCTGGTTCGCCACCGCCACCGAGAGCTCCAGCTCCTCGAGCTTGCGCAGCACCATCGGGGGTCGCTTCGATTGCGGTCTCCGTCTGGCCCCTCACCCCAGCCCTCTCCCCGAGGGGGAGAGGGTGTTCCTTCGGCGTGAACGGAGCATCAGCACCAGACCGAACGCCAGCAACGACGCGCTCTCGGCACCGACCCCGCAGCCACACCCCATCGGCTTCGGCTCGGCCACCGTGAACGTCTGCACCAGGCCAAACGCCACCCCGCCCGCGGTCTCCGCCACGGCGCAGTAGTAGAAGGTGCCCGCCGCGCCCGGAATCACGTGCGTGAACGGCACCTCCGACTCGGAGTCCGTCAGCGCAATGCCCTCGAGCGGCAGCCTGTCGCCGAAGGTCGCCGTGCAGACGATCGGCCGCTCACGCCCGACCTGGAACCACGCCTTGCCCGTCATGCCGTAGCTGTTCGCCGAGCCATTGAGCGTGGCCGTGCCATCGGCCGTCACCGTCGCCAGGTCCGTGCGCGCCGTCGGCGTGGTGCTGGCGGTCTTGAAGCTGACCACCGCACCGAACGCCGCACCGCCCACGTTCGAGGCGAGCGCGCACACGTAATACGTCAGGCCTGGCTTGAGCCCAGTGAGCGCCACTTCGTAGGGAACGTCGTTCGTGCCGGTGCCCAGGTCGATGCCGCCCATCGCCGGCACACGCGTGCCGAAGGTGTCGTCACAGCTGGCGGGCAGGGTGGTCGAGTAGCGGAACCACCCCGAGCCCACCGTGCCGCGCGGGTTGGCGATGGCGTTGAGCGTCGCTTCACGCGTGGTCAGGTCGCTCGCCATTTCGGTGGTCACCGTGGGCAAAGGCGCCTCCACCGTGAACGAGAGCAGCTGGCCGAACGCCGTGCCCACCAGGTTCGAGCTGATCGCGCAGAAGAAGTACGTCACGCCCGGAGCCAGCCCGCTGATCGGCTGCGAGAAGCTCTGCGTGCTCATGCCCGCGCCCAACGCGGTGCCGCCGCTGAACGGAGTCCGCGTACCGAACGAGTCGTTGCACGCGCCGGGATCGAACGGGCTGTAGCGGAACCAACCCGTCGTCGTCGCACCGTTGGGGTTCGCCCCGCCGTTGAGCGTGGCCAGCCCGCCCACCACGTTGGTGGCAGATGAGGTCATCACCGTCGGCGCCGCCGGCGTGTGGAAGGTCATCACCGCGCCCACCGAGAGGCCGACCCCGTTCGAGGCCAGGGCGCAGAAGAAGTAGTCCGTGCCCGGGGTGAGCCCGGTGACGTTCTGCGAGAAGTTGATCACCGTGAAACCGCCGCCCAGCGCCGAGCCCAGGGTCGTGGGAGCGCGCGTGCCGAAGGTGTCGTTGCAGGTGACCGGGTCGACCGTCGCGTAGCGGAACCAGCCGGTGGTCACCGCGCCGTTCGCATTGCCTGAACCCGGCAAGGTCACCGTGGTGCCGGTGATGGCCGTGGCCGCCAGCGTGGTGACCGTGGGCGCACCCGGCGTGATGAAGGTCTGCACTGTGCCGAACGAGGTAGAGGCGGAGTTCTGAGCGATGGCGCAGAAGTAATACGTGGTGCCCTGCATCAAGCCCGTGACGGCCTGGCTGAAGTTCACCGCCGCGTTGCCGCTGCCCAGGCTCGAGCCCGCGCTGGTCGGCGCACGCGTACCGAAGGTGTCATTGCAGGTGCCGGGGCTGGTGGTGGCGTAGCGGAACCAGCCGGTGGTGGCCGCGCCTCCGGGGTTGGCTGAGCCGTTGAGCGTCGCGCTCATGCCAGTCACCAGCGTCGCCGCGGTGGTGGTCACCTGCGGTCCCGCTGCGGGCACGGTGAACGACTGCGGCGTCCCGAACGCGGTGCCGATGGCGTTCGAGCCGATGGCGCAGAAAAAGTACGTCGCGCCCGGAGTCAGCCCGGAGAGCGTCTGCGAATACGGCGCCGCCGTGGTGCCGCTGCCCAACGCCACGCCACCCGCCGCCGGCGAACGGGTGCCGAAGGTATCGTTACAGGTGGTGGGGTTGGTCTGCGCGTAGCGGAACCAACCGGTCGCTGCGATCGCATTGGGGTTGACCGTGCCATTCAGGGTGGCGCTGGTGCCGCTCACTCCGCTGGCCGCGACCGTGGTGACCACCGGCGGTGCAGGCGTGGCGAAGCTGAGCACGCTGCCGAACCGCGTCCCGAAGGAGTTCGAGGCGATGGCGCAGTAGAAGTACGTGGTGCCCGCGGTCAGCCCGCTGATGTTCTGCAGGTACGTGATGGGCGTGATGGCCGTGCCCAACGCGGTGCCGCCCGTGGCAGGTGAACGCGTGCCGAAGGCGTCGTCACACGTGCCGGGGTTGGTGGTCGAGTAGCGGAACCAGCCCGTGGTGGCCGCGGTGTTCGCGGTGACCGAGCCGTTGAGCGTCGCGCCCGAAGACGTCACGCCCGACGCCGCGGTGGTGGTGACCGACGGCGGCCCCGGCGTGGTGAACACTTCCACCGAGCCGTTCGAGGTGCCCGCCGCGTTCGAAGCGAGCGCACAGAAGTAATAGGTGGTGCCCGGCGTGAGGCCGGTGACGTTCTCGGTGAAGCCCACCGGAGAGGTGCCTGCGCCCAACGCGGTGCCCCCGGTCGCCGGGATGCGCGTGCCGAAGGTGTCGTTGCAGCCGCCCGGGTTGCTCGAGGCGTAGCGGTACCAGCCCGTCGACGCCAGGCCTCGCGGGCTCGCCGAGCCGTTGAGCGTCGCAGTGGTGCCGGTGATGGCCGACGCCGGAGAAGTGGCCACGGCCGGGCCGGCGGCGGTGGTGAAGGAGAGCACCGCTCCGAAGCGGGTGCCCACGCCGTTGCTCGCGATGGCGCAGAAGTAATACGTGGTGGCCGACGCGAGCCCGGTGATGACCTGGCTGTAGGGGGTGACCACGAAGCCGGCTCCGAGCGAGGTGCCGCCCGAGACAGGCGCCCGCACGCCGAAGGTGTCGTTGCAGGTGACCGGGTTGGTGGTGCTGTAGCGGAGGTACCCCGTGGTGGCGCTGCCCGCAGGGTTCGCTTCACCGTTCAAGGTGGCGCCCGAGCTGGTCACCGCGGTGGCGGCCAACGAGGAGACCACCGGCGTGCCCGGCGTGGTGAAGGACATCACCGCGCCGAAAGAGACCCCCGCCGAGTTCGAGGCGATGGCGCAGTAGAAGTACGTGTTGCCGCTCACCAGGGTGCTCAACACCTGGCTGTAGGCCACCGCCGTGCTGCCGGCGCCCAGGGCGGTGCCGCCGCTCGCAGGGGAGCGCGTGCCGAAGGTGTCGTTGCAGCTGCCCGGGTCGACCGTGGCGTAACGGAAGTAGCCGGTGGCCGTCAGCCCGCTGGGGTTGGCCGAGCCGTTGAGCGTCGCGCTGGTCGAGCCGACCCCGCTCGCCGCCGCCGTGGTGACCACCGGCGCGGAAGGCGTGGTGAACGAGACCACCGAGCCCAACGTGGTGCCCACCGAGTTCGAGGTGATGGCGCAGAAGTAATAGGTGGTGAGCGAGGTGAGGCCGGTCAACACCGCCGTGTACGGCACCGCGGTGCTGCCGCTGCCCAGGCTGGTGCCCCCGGTGAGCGGAGTGCGCGTGCCGAAGGTGTCGTTGCAGCTGCCGGGGTTGCTGGTGCTGTAGCGGAACCAACCGGTGGCCGCATCACCGCGGGGATTGCCGCTCGCGTTGAGGGTGGCGCCGGTGGCCGACAGCGCGGTGGCCGCGTTGGTGTTGGCGGTGGGGACGTTGGTGGTGGTGAAGCTGAGCACCGTGCCCACCGAGGTGCCCTGGCTGTTCGAGGCCAGCGCGCAGAAATAGTACGTGGTGCCGGGGCTCAGGCCGGTGAGGGCCTCTTCGTACGGCGTGCTGGTGCTGCCCGCGCCCAACGAGGTGCCGCCGGTGGTGGGTGCCCGCGTGCCGAAGGTATCGTTGCAGGTGCCCGGGCTGGTGGTGGCGTAGCGGAACCAGCCGGTGCTCGCGTCACTGCGCGGGTTGGCAGCGCCGTTGAGCGTCGCGCCCGTGCTGGAGAGCAGCGTGGCCGCCGTGGTGGTGACCACCGGCGCCGACGAGGTGCTGAAGGAGACCGGCGTGCCCAGGCGCGTGCCCGAGGCGTTGTTGGCGATCGCACACACCCAGTACGTGGTGCCCTGGGCGAGTCCCGTGAGGGCCTGGGTGAAGGCGACCTGCGTGTTGCCGGTGCCCAGCGCCGTGCCGCCGCTCGTCGGCGCGCGCGTGCCGAGCGAGTCGTTGCAGGTGCCCGGGTTGGTCGTGAAGTAGCGGAAGTAGCCGGTGGTGGCCTGGCCGTTGGGGCTCGCTGAGCCTTCCAGCGTCGCCGTGGTGGTGGTGATGGCGCTGGCCGCGTTGGTCACCACCGTAGGAGGCCCAGGCGTGGTGAAGGTCAGCACGTTGCCGAAGCCGGAGCCGGCCGCGTTCGTGCCCTGCGCGCAGAAGTAATAGGTGGTGCCCGCCACCAGGCCACTGATGGCCTGCACGTGGCTGATCGCCGAAGTGCCTGCGCCGAGCGCGGTGCCGCCGCTCGCCGGGGCCCGCGTACCGAAGCTGGCGGTGCAGCTGCCCGGGTCGACGTTGGAGTAGCGGAAGAAGCCGGTGGCCGACGAGCCGTTGGGGTTGGTGGAGCCGTTGAGCGTCGCGGTGGTGCTGGTCACGCCGGTGGCCGCGAGGGTGACCGGGGTGGGCGCGTTGGTGGTGGTGAAGCTGAGCACCGAGCCGAACGAGGTGGCCACCGCGTTCGAGGCGATGGCGCAGAAGAAGTACGTGGTGCCCTGGCTCAGGCCGCTGATGGCCTGCGAGAAGGACACGCCGGTGGCGCCCGCACCGAGCGCGGCACCGCCAGTCGAAGGCGCGCGCGTGCCGAAGCTGTCGTCACAGGTGCCGGGGTTCACCGTGGAATAGCGGAACCAGCCGGTGGCCGCGTCGCGGTTGGGGTTGGCCGAGCCGCTGAGCGTGGCGCCGGTGGAGGCGATGGCGCTCGCCGCCGAGGTGATGACGGTGGGCGCGGCCGTGGTGGTGAACGACAAGACGCCGCCGAACGAGGTGGCCTCCGAGTTCACCGCCAGCGGGCAGAAATAATACGTGGTGCCCGGCAACAGGCCGGTGACGGTCTGCGCGTAGGCCACCGCGCTGATGCCCGAGCCCAACGAGCTGCCGCCGGTCGCAGGGCTGCGCTCGCCGAAGGTGTCGTTGCAGGTGCCCGGGCTCGCGGTGGCGTAGCGGAAGTAGCCGGTGGTGGCTGCTCCGTTGGGGTTCGCGCTGGCGTTGAGCTGCACGGTGGTGCTGCCCACCAGGGTCGCCGCCGAGGCCGCCACCGAAGGCGGCGAGGCGGGCGTGGTGAAGGAGAGCAACGCTCCGAACGACGTGCCCACCGAGTTCTGGCCGATGGCGCAGAAGAAATACTGCGTGCCGGGCGAGAGCGAGTTGAGCGCGGTGGCCCACGAGAAGGCGCTCGCTCCCGAACCGAGGTTGGTGCCGCCGCTGATCGGCGTGCGCGTGCCGAAGGTGTCGTTGCAGCTGCCCGGGTCGACCGTGCTGTAGCGGAACCAGCCCGTGGCGGCCGTGCCGTTGGGTGTACCGGTGCCGTTGAGGGTGGCGGTGTTGGCGGTCACCGGAGAGGCCGCGTTGGTCACCACCGTGGGCGCGGCGGGCGTGGCGAAGGGCAGCACCAGGCCGAACACGGTGCCCAGCGAGTTCTGCGCGATGGCGCAGAAGTAATACGTCGAGCCGGGGATGAGCCCGGTGAGCGACTGGCTGAAGGGCATCGCCGTGACGCCCGCACCCAGGTCGGTGCCCGAGGCCGCGGGTGAACGCGTACCGAAGGTGTCGTTGCAGGTGCCCGGGTTGACGGTCGAGTAGCGGAACCAGCCGGTGGTGGTGGCGCCGTTGGGGGTGGAGGAGCCGTTCACCGTGGCCGTGGTGCCTCCGATGGCGGTGGCCGCGAGCGTGTTGATCGACGGCTGCGTGGGCGTGGTCTGGAAGGTGAGCACCGCGCCGGTGCTGGTGCCGAACGCGTTGCTGGCGATGGCGCAGAAATAATAGGTGGCGCCGGTGGTGAGGGTGGCCGGCGTGACGGAGAACGGCACGGGGCTCGTGCCGCTGCCCAGCGCCGTGCCGCCGCTCGCGGGCGCGCGGGTGCCGAAGCTGTCGTTGCAGGTGCCCGGGTTGGTGGTCGAGTAGCGGAACCAGCCGGTGGCGCTCGAGCCGTTGGGCGTGGCCGACGCGTTCATCGAGGCCGAGACGGTGGTGATGCCGGTGGCCGAGAGCGTGGTGACCGCGGGCGGGGCGGCCAGCGTGGTGAAGGGCACCACGCCTCCGAAGGTCGTGCCCACCGAGTTCTGCGCGATGGCGCACACGTAATAGGTGGTGACGATCGACAGCCCGGTGAGCGCTTCGGAGAACGCGACGGCCGTATTGCCGGTGCCCACGTCGGTGCCTCCGGAGAAGGGCACCCGGAAGCCGAAGCTGTCGTTGCAGGTGCCGGGGTTCACCGTGTCGTAGCGGAACCACGCGGTGGTGGCCGCGCCGCCCGGGTTGACGTTGCCGCGGATGGTGGCCGTGCTGCCGGCGATGGGCGAGGCGCTGTTGGTGTTGACCACCGGCGCGGTCGGCGGCGTGGTGAAGGAGCTCACCGCACCGAAGCCGGTGCCCACCGGGTTCGAGGCGATGGCGCACACGAAGTAGGTGGTGCCCGGCAAGAGCCCGGTGAGCGCGCGCGGAAAGGGCAAAGGCGTGGAGCCCGAGCCCAGCGAAGTGCCGCCGCTCACGGCCGGGTGGCGGGTGCCGAAGCTGTCACTGCAGGTGCCCGGGTTCACCGTGGCGTAGCGGAAGTAGCCGGTGGTCGTTTCCCGGTTGGGGTTCGCCGTGCCGTTGAGCTGCGCGGTGGTCGAGGTGATCAACGTCGTCGCGTCGGTGGTGACCGTGGGCGCGGCGGGCGTGATGAAGGTGAGCACGGCTCCGAAGCCGGTGCCCACCAGGTTCGAAGCCAGCGCGCAGTAATAGTAGGTCGCGCCCGGGGTGAGCCCGCTGACGCTCTGACCCCAGCCGCCCGCGGTGGTGCCGGCGCCCAGGTTGGTGCCGCCGCTCAGGGGCGCGCGGGTGCCGAAGCTGTCGTTGCACGAGCCGGGGTCCGTCAAGGCGTAGCGGAACCAGCCGGTGCTCGAGCCGCCGTTGGGGTTGGCCACGCCGTTGAGCTGCGCGCTGGTGCCGGCGAGGAAGCTGACCGGGCTGGTGGTGACGGTGGGCGTGTTGGGAACGAGGAAGGTGTTCACGCCGCCGACCGAGGTGCCGATGACGTTGCTGGCCAGCGCGCAGAAATAATAGACGGTGCCGGGCACCAGGCCGGTGAGGTCTTCATCGAAGCCGATGCTGGTGTTGCCAGCACCCAGCGCAGTGCCACCGGTTGCAGGCGCTCGCGTGCCGAAGGTGTCGTTGCAGCTGCCGGGGTCGGTGCTGCTGAAGCGGAACCAACCGGTCGCCGCGTCACCGCGCGGGTTGGCCGAACCGTTAAGCCGCGCGGTGCTGCCGGTGATCAACGTGGTCGAGCTGGTGGTGACGAGGGGCGCGGTGGGCGGGGTGGTGAAGCTCGACAACGAGCCCAGCGTGGTGCCCACCGAGTTCGAGCCGATGGCGCAGAAGTAATAGGTGGTGCCGGGCGTCAGGCCGCCGATGGCCAGCGAGTAGTTCACCGGCGCTGCGCCCGCGAAGAGGTTGGTGCCGCCGCTGACGGGAACGCGCGTACCGAAGAAGTCGGTGCACATGCCGGGGTTCACGTTGCTGTAGCGGAACCATGCGGTGGTGGTGGCGCTGTTGGGGTTGCCGCTGCCGTTGAGCGTGGCGCTCGTCGCGGCCACCGGCGCCGCGGTGAGCGTGGTCATCGCGGGCGCCGCGGGGGTGAAGAACGAGAGCACCGCACCGAAGCCGGTGCCCACCGAGTTGCTGGCGATGGCGCAGAAGAAATAGGTCGCGCCGGGGGTCAGGCCGCTGAGGTTCTCCGCGAAGCCCACCTGGGTGGTGCCGGAGCCCAGGAACGTGCCGCTGCTGGTGGGTGCGCGCGTGCCGAAGGTGTCGTTGCAGGTGCCGGGGTCGACGGTGCTGTAGCGGAAGTAGCCCGTGGTGGGCCCGAGGTTCGGGTCTGCCGAGCCGTTGAGCGTGGCGAAGGTGCCGCCGATGCCGCTGGCCGCCTGGGTGATGGCCACCGGCACGTCGTGCGTGGTGAAGGTGAGCACCGCGCCCACGGTGGTGCCCACCGAGTTCGAGGCGATCGCGCAGTAGTAATAAAGGGTGCCCGGGGTGAGCCCGGTGAGCGGCGTGGTGAAGCCGATGTCCGTATTGCCGGCGCCCAGCGCCACGCCACCGCTCGCCGGAGCACGCGTACCGAAGGTGTCGTCGCAGGTGGTGGGGTTCACCGTGGAGTAGCGGAACCAGCCGGTGCTGGCGTCACCACGCGGGCGGCCCGTGCCGTTGAGCGTCGCTGCGTTGCCGGAGATGGAGGAGACGCCGTTGGTGGTGACGAACGGCGCGGTCGGCGGCGTGGTGAAGCTCTGCAACGAACCGAAGCCGGTGCCGACCGAGTTCGAGGCGATGGCGCAGTAGAAATACGTGGTGCCCGGGCTCAGCGCCGAGCTGGCCCAGGAGAAGTTCACGCTGGTGCTGCCTGCGCCGAGGTTGGTGCCGCCGCTCGACGGAAGCCGCACGCCGAAGGTGTCGTTGCAGGTGCCCGGGTTGCTGGTGGCGAAACGAACCCAGCTGGTGGTCGCGGCGCCGTTGGGAATGGCCGAGCCGTTCATCGTGGCCGACTGCGGCTGCAGCAGCGTCACCCCGCCGGTGGTCACCGCAGGCAGGTCGGGGGTGGTGAAGGTGAGCACGCCGCCCAGGGTGGTGCCCTGCGAGTTCTGAGCGATGGCGCAGTAGTAATAGGTGGTGCCCGGCGACAGGCCCGTCGCGCTCAACGAGTACGAGCTCACGAAGCTGGCAGAGCCGAGCGCCGTGCCGCTGGCCGCGGGGATGCGGGTGCCGAACACGTCGCTGCACGAGCCGGGGTTCGAGGCGCTGATGCGGAACCAGCCCAGGGTCGAGGCGCCGTTGGGGTTCACGTTGCCGTTGAGTTGGGCAGTGGTGCCGGTGACGGAGGTGGCCGCGGTGGTGGTGACGTCGGGCACGGCGACCAGCGTGGTGAACGAGAGCAGGTTGCCGGCGGTGGTGCCCACCCCGTTGGTGGACAGCGCGCAGTAGTAATAGGTGGTGCCCGCGAGCAGGCCGGTGACGAACTCGGTGTACACGACCGAACCATTGCCGCCGCCGAGCGCCGTGCCGCCCGTCGTGGGGAGGCGCGTACCGAAGGTGTTGTTGCAGGTGCCCGGGCTGCTGGTGCTGTAGCGGAAGAAGCCGGTGGCCGGCGAGCCGTTGGGCGTGGCCGAGCCGTTGAATGTCGCCGCGCTGCTGGTGACGCTGGTGGCCGCGGCGGTGGCCACGCTGGGCACCTGGGCCGGGGTGGTGAACGAGTTGATGGTGCCCAGGCCCGTGCCGCTGGCGTTCTGGGTGACGGCGCAGAAGAAGTAGGTGTTGCCCGGCAGCAGGCCGGTGGTGCTCACGGAGTACGGCGCGTTGGCGGCGCCCGCGCCCAACGAGGTGCCGCCGGTGCTGGGCACCCGGGTGCCGAAGACGTCGTCGCAGGTGCCGGGGTTGGTGGTGCTCAGGCGGAACCAGCCCGTGGTCGCTTCACTACCGGGGTTGCCCGAGCCGTTGAGCAGCGCGGAGTTCGCGGTGACGCCCGTCGCGGCGGAGGTGGTGGCGGTGGGGGCGATGGCGAAGGCGGCGGTGCTGGCGAAGGCAGCAATGAGACGAAGAGCGCGGATCATGGGCGCGCGTCTAACCCCTGAGGCAGGGTGCTGTGTGCAAAACGAAGCTTCCCTCTCCCTCGGGGCCCTCGGGGAGCGGGTCAGGGGGGTCACCTCGGCGCCCTCACCGCTGGCGCGTCTGGATCCGTCGAGTCGTCCGAGATAGCTCGAGCCCATGCGCACCGTCGCTCTTCTCCGAAGCCTCAACCTGGGCGCTCACAATCGCATCGGCATGAAAGACCTCGCGGCGGTCTTCGAAGGCGCGGGCTGCACGAAGGTGGAGACCTTCATTCAATCGGGCAACGTGGTGTTCGACGCGAGCGCGGCGGTGCTCCGCAAGGTGCCGGCGCTGGTGGCCACCGCCCTGAGGAACGACTTCGACGTCACCTCACCGGTGGTGCTGCGCGACGCGAAGGAGCTGGCGGCGGTGGTGAAGAACAACCCGTTTCTGAAACGGGGCGAGGCGCTCACCACCTTGCACGTGGGTTTCCTGCTCGAGAAGCCCGACGCGGGGTTGGTGAAGGCCCTCGATCCCCTGCGCTCTGCGCCCGATGAATTTCAGGTGCTGGGCCGCGAGGTGTACCTGCACCTGCCGAATGGAGTCGGCCGCTCCAAGCTGACCAACGCCTGGTTCGACGCGAAGCTCAAAGGCGTGGTGACGGTTCGCAATTGGAACACGGTGGTGGAGCTCTCTCACCTCGCCCTGCGACGAAGCGGTGGACTAACCACCGTGGTCTGAGTGACCAGCGGTGTGCACGTGGTGATCGTCGTGATGCAGGTGGTGATCGCCGTCACTCGACGACGTCGCATGTCCCGATGACGGCTCCTCCACCCAGTTCTCCAGCGCATCTGTGAACCAGCCCCGCAGGTCCTCCACGATGAGCGAGGCGATCGCCTCGCCCCGGTGCGCACGCACGAACCGAAGGATCCTCACCGCCAGGCGAACCGAGCCGACCAGCACCAGAGGCATCGCCGCGACCAGCAGGAGGAGCTTGAACATGGTCAGAAGCATGAGCCCCGGCCGCGGGGACAATCAACCCTGACATCCCGTTGTCACAGCCCCGGTGCCAGATGTCACCATGACCACGCACTTCGAGCTCGAGGCGCCGTTCGGCTACTCCCTTTCGGCAGCGGCCGACTTCTACGCAGGCTTTGCGCCCATGGGTGGTGCCGCCCTGCAGCGCGAGCGCAACCTTCAGCTCGCCTTCAGACTGGACCACTCGTTCGAAGCGGTCTCCGCCACGCTGAGCCAGCACGACACCCGGCTGAGCGTGGAAGTGGAAGGCACGGCGAATCACCCCGCGGTCACTGCCCAGCTCACCCGCATGCTCGGGCTCGATGTCGACGGCAAGGCGTGGGCGGCGATTGGCGAAGTCGATCCGGTGATGGGTGCGGTGAAGCGGCACTTCCCCGGGTTCTTCACAGCGGGGTTTCCCTCACCCTATGAGGCGGGCGTCGGCGGGGTGTTGTCTCAGCGCAGCTCGGTGAAGCAGGCCGCGTCACTGCGCCGTCAGCTCTCGCAGGCGCATGGTGATCAGGTGGGCGGACTGCAGGTGGTGCCTGCGCCTGATCAACTGCTGCGGGTGAAGTCGTTCCCCGGCATCGCGCCGCAGAAGCTCGAGGTGCTGCACGGGCTGGCTCGCGCCGGGCTGAACGGCACCATCGATGCGCAGCGACTTCGCGCGATGCCCCAGGAACAGGCGTTGGAGGTGCTGCAAGAACTCCACGGCGTGGGCCCGTGGACGGCGTCGCACATGTTGCTGCGAGGCGCCTCGGTACAAGACGCTCTGCCGCTGGCCGAACCGCGCGTCTTGCGCGCCTTCACCCTCGCGTACGAGCGCCCCGAAGCCGACTTCGCGCTCTGCGCCGAAGCGTGGCGGCCGTTCCGCATGTGGGCGTCGATCGCGCTGGTGCGCAACCTCATGTCCCCCTCTCCCCGCGGGCGGGGAGAGGGTCGGGGTGAGGGGCCGCACCAGCACCAAGCTCCCGACGGGACTCGAACCCGCACCACACGACGTAAAGAAGGCTTTTTGGAAAACGCGCTTCCCCAGCGGAACCATCTCTGACCCCGCCAGGTGCATCCGCAACCCTGTGCCTTCACGCTTCACCCGCTCATCACCGACGCGGTAGCTGCTCGTCATGCGCCCTGCTCGGGGCCGGTATTCACGTTTTCCGGTGCGCTGCCGACTTGCGCCACGGGAGCCCGAACCCCGACGCGGCGCGCCCCCGACGCTGACCAGGCCATGCGTTGACCATGCAAAGAAAGAGGGCCGTGACGTCGAACGCCACGGCCCTCGAATTTCAAACTCGCGGCTCGATTACTTGCCGGCGCGGTAGGTCGTGAACTGCGCGTCCATGCGCGTGTCCTGGCCAGCCGAGAACGTGTCCATGCAGGAGTCGTCGGTGTAATCCATGAAGTTGGTGATGGGGTCGACGCCGGGGAACTTGGTGCCCGTGCACGTGTCGCGGTTCACGGGGCAACCGAAGGCAGCCGACTTCTCCGCCGGGGTGTCATCGACCACATCGCCGCCCGAGGCCTGGCGAGCGCAGCCGCCCTGGAACGTGTGGTACAGGCCCATCCAGTGGCCGACCTCGTGCGTGCCCGTGTCACCCAGGTTGTAGGGCGCCGCGGTGCCGCCGGGCAGCGACGAGTAGAGGAGCACCACGCCGTCGAGGCTCGGCGAACGCGTGTAGTTCGAGGGGAACGTGGCGTAGCCGAGGATCCCGCCCGAAGGGTTGCAGGTGTAGATGTTGAGGTCGTCGGCCGTGCCCTGGTGCAGCGCCGCCTTCATCGCGCCCTCGGCGCTGCCGTAGCAGTTCGAGTACCAGTTCGCGTTGGTGGTGCGGTCGGTCGAGACGAGGTTGAAGCTCCAACCAGTCGAGGCGAAGGCCGCGTTGAGCACGGAGATCTGCGAGCTGATCATCTGCGCGCTGATGTCACCGTTGCTGATGCCCGTGCCGCTGTTGACCACGTGGAAGTAGACGTTGATCACCCCGCCGGTCAGCCCCTGGCGCGTCACGCCCAGCGCGGGGTCCCTCAGGTGGTTCGCGATCTCGCTCTCGATGCGGGTCTTCTCGACGTCGCTGGGCTCGATGGTGGAGCAGCGCTCGAAGCCGGGCGCGAGCTGCACGGGCGAGAGCTGGTAGCCGGGCTGCTCGATTTCAATCGGGTTCACCATCGAGCTGCAGCCGGCGGTCGACAGCGCGAGTGCGGCGATCAGGATCTTGTTCATGTGTGCTCCCTCCCAGGAGTGCCTTGCGCAGAGTGTGCGGAAAGCGCGCGAACCATACTGGGGCCACCTACGAGCACGTCGAGTGCACACCCGCACTTTTCTGAAAATGAGTAGGACATTGTAGGCCTTTGTCTCCCTCTCCCGCTGCTGGGAGAGGGTCGGGGTGAGGGGCCTCACTTCACTTGATTCAACTCAACGCGTTGATCAGCTGAGCCGCCGCCGACTCGACATCCTCAGGCATCGTCTGACGCCCCATGGTCAACCGCACCGCCCCCAGCGCGAGGGCCGCGGGCACCTTCATCTCCAGCAGCACCTGCGGCGGAGACTCGTGACCGTCATGGCACGCCGAACCCGTCGAGGCCGCGAGGCCCGGCGCCTTCGCCAACAACGCCGCACCGGTGATGCCGGGGAACAACGCGTACACCGTGTTGGGCAACCGCAAACTCTTCTCGCCCGCGATGCTCAACCCGGGCACGCCCACCTTGAGTGCGTGGATCAACTGCTCCCGCAGACTGATCAACCGCGCCGCCGACTCCGCGAGATCCCGCTTCGCTGCCACACACGCCGCGCCGAACCCCACGATGGAGGCGACGTTCTCGGTGCCCGCCCGCAACCCGCGCTCCTGCCCCGCCCCGGTCTGCACCGTGCTGAGCCTCACGCCCCGCCGCACCACCAACGCGCCCACGCCCTTGGGGCCGTAGAGTTTGTGCGCCGCCAGGGTGAGCAGATCGAACCCATCTTCTGCCATCGACAGCGGCACCTTGCCCGCCGACTGCGACGCATCGACGTGCAACAACACCTGGTGCCGCTTCGTCACCGCGCTCAACGCCGGCAACCCCTGCAACACGCCCGTCTCGTTGTGCGCGTGAATGACGGAGAACCAGCGGGTGCTCTTGTTGAGCGCCGTGGTCAGCGCGTCGACGCTCACCTGGCCGGCTTCATCGACGCCCAGCCGGGTCACCTTCACGCCTTCTTCGGCGATGGCATCGGCGGTGCGCGCCGTGGCCGGGTGCTCCACCGTCGTGGTGATGACATGCGCCGCGTCGATGGGGTGGCCCAGGGTGCCGCGCAACGCGAGCGACGTCGCCTCGGTGCCGCCCGAGGTGAAGATCACCTCGCTGGCCTCCGCGCCCACCAGCTCGGCCACCTGCACGCGCGCGCGATCGACCGCGGCTTTCGCTTCCCGCCCATAGGCGTGGCCCGAGGAGGGATTGCCGAAGTGCGTGGTGAGGTACGGCATCATCGCGTCGACCACCTCGCTCAGCAGCGGGGTGGTGGCGTTGTGATCGAAGTAGAGCGGCCGCTCCCCGGGTTTCACCGCGGTTCGCCGAACTTGTTGGCGATGAGCGCGCCCACCTCATCCAGGCAGGCGCGGGCCCCGTCGCCGCTGCACTTCACCCGCACCTTCATGCCCTGCGCTGCCGCGAGCATCAGCACGCCCATGATGGACTTGCCGTTGACCGGCTGGCCCTCACACTCGAGCTCGACCTCACACGCGTACTTGTTTGCCGCCTTCACCAGCTGCGCCGCCGCGCGGGCATGCAGCCCGAGCGCGTTGATGATGGTGAACTCCGCCTCGACCGTCTCCACGATGGTTGATCCCCTCGAAAAGCCTACCAGAGCACTCCAGCCAACGTCGCCAGTGCTGCCGCGCCGTACAACACTGCCAACGGAGGCACTTTCTTCTCCACCAACAACACCGCGCCCCCTCCCAGTGCGAGGCACGCCGCCCCCAACCAGGGAGTGGTGCCGCCCAACGCCCCGAAGCGCAAGGAAAGCCATACCCCCATTCCGCCCGCAGCCGCCGCCGCCAACGAGCGCAGCCGGTTGCTCCACAGGGGCACCTTGAGCTCGGCCAGGCGCGCCACCACGGCGCTGCCGTGACGCAGGCCCGCCACGAAGAGCCAGCCGCGGGTGGCGAGGTGCACCAGGTTGTAGGTGATCAGAAACACCAACGGCGCCCACACCCCCAGCAACGGCACCAACGCCACGCCCATCGCCCCGGTGGCCGGCCGCAATGACAACCAGAAAAAACCATCCCCCAGCGCGGCCAGCGGGCCCATCAGGGTGGTCTTGAAACGCGCCACCTCCTCCGCGGTGCCCTGGCCGTTCGCCAGCCGCAGCTCGTAGAAGAGGATGCCGCCCACGATGGCTGCCGCCGCATACGGGTGCGTATTGAAGGGCGTGAGGTGCCGGCGCATGGCCTCGGCCCGCGCCTCCCCGTGTGGATAGAGATGCGGCCAGGCCGGCTCGAGCGCGTAGAGCAGCCCCAACGTCTGCATCGCCTCGGGGGAAAACCCGGCCTGGATGAACAGCGTGCGCAGCGCGATGCGCAGCAGGGTGGAGAAGGGCAACACCACCCCGGCCGGCGCGGAGACGACTTCCGGCTCGAGCCCCAAGCCGCCCCTCGCCTGCTCTCGGGGCGAACGGTCCGTCATGCGAGCACCTGCACGCCGTACATCACGCCCGCGGTGCAGGCGCCCGCCACCAACGCGATGCGCAGCCGTTTGGGCGCGTGGCTGCCCTGCACCGCCACCGCCGCGGCCGCCACGCCCATCGCCGGGTACGCCCAGGCCAGCCCGCGCACCACGGGCAACGGCAGCTGCGACTCCAGCGCTTCCACCTGGGGGCCCGCCGCCGCCGCCAGCCCACAGATGAGCCCGTAGAAGACGAACTGCGGCCACATCGCGCGCAGATTTTGACTGGCCACCGCGTGCATGTTGCCGGCCACCGCGGCATCGAGCGCGCGACCGAAATATTTCCGCGCGCGCAGGTCGAGGTGGTTCTCCAGCAGCCGGCCCGCGCGGCCGAACGGCGCGCAGAGAAGAATGGAGATGGCCCAGATGGCCGGCGTCGCATCGCTGCCCGACGCGTGACCGATGCTGGCGGCCAGGCCCGCGGCGGCGACGGCCGGCAAGGTGTCGTGATCGACGTGCGCGCCACCCAACGACGCGCCGCCCAGATGCAGCAGCTCGAACACCAGCCCGGTGAACAACCCCGCGAGCACGTCTTCACACAACAAGCCGGTCACCGTGGCAGCCACCAGCGGCCGCGAGACCATCGCCTGCAGAAAGGCCCGGCGCTCCAGCGCCATCAACCCTCCCCACACGCTGGTCAGCAGCAGCTGCGTGAAACTCACCCCGCGATTGTCGCCAGCTCTTCCGTTTCTGCGCGGTTTTTTCCGAGAAGACCCAGGTCGGCCACCCTCGGGGTCGCAGGTATTCCCTCACCCCACTTCAGGTGCTACAGGCCCCACATCAACCCGTGGGCAGCAGGGGAGTTGCCCACACCAGCCCGGTACAGAAATGAAAAACAGCAACCTGATGAGCCGAGGAATTTTCCTCGTGGCGGCGCTTGCCTTGACGGCATGCCCCACGGGAAACAAGTGCACCACCAACGCTGACTGCACGGGCGGACTGGTCTGCAGCGTGATGTCTGGCACCTGTGTCGCCAGCACCGGCACGGGCGGCGGCATCGGCGCGGGTGGTGGCGGCGGCGCGGGTGGAGGCAGCGGCGGTGGCAACACCGGCGGCGGCAACACGGGCGGCGGCAACACCGGCGGCGGCGGTGGCGGCTCGACCGGCGGCGGCAACGGCACCGACGGCGGCACCAGCAACGAGACCTGCGAGATGGCCGAAGTCGTGACCGCAGCGACCTTCACTGGCAGCTCCATCGGCGCCGTCAGCGACTACGACATCGCGCGCGACTCCTCGGGCACGGGCTGCAACAACTACGGCTCTCACCCCGGCGCGGACGTCGTCTACAAGATCACCGTTCCGGCGCGCAGCCGCGTCGAGCTGACGCTCCAGGGCATGGGCGGCGACGGCATGTCGATGGCCAACCCGGCCTTCGACCCGGCCACCTACCTGGTCGCGGTGCCGGCCTCCAACTGCACCACCCCGGGTACCGGCCCGGACGGCGGCGTCATCAGCGAGGCGCGCTGCATCGCCTCCTCGGAGGACCCGCTCAACGACCCGACCACCGACCTCGTGCTTCCTGAAGTGGTCGGCTACACCAACTTCACCACCACCCCGGTCGAGCTGCTCTACGTGGTCGAGTCGGGCTGGGATGGCTTGACCGAAGTGGACATGGGCATCTGGGCCACCGACCAGGGCAACTTCACGGTCACGGTCACCACCACCGCGCTGCCCCCGGCACCGGCCAACGACACCTGCGCCACCGCCACCGTGCTGCCCACCACCGGCACCGCGCTGGCGACCGAGACGACCGCAGGCGCGACGCCCGACATCGACTTCGCCACCCCCAACACCTGCGTCAACACCACGGGCCTGGGCGACGTCTTCTACAGCGTGCGGGTGCCCGCAGGGCAGCGCCTCACGGTCAGCGCCACCACTCCGGTCGCGATGAACGTCATCGGCATCAACATCTTCGAGGGTGCGTGCTCGGGCGTGGCCACCTGCAAGGGCGGCAGGTCGCAGACCAGCGGCATGCCGGCCACCGCGCGCTTCGACAACCGCGGCGCCGCTGACGTCACCGTGTTGGTGGAAGTCGCCACCGCGAACCAGGCCTCCACCGGCGCCGCCTTCTCGATCAGCGCGACGCTGGCGGCGATCCCGCCTCCCCCGGCCAACGACACCTGCACCGGCGCCATCGCGCTGGTGAACGCCACGGCCACCATGGGCACCACGGTGGGCGCGCTGTCCGACCTCACCTTCGCGACCCCGGCCGCGGGCTGCATCAGGACCACGGGTGATGGCGACGTCTACTACTCCGCGATGGTGCAGCCGGGGCAGCGCCTCACGGTGACCGCCACCACGCCGACCGACGACCTGGCCGTCAACATCTTCGAGGGCATGTGCTCGATGGTGGCCACCTGCAAGTCGGGTGCGTCTGGCGCGCCCGGCACGCCGGCGACCGCGAAGTACGACAACACGGGCGCCGCGCCCATCGCCGTGCTGGTGCAGATCTCGACCAACGATGCGGCCCAGGTGGGCGCGGCCTTCACCGTCACGGCCACCAGCGGCGCCATCCCGCCTCCTCCGGCGAACGACGCCTGCGCAGCCCCGCAGGTGCTGACCGCCAACACCGTCACCAACGGCACCACCACCTCGTCGGTGTCGAGCATGCTGTTCGGCATGGGCGCCTCGACGACCTGCGCCGGCACGGGCACCCTGAAGCGCGACGTCTTCTATTCGCTCGAGATCCCCGCGATGAAGACGGCCACCATCACCGTCACCCCCGGCATGACGTTGGACACCCTGATCAACGTCATCGAGCCCGTCACGATGTGCTCGGGTGTCACCGCCTGCATCGCCCGGAATGACATGGGCAACGACGGTGAGCCCGACATCGCCACCTACGCGAACGCCGGCGCCACCCCGAAGACCGTGCTGATTCAGATCGCGGCCTGGGGCAACGTCGAAGGCGACTTCACCATCAACGCCGCCATCCCGTAACGACGGCCCCGAAGTGATTCGAGAGCCGCGGGGGCCCAGCCCTCGCGGCTCTTTTCATGTCTGCCGTGTAGAAATGATGAAGCCGCAAAGGTGCGCGCCTGGGCCAAAGTGTCGCCCGTGCTGCACCACCTGATCACCTTCGGGCCCCGCGCGGGCTTCGCGCTGCTGTTGGCGGTGCTGGTGGGCTTCGAGCTGCTCTTCATCGCCGAGGCGAAAGAAGGCGCGACCGCGTTGGAGGCGGAGCGCAGCCTGCGGGAAGCGCGGGCCAGGGAGGCCCTCGACGAAGAGCTGCGCGGCGCGCTCGACGTGGCCGAAGCGCGGCTCGAAGCGATGGAGACGTTGCCGCTGGTGGAGGACGACGGCCTGCTGCGGGTGCGTGACGGGGTGCAGTACTTGCCCCGGTTGCCGGGCGCTGCGGGCGCGGCGGTGACGAGCAGCGCAGATGCCGCGGCGGCCTTCCGCGCGCTCGACTCGATCGACGCGGAGCGCAGTGGGTTGCGCTCGGTGTTGCAAGGCGAGCCGGTGGTGGCGCGCCACGCAGCGTGGAACCCGGTGCTCGCCGAGGTGCTCGGTCAGCGGGCGATTCACCCGGTGGTGCGGCTGGGGCTGCTGCGTTCGGTGCTGGCCCTGGCGCCTGATGAATTCGCGGGGGACTTCGCGCAGAGCCTGGTGCTGCGGGCGTGGCCGTGGCTCGAGGAGGCGACCGCGGCGCGGGCGTGTGTCGAGGTCGTGCGGCGAGGTGACGGGCGGGGCCTCAAGACAGAACGGTTCTCGGCCGCCTGCCATCGGGGGCTGGAGAGCACGCCGGTCTCGGTGGTGGTGACTGCGAAGCCGCGGCTGGTGGGCGCGTGGGTGATGGTGGAGCGCGAGGGTGAAATTCGCGGGGTGCAGATCGAGCTCGCCGAGCGGCTGGCCGATGTGCAGAAGACGCTGCTCAAGCGGGGCATGTTGGAGCATGGCGAGCAGCTGAGCCCGCTGCCTTCGCCACCCGGTGAGAGCCTGGTGGGGTTGCGCCTCGACAGCCCCCGGCTCGAGGCGGCACACGCGGCGCTGCGCACGGCGATGTGGTGGAAGACGGTGCTGCTGGGGTTGACCGGGTTGCTGGGCTTTTGCGTGGTGTTGCTCGCCCGCCTGGCGGAACGGCGCAAGGAAGAGACGCTGGGCCTGCAGCGCGAGTTCATCACCACGGTGAGCCATGAGCTGCGTACGCCGCTGGCGGGAATCAGGCTGATGGCCGAGACGCTCGAGCGCAAGCTGGGCGCGGAGACGGCCGCGAAGGACTACCCGAGGCGCCTGGTGGTGGCCGCTGACGGGCTGGGGTTTCTGGTGGAGAACATTCTTTCGTTCAACCGCCTGGAGTCGGGTCGCTGGGTGCCGCGCCGGGAGCCGTTCTCATTCAGCACCCTGCAAGCGCTGCTGGAAGACGACGCGACGCTGGCGATCGATGCGGTGGTGCAGGTGTCGTGTGAGGGGCTGGAGCGCCTGGCACCGCGGCAGCTCGATGCGCAGTTGATCAGGGTGCTGGTGCAGAACCTGCTGCGCAATGCGTGGAAGTACGGGCGGCGGCAGCCGGTCGTCTTTCGCGTGACGGGCCGAGATGAGGGGGGCGTGGCGGTGCTGCGGTTCTCGGACAATGGGCCGGGCATTCCAGAGGCGGCGTGGGAGCGGGTGTTTCAGGCGTTCCACCGGTTGCCCGCGGCGGAAGGGCGCGCGGTGGGTTGTTCGGGGCTGGGCCTGGCACTCGCGCGGCGCATCGCTGAACTGCACGGAGGGACGTTGCGGATCACCCAGTCGTCATCCGAAGGCACCACGTTCGAACTCAAACTCCCTCTCCCTTCGGGCCCTTCGGGAGAGGGTCGGGGTGAGGGCCTCACGCCCTGATCACTTGATCTTCTTCTTCACCGCGGGGCCCAGGGCCAGCTGCCGTCCATCCACGGTCCACCGGGTGAGCAACAAGCCGGCCTGGTTGCCGGCGCCCATGTCGCCCATGCCCTGCAGCTCGGTCATGCCCAACGTGACGGCGCCCAGGAACAACCGCAAGAACGTCTCGCCGAGATCCCCGCTCACCACGCTGCAGTCCGTCACCCGGTCCTCCACGCAGGAGCACCACGACGGCTCCACCAGCGCCAACTGGCAGTGCCCCTGATCAGACCAGGCCACGCGCGAGCCGTTCAGAAAGAAGAGCTGCCCTTCACGACGCACCACCTCGCGCGTGCTGAGCACCTCGCCCTGGCGCGTCTCGGTCACCTCGAAGAAATGAAACCCATCGCGTTCACCCTCGCCCGTCACCTCGAGGGTCAAGGACGGCTCGGGCAACGACTTCTTCCCCCGCGCGATCCCGTCACGCAGTTTGTCGAGCACCCCACCGCGGCCACGCACGGCGACGAACTCCCAGCGGTTGCCCTTCGCGAGCGGAAACCACGCCGGCCCCTCATCCCGCACGCCCACCACCGACAGCTCGGTGTCGACGGCCACCAGGTCTTGCTCGAGATGGAGCGGCACCGCGCTGACACCCTCTTGCGCCGCGGTCAGCTCGACCGTGTCGACGTGCCACCGCTTGCGGTCCTCATCACGCATCAACACGCGGTTGGTGAAGATGAAGCCGGTGAGCCGGCCGGCCTCCTGAACGTCGGGCTTCCAGCTCACGGTGCGGCCGACGTGCGCTTCGGGCGGCTTGGCCATGGGCATCACGTTGGGCGTGGGCATCACCGCCCTCACCCGCCGCTCGAACTCACGTTGCAGGGAGCGTTTGTGCGTGCCCACCCCGCCCGCGATGAGCAGCGCCGCGCCGAGCACGACCGCCGGCCACAACACCTGCACCTCACGTTTCCACGCGCGCAGGGTGAGGGTGATGCCCAGCTGAATGGAGGCGAAGCTGGCGATGCCGGCGCTGACCGAGATGAACTTGAGGCCGGTCTTGGCGGGCCCGCTGACGCAGGTGAAGTGCAGCTCGGTGCGCAGCTCGAAGAAGAACGAGACGAAGAGCGCCACCATCGGCGCGAGCAAGGTGAAGAACGACCACCCGCCGTGGCCTCTCGGAGCCGCGCGGACCGCGAGCACCAGCCCCACGATCGAGAGCACCAGGGCGAGCGCGAGCAGGGGCGACTGGAAGGCGGAGCGCTCGAGCAGCGACGTGTCGACGGTGACGCGCGCTTCGTCGAGCAGACCGGTGCAGGGGACAGCGTTCATGGTTTGGCGAAAATCCAGTCGGCCCCCCGAAGCGTACCCCCTCGCCCGATGAAGACCCCCATCAACCTGCAGGTGCTCCGCGTCTTCGCGCCGATCCTCATCGTCGTGGGCATCCTCGGGTTCGTGCTGCCGCCTGCGGCTTCAGTCACGAGTGGGGCGGCGCCTTACAACGTCTTCCATCTGGTCTTCGGGGTCATCGGCCTGGGCTGTGTGTTCAGCGGCAAACTCAATGCGGTGCGCGCGTTCAACCTGGGCTTCGGGTTGATCGACCTCTACCAGGCGGTGGCGAGCCTGACCGACCTGTGGCCGCGATCGCTCTTCATGTGGACGAGGGTCGATGACGCCTTGCACGTGGTCGTGGGAGCGCTGCTGGTGGCGTTCGCGCTCGGTGCGGATCGCGAACGAGTCCCCTCTCCCATCGGGCCCATCGGGAGAGGGTCAGGGTGAGGGCCGCACTGTTCAATCACCGTGCTCATCGGGAATATCGAGATCCGCATTCGGAGCAGGCGGGGCCTCTTCCTCTTCCGGAGCCTCGAACTCCTCGTCGACCGGACTCTCAGGCAACTCCTGTACGACGCCGGTCACGATGAAATCACCCAGCCGTGAGAGCGCCTCGGCTTCGTGTGGATCGACCGCGCCGGTGAAGTCGAGCCGTTCGAGCTGCTTGAAGTCAGCAAGGTGCTCGATGAGCCACGCCAGCATCGGCCCCTGCAACACGCTCTGGTGCAGATCCAACACCCGCAGCCCCTTCAGCATCGGAGAGCCCCGCAGACGCTCGAGCAGCGCCTCCAGCTGATCCGTGAACGGCAGCCCAAAGTGCGTGAGCGGCACGGTGCTCAACACGTGCAGCAACGGCTCGAGCTCGACGACGCCGCCTTGATCCCACAACACGAAACGCTCCAGCTTCGGCCACCGCGCGGCGAGCACTTCGCTGAACACCTCAGGCTCGAGGCCTTCCACCTCCAGCGTCACCGAACGCAGCTCCGGCAGCTCGAGCGCGCCCAGAATGCCCGCGCTCCCCTTCACCTCGAGGGTGCGCAGCTGCGGCACGTGCGGCCAGAGCGCCGAGAGATCCCCCCACGCGTGGAGCGGCTCGGTCTCACCGTATTCTTCGTCGATGGCCGGCTCCTGCACGCCGAACGCGAGGTGATGAATGCGCGCGAGGCGCGGCTGCTTGATGAGCGCCTCCACCACCGGTGCGTAGGTGTTGGTCCTCTCGCCGTACTGGGTGACGCCGTGATTGAGCCCGAACGACAGCCTGCGAATGAAGCGGCACATCGGTAAGGGCAACAGCCGCTCCACCAGCGCGGCGAGATCCACTTCACGTTCCTGGTTGAGCGACGAGAGCGTGGCGCCCACCACGAAGCCGTGACGCCACTCCAACGCGAGCTCGGGGATCTGCCCTCCACCGCGGAGCTCGTCGGCGCAGCCGGGGAAGAGCTGCTCGAGGTGTTCGTCGAGGAATGACTGAAAGCCGGCGCCACCGTGCTGGCGGGTGATCAGCTCGCCGCGGAGGTCGCCTTCACCTTGCAGCCAGTCGGCGTAGACCAGCCACTGCTTCTCGTCGTCAGGGTGCGCGTCGAGGGCCTGCTCCAGCGCGTCGTTGACCGCGAAGTGACCGGGCGTGAAGCGCACCGTCTCTTCGAGCGCGGGGGCGGTGAGGGGCGCCTCACCCAGGCCGGTGACGTCGTCGAGCTCGAGGGTGTCGAGGCCGGTGGCGCCGGTGAAGTCGCACTCGATGAACTCCACCTGTTCGAGCGTGGCACCTTCGAGCTGGGCCTTGCGGAAGTCGCAGCGTTCGTAGCGGCCGCCGTGAATGAAGGCTCCGCGGAGATCGGTCTCGCGGAAGTCGGTGTCGCTCACCGTGCAGTCTTCGAGCTCGGCGTTCGAGAGATCGAGCTTCGAGAGATCAGCGCGGGCGAAGAAGAGTCCGCTGAGGGTCGTCGCGGATTGATCATTCGAGATGCCGCCCTGCATGCGCTTCACGTTGAACGCGGCGGTACCTGCGGCCAGCAGCTTCGCGAGGTTGCTCATTGGCGGTGAGAACATACAGTGAACGCCCTCTCCCCGACCCTCTCCCCCGCGGGGGAGAGGGAGACAGGTTCTTCGAGCATGCCTACTCAAGTCCTGGTGGTGGAAGACGACCGTGGTGGTGCTCGACCTGATGTTGCCCGATGGCGATGGCTCGGCCCTGTGCCGTGAGCTGCGCACGTCCGGCAAGGGCGCTCGCGTGCTCATGCTCACTGCGCGCACGCTCGAGGACGATCTGGTGAAGGGCTTCGAGGCAGGGGCCGACGACTACCTGGCCAAGCCGTACCGCTTGCGTGAGCTGCTGGCGCGCGTGGCAGCACTGGCGCGGCGCGGTGGTCTCATCAGCGCGACGCACACGCTGGGGCACTACCAGGTCGACGAGACGCGGCGCACCGTCACGGGCCCCGAGGGCGCGGTCGAGCTCACTCGCAAGGAGTTCGACCTGCTGGTGTGCCTGCTGCGCGCGGGTGATGCGGTGGTGAAGCGCGACGACATTCTCGATGCGGTGTGGGGCGACGTGGTGGTCGACACGCATACCGTCGACAACTTCGTCAGCTCGCTCAAGAAGAAGCTGAAGGCCGAGACCGCGGGCTTCGAGCTGAGGACCGTGCGGGGGATCGGCTTTCGCCTGGTGAAATAGTCCGTCTCGGCTCAGCGCGTGAGGGTGAGCGAGAAGTCACCGTCGACGCCGTCGAGGACCCCGTCGACCCAGAGGAAATACGCGCCCGCGTCGAGCGCGACCGAGAGGGTGCCTCGATTGACGCACCCCAACTCAGCCCCGGAGCAGTCGCTGCGCACAGAACTCATGACACTGGTCATGTCACATGGCGTCGAGCGCAGCTCACTTCGAGCTCCTCGCGCTCGTCCTCTGCACACAGCCCTCTCCCCAACCCTCTCCCCCTCGGGGAGAGGGAGACCGTCGTCGGAACAGAGGAGTGAAGGTGGAGCCCTCACGGTCGCCGCTTGCTCCTCGATCGAGCCTGATCACGATAAGACCCGCGTGTGACGTCGTCGCGATTCATTCCAGCTCTCGTGCTGGCGCTCTCGGCTTGTGCCGCGCTTCAGCCCGTACCCGCGCCCGCCCCGATGGCGCTCGTGGTCTCCCCCGAAGACGCAGGCGTGGTCGATGCGGGTGAGCCGGCGCTCGCGTTCGAAGAAATCGATGCAGGCGAAGAGCTCGCCGACGAAGAAGCGGCCGACGACGGTGAGTCGAAGGAGGTCATCGTCGCAGCGACCGACGGCCGCTACCACTACACGACCGATCTCTCCGACGAGGCGCTCGCCGAGCGCTGGGTGAACGAGCCGAAGTCGCTTGGCAGCATCTCGATCGGCTTCGTCGAAGAAGGCCGCATCATCAACGCCATGCCCTTCCCCAAGGGCGAAGCGTGGACCGTCGTGGTGCCCGAATCGTGCTGGACCACCCAGGAGACCGCCGACGCCATCATCGGAGCGGCCCGGCAGGTGCGGGCCTGGTACCCCGACGGCGCTCCGGTGCGCGTGGGGCAGGTCAGCGGCCCCGAGGGTGGCTACCTCCCGCCACACATCACCCACCAGAACGGCCGCGACATCGACGTGGGCCTCTTCTACCCGGGCCCCGAGCCGTACCGAGTCATCGAGCGCGAGAAGGTGATGGACGTGCCGATGAACTGGGCCTTCGCCAAGGCCATCCTCATGCACGGCGACGTGCAGGGCATCCTCCTCGATCGACGCGTGCAGAAGGTGCTCTACGACTACGCGCTCGCGCACGGCGAGAACAAGCAGTGGCTCGACTCGCTGTTTCACGCGGGAAACCGCTCGGTGTTCCACCACGCGCGCAAGCACCGCGACCACTTTCACGTGCGGCTCTACAACCCACGCGCACAGGAGCTCGCTCATCGCCTCGCGCCGCTGATGCCCAGACGCGCCGACGAGAACATCGCGTTCTACCGCGTGGTGAAGGGCGACACCCTCGGCGGCATCGCGTTCAAGATGGGCAGCTCGGTGCAGAAGCTCAAGAAGGCCAATCACCTCACCAGCTCGTTCTTGAAGCTGCGGCAGGTGCTGCGGGTTCCGCTGCGGGGGCCGTGCACGAATTGTCCCGTGCCTCCGCTGGTGGTCGTGCCGCCTCGTCGCGGGCCGCCGGCACCTGCCTCGAGCTCGACTGACGTTCCCTCGCCAGCTCCGCACGGCTGAGTCCGCGGGTCGTCAGTCGAGGCCGGCGTACCACCGACCCTGCGCGTCGATGCGCTCCGGGCTCATGAGGTGCTCGAGCACTTCAGCCACCGTCGCGAACCGCAGCGGCGAGGGAACCTCGTGCCAGTCGTCGATCCACAGGGTGCGCCCCGAACTCGACGGCAGGCAGGACAGGAAATCGCCGTTGCCCAGATCGAACACGCACAACCGCTCATTCGATCCGGCCCGCGCCTGGTCGGTTTTCGCGCGCGAGCGGCGACGAGGTTCGTCCACCAGGTGGGCATGGAGCTCGAGCTCGCGCAGCGGCACCATTCTCACTGCGACACCATCGACCTGCAGGTTGCCCAGAAAGAGCGAGAAGCCGTCGCTCACCCGATAGAGCGCCGCGAGGTCGCTCGGCAGCTTCTGCCGGTGCTCGACTTCCCACTGAGCGATCGCGTCGGGCGATGCGGGCGCGTGCAACCGGTGACGGGCCGGCTCGGCGGCGACCATCGCGAGGAGGGCGCGCACCGTGGGGTCGAGGACGTCGGAGGTGCGCGCTGGCGCGACGGGCTGCGCGCGCGCCGCCTCGGCAGTGCGCACCCACTCGGCGAGGTCGCATCGTTTCGGCCTGCAATAGACCGGCAACTGCTCGAGCCTGTCGACCGCGGCACCGATCGCGTCGGCCGCGGCGGCGCGAAGGAAGGCCGCCCGGGTGAGTTTGACCAGCTCGGAGTAGAGCCCATCGACCTCTGCACGAGGCAGCACACGGCCGTCGAGCATGCCCTCATCGAGGTGACACAGGCGCTCGATCCACTCGACCACGGTGCGCATGACCCGGGCTGGCGTCGCGGCGCGCCCGAGCTCAGCGGAAGCCTTTTCGGCGATGGGATGGGACATGGTGGAGACCAGTCGCCGCAGGGCTACTTTACCTTCGCTCGCGCTGCATCGAGCTCACGTTGGTCCGCCTCGCTCAGCAGCGGCCGGCACGCCTCGACGAACCGGTCGAAGTGCCCTCGGAACCACTGATCTGCCGCGGCCTTGTCGACCCCCGAGAAACACTTCGCGAGCACGGCGCCACGCTGCTGCTCGTCGGAGTCGGGTGTGGCGCAGAACGTGAGTGCGTCAATGCAACCCGCTGCACAGCCGGGAAGCTCGGCGCAACCCGTGTAGCGCAGGCGAAGCGCGCTGTTTGCGTCGAGGCCGGGGTCGGACAACGAACGAACGACCGTCAGAGCGCCTCTGGCGTCGGCCTGATCCGGCTTCTTCGCGCAACCGGGCGTGAGACTCAGCAGAAGAAGAGCTGCGAGCTTTGCGTTGGCCATCGTTACTTGCAGGGGGTGGTGACCGCGAGCGACACCTTCTCGTCGCCCTCTGCCTCCACGCTGCCGGCCACCTTCGCCAGCGTCGCCGCGTCCACGCCGCGGGTGGTCAGCTGCGTCTTGATGGCTTCAGCGCGTTTGGTGCCCAGCTCGGCCGCTTCGCCCCGGGCGACGACCGCGAGCTCGACCTTCAGATCAGGGCAGCTCTTGAGCGTCGCGACCAGGCTGTCCATCGCGACCTTCGACTTCACCGCGTCGATCGCCTCGCCGTTGAACACGAGGTCTTCGATCATCAGCGCCCCGCCCTTCTTCTTCACTTCGGTCAGCCACGCATCGGTGCGCGACTTCACCGCCTCACCGGTGGCCTTCGCCGCGGCGACCTTCTGCACCAGCGTCTCGAGCGCCGAGTTCGCCGATGACACCATCGACTCGGCGCGCGCCAGCGATCCATCGACGGTGCTCTTGGTGGTGCCCAGCGCGACCTCGACCCGAACCTTCTTCCCGCCGGCGATGAGCCCCTCGATGGTGCTGGTCGCGGTGGCGATCTCGTGTTCGGCGGTGGTGATGGCGGTGGTGCCGGTGGCGATGGCCTTGTCGAGCGCGGCCTTGTCTTCCACCAGCGCGGTCTCCGTCTCGGGCACGGTGAAGGCCTTCACCTTCGTGGCGAGCTCGGCGTGACCCTTCTTCATCTTCTCGATGCGAGCGGCCCACCCCTTGGTGGTGGTCTCCCAGGTGGCCTTCTCGGTGGTCATGTCGTCCTGGCAAGCGACGAGGGTGAGGGCGGTCACAGCGAACAGCAGGCTCCGGGTCTGCATACGTGACTCCTGGAAGGATGAAAGAGGCGATGGCATGGCACGGCCGCGCTGCATTGTCGCGTTTCGTGTCTCACCTGACGAATGCCCGCAGCGCGCGTTTCTTCACCGCTTCGTTTCGGGTGCCCACCAGCAACGCCACCACGGCACCCTCGCGTTCGCCTTTCACCACCTCGGCAAAGGCGATCGCCTGGGCTTCGGTGGCGAAGGCCACGCTCCACACGGTGACCAGCCGGCGACCCACGTGAACGGACTCCAGCCGGTCACCGCGCCACCCTTCTCCCAGGCCACCACCCAGCAGCTCGAGCTGGGCCCGCCCCAGCGTGGTGGTGACGGACGCTCTCGCGCCGGGGAGCAGGCGAGTCAGCTGCAGATCTCCCGCGAGGGGGGCGGCGAGGCGGGAAGGCATCATCACCTCGGCCGTGGAGGCGGGCGGCCTCTGCAACAATCCCCGCGCGATCGGATCATCCGCAGTGGCCGACGCCTCGATCAACGCCCGCCCCGCCACGTAGGGGAAGCGCAGCTGCAACCCCAACCAGGGAACCGGGGCCTGATCAGCCGCTTCGGCCGCCGAACGCGCGGTCGTATCGGAGAGCAGCCCCGCCATGCCCTCCACCGCCACGTGGTGATCCTCGAGCCAACCCGCCATCACCAGGGCCGCGGTCGCCTGAGCCTGCCCCTCCAGCACGGCGGTGAACGCGAGCGTGGCGTCTTCCGAGCCCTTCATCTTCGAGAGCAGATCCACGTTGGCGTCCTGCACGGCGTGCGCGAGCTCGTGCGCGATGATGGGCCGCAACGCTTCGTCGGGCTGATCAGCGATGAGGAACAAGGTGTGTTCGCGCAGATCATAAAACCCAGCGACGTTCTGCTGGTTGAAGTCGGGCGCGAGGTCCTCCAGCCGGGTGCCGGCGGGCAGCAGGCCGATGGCCACCAACGCTTCCCCCAACCGCGCGGCCGCCTTCACGTCCACCTCGCGCCTGAGAATCTGCTCGGCCTCGACACGAGAGACGCGCTTGACGGTGACCTTGCGGGTCATCGGCAGGCCCATCACCTTCACGACGCGGGGGAGAAACTCGTCGACCAGGGGCTCAGCGCCCCACGCGCTGGCGCTGATCAGCCAGCACGCCAGGGCGAGTTCAATGCGCACAGTCGGCGACGATGGACACGGTGCCCTTGTCGTCCATCTTCATCAGGCCGCTGTCGAGCCCGACCTGGATGGTGAAGGTCTGCTGGGGCGCTGCGCCCGCGACGGACACCTTGGCCGAGGTGATGCCCAACGTCTTCGCGTCGACGCCGATCTTGGTCAACGAGTTCGAGTACGCGTCGTGCTCGGCGAAGTACGCCTTCTCGGCGGTGAAGAGGGTCTTGAGCGCCTTCTTGAGCACCATCGTGCAGTCGGGCGGAGGCGGCGCAGGCATCGAGCCGGTGGACCACGCGCCATCTTTCTTCTCGGCGAACACCATCATCGACTTCGCCCGGCCGCCTTCGAGCACTTCCTGAATGGTGCGTTCATCGGTGCGCGGGCCATCGAGCAAGAGGTAGCGCGGTTTGGCCTCCGTACCCACGGCCAGCAGAGGCACCACGCAGCGATGCCCATTGGCGTCGAAGTAGCTCACGGTCACCTGCCGGTCGTCGTACTGAATGAGCACCTTCGACGCGGTGAAGGTCTTGAGCTCGGGCAACTCGGCCTGCTCATTCACCGCGTTGGTGACCATGGTCTTGAGCTGCTCGCCTTGGGGGCCCAGGGGGGCGATGAACTTCTCGAGCTCTTTGGGGTTGGCGAGCAGGTCTTTGCGATCGCCTTCTCCGGTGAGCCACCTCGGCAAGCGGCTCTCGACCTGGGTGAGCAACTCGATGGAGTGAGCCGCGGGAAAGCCCCGGGGCGTGGCAGTGAGAACCGTGAGCGAGAGAGCAAGGGCGATCATGTTGGTGAACTCTACGTCGCCGATTCGTGCAAAACACCGCGGATGATCAGGTGGCTGGTGTTGGGCTTCGTGGTGCTGTCGATCGTCTCCGCGTGTACGCGTATCGAGACGTGCGCCATCGGCTGCGAAGGCTGCTGCGATGCGACGGGAAAGTGTTTGCCGGGCAATGAACGAGACGCCTGCGGCGTGAGCGGGGCTGTTTGTCAGCAGTGCTACGCCCACACGAAGTGCGGGAGCAGCGGCGTCTGCGAGCTCGACCCCCTCTCGGTCGATGGTGGCGGCGCGGGTGGCGGAATGGGTGGTGGCGCTGGTGGTGGAGGCGGTTCGACGGTCGACGCGGGGCCCACGCAGTACCCCGACGGCGGCTCACTCTTCCGCCACTGGGATGGTGGAAGTTGCAGCGTGAAGACCGACTGCCCCTGCTTCTCTTCAGACGACTGCGGGCCGGGGTTCTACTGCCACTCCGAAGACACGAGCGGCTTGCGGATCTACTGTATTCCCGGAGCGCGCGGCGCAGGCCTGGTGGGCGACGTCTGCGCGGGTGAAGCGGAGTGTCTGAGCGCGTTGTGCACCGACTCGGCTGACGCAGGCATGGTGTGCAGCGCGTTGTGCGGGAGCGCGGTTGACTGCAATCCAAGGCTTCCCCGCTGCATCACCATCGGGTTCGGAGTCGACCGCTCGCTCTGCAGCCCATGAGCTGTTCTCCCTCTCCCTCGGGGAGAGGGTCGGGGTGAGGGCCGGTGGCTTCGGTCACGCCGCCCGCGAAGATGAAGTCGCTGTCGACCGGCAGGCCACCATCACTGTGAACACGCAGGCCACACCACGGCCTCGCCGCTCGAACTTCCAGAAGGTTCGGGGCGGGCACGCCGCGTGCTCATCGAGGCGGCATGTCACCTCCCATCTCCAGAAGCCGCGCCCCCATCATTCGCCCGCCGCCTCGTGCCCCCGAGGCCACCCGCCCCCCACCGCCCGAGGTCGCTCGCCGTGAGGTGGACGGCTTCGAGCCCGCGGGCACCTCGTCACGCCCGTTGAGCCGGCTGGAGCGTCGCCCCGAAGTGCAGGCACTCCCCGAGACCACCCGCGCGCGCATTCACGGCCTGGAGACGGACGCGTCGCGCGCCGAGGTGAACCAACTCACCCAACTGGTGACCGCGCGCGGCTTCGGGCAGCTCGCGCCCGAACGTCAGGCGGAGATGCTCGACGTGTTCTCCCGCCACCCCGACCGGCGCACCACCCGTTCGCTCACTCACCTGGCCGACAACCGCGCCTTCCGCGAATCGGAGCCGGGGGCACAGACCGCGGCGATCCGCGAGGCGGCGATTCCTCCGCGCTTGCGTGCCGATGCGTTGACCGTGCTCAACACCACCACGCCCGAACGCGTGACCGTCAACGGCGTCCCTATCGACGTGTTCGGCGCTTCACCCGGCGAGCTGGAGACCATCACGCACACGCTCGAGCGCCTGCCGCCCGAGCACCTGCGTGCGATTCCGCGCATCGTGGTGGCCGACACCATCGGTCACGGCAACGCGGACAGCGGGGGCGC
The DNA here is from genome assembly GCA_030695565.1 of Archangium sp. Taxonomy (GTDB): domain Bacteria; phylum Myxococcota; class Myxococcia; order Myxococcales; family Myxococcaceae; genus Archangium_A. The sequence continues at coordinate 71,784 of JAUYRZ010000121.1, forward strand.
GTGGGTAGCGGAGTCGGCCGTTCGTCACTACGAGCGAGGTGCTCCGGAGATCGCCGCTGGCTACACGGCGGATGGTTGGCGCAACCTGCCGAGGCTCGAGTTCTCGCGCGAGAGCCTCAGCCGGGAAGAGGTGATGGAGAGCCACGTGTCGAACACCGTGCTCCACGAGACCGGCCACGCGGTCGACGCGCGCTACGATCTCACCCGCGGCGTGACTCAGGACGACCTGGGCAACGTGCGCTACGGCGGCAGTCACACCGATGGTTCCGATCCGCGCGGGCCGGTGACCGAACGATTCGCCGACGCGTACATGTCCTATTACCTGGGCGGGTTCGACCGGCGAGATCCGGCGGCGTTCCGCACGGTGGAAGAAGCGCTGGGCCGAGTGCCTCGCTCGCCTTGATCAGCCCGGCGGCACGTACCGACTGAGGGGTTCGAGGCGGAGCGGGTGCACCAGTTCTACTTGTGGACGCCGCGCAGGCTACCGCATCAGGAAGCCGCGGCTTGCGACACGAGCACCCACACCGAGTCAGTGCCCTGCGAATAGAACAGCGTGATGGCCACCCTTCTGGGCCCGTGAGCGAAGTTGAAGACGAACCCGAACGTCTCGTACAGCTCCCGCCGGCGCACGCCTTCGAGAAAGCGGCCCTGAAACTCTTTGACCTTCGTGCACGGCGCCACGTCTTCGAAGAAGTTCCGCCCCAGCTGGCGGCCCTGGTTGATGCGCGCGAGTGACGCCTCGGTCTTGTTGAACTTGAGAATCTTGCCCACGCGGTCGAGCTGAATGAGCCCGTGAGGAAGGTCATCAATTTCCTGAGGGTTGAGCTGTTCGACCCGCTTGAGGAGCCCCTCGAGATTTTCAGGGCTGGGAACCTGCGCCACGGAGATCAGTCGCTTTTCCATGAGGCGAAGAGGACCACGCACTCTCTGACGAACGTCACCCCGCGATTGGGGAGCGCTTCATCAAGAATCGGCGAGCCGCGTGAACGGCTCTGCGTTGAGCCACTTCTTCGTCAGAGCGGGCCCCATCTCGAGCTTCGGCCCCAGCCGGTGCTTCAACTCCAACGACACGAGCTCTTCCGGTGCGCGCACGGTCACCGCCTTGAAGCGCTTGCACAACGCGGGGCTCAACCCGGCCAGCTCGCGCTGAAGCTGCCGGCCGCCGTGCCAGATCAATTCGGGCCGTTCCAGCTTCGGATCCTCCTCGAGGCGGAACCGCAGCTGCCAGCCTTTGAGCTGCGGCAACCACGCCTGTGAATCGAGAAACGAGACGTGGTGCAGCCCCGGCCCGCGCTGCGCGAGCACGTCCTTCCGCCAGGCTTCCCAGCTGGGCCCGCCCTCGTAGACGAACAGCTGCTCGAGCTGCTGCCACGGCAACTCGGCCTGCTTGAAGCCCAGGCTGGGCATCAACCACAGCGCCTTCAAGCCGCTGAGGCCCGCGAGGTGTTTGGGTTGGAGATCGCCGCGAGCCCACAGCCCCACGCGTTCGAGCCGCGGGTTCTTCAGCTTCGCCGCGGTCTCGAGCTCGAGCCAGAAGAGCGACTTCAGCGCCTTCGACGACCTCGCCACCGAGAGCATCGCAGGCTGATTCTCCCGCATGCGATCGGCGAACAGATGTTCGACCGTGCCCCACTCGCGAAACTGCTCCTGGCCTGCGAGCCGATCCACCACGGCGGCCGTCAAGAAGCCGCGTTCGAACGCCTCGAGCTTCGAGCCTTCCATCGCGGACTGATTGAGCTGAAGCGGAAAGACCCAATCGCGAAAATGACTCGCCACCAGCGCCGCGGCCTGGCGCCTCGAGGCCACGGAGCCCGCGTTGGGACCCAGCTGCAGCGCGAAGAGTTCACCGCGCGGATCGCCGCGTTCCAACAACGCATCGCCGTAGACCGCGCGCGCACCCGCATCCTCTGGAGCCGCGTGCACGGCAGCGAGCAGCGCCTCCTCACGCGGCGGCTTCGGGTTCACCACGGCGGAGAGGTCGGTTCTCGTCTCCACCACCACCTTCTCCAGCTCCTTCAAGGCGGCCGCGACGCGCTCGGGTTCATCGTCATCGAACTGCTCGAGGTACCAGCGGGCCCCGACGTCGCGCGACTGACCGATGACCTCGATGATGACGGGCATCAGCTCCGCACGCGCTTCCGGCCCCAGGGACACCAACACCGGCTGCAGCACGCTGCAGACCCGCGGATCATCGAGCGCGCCGAGGGCTCTGACCTTCTTCTCCGCGCCGGCGAGACCTCCGCACAACAAGAGCTCGAGCAGCTCCTGGAAGTTGCGCTCGCGCTCTGCCTTCGCCCAGGCGCCTTCGAGATCACCTGCCCTGGGCGCCCGCCGCACCCGGAGCCCCAGCCGGCGCCGCAGCTCCTCGGCGAGCCGGGGATCACGCGTACTGCGCCAGGCGGTGAGCAACACCTCGTCGGGCGCCGCCACGACTACTTCACTTCGCCCATCAGCCGGCGCACGAGCGGCGAGATGCCGATCAACACCACGCCTGCGATGAGCGCGTAGATGGCCAGCTGTTGATAGCCGGCGGTGTACGAGATGAGCTTCTCCGAAGCGGTGGCCGTCGGGCTCGGCAACGACATGCCGGCTCCCAGCAGGCCCGCCGCGTACTGGCCGTAGGCGCTCGCGAGGAACCACATGCCCATCATCACGCCGCCCAGCCGCTTGGGTGACAGCTTGGTCATGATGGACAACCCGATGGGCGAGAGGCACAGCTCACCGAAGGTGATCACCAGGTAGGCGAGCGTGAAGACGTCGAGCGAGGTCTGGCCCGAGGCGTCCGCGAAGAAGCGCGTCGCGTAGAACACCCAGAAGGCCGCCGCGAGGAAGAGGAAACCCAGGCCGAACTTCACCACCGTGTTCGGCTCGACCTTCTTCTTCGCCAGCGCGATCCAGAGCAGGCCCAGCAACGGCGCGAAGATGATCACGAACAACGAGTTGGCTGCGTTGTTCACGCCGTTGGGATCCAGCGGGATGACGCCGAGCAACGTGTCGTTGAGGTTGTTGGCGGCGAACAGGCTCAGCGAGCCGCCCGATTGTTCGAAGAAGGCCCAGAAGATGATCGAGAAGAGAACGAAGACCATCGCCGCCGCGAGCTTCTTGCGCTCGTCAGGCGTGCAGCGCGTCATCTCGAACCCGACGTAGAGCAGCGTGAGCGGCCCAATCGTGTACATGAAGTAGTCGGTGAGATCGGTCTTCGAGACCATCGTCATCAAGACGGGGATGACCGCGAGCGAGCCCGCGTAGGTCGCGTAGTCCAACCACTTCTTCTTTGCTTCGTCGGGCTGGCCGTGCCGCGGCGAGAGACCGATGGGCCCCAGGGAGTGTCGGTTGAACCAGAACCAGATCACGCCGATCGCCATGACGATCGCGGTCAGGCCGAAGGCCACGTTCCACGAGTGGTTCTTGCCGAGGTAGATGGGGATGTAGCCGCCGAGCAACGCTCCGACGTTGATGCCCGAATAGAAGAGCGAGAAGCCGGCATCGCGGCGCGGGTCACCCTCCTTGTAGAGCGTGCCCACCATGCTGGAGATGTTGGGCTTGAAGAAGCCGGTGCCCACGATGTTGAAGGCGATGCCGAGGAAGAAGAACTTCTTGGGGTCAACGGCGAGGATCAAGCTGCCGACGATCATCAGGAGGCCGCCCCAGACCAGCGACCGCCGGAACCCGAGGATCTTGTCGGCGAACAACCCGCCCACGAAAGTGAAGGCGTAGACGAACGCCTGCGTCGCCCCGTACTGCAGGTTCGCCACGCTCTCGGACATCAGGAGCTGGTTGACCATGAAGAAGGTCAACATCCCGCGCATGCCGTAGAAACTGAACCGCTCCCACATCTCGGAGAAGAAGAGCGTCCACAGCTGCTTGGGGTACTTGCCCTCGAAATTCTGGATCGCGCTCAGCTCAAGAGGATTCACAGGGCCGGGGGATATCAGTCTTCGGTACACTGTGACGCAAGTGACGACACGAGGGGAGCTGGCCCGGGGCACCCGCCTGGGCAAGTACGAAATTCACGGACGCCTTTCAGTGGGCGGAATGGCGGAGCTCTACCTCGCCTCCCTCGCCGGCCAGGGCGGTTTCCGGAAGTTCGTGGCCCTCAAGCGGGTGTTGCCGTCGATCGCCAGCAACGAGGACTTCACCCGGATGTTCCTCGATGAAGCGCGCATCACCGCTTCGCTCTCGCACGCGGGCATCGCGCAGGTCTTCGAGCTGACGGAAGACACCGACACCCGAGAACCCATTCTCGCGATGGAGTTCGTCGCAGGCCAGAACCTGGAGCAGATCATTCAGCGCGCCCGCAAGCGCAAGGTGCCCCTGCCGCCCGAGTTCAGCGGCCGCATGGCCACCGACGTGTTGCTGGCGCTGCACTACGCGCACGGCTTCGTGGAGCCCGCCACCGGCCAACCCATGGCGGTCATCCACCGCGACATCAACCCACGCAACGTGATGATCACCTACGCGGGTGGCACCAAGATCATCGACTTCGGCATCGCCAAGGCGCGCGGCCGGTTGAACGAGACGAGCGCGGGCTTCGTGAAGGGCACCATTCAGTACATGGCGCCCGAGCAGGTGATGTCGAAGACCGGCATCGACGGCCGGGCTGATCTCTTCGCGCTCTCCATCGTGTTGTACGAAATGCTCAGCAACACGCTGCTCTTCGACGCGCCTTCACCCGCGGCCACCATGAGCAAGGTCATCCACGAGCCCATCCCCAACCTGGGTGACCTGGTGCCCTCGTTGCCGGGCGAAGTGGTCGACGTGGTGATGAAGGGGCTGCAGCGTGACCCCGCGTCGCGCTGGCAGAACGGCCGCGAGTACGCCCGGGCCCTCGATCGCGCGCTGCCTGATTCATTCGACGAGCAGCAGATGGCCGAGGTGATGAGCAGCCTGTTCGAAGACAAGATCGCCGTGACGCGCTCGTTGTTGTCTTCGGCCGAGAGCGCGTCGGCGTCGGATCTCAAGTTGATGACCATGACGGGCGACGAGGAGCCGGCGAAGAAGCAGCTGGCCTCCGACGTGGTGGCGGCCACGGCGATCGCGAGGCCGGCGGTGCGGAAGCCGACTTCAGAAATGCCGGCCCGAAAGCCGGTCACCACCGAGATTCCGGTGCGCAAACCGACCCGCGAGCAGCTGGCCGCCAACGAGCGCACCGAGATGAACCTGGAGCCGGTGCGCGACGTGCCGCACTTCCCCGACGAGGAGAAGACCGTCGCGGTGATGCCTTCGCCCACCATCAAGAAGCTCGAGCCCACGCCCGAGCGGAAGAACAACCTCGTGCTCTACGTGGTGCTGGCCGTGCTGGCCGCCACGTTGTTCGTCGGAGCGATCGCCCTGTTCAACTGATCTCCCTCTCCCTGCGCAGGGGAGAGGGTCGGGGTGAGGGGCCTTCCGGGCACCGAGGTGGGCCCCTCACCCGGTCCTCCGGACCGACCTCTCCCCGCTTCGCAAGGAGAGGTTTTACGGCATCACCTTGACCCGCTCGCCATCATCCGTGGTGATCACCTGACCCGGCGTCTGAGGCAACGGCCCGCTCCCCACGGTGAACGACGCGACCCGGGCGCGCGACGCACCGTTGAACGACCCCGAAACGCTCACCACCAGCATCGAGCGACCCGGCCCGGGGTTGAAGGTCACATCGAACGTGCGCGTCTCGCCACGTTTGAACTCACCGTGGTCCACCAGGCGCGACTCACCGTCGACCACCAGGCCATCGATGCCACTGACCGCCAGCTCGACGTCCTTCGCGTCGGCCTCGAAGGTCACCGTCAACCGGGCCGACTTCAGAGCCAACTCCGCCTTCACCTCGACGGGAGCCGTCGGCTTGCCCCTGGCAGGCACCGGAGAACTCGCGCTGACCGGCGTCGTGCACGCGGTGAAAAACAGAACAGAGAGAACGAGATATTTCATGGGCGTGCTCATGGGCTGGTGATGGCCATCGTCGCGTTGTACGTGCCGCTGACCTGGCCGTAGCCGGTCAGGGTGATGATGTAGACGGTGCCGCTGGTGCTGTTGAAGGAGAACGTCTCCGGGCCGCTGAGGACATCGTCTGCGGAACCGACCTCGACGCCTCGCCGGTAGGCACCGATGGCCACGTCTTCTGCGCTGTCGGCGGTCACCGTGATGCGCGCGCCGGTGCCGGTGAGCACCCAGTACTTGTTCTGCGAAGCGAAGTTGTACGCCTCCCGGCCGTCGAGCGTGACCGACTGGTTGAGGGGGTAGGAGATCACGTCCTGGTACATCGCGCGCAACGCAGGCGCGCCTGCACCGAAGTCCGAGGTGATGGGCCCGATGTTCCAGTGCGCCAACAACGTGTCGAGCGCCGCCGCATCGACCCCGGGCTGCGCTTTCAGGCTGGTCACGAAGCTGCCGAGGGTGGCCAGCGCGCTGGTGGTGCGATGACCGCTGGTGAACGCATCGGCGATGGGGCCCAGGCCGAGGGTGACTGCATCGAAGGGGCCTTCGTTCGCGGGATCCCACACGTCGTAGAGGAAGCGCATCACGCTCGACTCCGAGAAGACGCCGCGTGACGGATCATCCGTGGGGGCCGGCTCGTCTTCCAGGTTCCAACCGAACGCGTCGATCATTCCAGAGGTGAAATACGTGTCGGCGTAGATCGGATCATTCAGGAGCATGCCGGAAGCCGCGTTGCCCCAGCCTTCGGTGAAGGCCTCGCGGGGATCGAGCACGTCGCCGCTCGAGTGATCTCCGCCCAGGCTGTCGGAGCGTGAGACGTTCGCCTCGAAGTAGTGGCCCCACTCGTGAACGATGACGTGGTTGTCGTACTCGTCGGTGTCCACGCCGTCTTTGCCGACCACGAAGATCTCGTTGAGTTCGCCATCGAAGTACGAGGTGCCGAGGAAGCCCTGCGCGACGGTGCCGTTCGAGTCGGTGGTGTTGTTGGGGCTCCAATTCACTTTCAGCAGGGGGAAGTTGAGCGAAGGCCGGGCCGCGAGAAACGCGCTCGCCGCGGTGTACGTCGAGTCGAGGATCGCGAAGGGCCCCGAGGTGCGCTGGCCGGGCGTGAACGCCGTGCCGGCCCAGCCATGCGTGGCGCGGAGATCCACCGTGCCGCCTCCCGAAGGAATCGGCGCGCCGAGGGCCCACACGGCGTTCTGCGAGGTGTTGTCCTGCACGGTGATGGGCGGCGTGCTGGTCTTCGCCAGCACCTGCACGGAGAGCGCGGCACTGCCGGTCGCGGTGAAGGTGAGCGCGTACGCGCCATCGGCGGCGGTGTTGGTGGTGGCCAGCACGGTGGTGCCTTCGACCACGCGCACCTGGGCGTTGCGTACGGGGCGCTGCGCGGCGTTGGCGAAATCGAGCGTGCCGCGATCGGTGGCCACGTCGTAGCGCGCGCTCACGAAGTCGTAGGTGACATGCCCGCTGATGGTGAAGGTGCCGCTCTGCGTTCCTCCGCCTGATCCGCCGCCGGTCGCGCCACCACCTGATCCACCGCCGCTCGCGATGGGCAGACACGAGCTGGCCTGACACGACGTGCCCGCGTTGCACACACCGCAGAGCGCGCCGCCGAAACCGCAAGCCACGTCGACGTTCCCGGCCTGACAGGCGCCTGCTGCGTCACAACACCCGGAGCACGAGTTCGCGTCGCACGGCTTCTGAGGCGGACTGCACGAGACCAGCACCAGGAGCGCCGCAAATCGGAGGGAGACGCATTGCACACCCAGTTCATAGCAGGAGTCGTGTTCCCCTCTCCCTTCGGTGAAGATCAGGGTGAGGGCCGAACAATCAACGCCTGAAGAGCGCCTGCAACCGCTGGCTGCAGAACGCGCTCGAATGCGTTCGACACGAAAGCGCCTTGCGCTGATCAAGAGGTGACATTGCCCGACACGCACAGGTGACGGCGGCCCCGGGAGGAGTAGCCTCTCGCGCCAGCCATGCTCTGGGTCACTCCATGAACTCTCGAGTTCCTGCTCCTCAGCGTTCGCTCGCGGAAGGCACGACGATCGCGGGCTACAAGCTGCTCGGCCTCATCGGCGCGGGCGCGATGGGTGAAGTGTACGAAGCCCAGCACCACCCCAGTCACCGGCGCGTGGCGATCAAGGTGTTGCGCGAGAAGACCGACGACTCGGTCAACGCGGGGCGGCGGCTGCTCGAAGAAGCGCGCGCGGTGATCGCCATTCGGCACCCGGGCATCGTGGTGGTCTCCGACGTGGGCTTGATGACCGGTGGCCGGCCGTACCTGGTGATGGAGCTGCTCGCCGGCGTGCCGCTCTCGGTGCACTTGAAGCAACGCAAGCTGCCGGTGGCCGACATCGTGATGGTGCTCGACGGCATCCTCGATGCGTTGAGCGCGGCGCACCGGGCGGGCGTGATTCACCGCGACCTGAAACCCAGCAACGTCTTCATCCTCACGGGCGATCGGCCGCGGGTGAAGCTGCTCGACTTCGGCGTGGCGAGGCGAGAGGGCCGCAAAGAAGTGCTCACGGGACCGGCGATGGCGGTGGGCAGCATGGGCTTCATGCCGCCCGAGCAGCTGATGGGGCAGGCGGTGGCGGCCAGTGATTTGTACGCGGTGGGCTGCATCGCGTTTCTGCTGTTGGCGGGGCGGCCGGTGTTTCCGCTCAAGAACATTCCCGAGAACGCGCGCAGTCACTTCTCCGAGATTCCCGCGAAGCTGCGCACGCTGCGGCCCGAGGTGAGCCCGGGGTTGGAGACCTGGGTCGACCGCATGCTCGGCAAGACGCCCGGCCAACGGCCACCTTCCGCCGACATCGCGCTGGCTTCGTTGCGTGCGCTCGACGGCCGCAACGTGACGACCCAGTCGGGGAACAAGACGGAGCAGGTGATGGCCTTCGTGCCGACCGCTCCCACCCAGAAGCAGCATTTGAGTGGCGCGGGAGAGACCGGCGAGGTCACCGCGCGGGTCGACGAACGAAGCAAGACGATCATCGACTCGTGAGGCCCCTCACCCCAACCCTCTCCCCGCTTTCGCAGGGAGAGGGAGAGCAGTCAGACTTTGTAGAGCAGGTCGATGTACCGCTTGAGGAAGTCGCCCACCAAACCCTTGAGCGGCATCGTGCCGGCCATGCCGTAGACCGGCGCCATTCCGCCACTGGCCGGCGGTGAATCCTTCACTGCCGCCACCGCCTCCCGCAGATCCGTGATGAACCGCTCGGCCACCCCGGGCTGCGTGTGCCGCAGCGTCACGCACAGGTGCACCGCCGCCGGCCGATGCAGGCCGTTCAAATTCCAGCCCTTCTTCCCGAGCTCATCCAGCACCCGGTACACGTCGAGCTTCTTCGAGCAGAACGAGACCATGAACAGCGCCTCGCCCATCAGCTCGATCTCCGGCATCGACCGCACCGCCGCTTTGATCAGCTCGGTCGTATCGAGGATCTTCCGGGTCGCCGCCAGGTAGCCGCCCTTGCCGGTCGACACCAACGACGCCCAGGCCGCGGCGCTCAGACCACCCGGCCGGCTGCCCGCCAGCGTGGGCGAGAAGTACAACCCGCCCGGCCAATCGGTCACCGTGTAGTACTGGTGCGAACGCAGCTCGTGCCCGCGGTACAGCACCACCGAGGTGCCCTTCGCTGCGTAACCGTACTTGTGCGTATCGACCGACATCGAGGTGACACCCGGCACCACGAAGTCGAACGGAGGCACCGCCGCACCCAGCTGCTTCGCCCACGGCAACACGAAGCCGCCCAGGCACGCGTCGACGTGGCAGCCGATTTTGTTCTTCTTCGCCAGCGCCGCGATCTCCGTCACCGGATCGACGAGCCCGTACGGGAAACACGGCGCCGACGCGACCAGCACGATGGTGTTCCGGGTGATGGCCGCCTTCATCGCCTTCACGTTGGCGACGTAGTCAGACCCCACCGGGATCTTCTTCATCTTGATGCCGAAGTACTGCGAGGCCTTGTCGAACGCCGCATGCACCGTGTTCGGCACCACCATCTCGGGCTTCTTCACGCCCTTCTCACGCGCACGATCGCGATAGGCCTTCATCGCCAACAAGATGCTCTCGGTGCCGCCCGAGGTGACCGCGCCGCAGATCTGATCCTCCCGCGGGGCCTTCCCATTACCCGGCCCGGCGCCGAGCATGTCGGCCACCATCGCCACGATCTCCGCTTCGTACTTCGAGGCGCTGGGCCACACGTCGGAGTGCAGCGGGTTGACCTGCGAGGTCGCCGAGTACACCCGGTTCATGAACTCCACGTGCGCGTCGTCACCGCTGTACACGGCGCCCGAGAGGAAGCCTTCCTTCCAGCGGGGCGACTCCTTCGCCGCGAGGCCTTCGATCTCCGACAGCAGGTCTTCCCGCGTGCGGCCCTTGTCGGGGATCGCCGAGTAGCTCTCGATCTTCCCCGCGTAGGGGCGCATCGAGTGCTCCATGCCGTCGAGCATGCCGCCGTATTCCTTGTCGAGCCGCGCCTTCACGAAGGGGATCGCCTTCATCGCGCGCTCGGTGGCCGCGATGATCCGCGGGTCCACCCGGTCCAGAAGGTTCTGGCCAATCGACTTGAGCTTCATGACGACTCCTGAGTGCCTGTCTCGAGCGAAGTCGAGAGGCGGTTGAGGCGAGCGCAGACCTTGCTCGTACTTCGGTACACGTGGAGGAACTCGGTGAAGAGCTCGTCGTATATCCGGCGGTTCTTGACGTCGGGCGCCCACGTCTTCGCGATGGGCACCAACGCGGGCACGTCGTCGAAGGCAAGCTTACCCAGCGCGTTAGCTCCGATGAAGGCAGCGCCCCGCGAGTTGGCCATCACCGGGTCTTTCACCTGCCGCAGGGGCCGGTCGAGCACGTCGGCGAAGATTTGACACCACACGTCAGAGCGCGCCCCACCGCCGATGATGGTGACCTCGGGCACCCGCTTGCCCATGAACTTCTCCACGAAGCCGAACAACCACTTCGAGTTGAAGGCCACGCCCTCCATCACCGAGCGCACCAGGTGGGCCCGGGTGGTGGTGAGCGACAGATTCACGAAGCTCGCGCGCACGCTGCGATCGTCGACCGGTGACCGTTCCCCATTGAGGAACGGCGTGAAGAGCAACCCGCCGCTGCCGGGCGGAATGCGCGCGGCCATCGTGCTGAAGGTCTGGTGCGCGTCGGCCGGGGCCACCGTGTTCAGCTCATCGGCTGGAAACAGCAGGCTGTCCTTCAAGAAGTTGAGCGCGCCCGCCGCCGACTCCTGCTCGTTGGTGACGATGTAGCGATTGGGGATGGCCGACGGCAGCGTGGCCATGTTGTGGAAGAGATCCGACTTCTTGTACGGCAGGTGCGCGATGATCCACGACGAGGTGCCCACGCACAGGTGCGCTTCTCCATCTCGCACCGCGCCCGAGCCGACCGCCGCCGCCTGAATGTCAGGCGTGCCCATCACCACCTGCACCTTCTCACTGAGCCCCAGCTCACGCGCTGCCTCGGCCCGCAACGGCCCCAGCACCGAACCCGCCGGCAGCAGGTCGGGCAACTTCGCGCGCTCCACGCCCAGCGTCTGCAGCAGGCTCTCGGAGTACTGCACCTTCGAGAGGTCTCGATTGTCCGTCGCCCAGTGCAACGTGATGGTGGCGAACGAAGCCGCGCACTTCCCGGTGAAGCGGAAGTTCAAGTAGTCCATCGGCTCGAGGAACTTCTTCGTCGCGCGGTAGAGCTCGGGCCGCTCGTTCTTGAGGAAGAGGATGTGGGCGATCGAATCTTTGCCCGACATGCCGGGCACGCCGCCGGTCAGGCGGATCCACTTGAGCAGCCGGGGCACGTTGTAGCCCTCGACCTCGGGGAAGCCGCCGAACAGCTTCTTGATGTGTGGCGCCCCGCGAGAATCCATCCACATGATGCAGGGCATCAGCGGCTTGTCGTCACCGCCCAGGGCGACCGTGCCTGACCAGGTGGTGGTGCAGCTGATGCCGATGATGTCGTCGACCGGCACCACCTTCGACTCGACCAATTCACGCGTGGCCGAACAGATGGCCTTCCACCACTCCTCGGGGTCCTGCTCGCAGCCGCCGTCCGGCAGGTAGGAAATGGGCAAGGTGCGCGTCGCAAAACCCGCCACGTCGCCGCGGGTGGACACCAACGCGAGCTTGAGGCTGGAGGTACCGAGGTCGATCGCCAGAATGTACGAAGCAGGCATGCCGGGGCACCCTACAGGCGCTTCCGAAACGCCCCAACGGAAAGCGCGGCCGGCCGCCATCGGTCTTCTGCTCTTCGCCTCGTTGCTGGTGCTCGGCAGTTACCGGCTGGTGACGTCCTGGGGCAGCCCTTGTCAGGATCCGCGATGCGCCCACAATGCCGAGCATGAAAACCACGGAGATGGTGCCGTGTGTCTGCGGCAAAGGCGTACTCGAGGTCGAGGTCAAAGACTTCGGACGATGGCGGGTCGAGCGTCTGCTGACCGCGTGTGCCTCGTGCGAGCAGGGCGACATCGAGGCCTCGCGTGAAGGGCAGCTGGTGGTGCACGCCGCCCCGCAGCACCTGTCTGCGGGCTAGGCCTCGCCAGCGGTTGGCCGCGTTGACACCGGTGCCCACGAGGCGGTCGCCGAAGCCACTGGAAGCCGGTGGCGGGCCGACAGAGCCGGCCCGTCACGTTCGGAGTCCGCTGAGACGATTATGGGACGACCTGGCCACAGTCGCTGCCGCACGAGAAGGTGGCTGAGGCACACGCGCGGTCGGTGATGCACGCCTCGCAGGTGTTGACCGCGTTGTAGAACTTGTTGTCGGCCTTCGCGTTGGCGCGGCAGCGGCTGGCACAGGTCTCGACGTTGTAGTCGCCGTCGAAGCAGTTCTTGTAGCGGGTGCAGATGGTGTCGCAGTCGAAGGCGGCGTCGATGGGCTGACAGGCTCCGAGCAGGAGTGCGGCGATGACGAGAGAGGCGCGGGTGAAGAGTTTCATGGTGACCCTCATTCCAAGAACGGGGCCAGCTCGTTCTCCGAGCGGGGCGAGGTCGTGCGGGCCTTCATTCTGATGAAGAGCCACGTCAGATTGATGTCTCCCTTTGACAAGCCTGCTCTCGGGAAAGCGGCCGGTCTGGTCTCTCACCTCCCGGCGCGGAACGAACTGGCCTCTTGGCGCGGGGGCCTGCGTACACGCGTTGAATCAGGCGTTGAGCAAGTGAGCTTCTGCGTAGGCCGCGAGCTAACTCGCTCTTTGTCATCAAAATCCATGAGGGGGCGCCCCCCCGGGGGGATCACGGGCTTAGGGATTTTGTTTACAAAGCGAAGGTTGGCTCGCGCGTCGATCGAGGATCTCATTTGAACCCGGTGGACCCGTGGTGCTCCGGCGCGAGGGGCACGTTCGGTTGAGCATGCTGAGCGGGTCCAGCAGACCCTCTTCCATATCGGCCCTCCCCCGGACGGGGTCGACTCGCGGGTCATACGGAACGATCATCCAGCGCCTCCAACTCCCGCAGCGACATCAGCCCTTCTCATGCAGGCACTGGAGCTTCGACGGCCCCTCTCCCCGCTCGGCAGGGCGAGGGGGATCAGCCTTTCGCGAACAGCTTTACGTACGTCCTCCAGTGATTCGTCGCTTCCTTCTTCGTGGCTCGCAGCTCACCACCATCGAACCGCGGCGCGTTCGATCTCGCCCTGGCCCGGCTACCCTCCCCGGCGGGGCCGGCGGGGAGAGGGGGTTCAGCCTTTCTTCTTTCCAGCCACCTTCAGCCTCGCCAGGTTCTTACAGCCCAGCTTCGACTCGAGCTTGCATGCCTTGTCGAACAGCTCGATCGCATGTTTGCGATCGTTCTTCTCGAACCCGGTCGCGAGGTTGTTGCAGCCATCGCCGTAGCCCAGCTCGCACGAGCGCTCGTACAGCGGCACCGACTTCGCCGGCTCCGTCTTCAGCGCGAGGTTGAAGCAAGACATGCCGTAGTTCGCCTGGCAGCCCTTCTCGTACGCCGCCAACGACGCGACACGATCGGTCTTCGCCAACGCGTACCCGACCTCGTTGCACATCTCGCCTTCACCTGAATCACACCTCGCCTGTTGCTTCTCCAGCCGCGACTTCTGCTCGAGCTTCGCCTGCTCCTCGGCGAACGCCAGCAACTCGGGCGAGGGGCCGCCTTTCGGGTCGAACACGAACTTCGAAGCCTGGCGCGACACGTTCTCTTTGATCGCGCTGCCCGTCATCAGCGCCAGCACCACCACCGGAATGCAGCCGAGCCCAATCGACAGCGGCGTATGCGGCCGGCGCACGCCCGCCCAGAACCACGAGCCCAGCACGGCGAGCAGGGTCAGGCCGGCCACCGCGGTCCACATCAGGCCCGAGGCCAGGTGCTTCTCCAACTCGAAGTACGCGTGAAAACTCAGGCCAGCCGCGAGCGCGAAGCCCCAGAACCGCGCGTAGGCCAGCGACACCGACTTGAGCCCCATCGAAGAGGGCTGCTCGAGACCATCCGGCGCCACACGCACCCCGCCCATCGGAATGAGCGGCAGGTAATAGACATGCACGAAGCGGGTCGCGTGCTGGCTGCCGTCTTCGTGGTCCACAGCTCCGTAGGTGCGCACCCCGTAGATGACGAACATGGCCGGTCGACCCCTTCGGTTGGATCGCTGTGCAGAAAAATTGAGCTGCACATGGAATTGAGTGCGCGGGTGTGAGCCCCCATGGACTCACGCCGCAAGAACCAGAGCATCATCCTCCCCGTCGTCGGCATGTTGGCCCTCTTCCCTGGCGCCGTGATGCACATGTTCGCGCTGGGGGAAGCGACGCGGCTCGCCAGTGACTGGGTCTACCTCTCCACGCCGCTGCTGCTCATCGGCCTGGCCTCCTTCATTGGGTTGCTTCGCATCAAGCTGGGCACCGCAGGCCTCGGCGTGGGCGCGGTGATGAGCGTAGTGGGCCTGGGCGTGTTGGGGTTCAACCTTCAGCGCACCATCAACGAGCGCGTGCGTTGGCAGACCTCCTCCATGCAGCTGAGCCAGACCACCTCCTTCTGCAACGGGCAGATCAAACCCAACCCCACAGCGCTGCCTTTCACGGAGGACGGGACCAATCCCGCCGTCTTCTTCAGAGTCGGCGAGTCGGGGCCGTCGGTGTACGACGACGCGCTCAACCGCTTCGAGCCCGCCGACTACCAGATTGAAAAGGCCGCGGTGGTGGTCTGCGTTTCCGAGAAGCGGGTGCCCGTGGAGACCTGCACCGGCTACATCGGCGGCGGCGTGGTGGATCGCCAGCGGGTGGATCTGACCTTCCAGGCGTTCTCCATCAAGAGCGGGCAGAAGGTCTTCGAGAAGCGCTACGAAGGCGAAGCACCGCGGGCCTGCGGCAACACCGAGAAGTTCTACGGAAAGAGCCTGCACCTCACCATCAGCGGTGAACCGGCGAAGCCCAGCCTGGTCGCTGAGCTCGGTCCTCTGCTCGCGCACTGAGCCGCTTTTCCCGGCACACTCCGCGGGGTGAGTTCCTCCCGGAAGAGCTGGTTGACCCGCATCGGTGTGGTGGTGGCGCTGCTCCTGGTGCTCGTCGGCGCGATGGCCGCCCGCTACGCCACGCAACGCTTTGAACATCAGCGCCTGCGTGAGCTCGAGGTGGGCCGCGCGCCGGTGGTCGCTCCGAAGCGGCTCGCACCCACCCTGCGGCCTGCGCCCACGGTGCTCACCTGTCTCCATGGCGTGGTGCTCGATCACGGCGCGCCCGTCAGTGGCATGCAGATCTCCGTGTCTGATTCACCGCTCTCCGTCTCGGGCGATTGCCCGTGCGTGAAGCCGGCCCCGTTCTGCGGTTGCCGCGAAGGGCTCGCGCTCACCCCGCAGCTGCCCCGCGCGGGGCTGGTGGAAGCGGTGAAGAGCGTCATCACGCAAGACAACGGTCACTTCGAGTTGTGCGGGCTGGAAGGCGACGGCCTGCGGTTGATCTGGGGTGAACACCTCGATGGCCGCCTCGCGCTCCCCACCCCTGATCAATTCACCAGGCCGGGCGCTTCCGTGGAGCTGCAGGTGCTGACCCCCGTGATGGTGCGAGGGCTGGTGCGTTCTGATCAGACCCCCGTGGCGGGAGCGACGGTGCTCGCCTTCACCCGGCCCGCCTTCTTCGTGAAGTCCTTCACCACCGACGCACAGGGCCGCTTCGAGACCCCGCTGCCGTTGGGCACCGCCGACTTCGTGGTGAGCGCGAAGGGTTTTCCCGCGCAACGAATCGAACAGTACTTCTCACCGCAGGAGGTGCTGGTGTTGCAACTGCGCGGTGAGAGCGAGCTGACGGTGCGCGCGCTGTTCGAAGATCGGCCCGTCGCGGGCGCCGAGGTGACGCTGCCTTCGGAAGCGCCGGTGCTCACCGATGCCCAGGGCGTCGCGCGGTTTGCCCTGCAGGTGGGCACTCAGCGCGCAGTGCGGGTGACCAAAGGCGACCTCATCGGGGTGAGCAACGTCAACGTGCTCGAAGGCCAGCCGCGGCGCATCGACGTGGTGCTCAAGAAGGGCGTGCGCGCGCGCGGCGTGGTGACCGACGAGACCGGTCGACCCCGGCAGGCGAAAGTGCGGGGGCTCGGCAAGAAGACGATCACCACCGACGAACGGGGCGCGTTCAGCTCCGAGCTGCTCCTCGCCTCGGGCGAAGTGCACCCGACCGCTTTCGTGGAGGGCTGCGCCGACTCGGAATACGTCGAGGTGCCGGTCGGCGCGACCGACCTCGAGCTCACCCTGAAGGTCGCCTGCAACGAAGCGGCGAACGGCATCGTGCTCGACGCCGAAGGCAAGCCGGTCAGCGGCGCGGTCGTCTTCCTCGACGGCGTGAACCACAGCGAGAGCGCCACCACCGACGCGACCGGCACGTTCCGCTTTCACCAGCCCGACGGCATCTACCAACTCAAGGTGAACCACGAACGCTACCGCTCGACCGAGCAGCCGCTGCAGTTGCCCGCGAAAGACGTGACCGTGGTGCTCGATGCGGGCGGCTCGATTGCGGGGCGGGTGGTGAACGGCGAGGGCGCAGGCGTGGTGGGCGCCAGCGTGATGGTGGTGCCCGCGGTGCTCGACGCGCTGCTCAGCGAGGTCGAAGGCGGCCACACCAACGCCACCACCGACGCCGAAGGCAACTTCGTCACCACGGGTCTGCTCGCCGGGCGGCTGGTGGTCTCCTCCACGGCCGATTCGCTGGGCACGGTGGTCTCTGACGTGGTGGTGCTGCAACCCGGTGAACACCGCGAAGGGTTGGTGCTCACGCTCGATGAGCGCGTCGACCTGAGCGGCGTGGTGATGGATGAACGACGCCAGCCGATTCCGGGCGCGCGGGTGAAGTGGGATCCCGCTGACGAGAAGTCGGCCTTGATGGGCGTGCTGCTCGACGCGGTGCGCGGGCACGTCGACTCGGTGCTCCGCTTCATGCCTTCACCCAGCATCAGCGACGCCGATGGCCGCTACACGCTGCGCGGGTTGCCGGTCTCGAAGGTGAAGTTGAACATCTCGGCGATGGGCTACGGCGACGTGGAGCAGGTCGCCTCACGCGGTGACACGCTCGACGTCGTGCTCCAGAAGCAGGGCGGCCGCGTCAGGGGCCGGGTGATGGACGAAGCAGGCCACCCACTCACGCGCTTCACCGTCGATGGCTCCGCGTTCTCACCCGATGACGGCCGCTTCGAGATCGAGTCGACCACCGGGCAGGACACGTTCTCCATCTCGGCGGCTGGCTTCACCCAGCTCTCCGCGCACGCCGTGCTGAACGGAGCGCCGAAGGACCTCGGCGACCTGATCATGAAGAAGGGGCGGCAACTCAAGGTCTTGGTGCGCTCGGCGGAAGGCAAGCCACTGGCGAACGTGAAGGTGGCCGGCGTGCAGAAGGTCGACGGCGACTCGTGCACCACCACGGCCGAAGGCACCTGCGTCATCGAGCCCCTGCTCGACGAAGAGACGATGGTCAAAGCCGTCAAAGACGGCTTCACGCCCGTCTCCGTTGCCGTGCAGAAGGGCCAGATTGATCAGCCGCTCACCTTGACCCTGTCGGTGGCCGGCGGGCGAATCACCGGGCAGGCGTACGCAGGGCCTGGCCAGCCAGCGGCGGCGCGCAGCGTGTTTCTCTCGGGCGCGGTGAGCAAAGGCGTGCTGACCGAAGCCGATGGAAGGTTCAGCGCAGAGGGCCTGCCTGAAGGTCCGTACTGCGTCTCGCTCGAGTCGAGGACCGCGCGGAACCTCGAGTGGGTGGTCGCCGTGCAAGCCAGCGCCACGCCGTCGATGCTGCAGGTGGGTCCCGTCGCGCAAGGCGGCGTGGTGACCGGCGCCCGCACGCTGCCGGGCCGGCTGGTGATGGTGCGCGGCAATGCGGGCCCGTTGCCCATCTCGCGGGTGATGGAGGCCAGCGGCTCGAGCCTGTGTGAACACTTCACCGCGTCGGTGCTCACCACCATCACCACCGGCGACTTCCGGGTGGAAGGGGTGCCGTCAGGAGCGTGGTCGGTGTTCTTCGTCTCGTTCACCCAGGTCGAAGACAAGGGCGAGGTGCAGCCGCTCGCCATCACCTTGCTTCCGGGTGAGACGAAGGCGATTCCGTAGTTTCAGCAGCTGACCTGGGCGCTCACTGCCAGTTGATGGGCTGGTCGGGCGTGTTCCACCCGTCGCCCGTGCCGACCTTGCGGCCGTTCGCGTTGTAGAGCTCGATGGCGAACGAGTCGTGCATGAACTGGGCGACCACGGTGAACTGCTCGCCACCCGCGGTGAGCTTGCGGGCGATGGGCAGATCGATGAGATCGCCCATGCGCACGGCGTTCCGGGTGCGCGACTCGAACGAGCGGCGGGCCGAAGAAGAGAGCGCCTCCACGGCAATGGCGGGCAGCGCGTTGGCGGTCCACTTCGGGGTCACCAGCACCTCGAGGGCCCGCTTGGCTGCGTTGGTGGGTGTCTTGTGCAGCTCGGCGATCTGCGCGGCGAGCTGGCCGACCTTGCCCATCTTCGCGCGCTCGGAAGGCGACAGGCCGTTGCCGTCGAGGTCGTACGCGCTGACCAGCTTGGCCTTCGCTTCCACCAACGCCTTCGCCACGTCGGACTTCGTCACGCTCGCGCCCGGCCGCGCGTCGCGGTGGTCGACGTACTTGAAGAACGTGTCGACCAGCGCACGCTCGGTGCCCGTCAGCTCCTTGAGCTTGAGGGCGACGTCGGCGCGGCTGGCCCGGCCGTCAGCGCCTCCCGCGGTGAGGATCGTCTTGGCAGCCTGATCGAGGACGTTGTGAATCGCCTTGCGGGAGACGTTGGGCATGGCCGCTCATAGCGCAGAAGCCCAGCGATCTCGACCGGGTCCTGACCGGCAGCTCGCAGGTTCACCCGTTAACAACGGCTCATGAAGCTCGGGATCATCGGCACGGGAGCTCTGGGCAGCGCCATCGCCCGCGACCTGGTGAAGGCCGGCTACGAGCTGGTGCTCAGCAACAGCCGCGGGCCCGATTCGCTGGAAGACGTGGCGCTCGACCTGGGGCCGTTGGCGAAACCCGGCACCGTGCGCGATGCGGCCGCGGCCGACGTGGTGTTCCTCGCGGTGCGCTGGAATCAGGTGAAGAGCGCGTTGACCGGCCTGCCTCCCTGGGGAGGGCGGATCGTGGTGGACGCCACCAACCCCGTGGCGGCGCCCGCGGGCCGAACTTCGAGTGAGATCGTCGCGAGCCTGGTGCCCGGGGCGCGGCTGGTGAAGGCCTTCAACACCCTGCCGCCGCCGTTGTTGTTGGCCGATCCCCTCAAAGGGGAAGGCCATCGGGTGTTGTTTCTCTCGGGTGACGACCACGCGGCGCGAGAGACGGTGGCCCAACTCATCGAGTCGATCGGGTTCGCGCCGATCGATTTGGGCACGCTCATCGAAGGCGGGAAACTGCAGCAGGATCCAGGCGGGCCGTTGCCGAGGCTCGACCTGGTGAAGTTCAGCAAGTCACGCTGATCACTCCGTGCGTTTGGGAATGATGCCGCCCATCTCCACGAAACGCTGCAAGGCCCGCTCGAGCGCCATCGACTTGAGCCGTTCGTCATCGAGCTGCGCTGCGAACTCCTGCAGCTCCTCGCGCAGCTTCGAGTCGTCTTTGGCTTCCAGCTGCTCTCGAAGCGAACGCACCTCGGCATCGAGCTCGGCCTTGAGCGCCGCCGCCCGCTCCGTCTCGGCCTCGAACTCGGCCATCAACCGGCTCACCGCATCTTCACGGCTACCGCTGGTCTTCTCCGCTTGTGAACGCGCGGCCTTGAGCTCCGCCGCCAGCCGCGAAGTGGTCGCGTGCAACGTGTTCAGCTCGGCGTCGCCCTTGCTCAACCGCGCCGAGAGCGCCGCGACGCGGGCGGTGAGCTCGGTGCGTTCGGCTTCGAGCGCGTGCACCCGCCCCTGCAGCTCGTGCGACACCTGCGCCAGCACGTCGCGTTCGGCCTGCGCGGCTTCGAGCTGCTGAAACGCCTCCGTCTCACTCTGGCGCAACAACGCCATGCTCTCTTCGTAGGCCTCGATGGTGCCGCGCGCTTCCGACAGCTGCGTCTCGAGCGCCTGCTGCTCGACTGCCGGCGGCGCCTCCGATTGGGTATGCGCGAGGAGGATCTCCTCGAGCGCCCGCTTCGTCACTTCGTCGACCGTGGAGAACCGCACCCCGAAACCACGCGGCGTTCCATCAGCGGCGTGCTCCTGGCGCATCACCTCACCCCGCAGGCGCACCGGCGGCTGATTCTCCACGGCGAGCTCCACCACCACGGTGGTCCCTTGCGCGAGCGGCTGACGGCTCCGCACGAACAGACCTCCCATGGACAGATCCCTCAAGTAGCTCGCCCGAAACGCCTCCCTGCTCGCCACTCGAACCTCGACCCGTGAGACCCGTTGACGAGCGAACTCCCGCCGCTCGATGGACATCAGGGTGTGCATTCTGAAGGGCCTCACCTCGAGAGGGGAGCGCTTTCGTTGTGACTGAATTTATTCCGACCGCGCGCTGACGGACGATGGCGAAGCGAGCACCTTCACCGACATCGCCGGCCATTTCGTCCACAACCCGAGGCCCGCGCCACGAAAGAAGGCGAGCGCGAGGTGGTAGGACGGCTTCATGAAAGGTCAGCTGAAGGTCTCCACCCCGAAGCAGTACCTCGACAGCCTCGAAGAGCCGCGCCGCAGCGAGGTCGCCCAGCTCGATGCGCTGGTGCGCAAGACGGTGCCGAAGCTCACGCCCTTCATCCACGCAGGCATGCTCGCGTACGGCCCCCTGAAGTACCGCTCGAAGGCCGGGCGCGAGATGGAGTGGTTCAAGATCGGCATCGCCAGCAACAAGGGCGCGATCTCCCTCTATGCCTGCGCGGCCGATGAACGCGGCTATGTGGCAGAGCGGTACAAAGAAGCCCTGCCCGGCGCGAACATCGGCAAGAGCTGCGTGCGCATCAAGAAGGTGGCCGACCTCGACCTGAAGGCGTTGCAGAAGCTGCTGAAGGAGACCGAGAAGATCGGGTACGGCGAGCCGTAGCCTGCCCGTGAAGCCAGTGGCGAGGGCCCCCAGAGCGGGTGATTTTCACTGGGAGCGCTGGATGCGCCGGGGGAATCACCGTGAATACCTTGCGTCGCCTCACCGCCTTCATCGCGTGCTGTTCAGCTGCGTTGAGTCTCGCAGCGCCGCCCCCCCTGTCCGTCTCCACCTCTGATGCGCCGACGCCTGACGTCGCCTCCGACTACCCGCTGAGCTGCGCCGACATCGCCAAGCCGATGGTCTTCAAGGCATGGGACGCGATGGCCCACGCCCGGGTCGACGAAGCGCGAGAGACCCTCCAGCTCGCGTTGGTGGGAGACCCGAAGTGCGTGATGGCGCGCGCGAGCCTGGGTGCGGTGACGCCCGGTGCGGAAGGCACACGGCTGTTCGACGAAGCGGTGGCCCGCATGACGAGTGTGGGTGACGTCGAGCAGCTCGACCTGAAGGTGATGCAGGCCGCGCGCAACGGCGAGCTGAGAAAGGCCTTCACCCACGCGCAAGAGCTGGCTGAGCTCGCGCCCGACGTGTTCATGGTGAACCTGAGCCTCGCGCACGCGGCGCTCGCGCTGGAGGAGTGGGACGAAGCGGAGCGCGCTGCACAGCGGGCGACCTCGCTCAGCCCGGCCAATGGCGCGGGGTGGAACCTGCTGGGTTACGCGAGGCTGCGCGCGCATCGCACGGAACAGGCCATCGAGTCGTTCCGCAAGTACGTCGAGGTGGCGCCCGATGAGCCGAACGCGCACGACTCGTTGGGTGATGCGTTGTTGGCAGACAACCAGCTCGACGGCGCCGCGGCCGAATACCAACGCGCCATCGATGGTTCGGCGGGGCGATTCTGGCTCGCGTGGAGCGGCCTCGCTTCGGTGAAAGCCCTGCAGGGTGACTGGGTGAGCGCGCGCGCGGCCATCGATGGTGAGAAGGCCGCGGCCATCGAGCCTCTCGACAAGCTGCGCGCCAACACGATGATGGCCTGGTCGTGGGCGGCGCAAGGCCAGCTGCCCGTGGCGCTGAAGGTGCTCGAGGCGGCGAGGCGCGAGGCAGTGGCCGCGAAGGTGGATACCGCGACGGCGCGCACCACCTTGACCCGCGCACAGCTGAATCTGGCCAGCGGCAAGTACGCCGCGGCAATGAAGGACTTCGGGGCCGCGGACCGGATGCAGGTGAACCAGCTCTCGACGGGGCAACGAAAGCGGTATCGCGGGCAGGTGCTCGCGGGGCTGGCCGCGGCGCAGGCGCGCCTGAACAAGTTGCCCGACGCGGCACGAACCCTGGCGAGGCTCGATGAGTTCGCGCAGGCCAGCCTCTCCGGGCCGTTCGCGGTCGACACCACCTCGTATGCGCGCGGCGTGCTGGCTCTGGCGCAAGGCGATGCGAGGGCGGCGGTGCAGGCGCTGAGCAAGTGCAGCGAACGGGCGTCGTTCTGTCAGCTGACCCTGGCCGAGGCGCAGGAGGAAGCGGGCGAGACAGCAGCGGCGGCGAGCACGCGCGACGAGCTGCGTAAAGCCAACTTCCGCGACCCCGAGTACTGGTTCGTGCGCGCGCGGCTCGAAGCGAGGATGAAAGAGTCAGCCATGTAACTCCCTCTCCTTGCGAAGCGGGGAGAGGGTCGGGGTGAGGGGCCTCACTTGGTCTACCCCTCCACACTTCTCCACGATCGAGATCGTCGACGCGTCGATCACCGGTCTGGAGGTCGATGCGATCATCAACGCCGCCAACTCGACGCTCGCAGGCGGTGGCGGAGTCGACAATGCCATCCATCGTGCCGCCGGCCCCGAGCTGAAGTCAGCCTGCCTCGCGTTCCCCGAACTGCGCCCCGGCGTGCGCTGTGAAGTGGGTCAGGTGAAGGTGACGCCAGGCTTCAATCTTCCCGCGCGCCACGTCCTCCACACGGTCGGTCCTGTCTGGTACGGCGGGAGCACAGGCGAACGTGATCAACTCGCTCGCTGCTATCGCAACGCCCTTGGCGAAGTCGCCCGACTGCAGCTCACGAGCGTCGCATTCCCGGCCATCAGCACGGGGGCCTACGGCTATCCCGCGCACGAAGCAGCGAAGGTCGCCGCGCAAGAAGCCATCGTCTTTGCAGAAGGGCACCCCGCGGCGGTGCGCATCGTCTTCTCGTGTTTCGGAGTGGCGATGGTGAAGCACCTGCAGCACGCGCTCGAGGCCAAACTTCGCGCGGGCTGATCCGCGTCCTGGTCTACCCTCCGCTCATGACCAGCCTCATCCTCCTGCTCCTCGCAGTCGATCTCTCGTACGGCTCAGGCACGCTGCAGCTGCAGAGGCTCGCATCCGTTCCCGACGCCGCGCTCGCACAGCAGGTGGTCGCCTGCACCCGGGGCTACGGCGTCACCACGCTGGAACGCAAAGGCGAACCGTCGGCGGTGGTGTGGAGCAAGGCCGACCCCGCGACCGACGCCCTGCCCGGCACCAGCCGCGCCGAGCGCGTGGCCCTGCTCTCCATCCTCGGCCGCAAGATGGTGGGCGCGGAGGTCGACGTGCTCGTGCCACAGGCCGATGGCACCCGCGTGCCCGTCACGGTCACCTGGGAACCCGACGGCGTGGTGAGCTTCGAGAGTGGCCCCCCGGTGAAGTCGCTGCTCGACGAGACGATGACCGCCGAAAAGATCCGCGCGCAGTTCGACGTGGGTGAGTTCATCGATCTCGACGCGCCGTGGGATGGGCGCGCGTATTCGGTGGTGCACCAGGCGCTCTCGCTGCTGAGCAAGGAAGAGCTCGCGTTGCTGCGAGGCATGCCGTTCCGCCGCGCGAAGAAGGAGGGCATTCACCGCGCCAAGTACGAGCGAGGCGATGCGACCAACTGCGTCTTCGTCTACGACGCCACCTTTCTCTTCGCCGATGAACTCTTCACCGGCAGTGCTCAGGCGCCTCGGGCCGAAGCGGTCGCCGTGCTCACGCACGAGTTCGGTCACGCGCTGGCCGACGTGCGTTTCCGCGAGAAGGGGCTGATCAGCAAGGCCGCAGCCGAGGAATACAAACGCCGCCAGCCCGAGGTCGATGCGGCCGCCAAAGCCTTCAACGACAAGGTGGCGGAGCTGGGCCCCAAGCCAACCGCCAGGGGCACGGCCGAGCTCAAGGCCCTCGAGGCCGCGTTCGCCAAGGTGAAGGCGGAGACGGACACCCGTTTCAAGGAAGCCGATCGCCTCGTGAAACAGATGTTCGCCAACGATCGCCTCAACGCCCAGGCCGGGCGCCCGGCAGAGAAGGCGCTCGCCGCGGTGCTCAACCTCAAGCAGTCACCGACCACCTACGGCCGCTCGAGCGTGAGGGAGCACTTCGCCGAATGTTTCAACATCTTCAAGAACGACCCCGCGGCCTTGCGCCGCATCTCCGCCGCGGCAGCCGATTGGTTCGCGGCGGGCACGCACATCAGCGTGGCCGGTCAGGCGATCGACCCCTGACGCGCGTTTTCGGATCAGCGGCTCGCCAGCAGCCCCAGGCCCAGCTGCGCGAACTCGCGCGAGAGCCCGCCCGTGCGATTGATCTCTCCCAGGAAGAAGCGGCACCAGGTGACGTCGTTGGTGCACGCCAGGCTGGCGATGCGGCCTTCTTCAGCCTGCTCACCGGAAGAGAGCATCCACCGGCCTGAGCTCGAGCGCGCCAGCGAACCGTTCGGATAGCTCAGCGAGCCCGAAGACGACCGAACCAGGGTGCCCGTGGGGGCAGACCAGCTGCCTGAGCTGCTGCGCGCGATGATGCCGTTGGGCCAGCTGAGCGTTCCCGAAGTGCTGCGCAACGTCTGACCATCGGGCCACTGCAGCGGCCGCACGGGATCCGTTTCGCGCCCACACCACACGCCGCGCTGGGCCTCGAGCGCGGTGGTGGTCGACTCGGGCTGCTGGAGCGCGAGTGACAGCATCCAGAACTCTTCGAGCTGCTGGCACGCGGCGCGGCTGGGGCGGCCACAGTGCTGCACCTCGAGCCGGGACAGCTCACCGGTGTCGAGGTTGCTGCTGGCCGCCAGCGCGATCACCCGCTTCACGGCGCGGCAGTCATCCGATTCGGCGAGAGCAGGTGCGGCCACGACGAGGCAGATCAGGATCGAGCGAGCATGCATGCGCGCGGCATACGCACGGAAGAGAATTCTATTCACACTCAGGTCTCCCGCCCCCTGAGCGGAAGCTCACCTCACCGCCGTGCCGCACCGTCTCGCTGCCCTTCGAGATCATCTTGCCCATGCCGCCAACTGCACCGCGCGTTGCTCGATGCACGCGTCGTCGCTGGGTTGCATGCACCATCAGATTCGTATCCCCGATTCGGAGTACCCAGGGCCTGCATGCTAGGAGCCCCTCCGTGAGACCGGGCATCGTCCTCCTCAGTGTGTTGTGCCTGATGGGCTGCGAGCCCGGCCCCACCGAAGAAGATGGCGGCGTTGACGCAGGTCAGCAGGTTCCGCTCACCCGGGTGCGGGTGGCCACCTTCAACGTGAAGCTGTTCTTCGACTCCACCTGTCAGTCAGGGGCGTGTGCGGCCGCCGACTTCGAGCAGGTGCTCACCCCGCAGGCCTTCGACGCGCGCGCCGCGGAGATCGCAGGGGCCATCAGGGGCTTCGACGCCGACGTGGTGGCGCTGCAGGAGCTGGAGACACAAG
Source organism: Archangium sp. (assembly GCA_030695565.1). Classification (GTDB taxonomy): domain Bacteria; phylum Myxococcota; class Myxococcia; order Myxococcales; family Myxococcaceae; genus Archangium_A. Next base: position 97,750 of record JAUYRZ010000121.1, read on the forward strand.
GCTGTCTCGACGCGCTGATCAGCCGGCTGGGCGACGCGTTGCCGTACGGCGTGTTGGGCGAGATCAACACCGCGGGCTCGGTGGACGTGGCGATCCTCTCGAAGACGCCGCTGGAGAACGTGGTGGGGCATCGCAACCTGGAGCGCCTGACCCGCCCCGACGGCAGCCGCACCAACTACAGCCGCGAGTTTCTCGAAGCCCACGTGCGGGTGGCCGATGGCACCGAGGTGGTGTTGTTCGCGGCGCACTTTCGCTCGAAGTCGATGGATGATCCCGGCCGGCGCTTTGCCGAAGCGCAGACCTCGCGGCGCATCGTGACCGATGTGGCCACGGCGCTTCCCGGCGCGTTGGTGGTGATGGCCGGTGACCTGAACGACTTTCCCGGCTCGGCGCCGATCGAGGCGTTGACCGCCGATGGAGGTTTGCTGCGGGTGGCGGCGGATCTCCCGGTGGCTGATCAGTACACGTACGTCTTCAATGGCCGCGGCGAGGCGATCGATCACATTCTCCAGGGGCCCACGCCCGCAGCAGTGCCCGTGCCCCGCTCGGCGATCGTCTGGAAGCACAGCCGCGGTTTCGCGGGCAGCGATCACTACGCGCTGACCGCCGACTTCGAAATCGCTCGCCCTGCTCCGTAAAGTCCGGGAGGGTGCGCACCATGTTCTTCAGGACCCTGCTCGCCGTTTCGTTGCTCGGGTTGACCGCGTGCGCCAGTCAACGCGCGGTGCGGGCGCCTGATGGTTCGCCCTACACGGTGGAGATCTACTTCGATCGCAACTCCGAGCTGGTGAACCGGGATCAGGTCGCCCAGGTGGTCGGCTTCATGGAGCCTGACCTGCACTCCATTCTGCTCGCGGCTGGCTACAAGCTGGTGATGTCGTCGAACCCGGAGACCTTCGTGCCCGGGCCCCACCGCTTCCTGCTGATCGTCAAGGTGGTCGACTACAAACCCGGCAGCAAGGCGGCGCGCATCCTGGTGGGTTTCGGCGCGGGTGCGTTGGTGCTCGACACGCTGCACCTGCTGTATCGCGGGCCGGAGCAGCTGCTGCTCCAGGGCACCGGGAGTGTCGGCTCGGCGCGCGACTGGAACTACGCCGCGCGGAAGATCAATCAGCAGATTTTACGCGACGTGAACGTGGCGCTTTCGGCCCAGTGAAGTGCGCGTGAAGGAGCCTCTGGCTGATCAGGCGAAGGGGAAGGGCTGGGCAGGACGCGAGGCAGGCCCTCGGCCCGGGCGAGGTCCTCCGGCTGAGTACTCGTGAAGTACACGCCAGGAACACGTGCCCGCGGCGAGCAACGCGCGAGCACCTCAAACGACCACCTTCCTCGAGGCTCACCTGGTCATTTCCAGCAGGCCACGCTTCACGCCGCTCGAGGAGTCCACCGTGTCCATCGCTTCGAATAAGCGAGCACTCGAGACCAACCACGGGCCGAAGCTCTCGTTCACGTCGAGCACGAAGACCAGGTCTTCCGCTTCGAGGTACCCGCCGATGGGCGAGTGATGGCCGCCGCCGGCTCCGAAGAGCGGCCGGCGGGTGAAGTTGATCAGCAGTCTTCGCGCGGGATCGTTGGCCTGGCGTACGGCGGCGCGGAAGTCTTCGAGCGTTGCCGGGTGCAGCTCGGTCACCGTCCAGCCGGGGGCGGAGGTGCGCGCGGCGTCGGCGAGTTGAGCGAGGGTCAGTCCTCCGAAGCAGATTCCGGAGAAACAGCCGGAGCCATGTGAGGCGACTTCATCGGAGGTGGTGGTGGCGCCTGAGGAGCGCAACACGTTGGACACCGCGGTCGGCCCGCAGGCCGAGGGATTGGTTTGTGAGATCAGCGGGTGCGGGAAGGTTTTGGCCACCGGCAGGGCCCAGGCTCTTTCGAGGAACGCGGGATTCTGGAAGGCGGGGTCGAACTTGATCGAGACGAAGCCCGGCGGTGGCGGGTCCTGGCGGAGAGAGAGTGCGGCTCCGGCCAAGGCGATGAGCAGGAGTGCTGTGGCGATGCCCCGCTTCTTCATGTGAGGCCCTCACCCTGACCCGTTCATGATTCACGCTGCAGGACGACGTCGAGATGTGCTCTCACGGTGGCGGGAAAGGAACCCCTGCCGGGGATGTTCACTTTGCAGGTGCCCACCACCGCGTTGATCAGGAGGATCGGCCAATCGCTGTCGACCCCGATGCGCGCACGGCGGGGAGAGAGCTGCGTGGCGATGCGCCGCTCGGCCACGGAGGCCACCGCGGGCACTTCTTCCGGCGGCAACACCAGCGACCCGCCATCCCACGCCACGATGCCCGCCACGCAGGCTTCGTAGATCTCCTCGCCCAGCGGGTCGGTGAGCAACGAGGTCACGCCCTCGACGCGCACGCCGTCGTACGGCGAAGGCGGCGCAGGTTTGGCGAAGCGGCCACGTCGATCAGCGAACGGCGAGATTACGAACCGGGTGGGCGAGCCTTCCTTCAAACGCGAGTCGGAACGGCGGGTGGTCTTCAGCTCTGCGCCGTCCCAGGTGACGCGGTACACGCCGCCCTGTGCCTGGCTGAGGAAGTGGCGCAGCGGCGCGCGGCTCGCCTCTCCCAATCGCTGCACATGCTCTTCGAACAAGGGCATGCGCTGGTCGGTCACGCGGAGCACGGTGTAGTGCGCAGTCACAGTGAAAGAATGCCACTGCACCAGAACTGGGGGAACTGGGCGTTACCGAAGGTCGGGGAGTCGGAGGTTCGCGAGTCGATCGCTGGACTGAGCGAGTAGTCTGCCGGTCCATGCCGCACATCGCACTGGTCGCTCCGCATTTTCTCGAGAACACCAACCGCTACGTGAAGGCCTTCGTGGAGCTCGACGGCGTGAAGCTCTCGGTCATCAGCGAAGACGCGGCGAAGAGCCTGCCGCCCGAGCTGCGCGCGCGCGTCGCGGGTCACTACCAGGTGAAGAGCGTGGGCGACTCGGCCGAGCTGGCGAAGGCGCTCAAGGCGTTGCAAAAGGGCGTCGGCCCGGTCGACAGGCTCACCGGGGCGTTGGAGCAGCTGCAGCTCCCCATGGCGGAAGCGCGCGCGCTGGCCGACGTGCCCGGCATGCGGCCCGACATCGCCCGCCGATTTCGCGACAAAGACGTGATGAAGGAAGTGCTGCGCGCGAAGGGCGTGCCGGTCGCTGCGAGCGAGCTGGTGTCGTCGGCGGCCGAGCTGAAGGCCTTCATCGATCGGGTGGGGTTGCCCATCATCGTCAAGCCGCAGGCGGGCGTCGGCTCACGCGGCACGCACCGCATCGAGTCGCAGGCCGACCTGGCCGCGCTGCTCAAGCAGGGCCTCTCGCCCACCGCCGCCCATCCGTTGCAGGCCGAGCAGTTCATCCGCGCGCGCGAGTTCACCTGCGAGACGGTGACGGTGCATGGGAAGACCGTGTGGCGTTCGGGCACGCGCTACTTCCCCACGCCGCTCGAGGTGCTGGAGAACCCCTGGGTGCAGTACTGCGTGATGTTGCCGCGTGAAGAGCAAGCGCCGTGGACGGACTTCGCCGGCATCAACGAGGCCGCGCTGCAGGCGCTCTTCGGTGACGACCCGCGCGTGGTGGGCACCGCCATCACGCACATGGAGTGGTTCCTCCGCGAAGACAACGCGATGTTCGTCAGCGAAGTCGGAGCGCGGCCGCCGGGCGTGCACATCATGCCGTTGATGAGCATCACCAACGAGGTCGACATGGTCTCCAAGTGGGCCGAGCTGATCGCCTTCGATCGGTTCACCCCGCCCACCCGCAAGTGGGCCGGCGGCGCGGCGTGTTTCCGCGGCCAGGGCAGCGGCCAGCGCATCGTCGAGGTGAAGGGCCTCGAGAAGGCGATGGAGCTCGTCGGCAAGTCGCTGGTCGATCTGCGCGCACCGAAGGTCGGGCAACCGCGGGCGCCGGGCTACGAGGGTGAAGGCTGGGCGCTGGTGAAACACGCCGACACCGAAGGCGTGAAGCGGGCGCTGCTCGCGTTGATCGAGAACGTGCAGGTTCGTTACGGCTGAGTCGTGCTCCCTCTCCCTGCGAAGCGGGGAGAGGGAGATCAGAAGTCTCGCACTGCGTCGATGACTTCGTCGAACACGTCATCCGCAACGCCACAAGCAAACGCCACGGTGCTCACCGCATCCATGATGTCTTCGCGGTCGATGGTGTCGAAGCTGCGCCCGTGCTTCCCATCGAGCTTGTTGAACGTGCGCACCAGCCGGCCCAACCGCCGCGCCGCTTGTGCCGGTGACTTGCCTTCCAGCGAAAGCACCGCCGCCTGCATCGCGGCCTCGGCCTCCTTGATCATCGCGACGGGCACGGCGCCCTTCCACGCCGCAAAGAAGCGTTTGCGCTTCAAAGAAGCCACGCCCTTCTTCTGAATCGTCGCGCGGCGTTTGCCCTGCGCCGCGATGGCCGCCTCGAACACCGACGTCTTCTCCCGCTCGCGCTTCGCATCCTCCGCCAGCACCGCTTCCCGCTCGTGCTCCCACCGCCACTGCGCGCGCGCGTCGTCCACCAGCAGCGGCCAGCCCACCAACGGCAGCACCTTGCGCGAAATCTCAGCGGTCTTCGTGTCGAGCTTCACCCAGAGCGCCGGGTGCAACACCCGCTCGGCTTCACCCTTGCGCAACGCCACCACCCCCACCCGCCGCACCGCAGCCGGAGGCCCTTCACTGACCCACCCGCCCAGCTGCGGCCGGTTCCAGCTGTGATGCGAGTGCGGCTGCACCTCGAAGAGCAGCGGCGAGGTGAGCGAATTCGCGCGGGTCAACACCACGCAGCGCGTCTTGCCCACCGCGGCCACCACGCGGAACAGCACGTCGATGCCCTTCGACACCTCGAGCGCGAACACCTCTCCTGACTGGGGCAGCTTCGACACGGCGGGGCTGCAAACCGGGAAAGTCCCGCAGAAGCAAGCACGCTCATGCTAGCGCCCGAGCGTGGGCACGCCGTCTCGTCGACAGCTCGTCGGGTGGTGGAGCACGTGGGCCTTCGTGCAGCTGCTCCTGGTCACGCTGCCCACCTGGCTGCGCGCGCGCGGTTTCGGCTTCTCGAACTACGACCTGGGCATCTACAGCCAGGCCCTCGCCCGCCTCGCGGTGGATCCGCCCAACCCGTGGCTGAGCGGGCGGCAGCTTCACCTCTTCAACGATCACTTCGATCCGGTGCTGTTCCTGGTCGCGCCGTTCGCGCGCATTTTTCCCGCGGTGCAGGTGGGCCTGTTCGTGGAAGGGCTCTGCGCGCTGCTCGCGTTGTGGCCGCTGGCCTGGTTGGCGCGCGAAGGAAAGCTGTCCCTGCGCGCGTTGTGGATGTTCGGAGGCGTGCTCACGCTCCACCCCGGCGTCACCCACGGGCTCGGTTTTCCGTTTCACCCCACGGTGTGGGCGATGGCGCCGATGGCGTGGTTGTTGGCCGCGTTGCTGCTCGAGCGTTGGCGCGTCGCGCTCGTCGCCCTGGTGCTGCTGCTCGCCTGCAAGGAAGAGTTCCCCTTCGTCGGTCTCGCGCTCAGTCCGCTGGTCTTTCTCCGTGCGCCGCGACGGATGGCGTGGGCCTTCGTGTCGATCTCCGCAGCGTGGGGAATCTTCGCGTTGGTGCTCCGGCCGCGCTTGCTCGGCGAGGTGATGCCGTATGCGTCAGTGCCCTTCCGCGGAATCGAAGACGGCCTGGGTGCCTTCTTCTCCACGCGGTTGTCGCGGAGTGCGCTCGCCGCGATGGGCGATCTGATCATCTCGTTCGTGCCGCTGATGATCTGGCTCGGCTGGGAGCGCTGGAAGAAGCGGGCTCCACTGCCGTTGTGGTTGTTCGCCGCGTTGGTGCCGATGCTGGGCATCCGTTTTCTCTCGGTCGCGTGGCGAGATCACTACGGAGCAGTCGTGGTCGCCGCCGCCGTGCTCGCCTTCGCCGCCATCGTACAGACGCGCGTGGTGCCGTGGGTGGTGGTGATCAGCACGCTCCTGCTGGTGCTGATCACCGACGAGTCGTTGATCAGACGCGACGTGAGGTCGCTCACCGGCACCCAGGGCTGGGCCGCCTCGACGGGCTGCACCGACGCTCCGGGCAGAACAGAGGCGATCCGCGCGGCCCTCGAGCGCGTCCGTTCGGTGAAGGGCCCGCTCTTCGTGAGCGGCAACCTGCTGCCCTGGCTCGCCGAACGCGATGACGTCTACGCGTTCGGTGGCCCGCAACCCGACAGCATCACGCCACGCGTGGTGGTGCTCGAAGTGCCTCCGTGCGGCGACACCTGGGCCCGTTCACTCGAGGAACGGCAAGCCCTCTTCGCGCGCTGGAAGGCGAGGAGCGACCTCCAGGTGCTCATCGACGACACGTTTGTCTTTGCGGCGACCTCGACTGACTGAGATACCTCGCCTTCTCTCACTCACCTCTGGAGGCCTCATGAAGCGTGCAGTCATCGTTGCTCTGGTTGCTTTCGCCGTCCCCGCGTTCGCTGCTGATCAGGTCGTCACCGTTTCGTTCGACTCGATCGCCGCCATCCCCAGCAAGAGCGGAGAGAAGCTCGACCCCACCCTCTTCGCCTTCGGCCCGGCGGTGCCCGGTGGTGAAGACGACGTCGGCCATGCGAGCAGCAACGCCTTCGGTAAGTCGAAAGAAGAAGCCTGCCGCTGGGCGCTGCTGGGCACCTTCCTCAAGTTCCAGGCCAAGGCGAAGGCGTCGGGCAAGAAGGTCGTCGGCGTGCGCACCTATGCAGGGGAGAAGGGCGAGAGCTCGAACGGAAACTGCGTGTGCCTCGCGGGCGGCATCGTGGTGCGCAGCACCATCAAGGGCAGCTACAAGTAGGCCCGGCGGGTGGGCCGATCGCGTAGCGTCCGTCGATGCCTGTCCGGTCTGCTCTGCTCGCCCTCTGTTTCGCGTTCGCCGGTTGCAGCCCGCAGCCCTCTGCTGAAGACGCCTCGGTGATCCTCCTCCCCGAGGATGCCGGCACCGCCGATGCGGGCACCGACGCCGGGTTCATCTTCCCGCACCCTTCGGGTTGTGGTGATCGACGCGGCCCCGGTGTTCGTCACCGCGACACCATCGCCAGTTGCCCGCTGCCGACCGGTGCAGACCTGCTGGCCGATGCGGGCACGCTCCCCCCGGGCGAGCCGGTGTTGGTGCTGGGTGACGACGTGCTGTTGATCGTCCCCGGCGCCTCCACCGCGTCCCTCTTCGATCTCCATCGCGGCCGCCAGAAGGTGCAGCTCGCGTTGGCCGGCCCCTTCGTGCCGAAGACCGCCATCGCCAACACCATCCGCATCTGTCTGCTGGTGACGCTCGGCGGCACCCAACTGCAGTGTTTCGATCGCAACCTCGGCACCAGCCTGTTCACCTTTCCCATCTCGGGCGTGGCGGTCACCCTGGAGGACGCGCAGCTGCAGAGCTCCACGCTGTGGCTCTCGTATTCGGTGGCGGGTTTCGGCGAGCTGCTGGCGATCGATCTCCTGACGCCCCAGGTCATCTGGCGGCGGCCGCGACTCGACGGCACCGGACACCTCGTGCGCGTGGGCGGCCACCTGGTGGGCTCCGACGAGCAGCCCTGCCCCGAGCTGGCCAACCCCGACGTCTGCCTGCGTGCGATCGACGCGCTCACCGGCGAGGCGCGCGCCACCCAGGCGGCGCGCTATTTCCATTTCGTCTGGCGACACGGCACGCGCGCGTTGTTCTCCGACGACACCGGGTACTTCGAATACGACGCGGCCACTTCGACCTTCCGCGACGCGACCGCTGACCTGGCGCCGTTGCTCGCGGGCCTGGGGGCCACCCGGCTGTACCCGGAGGGCGAGGCGCTCCCCGATGGGCGCGTGCTGATCAACGTCTTCGGTGCGACGGGCTCAGAGCTGGTGGTGGTCGACCCGATCTCCTTCGCGTTCAAGAGACTGGGGCTGCGCTCGCCGCTCCACCTGCGCGTTCACGGCGACGTGTTGATCACCGACGACGCGGTGGTCTCCTCGAGCACCGAGCCCGCACCCGCCGTGGTGCCCCGGTTGTGGTTCGGGATCTTCGGCCTGCAGACGGGCTCGACCAGCTTCGCGCGCAAGGTGCAGTGACGCTCAGGGCTGACACCGAAACGCGTTGGTGCCCTCCACCAGCCCGCACCGTGCGAAGCCGAGCTCCACGCAGTCCGTCCAGCGCATGCGCCCATCGGCGCAGGTGAGCAGGTACTTCCCGTCGCACACGGCAGAGGTGGCTACGCACGCGGCAGTCGCGGGGATGGGGCCGGGATCCTGACAGCCGATCTCCCTGGTGGGGTCAGGCCGATTCACGGAGCAGCTCAGCTGGCGCAGGCTGCAGTCGCGCCGCTCGTCGCAGGTGCTCCAGACGTCACCGTCGCATTGCGCCTCGGTGCGGGTGCACTCCGCGGGGATGCAGGCCGGAGCCAACCCGCACCCGCCGTCTTCGTCGCGCGTGCAGAAGCAGCTCTGCCCCACCGCTGCGCAGTCGAGCACTTGGGTCACCCGGTTGGTGATGGTGCAGGTGATGGCTTTGCCCTCCGGTGTACAGGAATTGCAGCCGGCCACTGCCTCCGGGGGGAACGCGCAGACCCCTGCGTCGACGCAGCGCCCGCCCACACAACTCCCGCAGGTGAAGAAGCTGCAACCCGGAGGCGTGGCGAGGAATGCGGCCAGCGCGGCCTGATGTTCGGCGGCGCCCATGGTGCGCCGCACCGTCCACTGGCTGATGCAGGTGTTGATGGTCTCCTGGAAGCCGCCCTGGCCTCCGATGCAGGAGGCCTGACGCACGCACAGGCGCTCCAACGCGCCGGTCGGTTGCGCGCCCGGGTAGCCCAGCGGGCCGGCGGACGTCGGGAAACCCGCGCCGGCATCGAGATCGCGGTAGCTGGCCTTCTCCCGCGCCACGGAGAGCACCGGGGTGTGGCTGTTGAGCGCCGCGTCGGCGTCGTTCAAGTAGAAGACGAGGTACTCGTCGTCGCCGAGCGGCTCGCTCCACGCGACCTGCCCGTAGACCTGCTGCAACGAGGCCGCGCGATCGCCGCAACGTTGATGATCTTCGCAAGGGCTGGGCGGCAAAATCACGTCCTGCGCGAGCCCCGACTCATGCAGCCGCACCAACCGCGCCGGCCCGGTGGGGTCGGGCACCACGATGGCCAGGCCCCGGTGCCGCGGCCGCCCGCTGAAGCTGCCGTTGGTGAAGAAGCGACCGGGCCCCAGGTCGGCTGGCGCGCTGGGCTGCGGGGTCATCGAGCCGACTCCGTCGAGGATGGTCACCGCCCACGCGTGACCGTGCGCGTTGAACAAGCGCAGCACCGGGGCCTGATGATCCACGTACGAGAACACCGCGAACTCGGTGGCCACGGCCGCGGGCCACTCGGAGAACGGCACACAGCGGTAGCCCAACGCCTGGCGGCTGCGGCTGTAGGCGATCAAACACTCCGCGCTGGAACCACGGCTCGCGTTGGCGAAGCCCAGGTAGGTGTCTCCGTCGTCGGTGCCCTGGAAGGCGCCAGCAGATAGTGAGTCGCACGCGGGCACCTCGCAGGTGGGCAGGGCAGAACGATCGTTGCTGCGGTCGGTGGGATCCACCTCGGCGGCCATCACCGACTGCGGGCCTCCCCGGGGATCCCGATCCGGAACCAGGAAGATCGCCCGTCCATCGCGCACCTCCACCATGTGCGCGCCGGGCATGGTCTGCGTCTCGTACGAGAGCTTCCCCGTGGTGGGATCGACCCGGTACAGATAGCCGCGGGAGTACTCACGCCCCAACGCGCCCAGCTCGAGCCGGGGGATGTAGATGCGCACGTCGTCGCCGTTGAGGAAAATGTCCATGCCGCCGCGGTACGCCTGGCCACCGCGCGAGAAGTCGTCGTCGTCGATCGACTGCACCTTCCAGGTGGCGCCGCGATCGCTGCTGCGCGCCAACGTGAGGCTGGTGCCGTTGGAGAGGATCAACGCCGCCACCCGATCTCCTTGCGAACGCACGGAGACCACGGAGAGCCGATCGAAGTTGGTGCAGTCCACCAGGCCCCGCTCGCGGCAGCAGAACTCGGCGCGTTGTTCGGTGCAGCGATCGTCGGTCCACGTGCCGCCGCGGAGGATCTCCACCACGTTGCCTCTCACCGGGCTGGGCGTGGTGTTGGACGTACAACCGACGAACACACCGAGGACGAGCACTCGAAACATGCATGACCTAAGCACGAATCGCGCTGCCCCTCCTCGATGGTACCTTTTGCTGAATGTCATTCTGCACTTCACTGGCGCTCGTGCTGCTGACCTGGACCCCTGCCCAGCTGACCGCGCTGCGGCAACACCGCGACGCCGAGGAGAAGAAGGCTGATCTGCTGGCGCGCGACGGCAAGTACGGCGAGGCGATCAAGGTGCTCGAGGCGCTCCGGGTCGAGCTGCAGACGAAGCTGAAGGACGTGCCGCAGAAGGAGCAGGAGGGCGCGTACCTCGCCACTTCGCTGAGCGTCTTGAAGAGCGACCTGGAGGAACTCACCTCGTGGGCCCAGCTGGCGGCGAAGTCGAACACCAGCGCGTCGGCGGCGATGAAGCTGCTGCTCGGGCTGCTCCACCCGAAACAGATGAACTTCGATGGCCACCGAGTCACGGTGAACGACCCTCAGGTGCAGAAGCTGATCGCCACGATTCGCAAGCTCGACGCGGGCGCCGCGAAGGTGCTGGGGCCACGCAAAGTGAAGGTGGTGGTGCGCGGGAAGAACGTCGAGGAGGCCGCGCGGGTGCAATTCGCTGCGCAGCTGGTGGCGACGTTGAGGGCGCTGGGTCACGACGCGGCTGTCGAAACGGGCACGGAGTTGTTCGAGGTCGAGCTGGTGATGAAGGGGCCGGTGTCAGCGCACTTGATCGGTGATGACGTCGACGAGTGTGCGTTGGTCGCCGTGGCGAAGTGGGAGGCGGGGGCATTGAAGCGGATCGATCTCACTTCGCATGGGTTCGGCGATGAAGAGACCGACGGTGACTGTTTCGCCGATCGCGTGCGGGATGTGGTGGGGCTCGCGGCTGAGCAGATTCTTCGGACGGCGATGCGACTGCCGCTGGCGACCAATCTGAACAAGGCCGAGGGTCCCAACGGTGTCTTTGAACGGTGACACCTTCGTGAGTCACCGCGGGCAGCTGCGGCGGGGCCACGCGCGACGCCGGCACCTTCGATGACGAGGGAGAGGGAGACAGAGAGGCGATGCTGACCTACCGTCTCGCCGCATGAATGGTGGCTTGATGGCAGCAGGGGCAGTGAAGCTCTTCATCGGCATCGGCCTCGGAGGGCTCGGCGTCGTGCTCGCCTGGAAGCTGCTCTCTCGGTTGTTGCAGTCGGCAGAAGGCCTGCCCCTCGAGGAGAACCCGGCCGCCGGAATTCTTCACGCCAGCGCGCTCGTCTCGCTGGGCCTGCTGGTGCGCCAGGTGCTCGCGGCGCTCTACGACACCATCGACCTGTTCCTGCTGCGAGGTGAGTTCCTCAAGACGCTCCCCCGCGTGCTGCTGCTCGGCGGCCTGCACATCGGCCTGGCGCTGGGCCTGGGCAGTGCGCTGCTGGCGTTGGGCGTGTGGATCTTCAATCGCCTCACGCCGGGCATCGATGAGATCGCCGCGGTGCGCGCCGGGAAGGTCGGCCCCGCGTTGGTGCTCGGCGCGATCCTGATCACCCTCGCGCTGCTGGCCGCGCCCGGTCTCGAGGCGATCCTCTCCGGCCTCGTGCCGTATCCTCAGCTGCCAGAAGGCGTGGGCAATACAAGTTCATGAGGTGGGCCGCCGCACCAGGGCAACCGCCCACGCCGTACCGCGCTCCACCGCCCCCGGTGAAGAAGGGGGGCGGCTGTCTGAAGTGGGTGCTGCTCCTGATGGGCGGCGCGTTTCTCTTCTGCTGCTGCATCTCGGCGGCGGTGGTGGAGAGCGCGAATGATCCCCTCGATTGGAAGGCGGTGGTGCCCACCACCAGCAGCGCCTCACTCGGCCTCGCGCTGATGCCCGGCGATCTCTCGCCTGATCAGGCCCGCCAGTACAAATGGCGCCAGAGCCTCGCGGCCTATGAGCTCGGCTACGGCCTCTCCACCGAGGTGCACGAGCAGGTGGAGAGCGACTTCGCCGACATGGCCGAGCGCTACAGCTACAAGCCCGGCAAGGGGAACAACTTCACCTGGGCGCCGCCCATCGCGTGCCGCAAACACGAGTGGCAGTGCGTGTTCGACGAGCTGGTGCGCGACAACGCCGAAGACATCGCCCCGCTCACCGAGTTGTTCCGCCGCAAGCAGCAGGAAAAGAACCTCGACAGCCGGCAGCTCACCGAGCTGGTCGTCAGCTTCGTGCAGAACATCACCTACCGCCTGCCCACCGAAGACACCGCCGCCTTCGGCATGTTGCCGCCCGCCATCGTTGTGGCCGACGGCTCGGGTGACTGCGACTCGAAGGCGCTGCTGGCCGTGGTGATTCTGCGGCAGCTCAACGTCGACGCGGTGGTGCTGCTCGCGTCAGGCCTGGGTCACGCGGCGCTCGGGGTGGCGTTGCCGGTGACGGGCAAGAAGTTTCCGTATCAAGGCAAGAAGTACGCGTTCGTCGAGGTGACCACGCCGGGTTGGGCGTTGGGCCACCTGCCGCCTGAGTACGACGTCGACAAGGCGTGGAAGGTCATCCCCGTCGAGGTGCAGTAGACAGCGTCATTCGGTATGCGCATGTTCGCATCACGTTGCTCCTGGGCCTCCTGTCATCGTCAGCCTCCTGGTTCAGCAGAGCTGAATTCATTTCTTGAGTGCGCTCAGGTACCGGGGGTGTCTGGGGTTGATCCGCGCCGCCTGCCGGAAGGATTCTTCGGCTTCACTCTTTCGACTCAGCGACATCGCCAGGTCCGCGCGAAAGGCCCACGCCTCTTCACATTCGGGATCGCGCGCGCACGCTTCACCCAAGGCAGCCAGGGAGCGCTCTGCCGCGAAGTCGGGCGCCATCCGAAACTGCGCGAGCGCCAGGTACGCCAGCGCCCGGCCGGTGGGCTCGATGTCGACGGCGTACTGAAAGTGCTCCACCGCCGACGCGAGCTGGCCTGCCTCGAGGCGCTTCTTGCCCTCGGCGAACTGCGCCCCGGCGTCGAGCAACTCGGTGCGAATCTGGAACTGATCCGCCGACGCGCGCGGCTGCGCCTTCTTGCTCGCCGCCAGGTGTTCACGCCGCTTGCGATGGAGCGCGTGTTGTTCGGGCTCGACCAACGCTCCGTACGCACGCGCGTAGGCAAGCAACAGCGACTCGGCGCGATTGCGTGAATCGGGGTGATGAAACAGCCGCGGTGAGAGCGCGTCGCTCTTCGCGAGGAACGCGGTGGCGAGGCCGGTCACCGGGGTCTCTGGAGTCACGCTCAAGAGATCGAACGGATCCTTCCCGCGATGGGCGACGAACTCCGCGGCGAGCGCGTTCATCAGGGTCTCATCGTCCTGCGGCCGGGGCGCAGCCACGGGCGGAGAGGCGGTGGGCACGGGGATCGCGTCGACCGGCAACTGGGTGAGGGAAGACGGGCTCGACCGGTATTTGGGAAGCGCGGCGTCGGCCACCTCGGCGAAGTCGACCAGCTCCAGCACACACAACGCGTAGAGCTTTCGCAGCAGGTCGTCGCGCGAGACGTTGGGCAACGCCAGCAGGGCCCGCAGCGAGGGCCGCTTCTTGAGCGCCTGAATGAGGCGCAGGTCCTTCGAGGGCACCTTCAGCTCGTCGTTGAGATCGTCGACGAGGAGCGCGAGCGGCTTGTCTTCATCGAGCGTGAAGTGCGCGACCAGCGTCTCGGGCGGCAGCTGGGCCGCGCCCAGGTACACCAGCTGCGCGGTGTTCATCTTGATGGGCGTGGCCACCTCGTCGAGGTCGCCCAGCTTCCACTTCGCGTCGCCCCAGCGAAACGCATCGAGCAGCGTGTGCGCGAGGTTCGCCTGCAACGACTTGAAGAGCTCAAAGCCCGACACGAGCTGCTTCTCGACCAGCAGGGTCTGCAGCGGCTTGCCGGTGGCGGCGCTCTCCGAGGCCAGCGCATGGTGCCGGGCCTCGCTCAGCTTGCCCTTCGTCACGAGGTACTTTCCGAACGTCTCGTGGAGCAGGTTCGACTCACACCCCACCGGCACGCCGGCCTCGAAGTGCACCCGCTTCACCAGGTTACGCAGCTGCAGCTCGAGCGTGGCTGAACGTTCCTCGGTGAGCAGCGCATGGAGGAGCAGTGGAAGGGGCGTCTCTGACAACGCGCCACTCTTCGCGCGAAGCACTTCACGTCGGGGTGCGAACACGCCTCGAAGTGTACCGCAGCGCTCGTGCTCTCGACGTCCTCGGATGCCAGAGTTGATCTACTTGCCGCAGCCGTTGTTGGGCGTGTTGTTGGTGAACACCACCGCGGGGTCCACTTCATCGACGACGCTCCCCAGGGCCGGCTCGTTGTTGCACGAGATGGCGCCATCGCCGCTCGCCGCCGAGTTGCCCTCGAATACGTTGCCCTCCCCGAGGATGACGCCCGACGCGGCGCCTGAGATCGCCCCACCAAACGCCGGGATGCCCGCGTCACCCGACATCGCCTTGTTGTTCCGGAAGACATTGTTGGTGATCTTCACCAGGTCTTTGCCGCCGCTGACGCGCATCAAGCGCAGCGCGCCACCACCGCAGCGATCCGTCGCCGTCGGCCAATAGAACTCGCACTCGCAGGCGTTGTTCTCGAAGCGCGAGTCGGTGATCTCCACCAGCCCGGTGTCAGGCCAGTAGCCGTGCGAGAAGATCTCCACCGCGCCCGCCGCTGACCACGAGCGGTTGTTGGTGAAGGTGCAGTGCCGGAGAATCGTGCCCTTCTTGTTCACGTACGAGTTGAGCGCGCCGCCGCGGCGCCAGATGATGCTGTCCCGGTTGCGATCGTCTTTGTAGGTGTCGGAGATGGTCACGTACTCGAGGTGAACCGGATCGTGCGAGTGGGAGATCACCAGCCCGTACCAGCCGGTGTCCGGCGTCTCCCCGCGGAAGATGATGGGCTCTTCAGCCGTGCCGATCGCGCGGATGCTGCCGCTGCCTTCGATGGCGGGCGGCTCGAGGTCTGGCACCAACACGTCGCGGCCGAAGTGGAAGCGGCCCTTGACGATGAAGGTCGTCCCCGCCGGAATGTCGAGCGTCACCCCGGTGGGAATGAT
Organism: Archangium sp.; assembly: GCA_030695565.1. Taxonomy (GTDB): domain Bacteria; phylum Myxococcota; class Myxococcia; order Myxococcales; family Myxococcaceae; genus Archangium_A. Next base: position 112,817 of record JAUYRZ010000121.1, read on the forward strand.
CACGTCGCCCGTCACGCAGTAGGTGCCCTTCGCGAGCGTGGTGACGGGGCCCTGGAGGTCGATGCAGCCACCCGCATCGGGCTCGATCACCTCGACGGTCGAGGAGCCGCTCCCGTCGGGGGTGGACATGGTTCCGGTGCACGACAAGGTGGTGAAGAACACGAGCACGGCTGCGATACGCGACATGAGAGCTCCTGATCAGCGGCCGCAGCCGTTGTCTGCGAGTGGTGCAGGTCGACCCATGCATTCCGTTGACCAGCACGCCCCAGAGCGATCGGAGGGGGAGCGACGCGGCAAACGTTGCGTTCGCGTGAGCGCACCCGCACTCCCACGCCGCGAACGTTTCCGCGCGGTGACGACTCAGGCCAGGCGGCGCGAGGTGGCCGATGGCGAACGCCGTGGTGAAGAGTCGACGGAACGAAGTCACCCCCTGAATCGTTTCGATGGAACTCCATGACTCTTGGTTTGCTGCTCGGTCTGCTCGGCTCCACTCCGCTCATCGATGGGTACGTGTCGGGGTGTGCGACGCCGGTGGCTGGTTTCACCCTTCCAGTCGGTGCGGTGGCGGCGGCGGCGGGCCAGGTGAAGGTGGTGGAGGGCCGCGTGGAGGTGGAGCACTGTTTCTTTGAGAACGCCCAGGTGCGCACGGTGCGGTCGGTGGTGGAGGGCCTCACCGCGATCGACGTGAAAGAGGGTCAGCTCGTCTCGCGCGGCCAGCGACTGGGGCGTGGGGTGAAGGTGCGCACGGTGATCGATGGCGTTGCCGCAGCCGACTTCGTGCGCGGGCGCGAACGGTTGGTGGTGCCTTCTCTCGAGCCGGTGCTGGTGGTGGTCGACGTGGAAGGACATCGGGCCGTTCGTTTTTCAGCGGGGCGAATGACACACGAGTGGGAGGTGGGGCGCGGCCAGGCAGAAGGCGCGAAGGAGAGGCGAGGCGATCTGCGCACGCCGCGCGGGTTGTACTTCGTGGTCGAGCACACCACCGGCCCGTTCGCGGGCGACTTCGCGGAGTACTTCGGCGGGGCGTGGGTGAAGTTGAATTACCCGAACGCGTTCGATGCAGAGCGCGGCGTCGATGCGGGGCTGATCAGCCGCGCCCAGGCCGACGACATCGCGGGGAAATGGCGAAGGCGGGCGGCCGTGCCCCAGAAGACGAAGCTCGGCGGCGGCATCGGGTTTCACGGTTGGAACGCGCCGTGGGACGGGGCCGACGGCGGGTACGGGTTGAGCTGGGGATGCGTGGTGATGCACCCCGACGAGGTGCGCGGATTTTATGACGTGGTGCCCGTGGGGACTCCGGTGGTTCTTCTCTGACGCGCTCCCTCTCCCCAAGGCAGAGAAGTTGGTAAGTCGCGGACATGCTGATCGATCAGCAACTGACCGATGCCCGCAGCGCGCTCAAAGCCAACAAGCTCGACGCCGCCTCCCGGTCGATCGCCGACGCCTGGCGAGTGATCCCCGCGCCCGAGCTGCTCGAGCTCGCTTGCGCCATCACGCCCCCTGATCCGCTGAAAGCCGCGAGGGGCACGGACACCGCCGAAGCCCTCAAGGCCGCGCGCAAAGCCAAGCGCGATCCCCGCGTATCGAAGGCGCTCGAAACGCTGCTCACCGACGTGCCGTGGACCGCTGACTCCTCGAAGCCCGTGTGGCGCGAGGCGTTCGAGTTGGCCACCGCGCTGAAAGATCCCCGCTGGGTCGCCCTCGCCGACGCGCTCCCAAAGCAGTGGAAGTTCCGCGCCCCCATGGCCGCGTGGATGGGCTCTCAGCTCAAGAGGGCCGTCGCACCGATGGCCGAAGGGAAGACGCGCGCGCTCACCGAAGCGCAGCTCCAGACCGTACAGGCCCTTCACGCGCTGGTGCCGAAGAAGAAGGCCACCGCGCCCACCGGCCAGGACGCAGCCGCGTTGTTGGCAGCGGTGTACGCCGCGCCGCACGACGACGCGCCCCGGCGGGTGTTCGCTGATCACCTGCTCGAACAAGGCGACCCGCGTGGTGAGTTCATCGCCCTGCAGCTCACCAACACCCCCGACGCCGAGAAGCGCGCGAAGAAGCTGCTCGCCGCCCACGGCGCGAAGTGGCTCGACGGCCTGAGCATCGCCAAAGACGTGCGCTTCCGCCGCGGCTTCCTCTCAGGCGCGAAGGTGACCTTCAAGAATCAGCGCGAAGCCGAGAAGTTCGGCGCGCTCCCCGCGTGGGCGACGATCGAAGAGCTCGAGCTGGCGTCTTCGAACAACGCCCTTGATCAGCGGGGCTGGGGCCAGACCATTCCGCCCAATGCCGTCTCGCTGAAGCGCTTGAGCGGCCTCGACGAACGCGGCGTGGAGAACCTCTGCGCACTCGAGGCGCCCCTGCCGCAGCTCGAAGCCATCGAAGGCTACGTGCGCGATCTCGAGCAGTGGCGAGCGCTCACCCAGAGCACCCTCTTCCCCCGCCTCACCAGCGTCGACTTGTCCGGCCTGCAACCTGCCTGGTTCGCCAAGGCGCCCCCGGCCGCCCGCTGGACACAGCTCGGCCTCGGCTGGTCGGATCTCGGTCCTTCGTACCGCGCGATGTCCGCCACGAAGACGCAGCGCTTCGTGTGGAAGTGCCGGGAGTGGGCCACCTTCGAGTTCAGCCGCGGGCCCGGGGGCGGCCTCTCGCAGCTGTTGCTGCGGATGACGAAGGGCAACGCGCCCCGGCTGGTGAAGGCGAGCCTCGACGAATTGCCCGAAGGCTGCCTGGAGTCATTCGAGGTTGAAGGAGAGAGCGACGCCTCGATGGAACAGGTGCGGCTGAGACTGGTGCGCGAGAAGGGCCGTGCCGCGGCGCCGGTGAGCGGCCCGGTACGCACCATTCGCAGCGCACTCGCCCTCTGCCCCGGCGAGAGCGGTCACGTGTTCTGGGCTGATCAGGAAGGACTCATCGAGCTCGACGCGAAAGGCCAGGTGATCCGCGACGTCGCTCCGGCTCGATGGTCGAGCGCGGTGTTCTCGCCCGATGGCCGCCAGGTCTTCGGAGGCTGGGATGATCAGGTCGAGGTGTTCGACGCCCGCACCGGGAAACGCTCGGCGAAACTCGAGGTGCCGTGTTCCACCAGCTACGCGCACCTCTCGATCTCGCGCGACGGCAAGGTGCTGGCTGCTCCGATGAACCCCGGCGTGTCGGTGAGCTGGCCGGGTAGCAAGCAGAAGCCCACCGTCTACCCAGGCGCCTCGTGTTTCACGCTGACGCCCGATGGGAAGTGGCTGATCCGCTGCGACCTGACGTGGAACAAGGGCGCCTTGCAGGTGCACCCGGTGGGAGAGAAATCACGCCCGGTGAAGTTCGCCCGCGACTCGCCCGAGTTCACCGCGATCGCCTGTGCACCTGACGGCGCGACCTTCGTCACCGCCAACGCGGAGGGTGCGCTCGAGCTGTGGGCCCTTGCCACGAAGACGCTGGTGAAGAAGTTCGCCGGAGCCAAGGACGTCACCCGGCTCGCCTTCAGCCCCGACGGTCAACGCATCGCTGCGGGCAGCGCCAAGCAGGCCTGGGTCTTCGAGGTCGCGACCGGAAAGAAGACCGCGCTGACGGGAGCAGGCCAGGCGCTGGCATGGACCGCGGAGGGCACCCTGCTGCGCGCGATGAACGACACGCTCCTGAGGTAAGAGGGCGTGATGAAGCAGTGGTTGCCCCTGATGTTGCTGAGCCTTGCTGGCTGCCCAGAACCGATGGTGATGCCCAGCCCCGACCTCCCGGCCGAGTGTCCCGAGACGCGGGAGCAGACCTGCTTCCCCGCCTTGTGCGGAGAGAAGCTCAACGCGTGCGGGCAGCGCGTCTCGTGCGGAACCTGCGAAGCGGGCCAGTCGTGCACGGTCACCGGCGTGTGCGAGACGATGATGCAGTGCGTGCCCGACGTGATGGGCGCGTGCATTGGGCACTGTGGTGATCAGCCCGATGGCTGCGGCGGCACGGTGCGCTGCGGGCCGTGCATGGAGTTGGATGCAGGTGTCGATGGCGGCGTGGTGCAGATGTTCCGCTGTCCGGTGACGCGCAGCTCGGTCGATCGGCCGGATGAGTCGGGGCTGCTGCAGGTGCGGATGATGTACGTCATTCCCAGCGACCTGCCGGATGAGTCGCTCGACGTGAACGGCCGCATCTGTGAGTCGGCGCGCGCGTTCACCGGCTGGCTCAGCACGCAGCTCGGGGGCAGGACGCTGCGCCTCGACCAGAAAGACGGCGAGCTCGACATCGGCTTCTTGCGCCTCAACAAGACCAACGCGGAGATGCGCGGCTCGGGAAACTTGAGCAACGTGACCACCGGCATCGCTTACGTGCGCGAGCGCATCGAGCGGGAGCTCGTCGCCGGCAATCAGATCAAACCCGACAAGCTGTACGCGGTCTTCTATGGCGGCGAGAGCACCTACGCGTGTGGTGGGGCGGCGTATCCTCCGGCGCTGATCGGCTCGGTCATCGCGATGTATTTGAAGTCGAACATCGGCGGCGTGGGCTGTGAGTCGCGGCCCTGGGGCCAGGGCAATGCGTCGCTCGGGTATTTCGACTGGGCCATGCTGCACGACGTGCTGCACGGGGTGGGCATCGTGCCGGCTGCGGCTCCGAATCACCACACCACGGGGCATGTGTTCGACGTCAGCGCGACGGGCCCGAACACCGATTTGATGTACTCACCGCGCCCGGGCATGGGCGATCCGGGTTGGGGCATCGATACGCCGGGTGGGTTGGTGCTCGACCTGCGGCACGATGATTATTTCGCGCATGACGCGGGGTACGTGAACCTGGCGAAGAGCGCGTTTCTCGAGCCGCTGCCGGTGGGTGCGGTGCGGCCTCCCGGTTGGTGAGTCGTGCTCCCTCTCCCTGCGGAAGCGGGGAGAGGGTTGGGGTGAGGGGCCGGACGGGGCACAGAGGTGTGACGCGACCCTCGCCCCGACCCTCTCCCAAAGGGCCCAATGGGAGAGGGAGGCTCTTCCTCTGCCTTTTGTGTTCTCCCGTCTTCTTCTTCGTCTCTTCTTTCCTTGCCTCGAGCTGATCAGTTCTTCGCGACCACGTCGGCCTTGAGCCCCTCGACCCACGCCTTGTGCTCGTTGCCGTAATACAGGTACGCGCGGCTCGCGGGCCCCACGTACTTCCCCGGCACCGCAGCCACCAACGAGATGGGCACGCGCAGTGACGACTTCGGCGTCATCCCGCGCCAGTACAGCACCACGTCGCGCCCCATCACCTCGTACGCATCGATGGTCTTGGCCTTGACCAGCTCCTTGAGCTGATCAATTCGCGGCTCGAGCCCACCCGGCACGCCGACGATCGCCACCACGGTGGGCAGCTGCGCATCGGTCAGGTTGGTCACGCGCGCAGTCGCCTCGACCACGTCACCCTCCGACAGGCTCGCCTTCGACAACGCGACCTCGAGCGACACCTTGGTCTCCGGCGAGTTCTCCGGCTTGACCCGGTTGCTCTTCACCGCCATCGACCACGGCAGCTGCCCGCCGCCTTCCTGCACCAGCTCGAGCATGTGTTCGCCAGCAGACAGCAGCTCAGAGGCATCGGGCAACATCAGCGCGGTCTGCGTGGTGCCGTCGTACTTCACCGCCACACCCAGCGGCTTGCCGTCGACCAGCAGCTTCACCGCGCCCGGCTTGCGGCCTGCGCTGCGCACGCGGTCGTATTCCAGCACTGCTTTCAGGGCGAGCACGGTGCTCTGCGTCGCGCCGTAGCTGCCGTCTTTGCTCGCTTCGGCCAGGCCCTTGATCGCCTTCTCCACGTTGCCGACGTACTCATTGCCCGCGCGCAGCCACGCCAGCGTCGCGAACGCCGTGGTCTCGATCGCCAGCGACTGTCCGGTGCTGCCCACGATGCTCTGCGTGCCGCCGGCCACGAAGCCCTTCTCATCCTGCTTCGCAGCGAGCTTCTTGAGCAGCTGCCCCGCGGTCGCAGCGTCGCCCGACAGCTGCGCGACGTTCGCGGCCACCGCCACCACGTAGCTGTTCGCAGAAGAAAGGCCGGCCTCCTTCACGCGCTTCACCTCGGCGGTGAGGTTCTTCTCGCCGCTCTCCAGCAGCGCCCAGGTGATGTACGCATCCGAGGTGTCCTTGTCTTCGATCCACGTGTGCAAGGCGCGGCGCTTGCGCTCGAAGCCGCCCTTGCCGTCACGCTGCTTGAGCAACCACGCCTTCGAGTTCGAGAGCATCACGGGGTCGACCGAGCGCACCTTCGCCATGTCGGTGAACTCGAGAATGCCGTACGCGGTAAGCGCTTCGTGGCCGGGGTCTTCTCCGAACCACTCGTAGCCCTTCTGCTTGCACTCGTAGCCGACCAGGCGCTTGTAGCCGCGCTCCAGCTTGTCTTGCGCGTCCTTCATCAACGCCGGGTCGGAGCCGGTGTGCGTGTTGAAGTACTGCATGGCCATGGTCATCGGGTACACGGTCGACGAGGTCTGCTCGAAACAACCCGACGGCTCCTGGATCATGCTCTTGAGCGCGCTGCTCAGGTTGCCCGCGGGCGAGGGATAGAGGGCGATGCTGGTGGTGACGCTGCCCGCGACGGTGTCGTCGGGAATCGTGAACTTGAAGCTCGCCTTGCCGTTGGCCTGAAGCAGTCCACCCGAGGCCTGCTGCGCGGGGAAACCCTTCGGTTTGATCGACAGCTCGCGGGTCACCACGTCGGAGTACCCACCCGCGGTCGCGTTGAGGGTGAGCTCGGTGCTGCGCGTCTTCGGGCCGATGGTCAGCTCCACCACCCGGCGGGCGCGTTCGTCTGACTTGAGCGCGAAGACTTGCGGCGCGGTGAAGCGCAGGTCGGCCTTGCTGGTGATGGCCATCGACACGGCAGAGAGCGGCTCGCGGGTGCCGTTCACGAACGCGATGGGCAGGCGGATGACGTCGCCTTCGGTCACCTCGAGCGGGAGCTTGGGCTCGACGTAGAAGGCCTTCACCGAGTCGAGCTTCACGTTGGCTGCGCCCAGCACGCCGGTGGAGGTGAAGCCATCAGCCGCCGCGCGGAACGAGGTCACCGCGTCTGACATGCCGAACTTCACGGTGGCCTTGCCGCTCGCGTCGGTGCGGATGGCCGCCGACCAGTAGAGCGTCTCCGCGAAGTCGAGGCGGTCGTTGGGTTTGCGATCCGGCCGCACCTGGTGCGCGAACTCACGAATGGTCACGAAGGTGAAGGGCACGCGCATGCTGTCGCCCATCACGACGCGATCCTCTTCTGCACGAATCGCCCGCGCGCCCATGTTCATCCGCATGTCCATCTTGGCGGCCTCTCGCTTCATCACGGGCTCAGCAGCCGGAGGCGGTGCAGGCGGCCGCGCCATGACGGCAGCAACAGGTGCGCGGGCCTCCTGGGGTTTCTGAACCATCGGCGGCGCGGGCTGAGGCGGGGCGAGCATCGGGCGGCCGGGCGCGTGCTTCACCGCACCACCCCGGGGGGCCAGGTCGATCATCGACAGCTCATCGGTGGGCACCATCGACTGACCATCGAACATCGCCAGCACGCGGCGGGCTTCGTCTTGCTCCCGGTTGAGGAAGTCGGCCACGTTGATCATCGCGAAGCGGCGCCAGCCCTGCGTGCCGAGCAGCAGATCGACCGCCAGCTTCGACTTCGGGTTCTTCGGATCGAGGTACACGTGCGCATCGGCCAGCTCGCGCACGTCGTCTTCGAGGAACACCATCACCGGCAGCGTGGGCGCCTGCTCACGCTTCTCGATCAGCTCCTGAATGGAGTCGTCGGTCACGGTCAGCCCGACGAACGCCGCGGCGGGTTTTCCGTCGATGGTGGTCTTCAGCTCGAGTGACACCGGCGCGCCGGGCACGTACCGCTCGCGATCGGCCTTGAGCTCGATCGACAGGTTCTTCTTCGCCGCGCGGAACACCAGGCGCTCGGCCAGCGGCGTGCCATCTTTCGTGGTGACCGTGGCGACCAGCACGCCCTCGGCATCCTTCGCATCGAGGCTGACCTCGGTGCCCTTCTGCTTGCGGGCGTCGACTTCGACGTTCGACAGCTCGAGGTCACGCTGACGCAAGCTCACCTTCACCACGCGATCACCCGTCCACGCGACGGTGAGCTTGACCGGCTGCTCAGCAGCGGTGAGCTCGGAAGCGCTGATCAACGTGGCGCCTTCGTTCACCGGCGCAGGCAACGCGACCGTCTTCTTCACGCTGGTGGGCTCGGTGACGTGGAGCGTGTACGACTCACCCTTCACGGGGGTCAAGCTGAAGCGGCCACGGCCTTCGTGTTCGGTGCGGAAGGTGGCGACCTGCTTGCCCTTCGAGTCGACGATGATGCCGGCGATGTCGGCGGGCTTCTGCGAGAGCGTGCGCGCCTCGAGGTAGACGCGGTTGGTGAGGCCAGCGACCAGGTCTCCACCTTCGGGGAACAGGTTGACCGCGAAGGAAGTCACCAGCAGGGGAATGGTCTTGGTCGCGGTCTCCACCACGCCGCCGTCTTCGATGGTGAAGGCCAGCGTGCCTTCGCCGCGCTCGATGGTGGCGGGCAGCTTGAGCGAGACCGTGCAGCGGCCCTGGTCATCCAGCGCACAGGGCGCCTTCGCCACGTCGACGCCATCGACCCGGGCCACCGCGGTGATCTTCGCGCCCTTCGGCACGCCGCCTTCTGCGCGGGTGGTCTCCAGGGTGGCGCTCAGGGTGTCGCCCTGGCCGTAGCCATCACGCGCGAAGGTGATCTGATTCTTCAGGCGCGGCGCGCGGTAGACCCGAACGTCGAACTTTCGCTCGCCGGGGGCGTGACCGTAGGCACCGGCAGCCGAGAGCGTGAACTCACCACCGGCCTGGCCTTCCGGCACCACCCAGGAGAACCCGAACGTGCCGTCGGTGACCTGCGCCTGGCCGGCGGTGATGGTCTCGCCTTTGGGGCCCTTGATGGTGATCTGCGCGTACTGGCCGTTGGGCGCAGGCACGCGGCTCTTCGCGTCGAGCACCACCCCGCGCGCGTAGACGGTCTCGCCGATCTTGTAGATGGGCTTGTCGGTGGAGACGTGGGTGAGGAAGCGGGTGGCCCCTCCGACACGCGCGGTGGTGATGGGGTCGGTGACCTTGTTGGCACCGGCGGTGAGCAGCAGACAGACGGCTCCGACGGAGAGCAGGCGGATGGCGGGCATGGAGAGCGTTCCTTCTCGAGAGGGCGAGGCTGAAACGACTGAGGCCGCACTCTGGTCTAAACGCTGATCGATTCACGAGATTTCTGGTTGCGCTACGGTCCCTCGATGGAGCGGTACTGAATCCAGCGGTGTTGAGCGCGCTCACCTCCCGATCGATCTCAGTCGAGCTTCGAGCAGATCTCGTCTTCCAGATGTTCGAGGTGTTGGGGCAGCCCCGACCCAATCACTGGTCGCGCGTGTGGCCCACCTCGGTGGCGATCAGCCGGTGGCTTCTCGAGCAGACGGCGGGCTCACTGCCGCTCAGCGCGACGGAGCTGGGCTGCGGCATGGGCCTGGTGAGCATGACGCTGGCTCACCTCGGGCTGATCACCGAAGGCACGGATCGCGAACCCATCGCGCTCGCCTTCGCGCTGAAGAATGCGCTGCGAAACAACCTGGTGGGATTTTCGGCGAGCAGGCTCGAGTGGAGCGAAGGGGTGGGCGTGCCCACCTCGCTGCTGGTGGCCTCCGACGTCATCTACGAGGCCGGTGCTCCCGAGCTGCTCTTCACCCTGGTGGAGACCGCCGGCCTGCTCTCACCGGGCGGAAGGCTGCTCCTGGGCGTACCGCACGCGCGCACCGAGCTGCTCGACACCTTCGTCAACCAGCTGCAGGTAGGTGGCTACGCGCACTCCGAAGGCGCGCGCGTCGTGGCGTGGGAAGGCCGCGACGAGGCGATCGACGTGCACGTGCTGACGCGACCCGAGGCTTGAGACATCGAGCGCGAAGCACTCCCTCGACTCCGCTCGGGAAGACCGGTGACCGTTATCGAGCGCAGTCGAGTGCGGTCACGCATCAGGCAGGCGCTGCTTGAGCGCTGCGATGTCCTTCTCAGCGCGCTCCATTCGGCCACGCAGGTCGCGGTCCTCTTTGATGAATGAAATCAAATCGCGCACCGAGCCCGATAGCTCGGTGATCGCTGTTGCCGTTCGCAGCTCTGACTCGACGATCCGTCTCCCGAGGTCGTCGCGAAGCGATTCGAGGCGGGCGTTCGTCTCGTTGAGGCGCGCATTCGTCTCGTCGATCCGCGCGCCATTGCGCTTGCCGTCGTCGCGGATCTCTTTGAGCACTTCGAGTGTGAGGTTCTCTGGCTCCATGAAAGCAACCTTAGCAGCGAGCACGGACATGCGCCCAGGCGTGCTGCCCGACCGCGAAAGAGGTTCGCTCATTCTGCGCCGGTCACTTCTTGCTCAGAAAACTCCGCGCGAGCTCCTTGAGCTTTGTCGCATCGACCGGCTTCACGAGGCGCTCGTTGGGCACCTGCTCAAGGAAACGGTCGAGCTCCGCCTTCAACACGCCCCCACTCACGAACACCATGCGCTCCGCCTGGGCCGGAGACACCGCGTGAATGCGGGCGTACACGTCAGCGCCCGTGAGGTGCGGCATCATCAAGTCGCAAAAGATGACGTCGAACCGTTCGCCCGCGTCGATGCGCCTGACGGCTTCGCGGGGGTCGCTCACCCCCAGCACTTCGTGCGCACCGCGCAGCAGGCGGGCCGTCGCGCGCACCACGCCCTCTTCATCGTCGACGATCAACACCTTGCCCTGGGGCACCTCGGTGGTCGGCGCTCGAAGCGTGAACTCGTCCTTCGGCATCGAGGCCAGGGCCAGGACCACCGAGAACGTGGTGCCGACTCCGACCTGGGTCTCGCACGTCAATTCGCCACCCAGCGACGCCACGACACTGTGAGAAATCGACAACCCCAGCCCGGTGCCCACCCCCACGGGCTTGGTGGTGAAGAAGGGGTCGAAGATGCGAGGCAAGACGTCGGCGGGGATACCCGAGCCGTTGTCGACGACCGTGATGCGCACCTTGTCGCCGTCGACGCCTGCCGTGACCTTGATTCGATTTCGTTCGGGTTGAGGGAGCGTGAAGGCCTGCGCCGCGTTCGTGAGGAGGTTGACGAACACCTGCGTCAAGCTCGGCTCGTCGGCGAGCACGAACAGGTCGCGGTCAATCACCGTCTCGACGGTCGCCCGAGACCGAATCTCGTGCATGCTCATGTTCACTGCGACGGCGACGATCTCACTCGCGTTGTTCGGTCTGGGCTCGGCCTCTTCTCGGACCAATGACCGAAGCCCGCGAACGATTCGGCGAATGCGTTCAGTCCCGTCTTTTGCTTCTGAGAGACAATCGATCAGGTCTTGAAGGCGCGCCGAAGGTGATCCGCCGCCGATGACTCGAAGTTCGTTGAGCGCGAAGTCGAGGTTCCCCATCACGAAGCTCAGCGGGTTGTTGATTTCATGCCCCACGCCCGCGGCGAGCGTACCGACGGTGATCAGCCGTTCGTGGCGCTTCTGACGCTGGGCCGAGGCTCGTTGTTCGGTGATGTCGCTGAAGGTCACCACCACCCCGGTCGGCGCCTCGAGCCCCTCCTCGCGACGCGGGCGCGCGTTGACGCTGAGCCAGTTCAGCTCGCCGCTCGGCTTGTGAAGGCCCATCACCACGTTCGTTTGCGGCTCGCCGGTTCGAAGACAGACCGTGGCCGGCTGTTCCTCGCCGGGGAACGGCGAGCCGTCTTCCTTCAGCGCCATCCATCGCGGGTCGAGCAACGTTCGGCCCCGCAGCTCGTCTTCAGAGACGCCCAGCAGCTCCCGCGCGCGAGCGTTCGCCTCGACGATGGCCCCCGTCGGCAACTGCAGCACGACCCCTTCTTGCATGCCTTCGTAGAGCGCCAGCATGGTCGCGTCGCGCTCGAGCACCCGCCTGAACACGCGCCTCGACTCGAGCATGGTGGTCGCCTGCTCGGCCAACAGCTGAAGCGTCTCGAGCTGCTGCGGGGTCGGCTTGCGGGGCAGATGATCGATCGCGCACAAGGTGCCGAGCACCAGCCCGTCATTCGTCCGCAACGGCGCGCCGGCGTAGAAGCGCACCTGGGGATCCTCGGTCACCAGGGGGTTGTCTGCGAAGCGCGCGTCGAGGTGGGCATCGCAGACGACCATCAGGTCACCCGCGGCGACCACGTGCCCGCAGAACGAGACCTCCCGCGAGGTCTCTCGCGCGCGCAGCCCGTGGTGGCTCTTGAACCACTGGCGGGTCTCGTCGACCAGCGACACGAGCGCAATGGGCGTACCGAGCACTGCGGCGGCGATCTGGGTGATGTTGTCGAAGCTCCGCTCGATCGGGGTGTCGAGAATTTCGAGCTCTTCGAGCCGGCGGAGCCGAGCGCTCTCATTGGCTGGGATGGGCGGCGCTTTCATGAATCGAAGCTACGCGATCCCGCCCGGAAAGCGTGCCAGCGATGATTTCGACGAACGAAACGTGTTCTTCCCCGCGGCCTTGGCTTCGTACATCGCCACGTCGGCGGCCTTCAGCAGCTCGGTGGGCGTTCGACCATCGAGGGGGTGCAACGCAATACCAATCGACGCACCAATCTGTGCCTGAACGTCGCCGCGAACGATGGGCTCGTTGACCGAGGTGACGAGGAGGCCGGCGATGCGCTGCACCTCCTCGAGGCTCGCGGGGTTGTCGAGCAGCACCACGAACTCATCGCCGCCCAATCGCGCGACGGTGTCGGTCTGGCGAACCAGGCCCACGAGGCGACCGGCCACGGCACGAAGCACCTCGTCTCCAACCTCGTGCCCCAGGGTGTCGTTGACCGCCTTGAAGCCATCGAGATCGAGAAAGAGCACCGCGATCTTGCGTTCTTCACGGGCGGTCGAAGCAATCAACTGGCCCAGACGCTCCAGGAGCAGCGTGCGGTTGGGGAGGTCGGTCAGCGCGTCGTAGAGCGCGAGCTTGCGGGTGCGCTCTTCGTGGTGCCAGCGCTCCGTCACGTCGTTGAAGACGAAGACGTAGCGCTGGGCATTGGCGGCGAGCGTGGTCGTCACGCGCTGCCACTGCCGAAAGACGCTGCCGTCCTGTCTGCGCGCCCACGACTCGCCTTCCCATCGTTGGTGTTGCACCAGGTCGTGCGCCATCGCGGCGGCGAACCCCGTGTCGTTCCTCGTCGAGCTGAGCAGGTTCACTCGCTGACCCACGGCCTCGGCCGCCGCGTAGCCGGTGATCTGGGTGAACGCAGGGTTCACCGAGACGATGATGCCGTTGACGTCGGCGATCATGATGCCGTCGAGCGTGTTGGCGAAGACGCTGGCCGCCATTTCCAGTTCGATTTCGGCGTTCTTGAGCTGCGTGACGTCAGACTCCGAGACGCAGAACCCCTGCACCTTGCCCTCGCGGAGGTCTGGAATGTACTGGGCCAGGGTATGCCCGAGCGACCCGTCAGGCTTCACCAGGCTGCGTTGCAACGCCTGCCGTGTGCCCGCGAGCGCCCCTCGCACGGAGGGCTCATTCGCCGCGAAGAGCGCCTCGCCCAGCAGCGCGCGCAACGACATGCCGATCATCTGCTGCGGCGACTTCCCAAACCACTGCAAGTAGACGTCATTGGCGAACTGGCAGTGAAGGTTCTTGTCGAAGTAGGCGACCATGCCGGGCATGGCGTTGGCGATCTTGTTGATGAAGACCGTCGCCGATTCCGCCTGCGCGGCCGCGACCTCGGCCCGCTTGCGCGCGTCGACCAGCTCGAGCTCGAAGCGGCTTCTCTCGACGGCAGCAAAGAAGACCCAGACGAACCGGGGCGCCCCGTTCACCGGCGCTGAACGGCTACAGTTGAGGAGCACGGGGACTCGCTCACCCGAGGGGCTGAGGAGACTCAACGCGGCTTCACGCACTCGACCTTCTCGACGCAGCAGAGGCCAGAGGTGGGTCTGTAGAAAGATCCGGCCGGCAGGCGGGAGGAGGTCGTCGACCTGGCGAGGCAGCGCGGCTTCTGACTCGAACCCGACCAGACTGATCAGCTCGCGGTTCGAGACGAGAATCTTGCCGTCAGCGTCGGTCGTGAGCGCCGCGCACGGAAGCTGGTCGATGAGCTCGCTCACGTGCCGGGCTGGGCCAGATACGACTGAACCGCGTCTGCCACCAACTTCGGATGACTCATGTGGGCACAATGGCCGGACACATCGAGCACCTGGAGCGTGCTCCCGCGCAGCTGCGAATGCAGGTATTCGCCCACGGCCATCGAGGCCAGGGCGTCGTGTCGGTGCTGCAGAATCAGACTCGGCACCGAGACGTGTGGCAAATCAGCACGGTTGTCCGACAGAAAGGTGGTGGTGGCGAAGACGCGGGTGGTTTCGGGGTCGGTCGAGCAGAACGCGTCGGAGAGCTCCCGAGAAACCGTGGGGGCCATCGAGCCCGCGACGAGCGGCGCCAGCGTATGGGCCCAGCCCAGATAGTTCTGGTCCATCAACGTCAACAGCTCTTCCAGGTCCTCGCGCTCGAAGCCTCCGCGATAGTCACCGTCGTTGAGGAAGCAGGGCGTTGGCCCCAACAAGACGAGACGAGAGAAGAGCTTCGGGCGTTTGATCGGGGCCAACAGGCCGACGGTGGAGCTCACCGAGTGACCGATGAAGGTGACTCCACTTTCGAGCTCGAGCGCGTCGCAGACGTCGAGCACGTCTTCCGCGTAGCCGTGCAGAGAGCTGTAGCGGCTCGCATCGAAGGCGCGCAGGTCTGACTTTCCGGCTCCGACGTAGTCGAAGAGCACCTGGCGGTGCGTCGAGCGGAAGAACGGCGTGACCTGATCCCACATGCGCTGGCTGCAACCAAAGCCATGCGCGTAGATCAGCCACGGTCCGCTCTCGCCCAGCACCTTCACGTTGTTGCGACGAAGGGTCGGCAAAGTGTCACCGCAAGGAGCGAAGGGGAGGCCAGTCTTTCGTCGAGAGAGTCGAGCGCTTCAGCGCACGCTGTATCTGTTCGCTGGGCAGATGACACTGGGTCACTGGCACATCAGCGAGGTGGAAGACGACTGGTCGCCCCGGTTCACTCTTCGGCCGCCGCGAAGGGAGCCGCGCGTCTCGAGCACGCGCATCGAGCGTACGTTCGCGAATCGCCACGGCCCACCCAGGCTCAGCTCACTTCTTGGGGTCTGAAGACTCGGTGGTACCTTCCCCCGATGCACGACGCAGTCCTCGCGAAAGAAGCGCTGGCGGAACTCCCGGCCGACATCGCCGACAGCCCGCTCTTCAACGCCGACCTCGCCCCCGTTCCCCAGGCTCGCCGCAACTGGTCGACCTACAACTTCGCCGCGCTGTGGATCTCCATGGCGCACTGCATACCCACGTACATGATGGCCGGCGGCCTCGTGGCGGTGGGCATGAACTGGTGGCAGGCGCTGCTCACCATTGGCCTGGGCAACATCATCGTGCTGGTGCCCATCCTGCTCAACGCGCACCCCGGCACGAAGTACGGCATTCCGTTCCCCGTGCTGGCGCGTTCGTCGTTCGGCACGTCGGGGGCGAACATCCCGGCGGTGCTGCGGGCCATCGTGGCGTGTGGCTGGTTCGGCATTCAGACCTTCATCGGCGGCGAAGCGGTGAAGACCTTCGTCGAGGCGCTCTGGCCCGGCTACGCGCACCTGGGTGGTGACTTCCGGCTGCTGGGTCTGTCGATTCCGTCGGCCATCACCTTCCTGATCTTCTGGACGCTCAACATCGTGATCATCTTGCGCGGCATGAACGCGGTCAAAATGTTCGAGAACGTGGCCGCGCCGCTGGTGCTGGTGATGGCCGCCGCGCTGCTCTGGTGGGTGGTCTCGAAGGCGGGCGGCGTGGGGCCGATGCTGCAGCAGCCTTCGCGTTTCGCCACGGTGGGTGAGTTCTGGAAGGTGTTCATTCCGTCGCTCACCGGCATGGTGGGTTTCTGGGCGACGCTCTCGCTCAACATCCCCGACTTCACCCGCTTCGGCAAAGGCCAGCGTGAGCAGATGCTCGGTCAGACGCTGGGCCTGCCCACCACGATGGTGTTGTTCTCGGCCATGGGCGTGGTGATCACCAGCGCCTCTCAGTCGCTGCTCAAGGGCGTGGATCCTTCGAAGCTGTGGGACCCGGTGGTGATCCTCTCGTACCTGACCGCGTCCACCCCGCCCCCGGGCATGGACGCGCCGTTGATCGCCAGCGCGGGTGTGCGGTTGCTGGTGGCCGTGGTGGCGTTGCTGGGCGTGGCCATCGCCACCATCTCGGTGAACATCGCCGCGAACGTGGTGAGCCCGGCGAACGACTTCGCGAACCTGAACCCGCGGTTGATCAGCTTCAAGATGGGTGGGGTGATCACCGGCGTGCTGGGCATCGTGATGATGCCGTGGAAGTTCCTCGCCACCGCCGACACGTACATCTTCAATTGGCTCATCGGCTACTCGGCGCTGCTGGGGCCGATCGCCGGCATCATGGTGGTCGACTACTGGGTGTTGCGAAAACAGGAGCTCGACGTGGCTGAGCTGTACCGGCCCAAGGGCAAGTACGGCGGCTACAACCCCCCGGCGATCATCGCGTTGGTCGCGGGCGTGTTGCCGAACGTGCCCGGCTTCTTGAAGAGCGCGGGCTTCATCGCGGGCGAGCGGAACTTCTTCGACGAGATCTACGTGTACGCGTGGTTCCTCGGCTTCGGGTTGTCAGCGGCGTTGTTCTACGGGCTGATGAAGGCGATGCCCCCGAAGAAGGCGTGAGCCTCAGCTCGCAACGAGCACCACCGGCCGTCCCTGAGGAGCTGAAGTGAACCCGACGAAGTTGCCCTCCCCCAGCGAGCTGGTGGTCCACTGCAGGCTCTGCGAGGGCGTGCTGGAGATCTCGCTGAACAACCCGCGGCGGGTGTGCGCGCACTGCGGTGAGGTGAATCTCCCGAGTGACGAGGTGGCCGCCCAACCCGCTCGGCATGCGCCGCGTTTCGTCACGCCTTCGCTGCGAGGCACGATGAGCGAGCAGTCGCGCTCGAAGTGGCTGGCGCATGCGATCGCGTTGGGCGTTCAACTCGCGATCGTCCTCCTCGCGGCGTTGGGCCTCGGGTCGGGCGGCAAGTACGGCCTGGGGTTGCTGTTCGCCGGCCTCGCCTTCATCTACTTCTGCGTTTACGCGACGATCGTTTCAGTGCCGGTCGCCTTCCTCAAGACGACGCGGCAGGTGGTGCTCTTCGACTCCGTGGTGCCGCTGCTGACGGTGTTCGCCCTCTGGCTCTCGGTCTTCGGGCCCAGCGTGGGCTCCCAAAGAGTTCCAGCGGCGACCCCGCCGCTGGTTCGCGCCCCCGTGCCGCCACCGCCACCGCCTCGCCCGGTGGCCGCTCCGAAACCGAGGGCACCCAAAGAGCCCGGTTGGGAACAGTCAGCGATGCTCGCGTCGTTCTCCGTTGACGAAAAGGGAACGGCGTTCCGAATTCGATTCGTTCCCCACTTCACCGGAACGTTGGAGGTGCGGGCCGGGAGCCCGCAGCTCTTCGACGTGTTCTACGGCAGCGTCACGTGCCAGGCCGTGGCTGAAGAAGCCACCGAGTGCTTCCTGGGTTTGGAGCGGCCGCTCCGCCCGTCTGCGGTTCGAT
Organism: Archangium sp.; assembly: GCA_030695565.1. GTDB lineage: Bacteria > Myxococcota > Myxococcia > Myxococcales > Myxococcaceae > Archangium_A. The sequence goes on from JAUYRZ010000121.1 coordinate 130,312, forward strand.
TCGAATTGAGCGGCGCGCCCCAGGAGGGCTCGAGACAGTTCGGCGGTCAGGTGACGACCGTGAGGGTCGACTCGTCGGGCACAGCGCAGCCCAGGTGAGACGTCGAGCCGGAGATGTCAGTCCCCTTTTGTAGAAGGCGGACCATGAACGAACTCGCCGACCCGAAGGAAGAGAGGCTGTACCAGCGAGTCACCGACATCCTCGGTGACGCCCACCGGCGGGTCGCGCGCACCGTCAACACGGAGATGGTCAACGCGTACTGGCGGATCGGTCGCGAGATCGTCGAGGTCGAACAGAGCGGCAACGACCGCGCGAACTACGGTGCTGCGGTGATGACGCGACTGGCGGCACGGCTTCGTCTCGGTGGTTCACGGGGGCTGAGCCACACGAATTTGAAGCAGATGCGCCAGTTTTTCCTGGCCTTTCCGGAGGGGTCCGTTGCCCACAAGCTACTGAAATCGCAAAAGAACATTGGTCAGACAGTGTCTGACCAATCTGCGACCACGCGCTTCCACCCGTCTCTGGGCTGGACGCATTACTGCGCGTTGATGCGGGTGCTGAACCCCGAAGCCCGCTCGTTCTACGAGATCGAAGCCGCCCGCGAGAGTTGGTCGGTGCGACAGCTCGAACGTCAAATCGAGTCGATGCTCTTCGAACGGCTCGCGCTCAAGGGTGACTCTGCAAAGCTGGCGAACGAAGGCCAAAAAATCTCGCAACCGCGAGACGTGCTCAAAGATCCCTTCGTGCTCGAATTCCTCGGAGTCGCGGAGCGCACCTCCACCAAAGAACGCGAACTCGAACAGCTGATCATCGAGCGCCTCGAGGAGTTCCTGCTCGAGCTGGGCAAGGGCTTCTGTTTCGTCGGGCGGCAGAAGCGCGTCACGCTCGAGGGTGATCATTTCTACGTCGACCTCGTCTTCTACAACCGCATCTTGCGATCCTTCGTGCTGGTCGACCTCAAGCTCGGCAAGCTCACCCATCAAGACCTCGGGCAGATGCAGATGTACGTGAACTTCTTCGACCGGTTTCAGCGCCTCGAAGGAGAAGCACAGACCATCGGGATCGTCCTGTGCTCCGAGAAGAACGAGGCCATGGTGCGCATCACGCTCCCCGAGGACAACGAGCAGATCCTCACCGCGCGGTATCAGCAGTGTCTGCCTACCGAGGCCGAGCTGCGTGAACGCCTCAACCGCGATCGTGAAGACGCCGAGCGCGCGCTGCTCTACGACAAGGAGGACCCCAGGTGACGCTTCACCGAAACACAGTGGACCGCGGCGTCACGCACCGCCCTCATTCAGGCCTCGCAGGCGCGGCAGTCGATCACGCAACGCCCGTGACGTGAATGTGACGCTAGGCTGCGCCCATGGCCACCAAAAGCTGGAGCGAATGGACCAAGTGGAACACCACCATCAAGCAGACCCTCGACGACGCGCAGAAGCTCGCCGCGGGTGATGCCTCGATCGCCGAGTTTCGCAAACGGGCGGGCAAGGCGCCCACCAACGGCGTGCTCGACGTGTACGGGCTGGCCGAGAAGAAGAAGGCCGGCAGCTGCTGGGTGCTCACCGCGGCCGAGCTGCACGAACACTTCGGCTCGAAGGCGCCCAGCAAGCGGGCCATCGAAGGGGGCATCGAGTCGTTCCTGGCCAAGCTGGGCAAGGGTGAATCGGTGGCGGTGACCGCGTGGACCAAGGGCCTGCCGAGCGCGGTGCTCTTCGCCGGGTCGAGCGCCGAGTCGAAGAAGTAGGCAGGTTCTCGACTGCGCTCGATGCGAACGGGGATCAGCGCAGAAAGATGACCGTCTCGCCCGACTGCAGCTGAAAGACCACGAACGACTCGGTGACGCTCTGCCGGGCGATGGGCCCGGGTGAACGCCAGGCCTCGAACGAGAGATCATCAGCGCGCACCGCCACCAGGCGCCCGTTCCACGAGAAGACCGGCCGGCTCAGCCGCGCGTCGGTCAACGCGGCGCCTTGCGCGGGCACGAAGGTGACCTGGGGATCACCTGGGCCCGGCTCGAAGCGGGCGATGGCCACCACGCCGCTCCCGGGGCCGCGCAACCAGAGGGCGTTGCCTTCACCCGCGTTGGGTTGCAGCTCGCTGTCCACGCAGCGCACCGACGCATCGGGAGCGCCCTTGCACAACTTCGTGGGCGTGGCCCAACCGAGCACCTCGCCCGACTGCGCCAGCCCCGGGCCGCTGATGGGGGCCGCACCCGCTTCGACGTTCCAGCGGCGTTCGACCAGGCCGCCATCGGAGAAGCGCACCTCGATGAACTGCGAGCCGCTGCCCTGAATCCAGCGCTCGGAGGTGACGGTGACGGGGCCCTGGCTCAGCGGCCCTGCGAAGTCGAGTCGCGCCAGCCCGCCATCCACCTCGTTCAGTCGCGAGAGGCGGGACTCGGTCCACAGCCAGCCCACCGGCCCGGCGCTGGCGATCGCGGTGACGGTCTCGGTCGAGCTCACCCCTCCGTCCTTCATCACGCTCAGCTGGGTGCCGCGCCGGCAGAGCACCACCTCGCGCAGGGGCAACACCTCGTCGCAGACCGGGCCCAGGGTGGTGCGGAGAAGAGGGGTCTCGCCGCTGCGCTCGAGCGCGACCTGCAGTTGCCGATGGGTGGTGCCCAGCCCCGGCTCGAAACGCGCGGTGAAGTAGTGCACGCCGGCCGCGCGCGGGGTGAAGCTGACGCGGGTGGAGTAGCCGGCGGTGTTGCTGGAGAGCGGCTCGCTGCGCGCGTGCGCCACGGGCTGGTTGAACGAATCGAGCACCTCGGTCACCACCGCCGTGGCCACCGGGTTTCCCTGGGGGCAGAACACCGCCGGCGGCAGCACCAGGTCGACGTCGACCGGCTCACCCACCAACGTGACGAGCACGGGCGGCTGAACGGCGCTGGTCGCGCTGGGGCTGCACGGGTCGATGCGACGCTCCGGGCCGCAGCCGAAGGCCATCACCACGACGAGAGCGAGCAGGCGGCACAATGGATCGCGAATGTTAGTGCAGATGGACTGATCATTCCGGCGTGATGCGGCAACAGAAGGAACTTCTGATTCCCCAAGACGGCTCGCCCGACTAGAGGGCAGCCTCTCAAACCCTCACACGGAGTGCCCATGTTCGGACGTCTCGCGAGCGTCGTTGCGGTGTTGGCAGTGCTGACCCTCGGCTGCGGAAAAAAAGCCGTCCCCGATGTCGACCTTTCCACCGCAGAGCCGCGGGTGTTGCTGCTGCCCGAGCAGCACGACCCGGCCGAAGTGCGCGCCGCCATCATCGGCGCCATGCAGAGCCGCGGCTGGGTGGCCGAAGCGGAGAACCCGGCGAACATCGTCGCGCGCCTCTCGCACAAGGGCGCCACCATCCGCGTCGACCTCACCTACGCAGGTGATCGCGTCACCGTGAAGGGCCTGCAGGCCGACAACGCAGGCAAGGGCTACGAGAAGTGGGTCGGCAACCTCGAGTCGAGCATCCGCGACGCGCTCAAGAGGGCGGTCGTCGTGGTTCCCGCGGCGCCGCCCCCGGTCGCCGTGAAGCCCGCGCCCACCATGGCGGTGTTCGAGACCAAGCAGAAGCCCGACGCGGTGAAGGTGGCCCTGCAGCGCGCCCTCTCGCAGCACAGCTGGGTCATCGAGAGCGAAGACGCCGGCGGCATCGTGGCCCGCTTGAACCACCGCAAGGGCCTGGTGCGCGTGCGCATCGCCTACGACGCCGCCCAGGCCACCATCAGCTACGTCGACAGCCAGGAGCTGTCGTTCGATGGCGGCGGCCGCTCCGACGAGTACGAGAAGTGGATGCGCAACCTCGTCGACTCGATCCGCGGCAACACCCGCATCTAAGGCTTGGCCGACACGTCGATCGCGTTGAGGCGCTGGGCCACCCCCAGCACCTTGGCCGAGTATCCGTTCGCCGGGCTCACCCCGCTGGCGATCGCCTCGTTCACCTGGCTGGGGCCGCGGTTGTACGCGGTCAAGGTGAGGTCGAGGTTGTTGTCGTAGAGCTGCTGGTAGTGCAGGAGAATCTGCACGCCCGCATGAATCGAGGTCTCCGGGTGGCTCAGGTCATCCACCTCGAGCACCTTCTTCCACAGAGGCATCACCTGCATCAGCCCCACCGCGCCCACCGGTGAGGTCGCGCGCGGGTTGAAGTCGGACTCCACCGAGATGACCGAGAGCACCAGGTTGGGGTCTTGCCCTGTCAGCATGCACTCGCGCTGCACGGCCTGGGCGATGCGGCGGGCCAGCGCGTGGTTGACCCCGGGCTTGAGGATCAACGTCTTCATGAAGAGCGACTCTTCACTGGCGTGGGTCCGCACCGCGGCGCGCACGTCGAGCAGCCCGTCTTGCAGCGCCCGCGATTCGTCGCCCAGGGTGGCCAGGCCGCGCGCATACCGATCGGTCGCCTGCGCGTAGGCCCGGGTGTTCGAGGCGAGCTGCTCCAGCTTCACGTGAAGGGTGAGCGCCGCCGCACCGGCGCCCAGCGCGAGCCCGCCGTTGAGCATCAGGCTGACCGCGAGCAGCCGGCCCCGCAGCCGGCGCGGCGACTTCTCGCTCGTCGGGGCCTGCATCGGCAGGGGAGAAACGACGCTCAACGTGTGGACGTGATCCATGGCGCACTCCTGTGCGAAGGCGAAGAAACGACCGGCCCGTGCTGCGAGGCGTTCGGACGCTTTGCCAATCTGGTGCCACGGGTCGATCAGGCCGCGCGCAGAATCAGCGGGGCCCAGGGGCTTCTGGTTTCGAGCACCTGGGCCGCAGTCACCGGCGCACGCGGCAAATCTGCGCGGGCGGGCGGCGAAAGGAATTCGCCCGCTCGGCCTCTACGTGGTGAGCAACTCGAGTTCGCGGGCCAGCGCGTCCATCGAGTACGGCTTCGACAAGAACGCGCGCACGCCGAGATCCAGAATGGCCTGCACCTCTTCGTTCATGGTGTAGCCCGACATCAGGAGCACCCTCACCTGCGGGTCGAGCTCGCGCAGCGCCAGGTAGGTGGCTCGCCCGCTCAGGCCCGGCATGATCATGTCGAGCACCACGCCGCGCAGCTTGCCCGGGCTCCCCCGGTAAATCGCCACCGCCTCTTCTCCGCCCCCGGCCTCCAGCACTTCGTAGCCGAGCTGGCGGATCGCGCCGGTGACCGCCTTGCGAACGATCTGATCATCATCGACCACCAAAATGGTGCCCGTACCCCGCGCATGCGCAGTGCTGATCAGCGGCGTGGCGGGCCGCTCGATGGCCGGCCCCGCGGGCAGGAACACCCTCATCGACGTGCCACGGCCCTCGAGCCCGGCGGCGATCTCGATGGCGCCCCGATGTGCCTCCACGATGCCCAACACCGTGGCCAGGCCCAGGCCCGTGCCGCGATCAGGCCCGCGCGTCTTGGTGGTGAAGTACGGCTCGAACACCCGCTCGCGCTCCGAAGCAGCGATGCCTGCGCCGTCGTCGGCCACCTCGAACACCACCACCTTGCCCGGCGAGAGCGAGCCGGTGGACCCCGGTGGCGCCGCCTCCAGCACGACGCTGCGCGTGGTGACCACCACCCGGCCGGTGCCCTGCACCGCGTCGCGCGCGTTGACGACCAGGTTCATCACCACCTGCTCGAGCTGCGCCTGGTCACCGACCACCACGCCGCGATCGTCAGCGCCCAGGCGAAACTCGAGTGAAATGCCCACCAGGGTGCGCGCGAGCAGCTCGCGCATCGCGGTGATCACCTCGTCGAGGGCCACGGGCGCCGCGCGGTGCTTTCCCAGCCGGGCAAAACCCAGCAACGAACGGGTGAGCGTGGCCGCGCGCTCGGTGACGCTGTCGATGAGCTCGAGATCGGCCCGCAGCCGGGCGTCGTGCGTCCGCAGCAGGGTCTCGCCGGCGACCAGCTTGATCGCGAAGATGAGGTTGTTGAAGTCGTGCGCGATGCCGCCGGCGAGCGTGCCGATCGACTCGAGCCGCTGGGTGCGTTGTTCACGCTCCTGGCTGATCTCGCGTTGGCGGGCCAGCTCGACCTCGTGGGTGATGTCGAAGAAGGCGATCACCACGTGGGTGATCACCCCTGCCTCGTCGGCGATGGGGCGCGCGAAGGCCCGCACGTCGATGCGCGAACGATCGGGCCGGTGAATGGTGATGTCGTCGATCACCACCACCCTCTTCTCTTCCAGCGCGCGCACGAAGGGCATGCGGTGCTCGGGGTAGGGCTCCCCTCCGCGGGTGAAGATGCCGTAGGGCTCGGCGTACCCGCCCACCGCCGCTTCGCTGATGCCGGCGGTGCCCATCAGCGCGCCGAACATGCGGTTGGCGTAGATGAACTCGCCGTTCGGAGCGCGCGCCACCCAGATGCCCACGGGCAGATCGTCAGCCAACGCAGCGATGATGGTGGTGGCGGACGGGATGGCCATCGAAGAGGCACGCACCCTACCCCGATCTCGCCCCAGATGATCCGCCGGGTAGAGTGGTGACTCCGTGCGCGCACTCAAGGCAATGCTCAATGTGATGTTGGGGTTGACCCTCGGCCTGGTGCTGGCGGAGGCAGCCTTCTCCTTCCGCGACAGCGGCGCGTTTCCCCACCTGAACCTCTACACCGCCGACTCGAAGCTCGGCGTGCGGCTCGAGCCCAGCGCCTCGATGAAGCTGCGGGTGGCCAACAACCCGGTCACCACCGTCACGACCAACGACCTCGGCTTCCGCGCGCCCGACTGGGGACCGCCGCAGAAGGGCGAGGTGCTGGTGGTCGGCGACAGCCAGGTCTTCGGCCTGGGCGTGGAGAGCCGCGAGACGTTCACCGCGCGGCTCTCAGAACTGCTGAAGGTGCCCACGCTCAACGGCGGCGTGCCCACCTACGGGCCGCGCGAATACACCGCGGTGGTGAAAGAAGTGCTGGCCCAACGCAAGGTGAGCACCGTCGTCTACGTGCTCAACCTCTCCAACGATCTCTTCGAGGTCGACCGCCCCAACCTCCAGCGCCACACCGTGTGGGACGGCTGGGCCGTGCGCACCGAGACCGCGCCCGCTTCGGTGACCGACTTTCCGTTTCGCCGGGCCCTGATGAGCCGCTCGCACCTGGTCTTCGCCGCGCGGAAGTGGCTGCACTCGACAGGTCAACCGGCGACCGAAGGGTTTGCCACCGAAGGCAGCTGGAAAGACGTCGTCGACGCAGCCGGAGACGCCGATCCGCTCCTCGCGCTGGAAGACCTGGCGGCGCGCAAGGTGCTGCAAGAGCGCCTCATTCTGAGCGCCCAGCTGGATGTGGTGGCCCGGAAACTGGAGTCGCACTTCTCAGAAAAGGTCGACGAAGACCCCGCTTTCGCTGAAGCCGTGCGGCCGCTCGCGCCCAAAGGCGGAGACCCGCGCGACATTCTCGAGGTGCGCTTCGCGGAGGGCGCACGCCGGGTGGACCTCACCGCGTACCACCTGTTCATGGCGTCGGTGGGCGAGGCGAAGAACGAGGCGTTCCTCGAGAAGCTGGCGAAGTCGAAGCAAGACCCCGCGCTGCAGGTGTTGATCGACGAACGGCGCGCGTTGCGCTCGAAGCTCGACGCGCTCAAGCCCGAAGGTGAACCCGCGCACGTGGTGCCCATCGAGAAGGTGCTGCTCGAGACCAAGGCCCTGTGTGACGCGGCCGGCGCGCGGCTGTTGGTGGTGGCGCTGCCGCTCGACGTGATGGTCTCGCCGGAAGAGTGGGCCAAGTACGGCGTGCCGCCAATCGACATGGCGCCCACCACGGTGCTGGTGGAAGACCTGGTCACCCGCGCCGAGCGCATGGGCGCCGTCGGCCTCGACCCCACCTCGGCCCTCGCAGCCGCAGAGCCCGGCGCGTTCCTCGATGGTGACCTCCACATGACGGCCAAAGGTCACGCGGCGCTGGCCCGGGCGATCGTCGAGGCGTTGAACCGGCCGGTGAAGCCGAAGAACACGCTGCTGCTCCCCAGGGGGCGCAGCTGGTTGCCCACCGACGACGAGTGGCGGCGCGAGAAGGAATGCACCGTCAAGGGCAGCACGGCCGCCGGCTGCGAGACCAAGCTGGTGCGCGAGTGGCTGCGGGTGCGCTGCCTGCCGCAGGATGATCGAGACGACGTGGAGGGCATCGAGGTGCTGGCCGGGGGCCATGGTGATGCCCGCGCGTTTCGCAACGACGGCTCGGTGTTGATCATTCCCCTCGTGGAGGGCGACTCGGCGAAGGCGCGTTTCAAGTGGAGCAAGACCCAGCGCGACCTCAACCTGGAGTTTCCCAAAGGGGGCACGCGCACGATGGCGTTTGCCGAGCCGGCGCCGCGCGATCGCAAACGGCTCGACGTGCGGCTGCAGAACCTCGACACGGCCGAGGTGGATCCGTTGATCAACCCGGAGTGTCCGGAAGGTGAGTTCGTCTCGGGAGCGCTCCGGCGGTGCGCTCCGCTCTGCACGGCCACCAGACCCTGCGCGAAGGGTCACTGCGAGCCGTGGCCCACCGGCGACTTCTGCGCCGAACCCTGAGCGCTCCCCTCAGCGAGGGGGCCGGCTGCGGAACTCTTCGACGGCTGCGTCGAAGGCCGCGCGGTCGGGGTAGCTCTTGATGACGTCGCCCACGATGACGTTCGCGAGCTTGACCCCCACCCGAATCACGCTCGAGCTGTGGAGCAGGTGAAAGGCCTTGATGTGGCGCCGGTTGACGCGAATCCACTCGGTCCACTGTTGCCGAAAGCCGCTCTCGTAGTCGGTCAGCTCGTCGGCATCGTTCATCACACACAGCCCGATGGATGACGCGTAGATCGACTTCGAGAGCTCAGCCAGCGCGGGCGCCGCCAGGGCCGCCTGCGCGAGCCCCCGGAAGCGGTTGATGACGAGATGGCGGGAGGGCGAGGTCACCTCGATCGACCCCTCGGAGGTCGAGAACCGCGAACCACCAGTGGGCAACGACTCGACTTTCACCATCCCCGCGCCTCGTAGCGAGCGAGGTCGCGGGTGTCACTGCATTCCTTGAATCACTTCATGCGAATGCGAATGCCGTGCGCGTCGGCGCGCTCGATGCCGCCTGCGTCGCGGTTGGTGATGGGGATCACCTTCTCGAGCCGGCCGCTCTGCCCCCCGCGGGTGAGCCGAACGACGCCCAGGCCCGGCACCGCGCCGGTCGAGGAATGCGGGTCGCCTGAGAGCGGGTTGGGGCCGCGCAGCGAGACGAAGTGCAGCTGCCCATTGGGAGAAAGCGCAGCGAGGTCGGGCGAAGGGTCTGAGGTCGCGGGGTGCGCGAGGGTCACGGGCGAGAGGCGCGCACCGGAGTGCCCGTCGAAGATCTCGGCGACGTTCCCGGCGCGGTCGTACATCCACACGTAGCGCTCGTGCTTCGAGGTGGCGACGCCGTGCGCGTCACGGTCGGGCGCGTTGTCGTTGTAGAGCAGCTGCGCCACCGGCGTGTTGGGCGGGTTCAACGGCGAGAAGCCCGAGCGGGGCAGCCGGTAGACCGAGAACTGATCGAGGTTGCTCGCGGTACCGCCACCCGCGTTGAAGTACACCCACCCGCGCGCCTCGATGAGGCCACACCCATTGGCCCCGATGGTCGCGCGGTCGTACTCGGCCACGATGCTGATGGGCGTGGTGTACGGGTCGACCAGCAGCATGCCGCCGCCCCGCAGGGTCACGAAGGCAGGCACGCCGGGCGACGCAGTGAAGGGGCAGATGGGCGCGTTGTCGGGCCGCAGCACCGGGTCCTGGCAGGGGAAGCCGTTGGGCGTGGTGCAGGTCGCGAGGTTGAGCGACGCGGTGGGCTGGTAGGTGAACGTGTTGGTGGCGTAGTCGGTGCGGATGCGCTCGAAGAGCTTCCCGTTCTGGTTCGCCACCAGGATGTACTGGTCGTCATTGGTGGGCCACACCGCGTGGGCCTGTCGCGCGCCGCCTGCGCCTGGCTGCATGCGGATGCACTCCAGCGGCTGACGCGTGCGCGCATCGAAGAAGACCACGTGCCCCGAAGCGACGAACGACAGGGAGGCGTGCGAATCGGTCGAGTTGAAGACCACCATGTGCGGCCGCACGGGGTACGCGCCGGTCTTCGCGAAGCAGAGGTCTGCGGTGGCGGCTCCGAGATCGATGGTCGCCTCGGGTGCTTCGTTCGCCGGCGCGTCGTCCTCACAGTCTTCACCACCTCGTGCGGCCTGCTTGCCGTCGAAGATGAGGATGCGACCGCCGTACGTCTTCCCGAACGAGTTCGACTGGTCGACCAGCCAGACCTCGTACCCCTTTCCGAATGCCGTTGATGCTGACAACGCGAGCACGATACCGACGACTGCTTGCCGCCACTGCATGGTGTTCTCCCCTTCCGTTGAACCGCAAAGCAACGGTACTGGGGAGCGGCAGCAAAAAAGAAGGTGAGCACTTCGCGCGCAAGCTCAGCGCGTGTGTGCCCCACACTTGGGTTGCGGCAGAGACACCGGCTTGACGTCAGGGTGAACTCACAGGTAGCGCTGCGCGTTCTGCAGCCGGGCCACCACGCGGTCGATGGGCCTGGCCCACTTCTTCGCCGAGCGCTTGCTGCACTTGCCCAGGATCAACTTCTGCGCGTCGACAGCCCTCTGCAGCGCGGCATCGACCTCGTACCGGCGCGTGCTCTTCTGGGCATCCTGCAGGGCGTCCTCCAGCGACCCCAGGCGCCCCAGCAGCTTCGTGAGGCAGTCGTCTTCGGCATCTTCCAGCCGCTCCTGCAGCTCATCGACCGACTCACTGGCCTCGTCGATGAAGCCGCGCGCCGCGTTGATCTGCTCGGCGGTGGGCCCGGTCACCACCGGCGCGGGCGGCGTGTACGTGCCCTTGCCGTAGACATCGAGCTTGCCCCTGGTGGCCTTCGCGCGCAGCTCGGTGCCCGCGGGGAAGTTGACCATGCCGGTGTAGAGCACCTCGGTGGCGAAGGGCGACTTCCACTTGATCACCTTCACCTCGTGTTCACCGGGAGAAATCTCCGTGATGCGCATCGGCTGGTTGGTGCCCATGTCCTGGCCGTCGAACACGACCTGAATGGCCTGAAACACCCCGCACTCACCGCAGCTCACGCTGAGCGCGGCGTTCTGGGCAGAAGCGATCGTGGCGACGAGAGACAGCAGCAGCGGCAAGCGGTTCATGGTGAAGGCTTTCATGTTCTAGCGGGCCAGGAGTCGGGAGAAGTCGGCAGCGAGCAGGCTGTTGCGCCACTTGCCGGAGTGAACGAGCGCGTGTTGGGGATCCACCAACCGCGGCGCAGCGGCCTTCGCGGCATCGAGCCGGAGCAGCTCGTTCTGAAACGCATCGAGCAGAGGCCCCAGCTGCATCGCGGTGATCCGCTGGGCGCTCAGCGCATTGCGAACGAGTTCGAGCCTGGTCAACTCGTTCTGCGTCGACGACAGCGAGCTGACGAGGCCCCGAAAGCTCACCGCATCCATCGCGGCGGTGCCGGGCAGGTTGCAGCCGGGATCAGGGCCCGTTCCACAATCGCGCAACGGCACCGCGCGGCGTTTGGGAGCCTCGTCCTCCTCGTCGTCATCGCTGCTGCGCCGGCGGCGGGGGCGGCGGTCGTCTTCATCGTCGTCGTCATCACCTTCGAGCGCCGCGAGCGCGCGTTTCACCTTCGCCGCGAGCCTCTTCGGGCAGCGGTCTTCGGCGAACGAGCGCACCTCGCGAACCTGCACGCGCAGCTTGCGTGACGAGAGACCGTCTTCGATTTCACCTTCGAGCGCCTCGAGCTTCTTGCCCAGCCGCTTGCTGCACTCGGCGTCGGAGGCCTCCACCAGCTCTTGCGCTTCTTCGAGCGCGCGCAGCGCACCTTTGCTCCCCGCGACAGCCGACAAGGGGAGCAGCAACCACACCGTGATGGCTTTCATGCTCAGTCGTCCTGCATGCAGATGTTCTGAGGCGCGTTCGCGGCGCGTTTGCACTCCCAGAAGCTCGGGCAGTCCGAGAACGAGTTGCACATTTTGGTGCAGTACCCGAGGTTGCCTTTGCCGACGAAGCAGGTGTTCGAGTCGCAGTCGGCGTTCTTGCTGCAGGTCGCCTGGAAACCACCGCGTGAAGGCGCTTCCTTCTTCGCGTTCTTGCGCGGCGCGGGCGACTCATCGTCATCGCCGTCGATGGGTTTGCCGTTGATCTCTTCGGTGCGTCTGCTGCTGCTCGTCTCGGTCTTGTTGGTGCTGGTCTTCGACTGGGCTCCACCGAAGAGCGCGCCGATGCCGCCGGCCAGGTTCACCAGCACGTTGGCGCCCTGCTGCGTTCCATTGCCTGCGGGTGCTGAGGCCGAAGCGACCTTCTCTTCCTGTGCGCGTTCGAGGTGACCGACCGCCTTGCCGAGCGACTTCCGCACGCGCTTGGCGAGCGAGCCCTTGCAGTCCTCCCTGGCCGCGTCGCTCAGGTCTTCCGCCAGCTCCTTCGCGCGGGTCAGGCCCTTGTCGGTCGCGTCCTTCTTGAGCGAGGAGAGCTTGTCGCCCAGCGCGTCGAGCTGCTTGAGCGAGCGCTTGCAGCTGCCCGTCGCGTCTTCCGCTTCGTCCTGCGCGTCCGTGACCGCGTCGAGCGCCTGCGAGACGGCGTCTTCACGGGGTCCTGCCAGCGCAACCAGCGAGAACGAGAGGACAAAGAGGGTCGAGAGGCGATTCATGCGAGCTCCTGATGCGGGTTCGCCCCAAGACACGGGCTCCCATTTCAGGTCGCATTTCGAGCGCTCACCGCGATGGCGGACTCGAGCCGGTGCGACGCGCCGGGCGCCGACTCTGCCACTGCTGGGGTTACACTGATCGCCGTGGACAAGTGGAAGCTGCTGGAGCGCTACCAGCCTCAATCCCGCGACGAGCCGCTCGCTGATGCGCTGGCCACGCTGGTCAACGCCGCGCGGGCGCAGTGGCCGTTGGTGCGCCTCGACGAGTTGGTCTTCATCGATCATCTCCGCGCGAAGAGCAGCGGGCCGCTCGAGCAGGTGCGTGGAACCGAGCTGTTCCTCGCCTGCGCGTGCCTGGCAGGTGATCCACCAGCGCTGACCGCCTTCGAACAACAGTTCATTGCGCGGGTGGACAAGGCGGTCGAAGGCGTCGACCCCAGCGCCTCGTTCGTCGACGAGGTCAGGCAGCGGGTGCGTGAACGCCTCCTGGTCGGCTCGACACCCAAGCTGGCGGAGTACTCCGGCCTGGGCTCGTTGCAGGCGTGGACGCGCACGGTGGCGCTGCGGTTGGCGCTCAATCACAAGCGCGACACGGCGCGCGAAGTTCAAGACGAAGGCCTGCTCGACGCGGTGCCCTTTGCGGGGCGGGATCTCGAGCTCGACTACGTGCGCGCGCAGCACCGGGAAGATTTCGCGGTGGCGTTTCGCGAGGCGCTGGCGTCACTCGAGAGCCGCGAGCGCAACGTGTTGCGGTTGTCGTACGTGGATCGACTGTCGATTGATCAGATCGGCACGATGTACGGCACGCACCGCGCGACGGCCGCGAGGTGGTTGAACGCCGCGCGAGATCAATTGATGGAACAGACGCGGGCGCGGTTGGCGCAGCGGCTCAAGCTGACCCAGAGCGATCTGAACAGCCTGCTCGGCGCACTGCAGAGCAACCTGGAGATCTCCCTCAATCGAATCTTGAGAGACGACTGAGTTTCCGGAGCGAAGCCGGTCCAGCGGAACGCTGGGCGAGCGCAGCACAAGATGCGCCGAGGCGAAGCGACATGAAAGAGACAAAGTGGTCTAGCTGACTTGTCAAAACTGGACCTCCCGACTGGTCCAGCATCGCGCCACTTTCCACCCATGCGCAGACAGGAATTCCACGCCAGCGAAGCGTTGGGGAAGCGGTTGTTCAGCGAGCTCGAGGTGATCCAGGTGGCAGGCATCGGCACCGAAGGCCAGCCGGTGCTCAAGAGCCTCAACGGCGTGGTCGACGAAGGGTGGATCTGTTTTCACGGCTCACCTGCAGGCGAGAAGACCTCGCTGGTCGGCCGGCCCGTGGTCGCTTCGGTGGAAGAGACCGTGACGCGACTGCCGAGCTACTTCATGGATCCCCAGAAGGCGTGCCCGGCCACCACGCTCTACCGCTCTGCGCAGGCGCACGGGGTGCTGCAGGCGATCGAAGAGCCGGTGCGCAAGGCGCGGGTGCTCCAGCGTCTGATGGAGAAGCTGCAACCCGAAGGCGGCTACGTGCCGCTCGACCATGACTCACCCCTGTATCGCGCTCAGGTCAAAGGCCTGCTGATCGCGGGTCTTCCGCTCGACGGGCTGACCACCAAGGCCAAGCTCGCGCAGAACCGCACGCCTGATCAGCGCGAAATGTTGCTGGGCAAGCTGTGGGGGCGAGGTGGCGTCGGTGACGCGCGCGCGATCGAACTGATCCGAGAGGCGAACCCGCAGACCCCGGTGCCGGCTTTCCTCGCCGCGCCCGAAGGCACCACCCTGCACGCCTGGCTCCCGCCCGAAGACGCATCGGCTGCGGCTGAGGTGCTCAGCAAAGAGTATTGGAACGACGTCTTCACCCGGGAAGAGCTCGTGCGCGCACACCTCGGTTCGACGGCGTGGGTCGGCGTGAAGGACGACGCGGGCGTGTTGATCGGTACGGCGCGCGCGCTGGCAGACGGTGGGAAGTACGCGTGGGTCTACGACGTGTGCGTGCGCACCGACTGGCGAGGGCGCGGTCTGGGCAAGGTGTTGATGCGGCTGCTGCTGGATCATCCAGCGGTGCGGCGCTGCAGCGTGGTGCGGTTGGGGACGCGTGATGCGCAGTCGCTCTATGAGGGCTTCGGCTTCGTTCCGCTCACCTCGTTGCCGCCGCGCCCGTACGCGACCACCGAGATGTTGCTGCGAAGAGCGTCGAGCAATCAGGTGGGCCCCTCACCGGGGCTGCCGACCGATCTCTCCCCGCTCCACAGGCCGAGGTAAGACCCCGTCAATGACCCGCTGGAAGTTGACGCTCGAGCCTGAAGGCACCGGCCCGGTCTTCCTGCGCATCGCTCGCGGCGTGATGCGCGACATCCGGCGCGGCCGCCTGAAGCCAGGACAACGACTGCCCGGCAGCCGGCCATGGGCCGAAGAACTGGGCCTCAATCGCAACACCGTGCTCGCCGCGATCGCCGAGCTGGAGGCGCAGGGCTGGGTCACCACCTCGCCCACGCGTGGCACCTTCGTGAGCGAAGCGTTGCCCGAAGAGCTCGCCGCCGTCGCCGCCAAAGGCCTCGCCCCGCTGGGCATCGCGCTGCCGCCCGAACCCGACTTTCTGCGCTCCCGGCCGTTCACGCTGCCGCCTGGCGTGCTGCACTTTTCCGCGGGCACGCCGGATCCCCGCCTCGTTCCCGTCGAGCTCATCGCGCGCACCTGGCGCCGGGTGGTGCGGCGGGGCGGCCGGCGCCTGCTGGAGTACGGCGAACCCGGTGGTCACCCCGCATTGCGAACGGCCCTGGCCCAGATGCTCTCGGAGGTGCGCGGCGTGCCCGCCACGGCGCAACAACTGGTGGTGACCCGCGGCAGTCAGATGGCGCTCGATCTGCTCGCGCGCGCCGTGTTGCGGCCCGGTGAATTCGTCGCCGTGGAGGCGCTCGGCTACCGGCCCGCCTGGGAGGCCTTGCGGCTGGCCGGGGCTCAGCTCGTGCCAGTGCCCATCGACGCCGACGGCCTGGACATCGCTGCGCTGGAGAAGCTCTCCAGGCGCAAGCGGCTGCGCGCCGTCTACGTGACGCCGCACCACCAGTTCCCC
Source organism: Archangium sp. (assembly GCA_030695565.1). Lineage (GTDB taxonomy): Bacteria > Myxococcota > Myxococcia > Myxococcales > Myxococcaceae > Archangium_A. The sequence goes on from JAUYRZ010000121.1 coordinate 145,931, forward strand.
ACCACGGTCACCATGAGCGCAGCGCGCCGGCTGGCCCTGCTCGCGTTGGCGAAGCGGCACGGCCTGCTGATCATCGAAGACGACTACGACCACGAGTTTCATTACGAGGGCCGGCCGGTGCTCCCGCTCGCCAGCGCAGATGACGCGGGCGTGGTGGCGTCGGTCGGCACGCTCTCGAAGGTGCTCGCACCGGGGCTGCGCCTGGGCTTCGTGGTCGCGCCCACCGGGCTGGCCGAGCGGCTGGTGCGCTTGCGCGCGGTGATGGATCGCCAGGGTGATCACCCGATGGAGGCGACGGTGGCCGAGCTGCTCGACGAGGGAGAGCTGCAGCGTCACGTGCGCAAGATGCGCGGCGTGTACCGCGGGCGGCGCGACTTCCTGGTGCGCAGGCTCGAGGCGAAGCTCGGCGACACGCTCACCTGGGAGGTGCCCTCGGGTGGCATCGCCGTCTGGGCGAAGGTGAAGAAGCGCGTCGACGTGCAGCGGTGGTTGAAGCGGGCGTTGGCGCGCGGGGTCTCGGTGCACCCGGGGGCGCGCTACACGTTCGAGGGGGATGAACCGGGGGCGCTGCGGCTGGTGTTCGCGCGCTTCAACGAGGCCGAGCTGGGGCGGGCGGTCGACCTCCTGCAGGCGGCTTTGTGAGGCTTCGAAGTCCTCTCCCGAGGGAGAGGGGATCTCGCTTGCGCTGAAGGGTCGATGCGAGCGGAATGCGCCCGTGCCAATCGACGTAAGCGAGACGAAGACCAAGTCAGGCCACCCCGTCGTGCGCACGAACTTCATCACCGAAGTCACCGTGGCCGAAGCGCAGGGCTACATCCAGAAGGTCATCCCCGGCGGCAAGTACGACGGCTTCGGGCACCTGGTGGTGGGCAACGTCACCGGCGTCTCGAGCGAGGTGAAGAAGGTCCTGGGGAGCCAGAAGCCGGATCCGCACAACCCGCCCCCGGTGGCGGTCATCCTCTCCTCGGCCCTCGCGCGGATGGCCGCCAGCTTGACCTTGCGGGTGACGGGCAACCACAACACCGACTCCTTTCGAAATGAGGGAGAGGCGCTCGAGTGGCTCGATGGCAGGATGACCGAGTTCATGCGCAAGAAGGGAAGTCCGAAAGTGAAGTGAGGGGCCGGCCGTGCCGATCGAAACCGCAGACCTGAAGAAGAAGTCTGACGCGCACGAGGGCCAGAACCAGGTGCCGCGCTGAAAGAGTAAGGTGCCCAGCGATGCTTCTCCTCGCGCGATTGATGCGGCCGTTGCGCTGGAGGAGCCCTGGCTCCACCTCGCGCATGCTGCTGGCCTTCGCGCGGGCGGAACGGTCGAGCTTCTACGACATGATGGAGGCCGCCAACGCCACGGTCGATCTCCCGCGAAAGGCGCAGTACCTCGCGCACGCGGTCGACGAAGCGAGGCACGCGAAGATGTTCACCTTGCGGGCGCTCGAGCTCGACCCCTCCCGCGCGGCCGACCCGGCCCTCTTTCATTCAGACTTCGAGCACCTGTTTACCCGGCTGGGCGAAGCGCGGTTCATCGCCTTCGTGCACCTGGGGGAACGTCGCGGCCGCGCGCAGATGCAATTGTTCCGCGATGAGCTGCAGCAGCTGGAAGGATCAGCCCGGGCGGATCCGAAGACGAAGGCCCTGCTCGACGCGGTGATGAAAGACGAGACGCAGCACGAGCGCTATTCGCTGGCGTTGTCCACCGCGCTGGGCGGCTCGTTGGCCGGCGCACGCGCGTGGGAACTGAAACGCGGCTGGCTGCGAGCGGGCGCCGCGGTGACGGGGTTCCTCTTCACCGTGTCGATGTCGCTGCTGTACCTGCTGCTCTTCCCGCTCGCGTTGATCGAGAAGAACCGAAAACACCTGCCTCCGGGAGAGGGCTGACCCATGCGTGTCCCACTGATCACCTTGTTGCTCACCGCCACACTGGCCCACGCGGAAGATCTCGCCCCCGCACAATTCAAGCAGCAGCTCGAAGCGCAACACGGCCTGGTGCTCGACGTACGCACGCCCGGAGAAGTCGCGCGAGGCAAGCTGCCCGGCGCGAGCGTGATCGACTTCAACGCCCCGAAGTTCGAGCAGCGCGTCTCTCTCATCGCGAGAGACAAACCGGTCTTCGTCTACTGCGCCAAGGGGGGCCGCAGCGCCCAGGCCGCGGCGCTGATGACGAAGCTCGGCTTCACCAGGGTCTACAACCTGAGCGGCGGCATCGGCGCGTGGTCGGCAGCAGGCCTGCCGCTGGAGAACGCGACGGCGCCGGTCTCTTCAGGCGAAGGCCTGACGCCGGAAGCATTCGACGCGTTGATCAAAAAGGAGAAGCGCGTGCTGGTCGACTTCCAGACCCAGTGGTGCACCCCGTGTCAGAAGATGGGGCCCATCGTCGACGCGCTGAAGGGCGTGAAGGTGATCAAGGTCGACCTCGATGCGAGCGAAGCGCTGGCGGCGCGTGAGAAGGTGCAGGGCGTGCCGGTCTTCGTGCTCTACGCGGATGGCAAAGAGCGCGCGCGACTCTCGGGTGAACAGACGCGCGAGGCGCTCGAGGCGTTGGTGAAGAAGTGAGGCCCTCACCCTGACCCTCTCCCGAAGAGAGCGGTGAAATAGCCCGTCGCGGACAGGTCGCGGCGGGTGACGAAGGTAAGTGGATCAGGAGTGGCTCAGGAGGCCATTTCCACGCTGACGGAAAAACCGAAGCACCAAGCGCCGTGGCGAAGGCGGACGGCGTAGAAAACGACGACAGCAGCCCTCCAGCGACCCACGAAGAGTCTGATGTTGTGGGCTGAGCACATGAGGGCGAACTCGGTGGAAACGCGTCGAGTCCCCTTGCGGCGAAAGCGGGTGAAGCCAGCGGCGTTGAGTCGAGCGAAG
>JAUYRZ010000067.1 GCA_030695565.1 Archangium sp.
TGCGCGGCCCAGCACGGTGGTCTTCAGCAGCGCCTTGTCGTCGGGCTTCATGTGCGCGACGAGGGCCTTCACGTAGTCGACCCAGAGGGTGTGCCAGCTCTGCTCGGGCTTCTCGGCGATCCACTTGCCGAGGAACTCGTACGCGGGGCTCGCTTTCTCGAGGCCGATGCTCTTGGAGGCCTCCATGATCGCCTCCCGCTCCTTCGCGTCGATGGCGCCATCGGCCCACGCAACTTCGATCACCGGGTAGAGCGACATCACCAGGGTGGCCGCGCCGCCCAGCTTCAGGTCGGAGAGCGCCCCCAGCACCTTTTCGTCGGTGATGCCCGTGAGCTTCTGCAGCTCGTCCTTCGAGGTCTCCCTCGCGGCGGCGTCTTTGAGCTTCTGGACGAGTTCCTTCTCGTGCTGCTGAAAGAACTGTTCCTCGAGAGCCTTGCGGCGGTCGTCCATGGAGTCGGTAGACATGCTTCTGTGTTTGCCAGCGCAGGCCCTCGACTTCAACTGCCAACCTCTCCCCTACTACCGCCGGCTGGCGCGGGCCTTCACGTCGACCGTGGAGTGGGTGAGCCAGTAGCGCAGGTCTTCGGTCAGGCCCCCCTTCTGGGCCGCGGTCTCCGGAGAAGTGGGCAGACCAAGCACCAGCTTGGGGCGCTCTTCCCGCTCGCGGAGGATGCGCACCACGAAACGTTGGGTGACCGGGGGCAGCACGGTCACGTCAGGCACGTAGACCACCGCGCGGGAATTGGTGACCGCACGCTCGAGCGAGGCCGCATCTTTGGCTTCAATCAACCCGGCACCGGCGATCTCCTGCGTCGCGGCGACGGCGAGCGCGCGGCGATCGGCTTCGGTGCCGCCGTAGAGCAGCGCAGACACCCGGTTCTTCTTGAGCGCGTCGAGCGAGTAGGTCATCGGCTTCTTTCTAACTGGATTCTAAAAGCGCCGCTGCGCGGAGAGCGCATCGTCGAGCTCCGGTGTGACACGGAAGAGCGGCACCGGGTGGGTCTTGCCTTTCACGCGCACCGGAATGAGCGGCTCGAGCGTGCCGACGTGAGCGAGCGCGGTGGCGGTGCCTTCGCCGACCAGAACCTCGCCGGGGCCCGCGAGCGCGCAGAGCCGGCTGGCCACGTTCACCGTGTCGCCGATGCAGGTGTATTCGGTGCGCCGGGCGTTCCCCAGGCTGCCGGCGAGCACCGGCCCGGTGTTGAGCCCGATGCCCAGCTCGAACTGCGGCCCTTCGGGGTCGAGCGCATTCAAGGCTCGCAGCTCAGCGTGCATGCGCAGCGCCGCGCTCACCGCTGAGGCGACGTCGTCTTCATGACGAACCGGCGCGCCCCACACCGCCATCAACCCGTCCCCCAGGAACTTGTCGAGCGTGCCGCCCCACTCCAGCACCGCGTCGGCGAGCCGGCCGAGCACGTCGTTGAGCATGCGCATCACTTCTTCAGGAGGGCGCGACTCGGCGAAGGCGGTGAAGTTGCGGAGGTCGGCGAACAGCACGGTCACTTCGCGCTTCTCACCGGTGAGCACGATGTCGCCGTGCCGGAGGATCTCCTCGACCACCGCGTCGGAGGTGTACCGCGCGAAGAGCCTTCGCATGCGTTCGGTCTCGCGCGTGCGGCGGAGCACCGTCTCGACGCGCGCCCCGAGCTCTTCCATCGAAGCGCCCTTGTTCACGTAGTCGTCGGCGCCTTCACGCAGGCCCTTCACCCGCTGCGTGTCGGCGTCGTTGGCGGTGAGGATGATCACCGGCAACGAGTGGGTGGGGCCCGTCTTGAGCCTTCGGCAGACTTCGCTGCCATCGATGCCGGGCATGTCGAGATCGGTCAGCACCAGGTGCGGCTTGATGACGTCGATCTGCTCGAGCGCGAGGAACGGATCGTTGAAGCAGGTGACCTCGTAGCCCTGCGCGGTGAGCGCCTCCTGCACCAGCGCGCACGCCAGCTCGCTGTCGTCGATCACCATCAGGCGAAGGCCGTTGGCGGGCACCGCGGTCTCGGTGGTGCTCGCGGGCTCGGGCGGGCTGGGCGACATGCGGGCCTGCAGCCCCAGCGCTTCGTAGAGCTGTTTGTGATCGAGGGCGCTTTGCTCGACCAACACCTCGCCGATGCGTTTGCCGGTCTTCTGCTGCGAAGCGAGGGCCGCCTCCACCTGCGCTTCGCTCACGTAGCGGAGCCCGACGAGGATCTCCCCGAGCGGCGGGCGATCGAGCACCACCGCGTCGCCCTTCTGCACGGCGAGCGACAAGGCGCGCTGCAGCTGGCCGCGGGTCAAGTAACCCAACGAGAGCAGCGACTCACCGACGCGGCTGCCGGTCAACGGCTGCAGGGCCAGCGCCTCCTGCACCTGTCCCTCGGTGACGAGGCCCTGCTGAATGAGGAAGTCGCCGAAGCGGCGAACGGGGTCGGTCATGAAGCGAGGAACCACAGTGTACTCAATGCCCGCGCGGCTTCACGTTTCTGAGCTTTCCCTGCGCGGCGAAGCCGGGGAAGTTGGGAAGATGAACGAAGCAGGCAGCAATCGGCCCTCGGAGGTCGCCCAGCTGAGGCATCTGCTGGAGTCGCCCCAGCGCGGCCTGAACATCTGCTCCATCAGCGGGCCGGGGGGCGTGGGGAAGAGCTTCCTCCTCTCGCACGTGCTGGCCGACTTCGAGCTCGGCGCTGCGGGGTACGTGCACCTGTCGGTGAACGCGGCCAACATCGAGGCCCGCTCCGACTTCTTCGCCGTACTGGAGCAGCTCTTTCGCCGCAGCCTGCCGCCGCCGGCGGATCCGAAGAAGGACTACTTCCCCCACTTGCGGCGCGTGGCGCAGCTGCATCGGGAGGTGATCGAGCGCGCCTCCGCCGAGCTGAAGAAAAGCGGCGTGCCCGACCTGGTTCGAGACTCCGTGCTGGCATTGCTCAAGGCAGGTCACGTGCTGAACGCCGCGGTGCCGAACGGATCACGTCATCTCAAGGTCGCCTCGGGTCGGCTCACCGGGTGGCTGGGGGCGGCCGCGAAGGTGGGGCAGGTCGCGCTCCAGGGGGCCCAGGCCCTCGATGAAGAAGACGTGGAGCGCGCGCTCGACTTCGCGTGGAAGCAGGCGCGCGAGCTGAAGAGCCTCACGGAAGGGGTGGGAAGGCTGCGGCAGATTCTGGGCTTTGCTGATCAAGACCGGGTGCGCCGCGAGCTCTTCGCCTTCACCGCCGAGCAGCTGGTCACCGACCTCTCGGCGGCGATCGGCGGCTACCAGGCCAAAGACAGGCTCACGTTTCTCCACGGCCAGATCGACGGAGCGAAACGGCTGCTGCTGGTGATCGACGACTACGAAATTCTCTCTCCCTTGTTGAGCGAGTTTCTGGTCGGGGCGTTCGTGCCTCGACTCGCTGCGGCGGGTTTCGACACGGTGATGGTGGTGCTCTGCCGCGACGACCTCGAGGCGACGCACGAAGGGTGGGCGCAACACAGCAAGCAGTACCTGCGCCCGCCCGTAAAGCTCTCGGCGTTCGACGAACCGACGGCCACGCAGCTGCTCGCCCAGGCGGGCGTTCCAGAAGAACGCAGGCGCGCCCTGTACGAGGCGACGCAGGGCTACCCCTTTCTGCTGACCCTGGCGATCGAAGAGGCGGGCGCGGCGGGCGCGGACTCCGCGTTGTTCCTGCGCAAGTTCTTCGATCGCACCACGCGGTGGATGTCGCCCCGCGAGCGCGAGTGGTTCGAGCGCATCTGCTACCTCGAGCGCGTCGACGAAGACACGCTGGGGCCGCTCTTCCCGGGCGAAGACGTGGGGAAGATCGTCGACTGGTTCGAACGCGAGCCGTCAATTCGGGATCCGAGCACGGCGTTCTGGCGCGTGCGCCCGCTCGTGAGGGAGAAGGTGCTGCGGTACCTCGAGGTGCGCGCGCCTTCCAAGCATCGTGAACGGCTCGCGCTGGCGGGCAGCCGCTGATCAGCCCTCTCCCCGACCCTCTCCCCCTCGGGGAGAGGGAGGCAGCGGGTGGGCGGGTCGGGATCAGCTTCACGAGGTCGAAGCTCACCTCACGGCGATCGCCGGAACGTTGACGCACATGTCGGAGCCCAGTCCGGAGTCGCGCAAGCCCCTGAACTGAATCGACGTCGACAGCGACGGCGATCGGCTGCCCGACAGCTGGGAGCGTGGTGCGAGCCTGACCGCGCAGCGCGACTCCGATGCCGATGGCACGCCTGACTACCGCGACCTCGACTCCGACGGAGACCTCATCAGCGACGAGCTCGAAACGAACCTCACCGGCACCCTGGTGGACACCGACGGTGATGGCACGCCTGACGTGCTCGACCTCGACTCCGATGAAGACGGCATCGCCGACTTCCGCGAGTCGTCGGATGACTTCGATCACGACGGCCTGGGCAACTGGCGCGACCTCGACTCCGACGGTGACGGCCTGACCGACACCTGGGAGAAGGGCCCGACCAGCGTGCCGCGCGACTCCGACCTCGATGGACACCCTGACTTCATCGATCTCGACAGCGACGGCGACACCATTCCCGACAGCGTCGAGCGCGGCATCATCTCGGGTGTGTTCGCCGATACCGATGGCGACGGCACGCTCAACCTGCTCGACCTCGACAGCGACAACGACTGCATGCCCGACATCGACGAGCCCTTCTTCTCCACCGACGCCTCGATGCCTCGTGGCAACCCGAGCGACAACTGTGGAGTGGGCGGCGCGTGCAACGTGGCCACGGGCGCCTGCATCGTGCCCTGCACCACCGACGCGGACTGCGGTGGCTTGAGCAGCGGCGACATCTGCGAGCCCACCACGCGCACCTGCGTGAACGGTTGCCGCGGCCTCAACGGCAACGGGTGTCCGGCCTCGCAGTTCTGCACCTCGGCGACGGTCGCCGCGGGCATCTGCGAGCTGGACAGCGACGGCGACGGCCTGGTCGACCGGCTCGAGCTGCAGCTGGGTCTCGACCCGATGCAGGGCGACAGCGATGGCGATGGCATCGGCGATGAGGTCGAGAGCAACGGTGGCGTGGTGGTCGATACCGATCACGACGGCGTCGTCGATGCCCTCGATGGCGACAGCGATGGCGACGGCATTCGCGACCTCACCGAAGGCGCGCCGAACTACCGCAACCTCGACTCCGATGGCGATGGCTACCCCGACTCCGTCGAGCTCGCGGTCGACACCGACGGCGACGGCCTGGCCGACTACCTCGACCTCGACTCCGACGGGGACGGCGTGACCGACGCGCAAGAGCTGGCGTTCGGTACGGCCCGCACCAACGTCGACTCGGATGGCGACGGCATTCCCGACGGCGTGGAGCTCGGGGTGGACACCGATGGTGATGGCGTCATCGACGCGCTCGACACCGACAGCGACGCCGATGGCCTGGTGGACGCGCTCGAAGCCGGCGCTGATGCGAAGCACCCGGTCGACAGCGACCACGACGGCAAGCCCGACTACCAGGACACCGACTCCGACGGCGACGGCATTCCCGACGCGGTCGAGCGGGGCAGCACGGCCAACGGCACCGACACCGATGGTGACGGGGTGACCGACGTCCTCGACACCGACTCCGATGGTGACGGGGTGAACGACGCGGCCGAAGCGGGTCAGAACCCCGCCCAGCCGATCGACACCGACGGTGATGGCCTGGCCGACTTCCGCGACGTCGACAGCGACAACGACTGCATCAGTGACGAGGTCGAAGAGGCGAGCAGCCGGTTGGTGGCAGGTGCACCTTCGGGCGACGCAGACCTCAACTGCCCGGCTTCGGCGCCGATGTGTGACACCACCGTGGGCCGCTGCGTGTTGCCGGAGAACGCAGTGCCGGTGACCCGTGCACGGTTGCAGGGCGCCGGTGGCAACGCGGGTTGCAGCTCGGTGGGTGGATTCACCGGCCTGCTCGGGTTGCTGATGCTGGGCCTGCGCCGCCGCCGTTCGGCTCGCTGAAGGTGTCTCGTGCCGCTGAACGATCGTTCATTCGTTCAGCGGCACGGTGGTTTCAGAAGTGGCGGGGCGTCAGAAGCGACCAACGACCGTCAGCCCGCCGCCGCCCTGTGGGAGTGCGAAGAAGGACACTTTCGGTGCGGTGGGGGCCAGCCCCAGTGCGTTGCCGATGAGCATGCCTCCGCCGATGCCGAGCCCAAGGATCGCGATGGACGCGAAGGTGATGGCAGCTCCCTGGGTGCCGAAAGGATCCAACCACGGCAATGTCGCGAAGGTCGCGATGGCCGCTGCGAAGCCGATGCCGAGCGGAATGAGCCCCCACAATTCCATGCGCGGCGACTTGCCGTTCACCAGGTCGGTGTGCACCGCCGACCCCACCAGCAAGGCGACGCCCAGACCCACCAGGCCGATGGCCGCGATGCTCGTAAGGCCCCCGTAAACCGCGGTGAATTCGGCCGAGAAGAGCACGGGCGGCATCCAGCCCACGATCGCGATGACAGAGAGCGGAATGAGACCCCACCAGGTCATCATCGCGCGCGGTACGGGCTCGTCGAGGAGCGTGGCCGAGCCCGTCGAGGTGGTGAAGGGCGGCTCGGTGAACGTGACGGGCTGGGAAAGCGGAGGGGGAACCAAGGTGGCGACCTGCCGCCCTGTGTCGACTGGGGCCGACATGTCGAGTTGCACCGTCTGGGCCTGGCCGCTCTTCACGAGCACTTCAGCGCGGCTCACCTGCCCGTCTGCGCCCGTCGCCTCAAGGGCATGTCGGCCGATGGTGAGCTTCGTGGTCAAGGGCAGGGGGCCGAAATCGGCGCCGTCGATGCGCAGGGTGGCCCGGGAGAGCGTCGTCGACACCTCGACAGAGCCTGGCGGCACGCTTTCGCGGGCCTCGTCGAAGAGCGCCAGCGCCGCGGGAGGTGCCCGCTCCTTGTCGAGCTTCACTTCGCCGTCGGCCTGCAGCGCGAGCACGAACGCTGCGCGCGCCTTGTCCTTCTTCCCCTGCGCGAGCAGCACCAGCCCACGCAAGACCTGCAGCCGCCCGGTCTCGCGCGCGTCGCTGGTGCGCGTCAAAACCTGGTCGGCCATCTTGAGCGCGAGCTTCAAGTCGCCGTCGCCGTAGAGGCTCTCAGCCTCCGACAGCGACTGCGCAAACACGAGACCCGGCACCAGAAAACACAGCACCAACAATCGATTCATTGAGCCATCTCCACGAGCACCTTCAGCGGCTTTCCCGCGACGACCGTAATGTCACGGGAGACCGGCTCCGCACCAACGCGACGAAAGACGACCCGGTGCGGGCCAGCTCTCAAGGACTGAACGAAGGGCGTCGCCTGCTGCCGCTCGCCGTCGATGTCGACGTACGCGGGCACCGGGCCGCCCCTGGCCTTGGCGACGAAGGTGACCTCGGCGCTCCCCCGGAGGCTGGGCCTGTCAGCTGGCAGCTTGTCCGCGACGGGCAGCTTGTCCGCGACGGGCAGCTTGCCGGCGACGGGCAGTTTGCCGGCGACGGGCAGCTTGTCGGCGACGGGCAGTTTGTCGGCGACGGGCAGCTTGTCGGCGACGGGCAGCTTGTCGGCGACGGGCAGTTTGTCGGCGACGGGCAGTTTATCGGCGACGGGCAGTTTGTCGGCGACGGGCAGTTTGTCCGCGACGGGCAGTTTGTCCGCGACGGGCGTGGTCGGCACGACGGGGTTCGGCTCGACGAGGGGCTTCTGCTCGACGACCGCCGTGCCCGCAGACGACCACGGCGCCCACGCGACAAGCCCGCCCACGACGACGATCACGACGAGACTGGAGGCAATCAGCACCGGCCAGCGGCTGCGCGGAACGTCGATCTCCTTCTCTGCGGCAGGCGGCGCGGTCCTGGCCGATGCCGGCCGCGGTGTCGCGAGGGCGTGCACTGAAACCACACGCTTGGACGCGCCCGCGACGGGTATCGGCGGCCCGCTGGTCCACGCGGCCTCGAGTGCCCGGTAGAAGTCCCGCGCCGAAGCGTGGCGCTGGGCGGGGTCCTTCGAGAGGCCCTTCTGCAGCACCTCGCCCACGCCCGGCGGCAAGGCGATCAACGTCGCGGCGTCGGGCGGCACAGAGTCGACGTGCAGCCGCATCAGCTCGAAGTCGGTCTCTGCGTGAAAGACGGGCCGGCCGGTCACCAGCTCGAAGCAGATGGTTGCGAGTGCGTAGAGATCGGTGGCGGCGGTCGCGTGCCGGCCGGTGATCTGCTCAGGCGCCATGTAGCGCGGCGTGCCCATGAGCATGCCGGTGCGGGTCATCGTGTTGTTGGTTTCGCGCGCGACGCCGAGGTCGAGCAGCGTGACGTGTCCGTCAGGCGACACGAAGATGTTCGCGGGCTTCAGGTCGCGGTGCACCACCTGCTGCCCGTGCATGAACTGCAAGCCCTCACAGATCTGCTTCAAGATCGGCAGCAGTTGGTCGTGCCCGAGCCGCTGGTGCTCGTTGAGCAGGTCGGAGAGCGTCGACCCTTCGAGAAACTTCATCACGATGAACGGCGTGCCGCCGTGCTCGCCCACCGCGTAGACGGGCACGAGGTTCGGGTGGTCGAGTCGCGCCATGATGCGCGCCTCGCGGGCGAAGCGCGCCACGAGGTCGGCCTCGTGCAGCAGGTGCTTCGACATCATCTTGATGGCGACGCGGCGGCCCAGATCGAGATCTCTGGCCAGGAACACCGAACCCATGCCGCCCTGGCCCAGCATGCGCTCGATGGCCCACTTGCCTTCGATGACTTCAGGCGCGGTGTTGCCCGCGTGGGTCGACTCCAGCGAGTGCGGCCAGCCGCACTGTGCGCAGAGAGCTGGGTCGTCGAGGCGGGCCTGACACGAGGGACAATCCACGCGCGAACCTTGCCACCTCCGCCCTGAGGACCGGAGCAATTCGTTCTCAGAAGACCTTGTTGAGCCAGACCTGTAAGCCCACGCCGAAGCGGCCGTTCGACAACACGGCGAAGTCGACGAACAGGTCGAGCTGGAAGAACCCGAAGAGCAGCAGGTGCACGCTCGGCCCCGCCCCCACCCCCGCGCGCGGAATGGCGAGCCCCGTGTCTCGCTGCTCGTCGCCCCAGACCAGGCCCTTGGTGAAGACGCCGGCCTTGATCACGTCGCGCAGCAGGCTGTGGCGGTACTCGATGCGCACGCCCGCGGCGCTGCGCAGCCACACGTCGCCGAACACCGCGGGCAGGTGTTGGCCCATCGCTTCTTCGAAAGGAAAGAGTACGTCGCCGCCCATCCACGTGGCGCGCCCGCGCAACCAGAGGTCGTGCCAGCCGAAAGGAACCACCAGCTGGTAGTCGAGCCGCGCTTCACCAAACAGCGGCAGGTCGAAGCGCCCCAGGTTGGCCGAGAGTCGCCCTCGCACCGCCAGCGCATGGCGTCGATCCCAGCGGCCTGCTCCGTCGAAGAAGGTCAGCTCGAGCCTCGCGTCAGCGTAGGCACGCAGGCGCGCCTCATCGTCGAGCGGAATGCCTGCCTCGAGCCGGCCCTCGCCGAGGTGATACTCGCCGACCCAGAAGTGCTGCAGGCCCCCGCCCACTTGCAGCGTCATCAGCCGGTGCGGGTGCAGCTGAACGTTGCCTGAGACTTCGGTGCGCACCGAGAGGTAGCTCTCGAGACCGAAGTCACGCCGCTGGCGGATCAGCAACTCGCTCGACAGCAGCACGAAGGGGCGCGTGTCGGAGGCATCGAGCGGTGGCGCGTACCACAGCGCTTCAGCCGCCACGCGCGAGGGGAACACGTAGACGTGATTGCGAGGGATGTCGTTGCGCAGCGCCAGCCCGCCCGAGAGCGCGACCCGCCAGCGATCGTCGTGCAGCGCGCCAGACGCACCCTGCGTGTTGACGCCCAGCTCGAGGCCGTTCAAGTAGCTGGTGCGCACCGAGAGACCGACGCCGGTGTTCCACGCGGGTGGGCCGAAGGTGATGCGCAGCTCGTAGCGGCGGCCGGGTCGAACCAGCGCACGCCCGGCGATCAACAGCGAAGGCGTGGCGTCGAGCTGCGCGCTTTCGTGTGGAGGGGGCGTGGTCTCCACCAACTCCCAGACCGGAGGCTCGATGCCCAACGCCGCGGAGCGTTCGGCCACCTCGCGCTCGAGGTGCGGCCGGTTGAACACTTCGCGCGGCAGATTGAGCGCCAGCCGAAAGCGCAACATGCGCACGGTGAAGCGGCCGCGAAAGATCACCCGCTCGAGCTGGCCCTCGTCGATGTGCAGGGTCAGGCCGTCGGGGTCGACCGTCGCGGAGACCTCGGCCAGCTCGTAGCCGCTGCTGAGGAGAAACGCGTGGACTTGTGCCGCGAGCTGGCCCGCTGTCACGAGGTCGGGGCGAGCACCTTCAGGGAACTGCAGAATATTCGCGTAGACGGTGTCGGGCAGCACGAGGTTGCCCTCGATGCGCACGGGGAATGGTGCAGTGCCTGCGTCAGCCTGGGTGACGAGCAGGCTGAGCAGGAGCGGCCAGATCACGGTGACGACGATCACGGGGGCGTGCTGCGTTCGCCCTTCCAAGTCTGGGGAGGAACGGCATCCGGCGCTCCGAACGGCCCGTCAGTGGCCGCCGACCCGGAACAGGGCCATCAGGATCTCGAACAAAATGAGCAGCACCACCATCGCCTCCAACGTCAACGCGCGGCCCGTATCGGTCTCGCCCTTGAGCAACCCATAGGTCTGCTGCAGCAGCCGGTGCTTGCGGGTGACCTGCTCCGACCAGTGTCTGATGCGCAGCTCCTTCATCGCGCCTTCGTAGACGCGGGCCAGGTACACATCGCCGACGATCTTGAGCGAGTTCTCCACCCGCTCGAGAAACTCGGACAGCTCGAAGAGCGTCTTCATCAGCTCGCGCGCGAGGCGTTTGTACGGGCTGAACAGCAAGCTCGCAGACCGCTGACCGACCACCTCGTACATGCGCTTCAACTCTCCATCGAGCACGTGGTCGTAGTAGCGGAGCTCGAGCAGCTGCGCGTTGGCGATCTCCAGCAGGTCGACGATGTCTTCGCTGCCCGACGGCTCGTAGAGGAACGTCGCGTTCCACTCGAAGATCGCCAGGTCGTACGGGGTGTAACTGAAAGGGCGCGCCAGCACCTCGCGCTCTTCGGCCTCCGAGAGCGTCCCCTTCTCGCCCAGCAGCAGCCTCGCCAGCCCGGGCGCCGCCAGCACCTGTTGAGCGGTGGGCCGGCCCTCCAGCTCACGCACCAGGATGATGCTGTAGCCCTCGGTCTGTTCCCACAGGTGAGGGCCCTCGCAGTGAGGGGCAAGCAGCTTGCGCAGCTTGGTGACCTCCTCCAGCGCGAGGGCGTCGAGCAGCTTGCTGTCGTAGAGCTCGTCGGCGACGGGGATGAGCTCGTCGATGGTGGTGCCCTTCGGCACGGGCACGCGCACCGAAATGGAGATGGCGCCGTGATTGAACAACGCGGCGCTCACCCGAACTTCGCGGCCCGCCTCCTGAACAGTGAGAGTCCGGGTCCCCAGATCCACCAACAGCGGGGGGTCGGAGAGCTGAATGAACTCGCTGCCTTCACGCCGGAGCGACAAACGGCGAATGCCCGCCCCGCCGTTGGAGATCAACGCCCGGCAGCCCTCCAGATTGATGGTGTCCGCCACGTCGAAGATGCGCGTGCACAGCAGGTCTGCATCGAGCAACCGGAGCATGACCACGATATAGCCCTGAGCCGAACGCTTCACTCGTGCCCCGGGGGGCTCCCATGAAAACTCAGCTCGATTTCATTCAAGACCACGAAGCGCAGCGCCCGAATGATCTGTGGCTGACGCAGCCGATGGGTGGCGGCCAGGTGAAGACGTACACCTTCGGCACCGCGCTCGACGAAGCGCGCCGGGTGGCCACCTACCTGCAGTCGCTCTCGTTGCCGCCGGGGAGCCGCATCGCCATCTTCTCGAAGAACACGGCGTGGTGGCTGATGGCCGACCTGGCGATCTGGCTCGCAGGTCACGTCTCGGTGCCGATCTACCCCACCCTCACGGCGGCCAGCATCAAGCAGATCCTCGAGCACAGCGGCGCGAGCCTGGTCTTCGTGGGCAAGCTCGACGGCTTCCCCGCGATGGAGCCGGGCCTGCCTTCCAACGTGATCCGCGTGGCGTTGCCGCTGGCGCCTGCGGTGCCGAACGCGACGAAGTGGGACGAGCTGGTGGGCAAACACGCGCCGCTGCAGGGCCGGGTCGCTCGCCCCGCCGACGATCTGGCCACCATCCTCTACACCTCGGGCAGCACCGGTGAGCCCAAGGGCGTGATGCACAGCTTCAAGACGATGGCCTCGGGCTTTGCGTTCTGTGACCTCGCGAAGATGACGCCTTCCGATCGCCTGCTCAGCTACCTGCCGCTCTCGCACGTGGCCGAACGCGCCGTGCTGGAGACCACCAACTTCAAGGTGGGTTACCAGGTCTTCTTCGCCGAAGGCCTCGAGACGTTCCTGCAAGACCTCGCGCGCGCCCGGCCCACGCTGTTCGGCACCGTGCCGCGGCTGTGGCTCAAGTTCCAGGCGGGCATCTTCACCAAGATGCCGGAACTCAAGCTCAACCGGCTGCTCAAGATTCCGATCGTCAACCGGTTGGTGAAGAAGAAGATCCTCAAGGGGCTGGGGCTCGACCAGGTGCGCTGGTGCGTGACCGGTTCTGCACCCACGCCGCCCGAGCTGCTGCGGTGGTACGGGCAGCTCGGCCTGAAGATCGGCGAGGTCTACGGCATGACGGAGAACTGGGCGATCTCCCACGTGGCAGAGCCCGGCGGCGACAACGCTGGCACCGTGGGCCGTGCGCAGGTCGGCGTCACCTGCCGCATCGCCGACACCGGGGAGATCCTGGTGAAGAGCCCGGGCACCATGCTGGGCTACTACAAGAACCCCGAGCTCACCGCGCAGACCATCGACGCCGAGGGTTTCCTGCACACCGGCGATCGCGGGCAGCTCGACGCCAGCGGCAAGCTCACCATCACCGGCCGCGTGAAGGAGCTCTTCAAGACCAGCAAGGGCAAATACGTCGCGCCCGCGCCGATCGAGAGCCAGCTGCTTTCGCGCGGTGAGCTCGAGCAGGCGTGCGTGTCGGGGGCGAACCTGGCCCAGCCGTTCGCGCTCGTGGTGCTGGCGGAGCACTTGAGGAAGAAGTCACTCGGCGGGGAAGACAAGGTCGAGATGACGCGGCTGCTGCAGCTGCATCTGACTCAGCTCAACGCGAAGTTGGATCCCCATGAGCAGCTGGAGAAGCTCATCGTGATGCGCGAGGAGTGGACGGTGGACAACGGGCTGCTCACCCCGACGCTGAAGCTGAAGCGGTCGGCGATCGAGGCGAGGTATGCGCCGCAGGTGAACGAGTGGTTCTCGCTCAAAGAGAACATCGTCTGGGTGAACTGAGGCAGTTGATCCAAGTCCCTCTCCCAAAAGGGAGAGGGGCCCGTCACTCAATCAACATGAAGTGATCCGCCTCAGATTGATGCCTTCGCGGTTCGCAGTGCCCCGCAATTGCAGGGACTCCCACTGGCGCACTTGCTGCGTAGTGAAACGGGATGAATCCGCTCCGTTGGCTGCTGCTGGTGCTTTGTGCAGCCAGTCTCTTCGTCATCTGGCCGCTTTGGCCCCCGCTGCTCCTCGCCGCGTGGACGGCCGCGCTCGCCCGCCCGCTGCTGGTGCGCCTCGAAAACGGCCTCAAAGGCCGTCGCCGCGCAGCCGCGGTGCTCTCGCTGCTCATCTTCGTGGTGCTCGCCCTGCCCCTCGCGCTGGTCGGCGTGGGCGTCATCACCGGCGCGCAGGAGCTCTTCGCCACGGTGAAGGCCTCGCCTTCCGCCACGGTCGCGCTGCAAACGCTGCTCTCGTCACCTGACGCCCCGCAGGCCCTGCCCACGACGCTGGCCGATCTCGCAGCGCTCACGCAGCGCTCCGGCGCGCAGGGCTTTGGCTTCTTGAGCGATCTCGCCGGAGCCGCCGCCACCGCCGTGGTCGGGCTCTTCATCTACTTCGCCGGCGCCTACGCCCTGCTGGTCGACTCGACCTCGGTCTGGGCGTGGATCAAGCTCAACTCCCCGCTGCAACCCGCGCACCTCGATCGACTCGCCGATGCCTTCCACGAGACGGGGCGCGGCCTGCTGGTCGGCGTCGGTCTGACCACGGCGACGCAGGGCCTGGCAGCGATGATCATCTACTTCGCGCTCGGCGTGCCCCGCGCCTGGGTGCTCGGCCCCATCACGGGCATCGCCTCGGTCATCCCCATGGTGGGCAGCGCGTTGGTCTGGGGCCCCATCTCGCTGGGCCTCTTCCTCACCGATCACCCGATCAAGGCGCTCATCCTGGTGGGCCTGGGCATCGGCGTCATCAGCGTGATCGACAACCTGCTGCGCCCCATCTACGCGCGCATGGGGGCGTTGAAGATGCCCATGTTCCTGCTCCTCCTCTCGGTGTTCGGCGGGCTGGCGGCGTTCGGCACCTGGGGTGCGTTGATCGGCCCGTTGATCGTTCGCCTGGCGATCGAAGTGCTCGCCATCGTGCAGGAGGAAAAGCAGGTCGTGCCCGCGTGACCCGGCTCGGACTTCCCGAGTTCGTCGCAACGCTGCGCCTGGCGTGGAGGACGGCTCGTCTGGCGGCCGCGCGTTTCCTCAAGATCGACGGCCTGGAGTGGGCAGCGGCCTTTTCCTTCAACGCCTTCTTCTCGCTCTTCCCGCTGATGATCCTGCTGGTCACCATCACCTCGGCGTTCGTCGATGCGCGGCAGGCGGGAGAAGCAGCGCTCGGCTATCTGGGTGGCTACGTGCCGATCGGCGGCGAGCTGCGCAGGCACGTCTTCGAGGTGATCCAGGGCGTCATCGAGGGCCGGGCGCAGGCGAGCGCCTTTGCGCTGGTGATGCTCGTGTGGACTGCGCTGCAGTGTTTCACCACGCTCATCGCCGTCACCAACGCGGCGTGGGGCCATCCACCGCACAAGTGGTGGACCCTTCCCCTCAAGAGCCTGACGCTGCTCTCGATGCTGGCGGTGGTGACGCTGCTGGCGATGGGCTTCCCCCCGCTGGGCAAGCTGGTCCAGGGCGCGCTGCCCGCGAGCGACTTCGGCTCGTGGTCGTACGAGGTGGCGGTCGCGCTGCTGCCGCCGGTGATGACCTTCCTCACGTTGACGTTCTTCTACGGGCACGCGCCGCAGAAGACGATGCCGTGGAGAAAGGTGTGGCTGCCGGCGTCGTGCGCCACCGGGCTGCTGTTCGTGGCCCAGGCCTTGTTCGTCGTCTACGTCGGGCGGTTCGCCAGCTTGAACGCGTTGTACGGCGCGTTCGGGGGCGTGATGGCACTGATGTTGTGGATCTGGATCTCAGGGTGCATCTTCATCTTCGGAGCGTGTCTGTGCGCCGCTCGAGATGAGTTGGCTCGGGGCAAGTTCAAGAAGCAGAAACGAGTGAGGCCCTCACCCTGACCCGCACCCGAAGGGAGAGGAGATCATTGGCCGAGCAGCGCGGTGGCGTCGAGGCGGCCTTCTTCCCAGCCCAGCACCAGGGCCAGCTTGCGCGCTTCGAGCGCCACCGACTTCATCGCCGCCGAGTCGCCCTGCTGTTTGCGAATGGCCTTCGCCTGCTGCAACAACGCCCGGGCCTGGAAGCGCAAGTCACCGCACCGTGCACCCGCCAGGCTCGCCGCCTGATACGCGGCCGCCGCTTCGGGAAACCGCTGCTGATACGCGAGCACGGTCCCCATGGTGGCCATCACGCGCGCTTCCGCGAACGGCCAGCCCGCCGCGCGCCACTTCTGCAGCGACGACTCGAGCAGCGTCAACGCCTTGCCCACGTCACGACGCGCGAAGGTGATGGTGGCCAGCCGCGCTTCCAATCGCGCAGCGAGATCGACCTCTCCATGCCAACGCGCCAGCTCGGCCGCTTCAGGTGCGAGTCTGCGGGCGTGCTCCAGCGCCTGCGAGGCGCCGTCGAGATCACCTTCGACCTCGCGCCCTTCACCGCGTTCGGCGAGCACCAGCGCGAGCACGGCGCTTCCCGCTGCGGCCTGCTCCGCCGCGGCGAGCACTTCGACGGCCTTCACCCGCCGGCCCTCGAGCCGAAGCACCCGGGCCTCGAGCAGCAGGTATTCCGGCGAAGGTGTGGCGAGGCTGGCGGCCTGGGCACTCACCGCGTTGAGCAACGCCCGCGCCCGCGCGACGTCTTCCACCACGAGCGACTGCGCGGCCGAACGAGCCAGCGCGTCGACCTGCGTCCGTTTCTGGGCCTCGGACACGGGCAACAAGCTGACCGCCGCCGAGAGGCCCGCCCACGCGCGGCTGGCCGTGCGGGGATCTCTGCGCGCGAGCGCTTGATCGAGCCCGTGTTTCCACAACGGCGCGGCCCGCGCCGCGTCACCCGCCGCCGTCAGATGGCTGGCCAGTTGAAGCGCATCGACCGAAGCCGCATCGGCCTGGCCCTGAGCGATCAACGCCGAAGCAGCCGCCAGATGAACGGCGCCCGCCTCGTGCGGTGAGAGCGTTGGCACGGCACTGAACGACGAGCGGTTGGTGAAGCGGCCCCGGCGAGGACCTTCGCTCGTGAGCCAACCTGCGTTCTGCAGAGCCGTGAGCAGGGGCGGCGTGGCAGCAGGCACCACCTCGCGCAACACCGATTGATCGAAGCGCGCGCCGAGCAACGCGGCCGCCTGCAGCACCCGGCGTTGATCGAGCGGCATCGCCTGCAGCGCCGCGACCGTCGCGCCTTCGGGCGGTGCTGCCAGCGCAGGCTCGCACAGCTCGACCATGCCGCCTTCGGCGTCCACCAGCAGGCCACCCTCATCGAGCCACGACGCCAACTGCAAGGCGGTGCGCGGCAGCCCTTGCGACTGCGCGTGTACGAACCGGGCGAGCGCGGGGCCGGCGACCGCGCCGAGTGAAAGGCTGATCAACCGCGCAGACTCGGCAGGCTCCAGGGGAGGAATGGGCGTGCTCTGCTGATCTGCGAGCTTCGCGTCGAACGCGGAAGGCGCAGCGAAGCCGACGATCAACTCGCGCGACACCGGGCGCGAGGCCATCGACACGAACGCATCGATGCTCCCTTCATCCATCGCGTGGAGGCCGTCGAACGACAGCACCAGCGGCTTGTCCACCGCGGCCGCGCGCAGCACACCTCGCAGCGCATGCACCGCCTGGCCCGGCGTCAGCGGCACCGGCAAAGGCCGCACGCCGGCGAGGCCCAACGCCGATTGTCTGGCCGAGTCGATGATCGGCAACGGCTCGAGCACCGCCGGCAACCGGGAGAACCGTTCTGAAGGGTGCACCCCCACCGCGACGCAGAGCAGCTCGATCAACGCACCGAACGGCTCGGGCAACCCGGTGGTGCTCAAGGCGAGCGCGCCGCGTTTGCGCGCGACGGTCAGCAGCGTGTTCGACAACGCGCTGAGCCCGCATCCCGAAGGGCCGGTGAGCACCAGCGGCGCGACCACGCCCTGTTGCAGACTGGTGAGGCGGCGCTCCAGCGTCTCCACCAACGGCTTGCGGCCCACCAGCTCAGGCACGGCCCGCGCCCGGCGACGAGGCGTACCGCAGGCCACCAGCCCGGCGGTCTGGGTGGCGGTGATTTCACACAAACGCGCGGCGGGGCCTGCCAGGCGTTGCTCGAGCCACAAGGTGTTGGCGCGGCCCAGGGCCAGCTGCCTTCGAATCTTGTCCACCACGGGTTCACCGAGCGGGAACGCCGAGGGGCCCGCCAGCCCTCGCACGGTGGCCGAGACCCGCAGGCGAGCGCTCTCGAGCGTCACCGACTCGCGCGCGAGCAGCATCGCCCGCGTCGCGCGCCCCGACGGCGGCCCACCCTGGCCGATGAAACCGAAGGTGACGCCTTCTTCATCCTGGCGCGCGACGAAACCACCCGTGCGCGTCACCGCTTCCTGCACACGCGCCAGGCAGGCCTGGGCAGGCGCACTGGCGGGGGGGGGCCCGAGCACCTCCAGGCGAACGAAGACGCCTTCGCCTTGAGGCTGCGGGCTCGTCGCGGGCCGGGCCGTCTCCGTGGGTCGTGAGCGCCCTGGGCCGACCGAGCCGAAGAAGTCATTCGCTTCGTTCGAGGGCGCAGCCGTGGGCAGCGGCGTGGGCGCTTCGGCGGGCGCAGGCGCGGGTTGCCACTCCGCAGCCGGTGGCCAGGGTGCAGACGCCGCTGGCACCAGCTGCGCCAGAGACACTTCCCCCTGCGGTTGAAGCGACTGGCGCAGCGCCTCGCGGAACTCGAGCACGTTCTGGAAACGGTGCTCACGCTCCTTGGCCAGGGCCTTGAGCACCGCCGCGCTCAGCGCAGGCAGCGCCGACAGCTCGGGCCGCAGCTGCGCGGGGTCGAGGGGAGCTGCGGTGAGGTGCTGGCTGATCACCTTGCGCAGCTCCGCGCCGATGAACGGCGGCCGGCCGGTGAGCAGCTCGTAGGCCACGCAGCCCATCGCGTAGATGTCGGTGCGGTGATCGAGCTCGTCGGCCAGCGCCTGCTCCGGAGCGAGATAGGCGGGGGTGCCCATCACCATGCCGATCTGCGTGAGCTTGCTCGAGTCGACCTCGGCCAGCGCGTCACTCAAACGCGCGATGCCGAAGTCGAGA
This sequence comes from Archangium sp., assembly GCA_030695565.1. Classification (GTDB taxonomy): domain Bacteria; phylum Myxococcota; class Myxococcia; order Myxococcales; family Myxococcaceae; genus Archangium_A. Next base: position 18,456 of record JAUYRZ010000067.1, read on the forward strand.
ATCTTCGCCCGCACGCCGCCGTCGCGCCGCTGGCCCAGCATGATGTTGGGCGGCTTGAGATCGCGGTGCACCACGCCCAGGCCGTGCGCTTCGTTGAGGCCGTCGAGCACCTGCGCGAGGATCTCCACCGCCTCGGCCGGCGAGAGCAGGCCGCGTTTGATGCGCGCCTCCAGCGTCTCGCCTTCCACGAACTCCATGGCGAGGAAGAGCTGGCCGTCGGCGGTGCGGCCGAAGTCGAAGACGCGCACGATGTGAGCGTTCTCCAGCCGCGAGACGAGCTGCGCCTCACGTTCGAAGCGGCCCCACATCTCGACGTCGCCCGACAAGGAGCGCCGCAACAACTTGAGCGCGATGGGCCGCTTCAGGTGCACGTGTTCGGCGCGGTACACCTCTCCCATGCCGCCGGTGGCCAGGTGCGACTCGATGCGGAACCTTCCGTCGACCAGCTGGCCCGCCGCCAGCCGTTCGGCTCGCTCCTCCTCTCCGGGCGTGGGAGGGGGCGGTGGGGCCGGCATGGGCGACATCTGAATGCGGCTGGTCTCGAAGATGCCCGCCGTCTGCTGCCCATCGCTGAACTCGAGCACGAACTTGCTGACGGCCTTCCACGACGGGTCGTCGAGCTTCACCTGCAGGCCCACGTTGCCCGACTCGTCGAAGTCGGCGCCCACCACCAGGCCGCGCAGCTCGAGCCGGGCCTCGACCACGGTGACGTCGACCTCGAGCACCTCGCCGGGGGCGACCTCGTCGGGGTAGGGCACGAAACACGCGGGCCCGTTCGCGACGAAGCCGGCGCGAAACTCCTCGATGGAGTGAAAGGTGACGCCGCACCGAATCGACCCGGCCAAGGCGTCAGTGTCGCACGGCAGACCCGGTTTCGGCGCGATCAGAAAAACTCACACCGCGTTCTTTTGCTCCCACACCCCGCGCGCCCGGAAGACCTTTTCGACGTAGGTGGCGTGGAGCGCGTGCAGCGGGGCGGCCAGCGGCGCGCCTTCGAGCAGCGCGATGGCTTCGGCGATGGCCTCGAGGGTGGAGCGGCCCGCTTCGAACTTCGACTCCCGCAGCCGGAGCACCTTGGTCAGGTTCTCCGGCAAGGCCAGCTTCGGCACCGCGTGGAGCGCGGGCAGCTTGGCGTACATGCGCCGCACCTGCCGCCAGGTGCCGTCGAGCACCACCAGTTTGGTCACCGCTGCGCCATCCCAGGGGGCGCTCTCGTCGGTGGGAAAGAGCACGTGGGTACCGGGGCCGCACTCGGCTGGCAGCGCGCTCTTCGCAGGCTCGGAGTTCTCGGTGAAGTCCAGGATGCGCAGGCGGGGCATGGCCATGGCGGCGATGCGGGCGGTGCCGGTGGACTTCCAGCTCTCCCGCTCGTGCCGCACCACCACCACTTCGGTCAGGGTGGGCACCACGGGGGTGACGCCGCAGATGCAGAAGGCATCGAGAATCCAGCAGCGTTGGCAGCGGCCCGGCTGGCCTTTGTCGGTAGATGAACGCACGGCGAGGCGCTCATACATCCCCGGGCGGCGATCCGCTAAGGTCACTGCCATGTCGCGCAGCGACTTCGACTTCGAATCACGACTGGTGCCCCTCGTTCTGGCGTACGCCCATCACAAGGGCATGCCCGTCGAGCCGCTCATCGTGAAGTACAAGCTGCCGGCCGATGTGCTGGCCCACGCCCCGGGAAGGCTCCACCTCACCACGCCGGTCTCGGTGGTGCCGGCCATCGCCGATGAGATCGCCGCCGCATTGAAGGATCCACACCTGGGACTCTCGTTGTCGGACTGGTTGCCGCGTGGCTCGTATGGCGTGGCCGAGTTCCTCACCCGGGTGGGGCCCACCCTGCGGCACTCCTTCGAGAACTTCACCCGCTTCAACGCGATCGTCGCTCCGAGCCAGTCGTTTCGGTTCGAGGAGGTCGAGGGTGAAGCGCGCTTCCACAACATCGTGCCCCAGCGGCCGGGCGCCGCGGGCCGGCACTTCGAGGAGTTCTCGGCTGCGGCGGTGTTGAAGACCGTGGTGTCGTTGGGTGGGGAGAAGCCCACGCACGTCTGGTTCGTTCACGCCCGGCCTTCGGAGATCGACCTGGCGCGGTTGTCGGAGGGGGTCTTCACCCCTCGAATCACGTGGGACGAGCCGACCAACGGCTTCGCCCTCGACGCTTCGTTGCTCGACAAGCCGGTGAACGGTGGCGACGTGGCGCTGTATTCGTTTCTCGAGGAGCACGCGGTCGCAGCGCTCGCGACCCGGCCGCGCTCGGACGATCTGATCGACAAGCTGCGCCACCAGATTCGGGAAGCGCTCAAGAGGGGCGAACCGAACGTGGAGCGCCTGGCCACCCGGCTCAACATGAGCGGCCGCACGCTGCAGCGGCGGCTGTCTGATCTGAAGACCTCGTTCCAGGAAGTGCTCGACGTGGTGCGGTTCGATCTCGCGCGGGCGTACTTGAAGGACGTGCGGCTGGACGTGAGCCAGGTGGCGTACCTGCTCGGCTACTCCGAGCTGCGAGCCTTCGATCGCGCGTTCCGAAGGTGGGCGTCCAAGTCGCCCACCGAGTGGCGAAGCGAGAGCTGAAACCAGGAACGAACACTGACGATGATCGACCTCCGCAGTGACACCGTGACCCGCCCCACCGCCGCCATGCGTGAAGCCATGGCGCGAGCCGAAGTCGGAGACGACGTCTTCGGCGACGACACCACCGTCAACCGGCTGCAAGAAGTGCTCGCCGGCCAGCTCGGCTTCGAAGCGGGCCTGCTCTTCCCCTCGGGAACGCAGTGCAACCTCGCCGCGCTGATGGCGCACTGCCAGCGGGGCGACGAGTTCCTGGTCGGGCAAGACGCGCACACCTACGTGCACGAAGGCGGAGGCGCCGCGGTGCTGGGCAGCATCCAGCCCCACCCGCTCGCGCACGAGCCCGACGGCACCATCGCGTTGAGCCGCATCGAATCGGGCATCCGCCCCAAAGACGATCACTACGCGCGCACGAAGTTGCTCGCGCTCGAGAACACCATCGGCGGCAAGGTGCTGCCGATGGGCTACGCGTCTGAAGCGACGACGTTGGCGCGAAAGCACGGTCTTGCCTGCCATCTCGACGGTGCGCGCCTGTTCAACGCAGCGGTGAAGCTCGAGCTCGACGCACGCACGCTGGTGAAAGGCTTCGACTCGGTCTCGGTGTGTTTGTCGAAGGGGCTGGGCGCGCCGGTGGGCTCGGTGCTGGTCGGCTCACGCGCGTTGATCAAAGAGGCGCGGCGGTGGCGCAAGGTGCTCGGCGGCGGCATGCGCCAGGCGGGCGTGCTCGCAGCGGCGGGCCTCTACGCGCTGGAACACCATGTGGCACGACTGGCCGACGATCACCTGAACGCGCAGGCGCTGGCGGAAGGCCTGCGAGGCATTCCCGGGCTCGAGGTGGAAACGCCGCAGACGAACATCGTCTGGGTCGACGTCGCGCAGCCCCTCGCGGCGAGGCTGGTGCCTGAGCTGAAGGAAAAGGGCGTGCTGGCGACGGGGAGCACTCGAGTGCGTTTCGTCACGCACCTCGATGTGACTGAGGCCGACATCGTGACGGCCATCGGCGCCGTGCGAGCCATCGCCGCCTGAGCGCACTCTCCCTGCGCAGGTCGGGGAGAGGGTCGGGGTGAGGCGCCTTTCGGAGTGCGGAGTGGGCCCCTCACCCGTCGCTTCGCGCCGACCTCTCCCCGCGTCGCAGGGAGAGGTTTTTCACTTCAACGTGTCGACGTACTCGCTGAGCAGGTCGAGTGACTTCTTCACGTCTCGCCCGCTCTCGCGCGTGGTGAACTCCTGGCGCAGCTTGCTCTGCTTCACCACCAGCGAGAGCGCGGCCACCCGTGCATCCTTGCCGGTGCCGTCGAACTTGATCGCGAGCGGATCTGCACCCGTGAGCTCCAGGCGAGACGTGCCGCCGCCGCCGTGGTGCGTGGCGATGAGCTTGCTGCCTTCGAACGAGTAGATGGTGGCCGAGGTGATGGTGGTGCGATCCGCCGCCGTGGTGGTCTCCAGCACCGCGGTGCCCGAAGCGACCAGGCGCAGGGTCACGAACTGAAGGGGCCCATCCTTCGCGTCGGTCTTCCAGGAGCCCTCCATCTTCTTGAGCCGCTCGAAGGCCGCGTTGGCGTCGACAGAAGGAGCCGCGACCGGGGGCGCGGCAGCGAGGGACAACGCGATGAGGAAGATGAGCGAGTGCATGGAGCCTCCAGGAGCGGGTGAGTCTAGGGTGCCGACGCGCTGCGCCCGCACCAAATTCGCGAACGGAGGGCCCGGGCGGCTACGCTCCCGGCCCATGAGACACCTCCTCATCATTGGTGGGTTGTTGCTCAGCGCTCCGGCCTTCGCGGAGGAGCCCACCGCGCCCCCGGTCATGCCGACCGAAGTGGCCGAGCCGGCGCTCCCCACGGTGTTCCTCGATCAGGCCCTCAAGGTCGACGACCAGAATCACGTGACGCAGGGGCGCGCGCAGGTGCCGCTGACGCCTCGTGAGGTCTTCATGAGACTCGAGCGCACCGACCTGGTGGAAAAGAGTGACGGCCTGGCGATGCGCAGGAAGTGGCTGATCATCGGGAGCGTCGCGCTCAGCTCGGCCGCCATCGTCGTCGGCAGCATCTTGATCGCCACCGCGCCGAGGCTCGCCAGCGTCGAGTGCGAGAGTTCGGTCAGCGTCTACAACGAGATCTGCGTGCCCCGCGCGAACGCGCACAACATCTCGGGCACCGTCACCATCGCCACCGGCGTGGTGGGCGCGTTGTTGATGGCGGGCTTCGCCTGGAACAGCAACCCCGCCGTGCTCGACCGCGATGAGACCGCTGCGTTGGTGAGCAGCTACAACTCGAAGCTCGCCCGTCAGCTGCGCCGGCCGCCCGCGGGCCTTCGTCTTCTTCCGGTCGTCACGCCCGATGGCGCTTCGCTCACCGCTGCACTTCGGTTCTAAGGCTCACTCATGAAGACCCTGCTCATCGCGTTCACCACGTTGGCGCTGCTCTCCTCCTGCACGGATCCCGAGCCCTTCAACGTGGCTCGGGTGAAGGGCAGCGAGCTGCTCAAGAAGGGCGACTTCCTCGCCGCGGCCGCGGAGTACGAGAAGTCGCTCGAGCTCAAGCCCGAGCAGGACGCCAAGGTGTGGGATCGCGCTGCCTTCGCGAACATGAAGGGCGGCAAGCTCGATCGCGCGGCCGAACTGCTGGAGAAGAGCCTCGACCGCCGGCCCGATCTCGCCGCCAAGAGCGACACGCTGCGCAACATCGCCGGCATGTACAAAGAAGGCGGGGACCTCGACGGCGCCGAGAAGTATTTCCAGAAGGCGGTGGTGCTCGACCCGAAAGATGAGCAATCGCTGGGCTGGTTGGCGTTCATCTCCTCGACGCGGGGTGGGGCGCAGTCGCAGGCGGCCGAGGCGCAGCCGGAGCACCTCAAGATCGCGCTGGAGCGCTACGACGCGGTCATCGCGATGAACCCCACGAAGGTCGACTCGTTCATCAACAAGCGCATCGTGCTGGTGAAGTACCTCGACCACCTCAACAAGCAGAAGCTCTCGATCCTGGCGGATGCCGAGAGCCAGAAGGCCGACAAAGAGGCGTACGCGTCAGCGCAGGAGCAGGCGACGGATACGCAGACGCGCATCGACGAGCTCAAGGTGTTGCTCGACTCGACCAGCAAGACCCTGGGCGAGCTGAACAAGGCCGCGAAGAAGTAGGGTGCCCACCCTGACCCTCTCCCAAACCAAAGGGAGAGGGGATCACGGCTTCACTTCAGCCAGTCCTGAATCGGCTTGTACTCGCGGGGCCCTCTCGACTGGGCCTCCAGAGCACCGACGCCCATGCGCGCCGCCTCCATCGTGGTGAAGTACGGCAACCCGCGCGTGAGCGCCTCGCGCCGAATCGTGTACGAGTCTGAGATCTCCTTCTTCCCCGACGTCGTGTTGATCACCAGCGCGATCTCCTTGCTGATCATCCGGTCGACGATGTGCGGGCTGCCCTCACGCACCTTGTTCACCCGCTCGGCCGGAATGCCCTTGCGCCCCAGGTAGTCCAACGTGCCGCCGGTCGCGCACAACGTGAAGCCCAGCGCGCGCAGCCGCTTGGCCATGTCCACCAGGCCCGGCTTGTCGTCATCTTTCACCGAGACGAACACCGTGCCGCCTTTGGGCAGCGCCGAGCCCGAAGCGAGCGTCGACTTGGCGAAGGCCGCGTGCACCGAACCATCGAGCCCCATCACCTCGCCGGTGCTCTTCATCTCAGGCCCGAGGATGACGTCGGTGTTGTTGAAGCGCGCGAAGGGAAACACGCTCTCCTTCACCGCGTAGTGCTTCATCTCGGGGTCCTTCAGCACACCCTGCTCTGCGAGCGTCTTGCCGGCCATGCAGAGCGCGGCCACCTTCGCCAGCGCCAGGCCCGTCGCCTTCGCGATGAAGGGCACGGTGCGTGACGCGCGCGGGTTCACCTCGAGCACGTAGATCGCCTTGCCCTGCACGGCGAACTGCACGTTCATCAACCCGACCACCTTCAGCTCACGCGAGAGCGAGATGGCGATGTCCTTGAGCCGCTCGATGACGTCGGGCGCCAGCGTGTGCGGGGGCAGCACGCAGGCCGCGTCACCGCTGTGCACGCCCGCTTCTTCCACGTGCTCCAGCACGCCGCCCACGATGCAGGCGCCGGTCGAGTCGCACACCAGATCGAGATCGACCTCGGTCGCCGACTGGAGGAACCGGTCGATCAACACCGGGTTCTGCGCGCCCGGCATCATCGACTCGCGCATGTACCGCTCGAGATCCGCCTTGTCGTAGACGACCTCCATCGCGCGCCCGCCGAGCACGTACGAGGGGCGCACCATCACGGGGTAACCGATGCTCTCCGCGGTCTTGAACGCCTCTTCCGGCGAGCGCGCGGTGCCGTTCTCGGGCTGGCGCAGGCGCAGGCGGTCGACCAGCTTGGCGAACCGTTCCCGATCTTCCGCCTGATCGATCGCGTCGGGCGAGGTGCCGAGAATGGGAACACCCGCGGCCTCGAGCGGCTTGCTCAGCTTGAGCGGCGTCTGCCCACCGAACTGAACGATGACGCCCAGCGGCTTCTCGCGGTGAATGATCTCGAGCACGTCCTCCATGGTGAGCGGCTCGAAGTACAACCGGTCTGACGTGTCGTAGTCGGTCGACACCGTCTCGGGGTTGCAGTTGACCATGATGGTCTCGAAGCCCGCCGCCCGCAGCGCGAAGGCCGCGTGCACGCAGCAGTAGTCGAACTCGATGCCCTGCCCGATGCGAATGGGGCCGCTGCCGAGGATGACGATCTTCTGCCGGTTGGAGGGCGGCGCTTCGTCTTCTTCTTCGTAGGTCGAATACAGGTACGGCGTGAACGCCTCGAACTCTGCGGCGCAGGTGTCGACGCGTTTGTAGACGGGGCGAATGTTGCGCTTCCACCGCTCCTCGCGCACGACGGCCTCGCCGACGTTCAGCGCCTGGGCGATCTGCCCATCGGAGAAGCCGCGCGACTTGTGCATCTTGAGTTCGGCATCCGAGATCTTCGAGAGCGACCCCTTCGCCTCGATCTCGTGCAGCTCTTTGACGAGCGCCTCGAGCTGCCGGAGAAACCACGGATCCATCGAGGTGATCGCGTTGACCTGCTCGACGGTCATGCCCACCTGGAAGGCCTCCATCACCACCCAGGGGCGCTCCGGGGTCGGCACGCGCAGCAGCTCTTCCCGCTCGGCGGCGGTGCGCTTCATCGCCTCGGCCCTGGTCGGAATGGGGTGCCGGCCCTGCTCGAGCGAGCGGAAGGCCTTCTGGTACGACTCACGGAAGGTGCGGCCGATGGCCATCACCTCACCCACCGACCGCATCATGGTGCCCAGGGTGCGAGGGCTCTTGGGGAACTTCTCGAAGTTGAACTTCGGGAGCTTCACCACCACGTAGTCGATGGTCGGCTCGAACGAGGCCGGGGTGTCGCGGGTGATGTCGTTCTTGAGCTCGTCGAGCGTGTAGCCGATGGCCAGCTTCGCGGCGACCTTCGCGATGGGGTAGCCCGTGGCCTTGCTCGCCAGGGCCGAGCTGCGCGAGACGCGCGGGTTCATCTCGATGACCACCATGCGGCCGTCTTTGGGGTTCAACCCGAACTGCACGTTGGAGCCGCCGGTGTCGACGCCGATCTCCCGCATGATGGCGAGCGAGGCGTCGCGCATGCGCTGGTACTCTTTGTCGGTCAACGTCTGGGCGGGCGCGACCGTGATGGAGTCGCCGGTGTGCACGCCCATCGGATCGAGGTTCTCGATCGAGCAGACGATGATGCAGTTGTCCTTCGAGTCGCGAACGACCTCGAGCTCGTACTCCTTCCAGCCGAGCACCGACTCGTCGATCTGCACCTGGTGCACCGGGCTCGCCGCGAGGCCGCCGGCGCAGATGGTCTCGAACTGCTCCTGGTCGAAGGCCACGCCGCCGCCGGTGCCGCCGAGCGTGAAGCTGGGGCGGATGATGGAGGGAAAGCCGAGCTCCTTCACCAACACGCGCGCGTCCTCCATCGTGGTGGCGATGCCGGCGCGGGGCAGCTCGAGGCCGATCTTCTCCATCGCCTGCTTGAAGAGCTTGCGGTCTTCGGCCTTGTTGATGGCCTCCAGCGAGGCGCCGATGAGCTTCACGCCGTACTTCGCGAGGATGCCCTTCTCGGCCAGCGCCTTGGCGAGGTTGAGCGCGGTCTGGCCGCCCATGGTGGGGAGCAACGAGTCGGGCTTCTCCAGCTGAATGATGCGCTCCGCCGCCTCGACCGTGATGGGCTCGATGTACGTGCGGTGGGCGAAGTCCGGGTCCGTCATGATGGTGGCCGGGTTCGAGTTGAGGAGAATGACTTCGATGCCCTCCTCCTTGAGGGCCTTGATGGCTTGCGTGCCCGAATAATCGAACTCGCACGCCTGACCGATGACGATGGGACCCGAGCCGATGAGGAGGACGCGCTTGATCTCTTCGCGACGAGGCATGAGTGGGCCTGCTATCCGACGTGGCCACGAGACGAAAGAGCTTCTCCGCCTCTCCTCTTGCGCTCCCGCTCCCCGAAGGGAGCGGGCGGGGAGCTCACCCATTCGGGGTACCCGCAAGTGACACCCCCGTGACTCTCTGTCGGGCGACAAAAGAGACTTCGCTTCTGGGCATGCGTTACTGCGGGCCGCTCCCTCATGAAACTGCGCCTCCTCTTCGGTCTGCTCCCCTCCCTCGCCCTCGCGCAGAACGCCGACGTGGCGGATCTGTCGCTCGAATCGCTGCTCGACACCCCGGTCGAAGTGACCCGCGACGCGCGCTCCTCACGTGAATCGGCCAGCGTGCTGTTGGTGGTGACCCGCGACGAAGTGCTCTCTTCGGGCGCGCGCGATCTGCTCGAAGTGCTCCAGCTGGTGCCCGGCTTCACCTTCCACCAGGACGTCCAGGGCGTGGTGGGCGTGGCCTTCCGCGGCCTGTGGGGCAGCGAGGGCAAGGTGCTGATCATGCTCGACGGCCAGGAGATCAACGAGATCCTCTACACGGGCTCTCAGTTCGGTCACCACATCCTGGTCTCGCAGATCGAACGGGTGGAGATCATCCGCGGCCCGGGCTCGGCGCTCTACGGCGGCTCCGCTGAGCTCGCCGTGGTCAACGTGGTCACCCGCGGCGGCAAGGAGCTCTCGGGCGCCTCGGTGATGGGCCGTTACGCGCAGGGAGAGACCGGCTTTCACGACTGGTCGCTGGGGGCCTCGGTGGGCGGGAAGCACGAGTCGAAGTCTCTCGAGTGGAGCCTGCACGCCGTGGGCGGTCAGGGCCGCCGCAGCCGGGGCACCTTCGACGACTTCTATGGCAACAGCGCTTCACTCGCTGATGATCAGCTCGATCCGTTCTTCATGACCGCGGGGCTCACGTACAAAGGGCTCAAGGCGCGGTTGCTCTACGACGACCAGACCATCGGCGCGACGGTGGGCTTTGGTGAAGCGGTGCCCGGCGCGAAGCTGCGGTTCCGCACCGCGCTCGCAGACCTGTCCTACGAAATGAAGCTGTCCGAGACGGTGACCCTCAAGCCGCGGCTCAACGCGCGTCTCCACATTCCCTGGCAGAGCCTCGATGACACCACCGACCTCTTCTACGACAAGAGCGCGGTGCGGGTGCTCGCGGGGGTGACCGCGAGCTGGACGGCGGCCAGCTTCCTCACGGTGAGCGGCGGCGTGGAAGGCTTCGTCGATCACGCCTGGCTCAACGACACGCGCGCCATCGGAGCGCAGACGACGTTTGGTGACGACAACCAGGTCTCCTACGGCAACGTCGCCGGCTGGGTGCAGGGCCAGCTGAACACGCCCTTCGTCAACGTGACCGCGGGTGGCCGGCTGGAGTGGCACTCGCGCGTGGGCGTGAACGTCGCCCCGCGCCTGGCGCTCACCCGGCAGTTCGAGCGGGTCAACGTGAAGCTGCTCTACGGCGGCGCGTTTCGCAGCCCGGGCATCGAGAACCTGAACTTAGGGCCCGGCTTGAAGGCCGAGCGCACGCACGTCGCCGAGGCCGAAGTGGGCGTCGAGCTGGGCGACGTCGGCTTCGTGAGCGTCAACGGCTTCTACACGGCGCTCGTCGCGCCCATCACCTACAACTACGACCTCGTCACCGACGAAGAGAGCTACCGCAACGCGGGCGCCCTCTCCACGGCCGGCGCGGAAGCGCTGCTCAAGCTGCGGGGCAGCCGCGGGCATCTGAATCTCTCGTACGCCCTGGCCGTCCCCGTCGTCGCGGAAGATGTCGACACCTACCTGCGGCCCGATGGCCGAACCACGCCCACCCTGCTGGGCATGCCCACGCACAAGCTCACGCTGTGGGGAAAGCTGGTGATGAACAAACACCTCTCGGTCGGCGGCAGCGCGGTGTTCCTGGGCGATCGTTACGCGTTCACCTCGGCGACCGACCTGCTCGACGGCACGGGTCAAATCGGGTGGGTCAAGGAGACCCTGCTGCTGACCGCCTGGCTCGGGATCGACTCCATCGGGGGCACCGGGTTCTCGGCGCAGCTGGGCGTGGGCAACGTGCTCGACGCACCGGTCCAGTACGTGCAACCGTACAACGGTGGCCTGGCACCCATGCCGGGGCGAGGCCGGGAGTACTTCGTGCGCCTGAGCTACGCGTTGGAGTTCTTGAAGTGAGATGGCTCGTGCTGAGCCTTCTGCTGTTCGCTGGCCAGAGCGCTGCCGCGGAGCGTGTGCCCGACGCGCTGGGGCTGATGGTGATGCTCAAGGTGGTCAGCTACGACGCTGCGTTCGGCACGCATGGCAGCGGTGAGTTCGTGGTGCTGGTGCCGTATGCGCCGGGCGACGAGAGCAAGGCCACCGCGCTGGCGGCGGTGGGTGGTGGGCTCGAGGTGAAGACCATCAAGGAGCGCACGCTGCGTTTCGTGCCGGTGCCGACGAAGGATCTTCCGGCGGCGAAGGGCACGGCGGTGTTGCTGTACTTCGGCTTTCCGCCCGACGCGCTCAAGACGGTGATCGAGAAGACGCAGCGCGAGAAGCAGTACGTGTTCACCTTCGAAGAGACGTCCGTGCATGACGGTGCGTTGCTCGGCGTGGGCCTCTCGAACGGAAAGCCCCAGCCGTTGATCAACATCGCGGCGATGCGTGGGTTGGGCGCCGACTTCGGCCCGGTCCTTCGGCTGGCACGCACCTTCCAGTAGCTTCAGGGTTGGGCCCGCATGTCGAAGAGCGGCCAGGACTCCGGCGAGACCACCACCTTTCACTCGGGTCCCCACGTCATGCCCGCGCTGGAAGGCGACGATCGCGCTCCCGGTCATCGACCTGAAGAGCCCGCGTTCTGCGCTGGCCAACAGCGCGGCGTCTTCCACTCGCGTGAAAACCCTCACCCTGACCCTCTCCCAGAGGGCCCAGAGGGAGAGGGGATCTCATTTCAGCTGGTCAGCCCGCGCTTCTTGAGGGTCGACTCCATCGAGCCCGGGTTGATGTCGCGGCCCTGGGCCACGCGATCGTTCCAGGTCTCCGCATGGCCGATGGTACCGGGCACCTCGACCATCTCGATCGTCCCAGGCACCGGGCAGACCAGGTGGCACAGGTTGCAGCCCACGCACTCGACGTCGTCGATCACCGGCAGGTGACGGCCCACCGCGCCCGCGGCCTTCACGGGCACCATGGGGATGTTCTCCGGAATGTGCGTGTGGCCCGCCTTCACGTGCTCTTCATGCGTGCGGCCGGGGATGAGGATGCACTGGTGCGCGCCGTCCATGCAGGCGACGTGGCAGAGGTTGCAGCCGATGCAGCTGTCCGGGTTGATGCGCGCCTTCAGGTTGTAATTGAGGTCGAGATCTCCCCACTCCGCGTACGCGCCGATGGCCTTGCCGCGCAGCTCGTTGACCGACTTCATGCCCTTGCTGTCGAGGTAGTCCGACAGGCCCTCGATCATGTCTTCGACGATGCGGTAGCCGTAGTGCATCACCGCCGTGCACACCTGCACCGAGGTCGCACCCAGCGAGATGAACTCTGCCGCGTCACGCCAGTTGCTGATGCCGCCGATGCCCGAGATGGCCATGTGCTTCGTCTGCGGGTTCTTCGCGAGCTGGCTCATCATGAACAACGCGATGGGCTTGACCGCCGGGCCGCAGTACCCGCCGTTGGTCGACTGGTTACCGACGCGCGGGTTGGGCACGAACCTGTCGAGGTCGACGCCGAGCAACGACTTGACCGTGTTGATGAGCGAGATGGCCGGAGCGCCGCCCTTGGCCGCCGCTTCACCGGGCTCGTTGATGTCGCCGGTGTTCGGGGTGAGTTTGATGATGACGGGCGTCTTGGCGTATTCCATCGCCCAGCGGGTGATCTCCTCGAGCACCTTGGGCTCCTGCCCCACGGCGCTGCCCATGCCGCGCTCGCACATGCCGTGCGGGCAACCGAAGTTGAGCTCGAGACCATCAGCGCCGGTGTCTTCGGCCCGCTTGATGATCTCCTTCCAGTTCTCGCGCGTCTCGACCATCAGCGACGCGATGATGGTGTGCTTGGGGTAGCGCTTCTTGACCTCGTACATCTCCTTGAGGTTCACCTCGAGCGGGCGGTCGGTGATGAGCTCGATGTTGTTGAGCCCCATCATGCGCATGTTGCCGTAGTCGTTCGCCCAGAAGCGCGAGGTGACGTTGGTGACGGGGTCGCCGAGCGTCTTCCACACGGCGCCGCCCCAGCCGGCGTCGAACGCTCTCATGATCTGCGGCCCGGAGTTCGCGGGCGGTGCAGACGCCAACCAGAAGGGGTTGGGCGACTTGATTCCACAGAAGTCGATGCTCAGGTCAGCCATGTCACTTCGCTCCCAGTGAGATCAGCATGTCGCGCACGGCAATCTTCGCTTCCTGCACGGCGTTGACGACCTCTTTGCCGCCATTGACGCAGTCGCCGCCGCTCCACACCTTCTTGTTGCCGGTGCGCTGCGTCTTCGGGTCGACCGTGATGTTGCCGTGCTTGTCGAGCTCCACGCCGGTGAAGCCCTTCGCGATGGTGGTGGCCGTGGCCTGGCCGATGGCCAGCGCGACCAGCTCACACGCGACGTGCTCCTCGTGGCCCGTCATCGCCTTTCCGTTCTCCGCGCGCGCCAACTTCACGCCCAGCAGCTTGCCGCCGTCACGCTCGAACTCTGCCACCACCCGATTTTCGATCAGCCGCACGCCGTGCTTCCGGGCGTAGGCGAGCTCGTGCACGTAGCCCGACATCGACTCCACGCCGCGGCGATAGACCATCGCCACGTCGGCCACGCCGAGCAGCTTGAGCTCATGCGCGATGTCGATGGCCGTGTTGCCGCCGCCGATCACCAGCGCGCGCTTCACGCCCTCGAGGGTCATCTTCGGGTCTGACTTGATCTTCTCGATCAGCTCGACCGCGCCGTACACGCCCTCCCCGTCTTCACCGGGGGCCTTCAGCTTGGAGTCAGCGCCCAGCCCCATGCCCAAGAACACGGCATCGAAGTCTTTGAGCAGCGCCTCGGCCGAGACCTCGCCCATGCCAGCCTGGCCCGCGACCACGGAGACCTCGGTCATCAGCTGCACGTCGCCCAGGCCCATCACCCACTGCATCTCTTCGAGCGCCTGGTTGCCTGACTGTTTGTAGGGCGCGATGCCCAACGAGTTGAGCCCGCCGGGGATGCTCTTCCGCTCGAAAATGACGGCCTGGTGGCCTTCGAGCGCCAGCAGACCCGCGGCGGCGATGGAGGCGGGACCGGCTCCGATGAGCGCGATCTTCTTGCCGGTGGGCGGCTTCTTCGCGGGCATCAGCGAGGCCATGGTGCGGTTCTCGAGCGTCTCTTCGGTGGCGAAGCGCTGGAGACGACCGATGGCGATCGGCTCACGGCCCCACGCGTTGTAGACGCACGCGCCGGCGCAGAGCACCTCGACCGGGCACACGCGCGCGCAGGACGCCCCGAGGATGTTCTCCTTGAGGATGGTGCGGGCAGCGCCGGTGGTGTTGCCGGTGCTGATCTTGTGAATGAAGTTCGGAATGTCGATGGAGGTCGGGCACGCCTTGATGCAGGGCGCGTCGACGCAATAGAGGCAGCGGTTGGCCTCGGTGACGGCTTCTGCAGCCGAATAAGCGGGCTTCGATTCGCTGAAGCGCTGCTCGAGGCGGCCGTCGGGCAGCACGGGGAGCGGGTGCATCGAAACTCCTGGTTGAAGGGGTCGAGAGGGTCGCTTTCCGATCTCAACCTGTCAACGTCGGTGAACCATGACGCAGTGGGACGAGGTGACAGCCCTCTTCGAACGTCAGCAGAAGGCAGGCCGGTTTCCCGGCGGGCACTGGTCGTGCGGCATCGCGGCCAGCTGATGTTGAATGGTGCAACGGGCGTGGCGCGCGGTCACCGCCCTTCCGAGCAGGAGTCGCCTGTTCCCGGTGGCGATCGTCACGAACGGAAATCGGGGGCCTTACGAGAGCCTCTTCCGCTTCGCAGCCATCGGCAGCGAGATTCGGCGCGCGGCTGGGTGAGGCCACGGAAATCGGTTGTGACAACTGGCCGCCCTAATGGCCGTTTTGTCACAACCGAATTTGCCTCTCATAGATGAGAAAGGACTGAAGGCTGTATCTCTGCCCTCTCCTGCTGTTGGTGGTGGTGATCGGCGTCTGGCTCCTCGCGCGAGCCCTGTTCTCTCGCCGCCTTCCGATCACGAAAGACCTTCCACCTTTGCACCGCGGTGAGCTCGCACGCGGCGTGTTGATCGAGCACGACACCGTCGAGACGCGTACGGGGCCGACCACCAAGAGCATCGGGTTCTTCTCGCGCTACGGCTGGTACGACCTGCACGGGAAACTCCGCGAGCATCGCAGCGACGATCCGAAGTCGGGGTTGCTCAATCATTCCTTCGAGCTCGAACGACAAGACGTCTTTCTCGTCGCCTATGACCCCGCTTCAAGGACCACGTCATCTTCTACGCAGACGGTCCCGCCCCGCCCGTCCAACGCTTGCGGGGGCCGAAGGTACAAGGCGAAGAACCCGACCTTCAGGCAGATGATGGCCGCCTGCGGCATCGACGGCGCGGCGATCTACTCCGAGCCGCTTTGCGTCCCTGGCTGCGTGCTCAGAAGTAGTAGCGGGCCGACAACGTCGAGGTGAAGAGGTCCCACGGGTTGGCCACGAGCGAAGTGCTGAAGCGGCTGAGCGTGCGGCGCCCTTCTCGCGGGGGCCCATTCAGCGGCGCGCTCGAAGAGAACGTGCGGACCTCATGTGTGAAGCCAGCGCGCACTCCGGCTTCCAGAGACAGGTTCGGCAGGCCGATGAAGCTGAAGAAGATCTCCACGCCGGCCCTGAGGCACGCATCCCAGGTCATGGAGAGCAGCGGGTCTTTCAGATCGCCTGTGGTCTTCGTCGATCGACCCATGCGCAGCTCTGGCGCGATGAAGACGATGGTGTGCTCCGTGCTCGCGAGCACGATCGGCACGGAGAGCTGCAACAGCAACTCGGTGGTGGTCGGCCCGGTTTGGATATCGCTGCCGTTCGCGACCGGGAGCTCCGACGAAGGGGCCGAGACCATGGCACCCAGTCCGAACTCGAGACCCAGGCGCGTGACGGGCGTCCACCAGCGCAAGCCGAGAATCGGCACTGACACGCGCACGAAGGGCGCAGGTACCGGCCCTCCAAAGGAGCTCATGGTGCTGTCTTCACTCGCCTGAAGTACGGGGGCCGTTCCCAGAAACCCGAAGCCCAGATGACCCTTCATTCGCGCGGCGGCGGTGAGGGGCGCGGGAGCGGGAGCAGGCACCGGTGCGACGGCCAGCGGCAGCGGCGAGGCGACCACGGGAGCAGTCGGAGCTCCCGCATCGATCGGCTCGACGAACCCCGCATCGGCGTCCTGCGCTTGCGCCGTCGCGGCCGAAAGACACACCACCACCACCCAGGGCCATCGCATCAGAACTCCTGCCACCACGTGACGTCGTTGATCGGATCGGGCGTGAGCGCATGCACCCCGCTCGCGGACGCCGGGAGCAGGAACTGCGGCGCCAGAACTTCGTCGAGATCGCTCGACTGCAGACCCACCTGAAAGTCGGACCGCACCGCCAGCGAACTGCCATTGACGATGCGCAGTCGCGCCTCTGTAACCGAGGAGACATAGGAGACGGCCACCGAAGAGTCGTCGAGCTCGGTCACCGCCTTCAAGGTCGTCTGTTCGCGCAGGGTGCCGGCGTAGCTCAGCCCTCCATCGCGGGAGATCTCCCAGGCGTCGCCGCAGCCCGTGAAGAAGCGCGAGTGATCCCGCGTGGCCCAGAGGTTGTTGCACGCGCGAGGCTGCGTGCCTCCGAACGGACGGAGCAGCCCGGCGCGTGAAGGCAGGACCTCGACCGTGTCGCTTGCGGACACCACCAGCCAACCGCCATCGGCAGAGACGAAGCCGAGATCGACCCGTTCAGCCGTGCTCTGAGCCAACACGGTGCCCGCGTCGATGGAGAGGTGAAGCCCCTGAGAGGACCCGCCGTAGACCCACGCCGTGTCACCCACGGGAATCGCTGCGCGCACGGCGAAGCTCACCGGCCACTCGGCCTCGAGCGTGAAGTCATCGAGCCGAAAGAAGCTCACGTACGCGTCTTGCGCCACCACGAGCCTGCTGCCCTCGATGCTCAGTCTTCGAGGGAGCCGTGGGAGTGCCTGGGTTGCGTCGACGCCGCCGTCCATGTCGAGCCTCATCACGTTCGCGCTGAGGGCACCGATCGCAAACGCCCGGCCACTCGCGTCGCAACAGACGACGTCGGTCACTGCGAACGGCAGCTTCTTCGCCGGCAGCACCTCGATCGGCCACACATGAGACGTTTCACGGCACCCGTCGGAGACGCTCAGCTCAATCACCCACCGTCCTGGCTCAGAGACAGTGATCTGCACGGTCTGGGGCCCGATGGGGCTGATGATCGTGTTCGGCACGGGGTGGTCGCGGCCCGCGTCTTCCGCGTGAACCGACCACGCGCTGGTCAGTGGGTCGCGGTCGAAGTCCTGAACCTGCGCGGCGAGCCCGATCTTCTGGCCTGGGGCCAGCCTCCAGGTGAGGCCGGGAATGAAGCGGGAGTTGATCGACGGCGCGTTGAGGTTTTGGGCACAGGCGTCGCCGCCATCGCGCCCGGCGTCCTGCGAGGCGGTGCACGAACAGGGCTCGAAGGTGCCGTTCCCGCGGCAGATCTGCGCGCCCACACGCCCGTCGGTGCAGGCACACGCCTCGGTCTTGCCGGGAATGCAGGTGTTCACACACGAAGCGCTCACCCCGCAGACCACGACCAAAACCACCACCACGCCCAGCTGCCGCATGGGCGCTCACCTACACGAGTGAAGCCACAGCGGCCAGACCGGCGCTGCCGCTCGCCGAAGCGCGATGACGAGCTGCGGCATTCCCCGCCGTTTGAGTCCTTGCCGGTCTGAAGGCCCGCCCGTAGCGTCCGCCGACTCTCAATCCGGAGGAACGCACCTTGGCGAACTCAGTCCGCGCAGGCCTCATTCAGTGCAGCAACCCGATCAACGACGAGTCGGTGCCGGTGAAGAAGGTGCAGCAGGCGATGCTGGATAAGCACATCCCGCTCATCGAAGAGGCCGCCAGGAAGGGCACGCAGATCCTCTGCCTGCAGGAGATCTTCAACGGCCCCTACTTCTGCCCCGGTCAGGACAAGCGCTGGTACGCCGCCGCCGAGCTCATCCCCGGGCCCACCACGCACGTGATGAGTGAGCTCGCGAAGAAGCACGGCATGGCGATCGTGGTGCCGCTCTACGAAGAGGAAATTCGCGGCGTCTATTACAACACCGCGGCGGTCATCGACGCCGACGGCAAGTACCTGGGCAAGTACCGCAAGCAGCACATCCCGCAGACCTCGGGCTTCTGGGAGAAGTACTTCTTCAAGCCCGGCAACGGCGGCTACCCCGTCTTCCAGACCCAGTTCGCCAAGGTCGGCGTGTACATCTGCTACGACCGCCACTTCCCCGAAGGCGCGAGGGCGCTCGGCCTCAACGGCGCAGAGATCGTCTTCAACCCCTCAGCCACCGTCGCCGGCCTCTCGCAGTACCTGTGGAAGCTGGAGCAGCCCGCACACGCCGTCGCCAACGGCTACTACGTCGGCGCGATCAACCGGGTGGGCACCGAAGCGCCGTGGAACATCGGCAAGTTCTACGGCACCAGCTACTTCGTGAACCCGCGCGGCAAGATCATCGCCGAAGCGAGCGAAGACAAAGATGAAGTGGTGGTGGCCGACCTCGACCTCGCCGCCATCGATGAAGTGAGGCAGACGTGGCAGTTCTACCGGGACCGCCGGCCTGACGCGTACCAGGACCTCACCCGCCCGTAATTCAATACAGGAGCCAAACCATGGGTCTCGTCATCAAGAACGGCAACATCGTCACTTCGAACAGCGAGTACACGGCTGACGTGTACTGCGACGCCGGGGTGATCAAGGCGATCGGCAAGGATCTCGAGGTGCCCGCGGGCACCACGGTGGTCGACGGTTCGGGTCAGTACGTCTTCCCGGGCGGCATCGACGCGCACACGCACATGGAGCTGCCCTTCATGGGCATGGTGAGCTCCGACGACTTCTTCACCGGTACGGCGGCCGGCATCGCGGGCGGCACCACCACCATCATCGACTTCATCATCCCCAACCGGAACCAGAGCCTCATCGAGGCGCGCGACTTCTGGATGAACAACGCCAAGAAGGCGGCGGCTGACTACGCCTTCCACATGGCGGTGACCTGGTTCAGCGACCAGGTGAAGAAAGACATGGAGCACGTCTACAAACACGACGGCATCCAATCGTTCAAGATCTTCATGGCCTACCGCGGCGCGATCGGCGTCGACGACATCGAGCTGGTGCAGGTGCTCGACGTGGCGCACTCCCTGGGCGCGTTGGTGACCTCGCACTGCGAACACGGTGACGCGGTGGTGGCCCTGCAGAACCGCCTCGCGGGCGCGGGCAAGTTGGAGCCCAAGTGGCACGCGCAGAGCCGGCCTCCGTATCTCGAGGGTGAAGCGACCAACCGCGTCATCCAGCTCGCGCGCGTGGCCGCCGATGGGCGCAACGGTCACCCTGCGCAGGCCAAAGACTCGCAGCCGCTCTACATCGTGCACCTCACCTGCAAGGAGTCGATGGACGCCGTCTACCGCGCGCGCCAGGAAGGTCAGCACGTGATGGTGGAGACGTGCCCGCAGTACCTGCTGCTCGACGACGCGGTGTACGAGAAGCCCGACTTCGAGGGCGCGGCGTACGTGATGAGCCCTCCGATTCGGCCGAAGGGTCATCAGGAGTACTTGTGGAACGCGCTGTCGAACGGCGCCATCCAGACGGTGGCGACGGATCATTGTCCCTTCCGCCAGGCTGATCAGAAGGTCGCGGGGAAAGACGATTTCCGGAAGATCCCCAACGGGGCTGCGGGCATCGAAGACCGCATGTCGCTCATGTACACGTACGGCGTGGCGACGGGCCGCATCTCGCTGCAGCAGTTCGTGGACGTGACGTCGACGCAGGCGGCGAAGATCTTCAACATGTACCCGCGCAAGGGAGCCATCGCGGTCGGCTCGGACGCCGACCTGGTGCTCTACGACCCGAAGGGCAGCAAGAAGATCTCGGCCAAGACGCACCACCAGAAGGTCGACCGCAACATCTTCGAGGGCTTCGAGCTCAAGGGGAAAGTGGCGACCACGGTCGTCAACGGCAGGGTGCAATGGCAGGACGGCGACCTGCGCGTCGAGCGTGGGGCCGGCCGTTACATCAAGCGCACTTAGTCTCCCTCTCCCCTCCGGGGAGAGGGTCGGGGTGAGGGGCCAGTGATGCGAATCGAAAGCCTGACGGCAAAGCCCCTCTCGGTCCCCCTCACCAACCCGTTCGTAATCGCCTCGGCGAGAGTCGAGGTGACACCGAACGTGTTGGTGGAAGTCGAAATCGTCGACGAAGTCACGGGCGCCCGCGCCACCGGGCGCGGTGAATGCGCCACGCTGCACCCGGTCACCGAAGAAACGCAGGCCTCCGTCCTGGGTCACCTCGCGAAGTGGCCCGCCTGGTCACCCGCTGAGCTCCGTGGCTCCGCCGCACAAGGCGTGCACACCGCGCTCGAAGACGCGTCCGCGAGGCTCCAAGGCCGACCTCTCCGCCACGCGCTGGCAGGCGATCGATCACCGGCCAACCAACTGATCACCGACATCACGCTGCCCATCGGTCCGCTCGACGAAATGGGGCAACTCGCGATCGCCTGGCGAGCCCGCGGCTTCACCTGCTTCAAGGTGAAGGTCGGCAAAGACGCCGACGCAGATCTCCGAGCGCTCGAACGCATCCACCACCTCGTGCCCGACGCGACCTACCGCATCGACGCGAACGCGGGCTACTCGGCCGCCGAAGCGATCGCCGTCGCGCGCGCGTGCATTCGACTCGGCCTGATCATCGAGTGCTTCGAACAACCCTGCGGAAAACACGCGCTCGACGCGATGGCCGAGGTGGCCGCTGCCCTCGACATTCCGGTCATCGCCGATGAGTCCTTCCAGGGTCGCGCCGATCTCGAGCTGCTCGCCAAAGAACGGGCCGCCGACGGCATCAACCTCAAGCTCACGAAGCTGGGCTCCTTGAGAGAAGCAGTGGAGGTCGGCCGGCTCGCACGAGCGCAGTTCGGCCTGAAGCTCATGGTGGGCGCGATGGTGGAGACCCGCCTCGGAATCACGGCCGCCGCCAACGTGGCCGCCGCGTTGGGGGGCGTGGAGTACCCCGACCTCGACACCGCATTCCTGCTCGCGGCCGACCCCTTCACCGGCGGCTACGTGGCCGACGGTCCTCGACTCTCACTCACCAACGGCCCCGGGCTCGACTGTCACTGAGCGCAGCGCCACTCGCCGACGCTGGCGGTGCCCGTCTGGTCGAAACAGATCAGCGCGCCGTCAGCCCATCGGCCGTCGGGGAGCTGATCACCCACGCCGGGGTAGGAGCACCGCGCGCCCAACGTGCAGCTCGCTTGCTGGGCGCAGAGTGTTCGAGCGTCTTGCCAGGTGGGCGGACAGCCTTCGGGTTGCGCTGAGGCGACGACGATGGGCGCGGCAGAGACCTGCACTTCTTCTGCAGGACCACAGGCAGCAAGTACGAGCGTGAGCAACGTGGCACGGAGCATCATGTGCCCTTGGACACGCCAACGTCGTCGTGTGGGACACGTGAAGAACGTTGTCTCGCTGCGCGGGCGCTGGCACGGTGTGGGAATGCGGTGGCTCTGGGGCGTGGTGGTGTTGGCCGGTTGCAGCGTAGCGCTCGAAGATTGGGGCCGCGCTTCGGGTCAGGCGCGCTGCGAGCGGGCTCAACGATGCGGAAGCCTGTCGCGCGCCATCGACTGCACCAGGCCCGGCGTCTGGTCAGACACCTCGATCGAGAAGCTCGAGTTCGACCGCCAACACGTGGGCTACTCCGCCTCCGCGGCTGCGGCGTGCATCGCACGGATCAAGGAGGACGTCTGCAGCGTGGTGAGTGACTTCACGCCTGAGTGTCGCGCCGCCTTCCCCGGAAAGTTGCAAGAAGGCGCTCCTTGCGGGCTCCCGCTGCGCGACGAGTGCGGGCCGGGGCTGGTGTGCCTGGTCGATGCGCCCTCGCTGTGTGGGCGATGCGTGACCGCGACGGAGCGAGGGCAGCCGCTCACCTCCGACCATCCGTGCGCCTGGGGTTTGGTCCGCGCCCCTGGAGCGGGCGACGCAGCCATCTGTGAACCTCGCGTGGGCCCTGGTGAGTCGTGCTCGCAGCGCGCATGCGTGGAGTGGCTCGCCTGCACCCGCGCGACGGGTACCTGCGAGCAAGGCGCCCCGTCGGTGACGAGCGCAATCGGTGAAGTGGGCGATGCGTGTGATGTACCGGACTTCAGAAGGTTCGACATCCGGACCTGTCTGCCGGGCCTCATCTGCACCGACGGAGCCTGCGTCGCACTGAGCGCGTTCAATGCAGCGTGCGAAGAAGACGCCGACTGCTTGAGCCATCACTGCGGAGCCGAGGGGCTCTGTACCGCTCCGCGCGCGCCGGATGCACCGCTCTGCCCGTAACGTGCTCAGAGCGTCTTGAAGCTTCGGCACTCAGTTCATGTTTCAGTTCCAAGGTGGGTTTCGCCTTCGGGCGGCAACGCCAACGCAGCAGCCCGGCCCGGTAAACGAGGTGGTTCTTCATGTGGTGGATCGCGATCGTCGTGGTGGTGCTGGCAATCTCGTACTTGCGCGCCACGGGCCGGGCCGCCGCCGAGCCCCCGCCTCAGGGCAACCTCATCATCTGGGTTCACCGCTCCGCGCACCTGGCGATCCTCGAAGCAGACGGCGAGCACAGCATGGTCGGCCAGCGGATCAGCGAGAGCCTCCAGGGGGTGCTGGCGATGGAGACCCCCGACGGTCCCGTGCCGCTCTCGCGGGAGAAGGTCGACGCCTTCCCCCTCACTGCTGACCAGCTCTGGGCTTCAGCGGTGGGCGAGCTCGCACGTCGCGAGACCGACTTTCTCCCGCTGGGGCCAGGCCTGTTCATGTGCCGCACCCGGGACCGGCTGGCGCCTTCGCGGCTGCTGCTGCACGACCGCTTTCTCGCGCTGGGGCTGGGCGGCGCGCCCGTGGCGATCGCCCCCGATGAACACGTGCTGGTCGTCGCCGACGGCGCTGACGAGGCTGCGCTGAGCAAGCTGCTCACGCTGGCCGGGCAACACTTCTCCGGAAAGGAGTACCGCTCGCTCATCCCCGTCGTCCTGGAAGACGGGGAATGGTCTGACTGGGAGCCGACTCCCGCGTTGATGACCCGGGTGCGCGACATGAGGGCTCAGACGATCCTCAAAGACTTCCTCGCGCTGGGCCGTGGCGGCATCAGCACCGAGCCGTGCGCACACGCAGCCCAGACGAAGGACGGCCTCATCGCCGCGTGGGTCGAGGGCACCGAGGTGCTGCTGCCGAAATGTGATCGGCTGGTGCTGTTCGATGCGACCGAGTCGGGGCCGCTCCACCGCGTGGAGCTGGGCCCGGAGTTTCTGCAGATCCTCACGTTCATGCATGCCGAGCGCGTGCCCTTCATCCGTCGCGCCCTGCCGGCTCAATTTCCTTCGAAGTACGCCAGGCAGTTTCTGATCAACCACGCAGGCCAGCCGAAGCACGCACCCAACGCGTCCACACCTGGCTTCGACGAGGTGCTCACGTCCGCGGCACGACCGGGGGGCGTGCTGCTGTCCACCGGGGACGAGGTTCTGGAAAACGCTGACGAGCTCGACGCCCAGGCCATGCTCCCCGACGGGCGCGTGCGCAAGTTGACCCAGGCCGAACTGGAGAAGCTGATCACGGTCCTTCCTCCGAGCGAGAACGCACGCCTCGAGCAGCAGTGGCTTCACGAGCTCGACGAGGCGCCTCCTTCGCTCACCCCCGAGGAGGTCGTCCTCATCGGTTCGTGGATCCTGGGCGGGAGCGAGGCAGGTACGCCCGAACAACTCGCGATGGGCGCGCGCTTCGCGTTGGCGCTGCAGGCAGAAGATCGCAACGAAGAGGCGCGAAAGCTGCTCGAGCAGGTGGTGAGCCAGGAGCCGACCAACGCCGGCTTCCACACCCAGCTGGGCGTCGTGCTCCTCGCCGAAGGCGACCGGGCGAAAGCGCGTGAACACTTCGACCGGGCGATCGCGCTCGACCCCACCAGCGCGATGCCGTTCGCGCACCGGGCCGAGTCGTGGCTGGAGGAGCTCGAGTACGAGAAGGCCCAAAGCGATACCGCCCGGGCGGCCGAGCTGGCGACCGCGGCAGATGACTTCGTCTCGGCACTGCACGTGGGGCTGCTGGAGCAGGCCCTCGAGCAGGCGACGCAATCGGAAGAAGCAGCCTCCGAGCGGCCGGAGTCGAAGAGCGACGTGAGCGACCCCTCGCTGCTCGTGGAGAGCGGTCAGCGCGCGGCCTTGATGCCGGTGCTCCGGCCCGCGTCGTACCGGCACGGCTCGGCGCTCAACGTGAGGGCGATGATGGCCACCAACGGGCTGGGCGACGCGAAGGTGGTGACGCAGGAGCCGCTCTCCTGGCCGCTCGAAGACGGCATCGTGACGGAGCTGGTCTACGACTACGGCACTCGCATGGTGCCGCTCACCATGCGCGAAGCGGCCGGCAACCTGGCGCACGAGCTCAAGCGGATCGCGCTCACCAACCTGGAGGCCGCGAGCATCGAGCCGCTCGAGGTGATGGCCCCCGGCGTCTGGCGCGCGGGTTGGATCGACGGGTTTCGGGCCTCGCGCCTCCTCACGCCGCAGTTGGTGCACGCGCTGGGTGAGCAGGGGCCGCTGATCGCCTTCACGCCCCGCTACGACACCTTCATCCTCGCGCGGCGCGATGATCCGGCCGCGGTGACGAAAGCGCTCGAGCTGGCGAACGAAGACGTGGAGGAGCTGCGCGATGAGTACGCCTGGCGTGAGGCGCTCACCGCCACCCCGTGGCTGCTCACCGAGAAGGGCTGGACACCCTGGAAGGTCAGCGAGAACCACAGCCAGTACGCAACCTTCAAGGCGCTCGACCAGCGGCTCGAGCTCGCTCGCACGGCCTCGCTCCAGGGGCTCACGCAGTTCACCGCTCAGCCCGCCGCGAGTGCGTGAAATGAGCGAGCAGTCAAAGTCAGCGCTGGTTAGCGAGCGTCCATGAAGCTCGAAGAGAAGGGTCATTTCGCTCCACCACCTCGGCTGCCGCGATGGGCGCAGCTGCTCAGTGAAAGGTTGGCGAAGCAGCCGGGGGTCGAAGCGCGCACCCACTGGTTGCTCGGTGATGAGACCCAGGTCGATGGTGCCGACTTCTATCTGGGCCACGAGGAGCTCGGGCACCTCCACCTCGATGGGCAAGCGCACGTGGCGCAGACCAGCGCGGTGAGGAATGCACTGGTCGAGAAGGGGCTCGCCCACGCGTTTCGCTGGAGCCGCCAGTTCGTCACCGCCGACATTTCAGATGCCGCCGGGGTGGAGCGAGGCGCGTGGCTGTTCAGTCTTCGTCGCCGTCAGATCGAGGGCGTGTCCGAGGCGGAGTTGCTTCGCGAGGTGAACGAGTTCAAGACCTGAAGAAGAAGAAGAACGCAGCGAGCTCCTTTCTCTGCACACCTCGAGGTGGCAAGGGGTCGAGTTCGCGATGCGACGACTGACGGTATTTCTGGCGGTGGTGTCTCTGGCTCTTCCGGGCTGCACGAAGAAGGACGGGAAGGCCGCGGCGAAGCTGGTGGGCGGCGACGCGACCGGGCTCGACTTCGAATTCGAGGGGCCACCCGACGCGCAGTTCGAGTTTGGCTACAAGCTCTTCGCCGGCCCCGGGCGCGTTCACGTCGCCAACGAGCACTTCGGCAAGCTGCAGACCGACAAGTGCTTCAAGGTGACGGCGAAGACGCTGCCCGACGGCACCAAGGCGTGCCTCACCTTGCCGTGGAAGATGGCAGAGTGGACCGCGTTCCCCCCGCGAGGCGAGTTCGGCGTGCTCTCGTCGTCGCAGACAGGAAGCGCGGTGACGCTCCGTTTCGTGGTTCCAGGCGCGAAGGCGGCGACCCTGGCAGGAAAACCGGTCACGCTCGATGCGCTGGGCGCCGGGCAGGGAGAGGTGGAGCTGGGTGAGGCCTTCTTCGCGGCCAACCGCGCAACGTCAGCCAGCTGGTCGGAGCCGATGCCGGTGGAGCTGGTGGTCGATGGCGCGTCGCGCTCCGTGCCCATGCCGTTCAACGGGGGCGCACTCATCCAGTCGTTCGTGAGCAGCCCCGATGCGAAGCGCGCGGGTGAGGGCCTGTTGTTCCTGCAGCAGCAGCCGCAACGCCCGGTGGAGTACGTGCGGGTGAGCGGCGCGACGACCCTGCCGCGCCTGATTGCCACCGAGACGCAGAGCGAGCGCGCGGGGAAGCTGCCCTGCTTCACCCGGCCGGTCTCGTTGTTCGACCGCACCGTGACGGTGAGCGATGTGGTCACGGGCAAGACGGTGGCAACCAAGCGCTTCAAGGCCGAAGAGCTGCGCTGCACCGGCATCTTCGCGATGAACGGACAGCCCAGGCGCCACTACGGCTACGAGGACCACGAGACGATCGTGAAGTGGCTGCGCACCGTGAAGCCCTGATCGACGCACTGCTTCATGTACCCAGCCTTTGCGCTACTCGCAGGCTCGATTCGGCCCCCGGGAAGAAGTAGAAGCGGCTCCTTCAGTTCCCTCCAGGAGATCGCCATGCAGAAGCCCGCCAACCCGCCCTCTTTCAGCGCGAAGAGCTACGCCTTCACCGAGTACGTCAGCATCAAGAACTGGATCGGCGGCAACTGGCGCGAAGGCGCCACGGGCAACTGGCTGGACATCGAGAACCCGCGCCACGGCAAGGCGATGGGCAAGATGACCATCTCCACCGCGAAGGACGTCGACGCCGCGGTCGAGGCCGGCAAGAAGGCGTTCCCCCACTGGAAGGCCACCCCGATGCGCGAGCGCGCCCAGGTGCTCTTCCGCCTGAAGGCGCTGATGGAGCGCGACCTCGACGAGCTCTCCTGGCTGGTCAGCCACGAGAACGGCAAGACGTACGCGGAAGGCAAAGGCGACGTGGAGAAGGGCATCGAGTGCGTGGAGTTCGCCGCCTCGCTGCACATGATGGCCGACGGTGGCCAGCTCGACGTCAGCCGCGGCGTGAACTGCCAGGTGACCCACGAGCCGCTCGGCGTGGTGGCCGGCATCGTGCCCTTCAACTTCCCCGTGATGGTGCCGCTGTGGATGGCGCCCAACGCGATCATGGCGGGCAACGCGTTCATCTTGAAGCCCTCCGAGGTGGTGCCCTACGGCGCCATGAAGCTCGCGTCGCTCTGGCAGGAGGCCGGGCTGCCCGACGGCATCTTCAACGTGGTCAACGGCCAGCGTGAGACGGTCGAAGCGATCGTCGATCACCCGGAGATCAAGGCCGTCGGCTTCGTCGGCTCCACCAAGGTCGCGCAGATTCTGTACGCGCGCGGCGCGGCGACCGGCAAGCGCATGCTCTGCCTGGGCTCGGCGAAGAACCACGTGCTGGTGGCGCCCGACGCCGACGTCGCGCTCACTTCGTCGAACATCGTGGCCTCCAGCTACGGCTGCGCAGGCCAGCGCTGCATGGCCAGCTCGTTGATGGTGGCGATCGGTGACGTGCAGAAGATCATCGACGGCATCGCGGATCACGTTCGCAAGATTCGCCTCGGCGAAGACATGGGCTCGATCATCTCAGGCGCGTCGCGCGAGCGCATCCTCAAGTACATCGAGGCAGCCGAGAAGGCGGGCGCGAAGGTCGTCGTCGATGGCCGCGGCAAGAACGTGCCGGGTCACGAAGGCCACTGGATCGGCCCCACCGTGCTCGACAACGTGACCATCGACATGCCCGCCGGCTGCGAGGAGATCTTCGGGCCGGTCTTGAGCATCGTGCACACCAAGACGCTCGATGAGGCGATCAACCTGCAGCACAAGAGCCTCTATGCGAACGGCGCGGCCATTTTCACGACGTCGGGCGCTGTGGCACGTCAGGCCGCTGAACGGCTCGAGGCCGGCATGGTGGGCATCAACGTCGGCGTGCCGGTGCCGCGTGAGCCGTTCTCGTTCGGTGGCTTCAATGCGTCGAAGTTCGGCCACGGCGACATCACGGGCTGGGATGGCTTCCGCTTCTGGTCGCGCCCCAAGAAGGTGACCGAGAAGTGGGCCGCCGCGTCGGATGCGAGCTGGATGAGCTGAGTCGAGCTCGAGTTGGCCCCTCACCCTGACCCTCTCCCCGCTTCGCAGGGAGAGGGGATCTTCTTCTGGAGACACTGATGACCAGCCAGTACCTCGGATACCCGAACGAATTTGCCGCAGAGCCGATGCCGACCCAGCAGATGGTCGACCTCTGCAAAGAGCACACGCTCTACACGTGGTCGGCCGGCAGCACCGTCAACCCGCTGCCCATCGCGCGCGCTGAAGGCGTCTACCTGTGGACACCCGAGGGTCAGAAGATCCTCGACTTCAACGCGCAGCTGATGAGCGTGCTGGTCGGTCATGCGCACCCGCGGGTGATCGCGGCGATGAAGCGGCAGATCGACGAGCTGATCTTCGTCTACCCGCAGACCGCCACGCAGGTGCGCGCGCGCCTGGGCAAGTTGCTCAGCGAGATCGTGCCGGGCATGTCGAGCTTCTTCTTCACGCTCGGCGGCGCCGAGGCCAACGAGAACGCGGTGAAGATGGCGCGGCTCTACACCGGCCGGCACAAGATCCTCGCGCGGTACCGCAGCTACCACGGCGGCACCAACCTCACGATGAAGCTCACCGGCGACCCGCGTCGCTGGGCCAGCGAGCCCGGCGCTCCCGGCATCATCCACGTGATGGATCCGACGCCCTACGAGTTCAGCTTCGGCACCACCGACGAGGAGCGCTGCAAGAACCACCTCACGTACCTCGAAGAGACCATCAAGATGGAAGGCGGCCACACCATCGCCGCGATGATCGTCGAGACGGTGACCGGCACCAACGGCGTGCTGGTGCCGCCCAAGGGCTGGTTCAAGGGCCTGCGCGCGCTGCTCGACAAGTACGGCATCCTCCTCATCTGCGACGAGGTGATGGCGGGCGTCGGCCGCACCGGCAAGATGATGGCGTACGAGAACTTCGACGTGGTGCCCGACCTGGTCACCATGGCCAAGGGCCTCACCTCTTCGTACTTCCCGCTCGGCGCGGTCGGCATGAAGAAGGCCATTCACGAGCACTTCCAGAAGAACGTGTACTGGGGCGGCCTCACGTACAACAGCCACCCCGTCGGGCTCGCCACGGCCGAAGCGGTGCTGCGGGTGACCATCGACGAGAAGCTGGTGGAGAACTCCGCCAAGCTCGGCGCGGTGATGCGCAGCGAGATGGACCGGCTGCAGAAGAAACACGTGTCGATTCTCGAGGGGCGCAACATCGGCCTGTTCGGGATGATCGACCTGCGGAAGAACTCGAAGAACGAGCCGCTCGCGCCGTACAACGGGGCGCACCCCGCGATGGCGAAGCTGGCGGGCTTCTTCCGCGACAACGGGCTGTTCACCTTCACCCGATGGAACAACTTCACCTGCAACCCGCCGCTGACCATCACCGAGGCGCAGCTCAAGGAAGGCTTCGCGATCATCGATCGGGGCCTCGAGCTGACCGACGCGGTGTTCGAAGGGTGAAGCGCAGGGCCCTCATGCTGGTGTTGAGCGGGCTCGCGGGCACGGTGCTCTCGGCGAGCTCCTCGCGCGAGCAGCCCGTGGGCGTCATCGAGCCCGCGCCCCCGGCGCCCGGTGACGGAGGGTCGTGAGTCATGAACCGGCACACGCTGGCCCTCGTCAGCGTCGCCGTGGTCTTCATCGTCGGCGGCACGTGGCTGCTGCTGACCGATGAAGAATCACCAGCAGCACCGGCCTCGAGCGTGGAGCAGCCCAGTCCCGCTCCGAGGCCCCTTCCCGTCGCGACCATCAAGGTGGCCACTCCGGTGGAGCCGCTCGTTGTCGTCGAGCCGGTCGATGCGGGTGTGCTCGCCGAGGTGGAGATTGAAGTTCTAGAAGGCGGACAGCAGCAGATCGGAGTCCGCGTCGAGATCGAGGGGCCTTCGGGCACCGTGGGCAGGCCCACCGACGTCATGGGCTACGCCCGCTTCACGCTCGAACCCGGCGCGTGGCGCATCACCTCGCCTCAACGGCGCGTCGATCGGATCGTCACGCTCGATGGAGGCCGCTCTGCGTCGCCGAGCGACACCATCGAGCTGGCCCTCACCACGCCGTTCGAAGTGAAGGCACCGCTCACCCGCTTCCGCCTCGAGCTGCCCGTGCTCCATCGGGTTCGGGGCCGGGTGGTCGACCTGCAAGGCGCACCGGTCGCGGGCGCCACCGTGAAGTGGAGCCCGGTGGAGATCACCAAACGAGGCGAGACCCTCAGCGATGGCTTCGGTCAGTTCACCCTGGAGACCATCGGAGAGAAGGTGCAGGTGCAGGCGCAGCTGGGTCGAGCGCGATCGACGCGGCGCTCACTGAGCGTCGCGGGCGAGTTCACCCTCACTCTCGAGCCGTGGACACTGCTCCAGGTCAACGTCATGGGAGGCGGATCCGATGTGGCGCGCCTGCGCGTGCTGCGGCACCACGAACTGGTCGCCGAGGGCATGGGAAAACAACCGCTCTGGGTGCCGTTCGGTGAACTCAACGTGCTGGCGCGGCGCAACTGGAGGGGCGCGGTCCAGACCGGCAAGACGTCGATCGTGGTGAAAGACGAGACGCCGCCCACCGCCGAGATCACGCTCAGTGCGTCTCCCCCGCTACGGGGCCGGGTCGTCGATGCGACGGGCCTTCCGGTCGCAGGAATCACGGTCCAGGCGCGTGAACTTCGGATGTTTCGGGAGGAAACAGGGGAGGTGCAGGTGGTCGCCTCGTTCGAGGGACTGACCGGACACGAAGGCGAGTTCAGCATCGCTCCCTACCTCGTCGGCACGGCCGACCCCGTCTACCACGTGAGCGTGACCGGCCTCTGGCGCACCACACGCCCCGTGCTGGTGCGAATCGACGATGCGCCACTCGAAGTGCTGGTCGAGCCGGCGCCGAAATGATGTTCGGCGGGCATTATGTTCGCCAATCATCATCTGTTCGCGCACTTGCGAGACCGCAATGGCCTGCCAGCCGGCTCGTAAGAGGCGCCATGACTGACACGATCACGAAGAGCTGCACGGCTTGCTTCAAGGACATCGATGCGCGCGCCTTGCGTTGCTCGTTCTGCACTCAGCGGCAGGCCGACGTGGTCGGGCTGTATCGCGACGTGCCGGGCCGCGCGGTGGGAGGCGTCACCGCAGCGCTGGCCATGCACTTCAACTGGGATGTCACGCTGGTTCGCGTGGCGTTCCTGGTGAGCCTGGCGCTGCTCGGCCCCATCCCCGTCTGGGCGTATGTGGCGGTCTGGTTGATGACGCCGTTCGAGCAGGCCGGCAAGGCGCCGCTCAGCAAGGTCATCGATGGGCTGGGGAATCTGTTTTCGCCGCGGAATACGGGTGTTGAGCACGTCGAGTGACCTGGCTCTCACCCTGACCATCTCCCGAAGGGAGAGGGCACCTCAGTTCGTTCGCGACATGAAGGCGAACAACAACCCCGCCGCCACGAACCAGAGCAACGACAGCCCGAGTCCGAAGAGCGCCTGCATGCGGCCTTCGAGCTCGGGCTTCATCGTGGTGCGCACCAGGCTGATGATGCTGGTCACCACGCTGGTGAGCACGCACAACACCGACAGCGGGAAGGTGCACATGCCCACCAGCGGCAGCACCGAGGCCACCGCGAACACCAGGGAACCGATGCCCGCGGCGAGCGCGATGATCGAGAACGGATCCGCGGG
This sequence comes from Archangium sp., assembly GCA_030695565.1. Lineage (GTDB taxonomy): Bacteria > Myxococcota > Myxococcia > Myxococcales > Myxococcaceae > Archangium_A. The sequence goes on from JAUYRZ010000067.1 coordinate 50,201, forward strand.
CCGGGTCGGGCCCTTCTCTTCGGGTCTCACAACTTCTCGCATTCAGCCGCCCCTGAGATCACCCCGATGGGGATGACCTTCTTGCGGCCGTCTTCGATGGCGTTCCACTTCGAGGCAGGCACGGTGCAGGTATAGACCTTCTTGTCGTCGCCCTTGAGCGAGAGCGTGCACTTCTCGTTGCGGCTGCCTTCACGCTCCGAGCCCAACGACTGGCCTGCGCGCGACAGCGTGACCGGCGGCCAGTGGGGTGCGGGCTGAGTGCCCTGCCCCGAAGCCTTCGCGGTGCGGTTCACCTTCCAGCGATCGATCGTGAAGCGACAGCGGTCGTCGTAGATGGGCTCCGAGCGGTACCTGGTGTGGCACTCCTGTTTGCGCTCGAAAGTGCCGTCGCCGCGATCCACGTCACGCGTGCTGCAGGTCTGCCCGTCGGCGATCTGCTTGGTGCTGCGCTGCTCACGTGAGCGGCTGACGCCATACGCGCCGCCAGGCATCGAGTCGCACCACGCGCTCTCGCTCACCGCGGTCATGCGCTCGATGTCGATGGTGCGCTCCCAGGAGTGCGCCGTCACGGTGACGCCGACGTCTTTCTTCCAGAACATCGCCACCAGGCAGAAGGCGACCAGGGCGAGGATCACCCCGCCGATGATCCACGGCAGCTTCGAGCTCTTCTTCGCCGCTGCGGCCTGCCCCACCTTCGGAGCAGCGCTCGACCGATCCGCCACCCGGTTCACTTCGGCAGAACCATCGAGCGGACTTCCGCAGCTGCGGCAGTTGTGCGCCTTCGCGCCGTTGGGCGTCGAACACGCAGGGCAGGTCTTGTCGGCGCCGTCGTACTCGTGGTTCGCCGCGATCTCCTGACCCGGAGGCGGAAAGTACCGGCGGCTGGCGTCTTGTTGCGCACCACAGTTCGGGCAGAACCGGTTCGACTTGCCCAGGAGCGCCTTGGTCTCGCAGTAGCCGCAATCCCAGAACATCTCGAAGACGCCGACGGTCTTGCTGGTCTCCCCCGCGACCGGCTGCGCTTTCCCCTCGAGGCCCGCGCCCAGCTTGCCGCCGGTGATGCGCTTGAGCTCGCCGCGATCGAACCAGGCCGCGCCGCAGGCCTCGCAGAGATCGAGCTCGATGCCCTTGTAGACCAGCGGCTTCATGTGGCCCTTGCCACACGAGGTGCAGGCCAGCGGCTCGGTCTGCTTCTTCGCGGCGGCAAACCCCACCAGCGTCTGCAGATCCGTCAACGAGAGGCCGAGCGACTCGAAGAGCTTCTGCGCGGTGTCCCAGTCGGCCAACACGCCGGTGCACTTGCCGCAGACGTGGGCTTTCGTGCCCGGGCCGAAGACGTCGGCGGTGGAGGTCAGCGGCGTCGCATCTCGGGGGCAGAGCGGAGCAGGCACGCCACCAAGCTAAACGATCAATTCCGTTCTGACTCGGTCGGCGTGGAGTGCCTCGCCAGAAAGTCCGCCACGCGCGGCAACACCTCGTCGGGCGCCCGCACACCGAGCACCAGATCGCCGTGCCCGTAGTCGGTGGAGAACCCTTCGCGCAGCCCCACGCGCAGCAGCTCGACCGGGCCTGAGACCAGGTTCTCCACCAGGTGAGTCGCTTCAGGCGGCGCGAGGAAATCGCGCGCTCCGGCGATGGCCAACACGGGCGCGGTGATGACCTTCATGCCCTTGCGAAAGTCGAAGCCGTCTTCGCCGTCGAACGCGTTGGTGCGCACCCAGCGGGCGAACTGACGCCCCACCCCGCCGGGAATGTTGGCGGCCACGTGCGCGATCGCCTGGCGAATGACCACCGCGTCCATGTTGTCGGCGCGCACCAGGTACTTGCCGATGGGATCCGGCGGAAGACCGAGCGGCCACGCGGCCCAGCCCGCGAGCCCGAGCGGAAGGGAGGGCAAGCGGAAGGTGGGGCCCAACGCAGCCACGAAACGCTGCACACCGGGTTGCACGTCGTACGTGAGCGGGCTGCCCAGGGTGACGATGGCGCGAATGGGCGCCTGGGGATTGCGGGCGAGGTGCGCGTACGCGAGCAGGCCACCGCGGGAGTGACCGACCCAGGTGACGCCGGTGGGCCCGGTCGACGTGATGGCACCCAGCGCCGCGGCGACGTCGTGTTCGGCTTCGAGATCGAACGTGGCGCCTTCGGAGCTTCCGGCCAGGCCTCCGCGCAGCTCGAGCACCCAGGTCTCGAACCCGCGCCGCGCCAGCGCCCGGGCGAACGAGTAGCGCTCGTCGAAGTCGAGGTTGAAGCGGTTGGTGCCCAGCGAGTGGCCCAGGATCACCGGCTCGACGAAGCGGCGCGGCCCCCGCGGGTGATAGCGGCCCAGCGCGATGGCCGTGCCGTCAGCGGTCGGCACCCGGTAGAGCTCGTCGGGTTTGAACACCAACGGCGGAGGGAGGCGGAAGGGCATGCGGGCTGGGCGCTCGTAGCACTCCTCGCGGCGTGGCCCCCATCACTGAACGGGCTGGCGACTCCGCCCCGGCCATTCCTCCAAAGATGCAGACCACCACCGTTCGCATCGAGCGGTGTGAGCTGTTCCAGCAGGGGGGGGAACGGTCTACGCGCGCGGATCGTGCAGCAGCACCGGCTTGAACTGCGCCGCGTCGCACGAAGCGAGCACGTAGCGCACGCCGCCGTGTTGCCCCACGAAGCCCGCTCCGATGCCGGGACCGTGCAGGTGGCCGTACACGCAGGTCTGCGGCTGCCATGCCTCGAGGGTCCTGGAGAACGCGGTCTCGATGCCGTTCGAATAGATGGGCGGAAAGTGCACCGCGCAGATGCGAATCAGCGGGGTGGCCGACTTCGCCTCACGTTGCTTCGCGTCGTCGATGGACAGCTGCAGGCGATTGGTCTCGCGAACGATGTAGTCGGGCTTCTGCACCGCATCGCCCATCTCGCCACCGGGCATGGGCGGCGCTTCTGGAGCCGTCCACAAACGAGAGCCGGCGATGAGGTACGGCCCCACCTGCACGGCTGAGTTCTGAATGAAGCCGGCGAAGCTCTTGAACGGCTCGAACAACTTCTTGAGCTTCGAGGTCGAGTCGCCCCACCAGAAGTCGTGGTTGCCGCGCAGCAACACCTTCTTGCCGGGGCGCGCGTCGATCCACGCGAGATCGTCCATCACCTCGCTGGGCCGGGTCGCCCAGCTGATGTCGCCGGCCACGATGATCGCGTCGTCGTTGGTGACCGAGGCGTCCCAGTTGCGCTGCAACGGCGCGGGGTGTTCCGTCCACCCGAACCTGTCCATGTCCTTCTTCCGCTCGGAAGGAAGGTGCGTGTCACCAATCGCGAAGAGCCGCATGTTCACTTCAGTAACGGCAGAAGGCGCCGCAGACGCCACCGTCGGTGGACAGCAGCTGCCCGGGTGCGCACTGGGCGGGCGAGGCCGGGCGGCAGTTGCCTGCGGTGGTGTTGCAGGTCTGGCTGCCTGCATCGGAAACGCCGGTGGGACACGGCGCGGTCGCGGTGCAGGTACACCGGCCGCTGGTGCCCGACGCCGCACCACAGGTCAGCCGATCGAGGGGCTGACAGACCTGACTGCCAGCGCACGCGAGGCCACAACCGCCGCAGTTCATCGCGTCGGCGCTGGTGTCGATGCATTCACCGGTGCAGCAGCGGGAGGCCGCGCCCGTGCCGCACTGGGTGCCATCAGCCAGCGGATTGTAGCGGCACATACCCGTCGAGGTGACACAGCTGCCGGTCATGGCCTGGCAGGCGTTGGGAGGGCTGTTGCACACCACCGCCGTTCCACGGGGACACACGCCGCCGGTGCAGACTTCTCCGGTGGTGCAGAGGTCGCGATCGTCGCACGACACCCCGCCGCAATCGGAGTCAGCACAGTCGACCTGGTTGTCGCAGTCGTTGTCGCGGCCGTCGCCGCAGGCCGTCTCGCGCGCGGTGCACACGGAGGCGTCGGAGTTGCCCGCATCCCGGCCATCGAACCCGCCGTCGTACGACGTGCACAACCCCGCGTCGGAGCAGAAGTACCCCGCGCTGCAGGCCCCCGCCGAGTCGCAGGGCTGCGTCTCCGGGTCGAACTGCACCAGGAGCGAACAGCCAGAACACCACGCCAACAGCAGCAACCGGAGCCAACGCATGGCGGGCACTTTCTCCCAGACGCCCCTCGAAGGCGAGGCCAGTGACAAAGCGTCGCCAATGTTGCGATCGGCAGCGCGTGACATGGCTTCGTGCATCGGCCATTGAGCCGGCCATGCGCCGACTGAGCCTCGTCCTCGCCCTGGTTGCCTCCTCGTGCAGCGCTCCGCCCAAGCCGGGTAAAGGTGTGCCGCCCGAACATTTCTGCCCGGGGGCCGCCGGCTGCGAGAAGGGCAACGACGGCAACTTCACGGTGGGCATCGCCTCCATCGCCACCAGCCCCACCGGCTGGGAGCAGCCCCGCCCCGACTTCCTCGCGAGCAAAGGCGACATCTGCAACGAAGGAGCGCCGCGAGGCACTGACGGCCTGCCGCACTGCTCGGAGCTGATCGCCGACGCGTTCAAGGACTGCGGCAAAGACACCTTGTGCCCGGGCGTCACCGGCTACGTCGCGCCCGACGCCGACGGCTCACAAGGTGATGGTGTGCTCGACTGGTTCAGCGACTGCGGCCGCGATCGCAAGTGCCCGGGCGACGTGGGCTACACCGCGCCCGACGCCGACGGCACTGAAGGCAATGGCAAGTTCGATGGCTTCTGGTTGGCGGGGTTCGGCAACAACATTCCGATGTGGAGCGTTCACGACGACACCTTCGCGCGCGCGGTGGTGATGACGAACGGCGACGTGAGCATCGCCATTCTCAGCATCGACGCGGTGGGGCTCTTCAACGACGACATCGTGAAGATCCGCGCGCGGGTGGCGAAGAAGATGGTGAACCCGCCCGACTTCATCATGGTCTCCGCGACGCACACCCACGAGGCGCCCGACACCATGGGCCAATGGGGCCCGCGGCCCGTGTTCCTCCCCGAGCGTGGCGTCGACGACGTCTGGTTCGACAAGGTGGTGCTCGAGAACGCCGCGCAGGCGGTGGTCGACGCGGCCACCTCGGCGAAGCCGGCGAAGGTGTTCGCAGCCACCGGTCACCTCGGCGCCCGAACCCGCGAGACGTTGCGTGACTCGAGAGATCCGCAGGTGATCGACGACACGGTGACCGTGCTGCGCTTCGCCGAGAAGGTGTCTGGCGACACCATCGGCACGCTGGTCAACTACGGCAATCACCCCGAGAGCCTCTCCGACGTGAACAACCAGTCTTCGTCGGACTTCGTCTGGGGCATCCGCGAAGCGATGGAGAAGGGCGTCTTCAACGCCCAGGGCCAGCTGCTCGCTCCCGGCGCCGGCGGAACGTGCGTCTTCCTGCAAGGCAAGGTGGGCGGCTTGATGAACCCGCTGCAGGTCGAGGTCACCACCGTCGATGGCGAGGTGGCCAAGCAGCGCAGCTACGCGAAGGTCAAGGGCATCGGCGATCTGGTGGCGAAGACGGCGCTCGACGCGCTGGGCGGCGCGCAGGAGATCACCGCTCCGCTGCTCGCGTTCGGTCACCAGCCGCTGCTGTTCAGGGTGGAGAACACCTCGTTCCAGCTGGTGTTCATCAACTTCAGCATCTTGAAGCGCCGGCTCTTCGACTTCGATCGCGTGAAGGTGATCAGCGAGACGAACTTTCCCAAGGTGCAGTCGGAGGTCTCGAAGATTCAGCTCGGGCCGGTGCGGTTCTTAGGGGTGCCGGGGGAGTTGTTTCCCGAGCTCGCCATCGGGTTCGATGCGGCGTTCGCCTACGGGCGGCCGCTGGTCTCAGAGAGCAATCCCAACCCGCCGGATCTCTCGATGGCACCGGGGCCGCCGTATCTGCAGGAGCAGCTGGGCGGTGACATCAACATGGTCGTCGGGCTGTCGGGTGATGAGGTCGGCTACCTGGTGCCGCCGTACGACTACAAGCTGCACCCGACCGCGCCGTATGCTGAGCAGGCGGAGGGGAATCACTATGAAGAGACCAACTCGTTGGGGCCTTCGACGGTGCCCACGTTGCTCGAGGCTGCGCAGAAGTTGATGAGCTGGGAACCGGGGCTGTAGAGAAGTGAGCGCCCTCACCCTGCCCCTCTCCCAGAGGGAGAGGGAGAGACTTATTTGACTCGCTTGAGCGTGCGAATCGCTTCGCCTGCTTCGTCCTGACCGCAGTTCTTCTCGTCCTTCGGCGTCTCCGAGAGCTCGCGCAGCGCCGGGATGATCTCTGCATCACCGAGTTCGCCCAACCGCACCGCCGCGCGCGCACGCACGCTGCACTCTGCCGACTGCAGTGAAGCCGCGTACCGCTCGGGCAACGAGAGCCCCTTGGTGCGCCCCGCGCCGTCGAGATACCGCAAGGCGCCCCACTGCCGCGCCGACGGGCCCTCCTTCGCGAACTGCCTGAGCACCTCGTCAGAGAGCAACGGTGGCAACATCGAGAGCCACTCCACGACCTCGGGATCCGTCTCAGAGGCGGCGTACCCCTCGACCAACATCTCCAGCACCGCGGGCCGCGCTGGAAACAACGTCTGATACGGCGACTGCCGAATCATCGCGCGCGCATCGTCTTCCCTGCCCAGCTCGTGCAGCGCGCCCACTTTCACCGAGAGCAACACCGGGTACAGGCCCTTCGAGTCGGCCAGCACCGCGTCGATGGTGGTGAGCGCCTCGGCCGGTTTGCCTTCACGCAGCTCGGTCTCCGCGCGCTCGACGGTGGAGGGCGGAAACATCGCCCACGCCGCCGGCACCAGCAGCGTGAGCCCCGCCGTCACTGCCAGGCTCTGCTTGAACTGCTTGTCGAGCCGGCGCGCGAAGCGGCCCACCGTCTTCACGCCCTGCATGCCGCGCTGGCTGAAGCTGGTCGCGGTGTCTTTCACCGCGCTCAACGTCTGCGTGGTGACCGCGCTCAGCACGAGCCGCGTCTGCGTCGACAACGCCAGCTGATCAGCCGGCAACACACTGCGCAGCGCCTGCACCAGTGCCGCGCCGTCCTTCGGCCGGTTGACCGCCTTCTTTTCCAGGCACGACATGACCAACTTCACCAACAGCGGGAAGGGGCCCACGTGCGGCGCGACGGCATCGAGCGGCGGGGGGAGCTCGCGCACGTGCTGCTCGAGGTAATCGCGCGCTTCCGGGCCCTCGAACGGCAACCGGCCGGCGAGCATGCGGAAGGCGACCACTCCGAAGGCGTAGACGTCGGTGCGGGGATCGACCGGCTGCGCCATCGCCTGCTCGGGCGCCACGTACGCGGGCGTGCCGATCGCCTGGCCAGGCAAGCTCATGAAGGGGTCGACGCCGGGTGGCAGCTCGGGGTGGGCAGGGCCGCTGTCGGTGTCGAGCTCCATCAGGCGCGCGATGCCGAAGTCGAGCAGGCGGGCTTGTTCTCCACGCGGCCCGGGGCCGATGACGATGTTCTGCGGCTTCAGGTCGCGGTGAATGATGCCGCGCTCGTGCACCGCGGCGAGCCCCTCGGCCAGCTGCAGCAGCACGCGGATGGCGCGCCTGGGTTCGAAGGGGCCCAGGCGCAGCGCCTTCTCCAACGTCTCGCCTTCGGCCAGCTCGAGCACCAGCACCGTGCCGTCGCGTTTGTTGGTCTCGAAGTCGATGACCCGCACCACCGAGGGGTGATCGACGGTGGACAGCAGCTGCGCCTCGCGACGGAAACGCTCGCCCATCGCCGGCTGTGCGGAGAGATCGCGCTTGAGCACCTTGAGCGCGACCTGACGGCCCAGCGAGACCTGCTCGGCGAGGAAGACTTCGGCCATGCCGCCACCGCCCAGGTGACGGATGAGCTTGAAGCGGCCTCCGAGGACGAGCCGATCCTTCGACACGTGGCGGGGTGTACCAGATGCGGGTGAGGGCCTACTGACTGAAAGCCGCTGCGAGCTCGGCCAGCTTGTCGGTGTTCACGAAGTCGGCGTGCGCCGCCTTCGCCTCCGACCAGTACGAGGTCGTGTCGGGGTTGGCGAAGAGGCGAATCGGCCGCCCCGTGGCGTGCGCCCCGTTGATCAGGTTCTCCAGCTGCCGGCGCTGCGTCGCGGGGATCGCACCGGCGCCGTCCCACTGCATGAAGGCGTAGTAGTTCACCGCGTAGAAGCCCCACTTCCCGTCGGCCGGCGGATCGTTCACGGAGAAGCTGTTGCTGTCGCGGATGTACGGCCGTGGCGCAGGAAGATCGACCAACGCGCGTTTGCCGGCGTCGTCACCGGTGAGGACCACGGTCACCGCGCCCGCTCGGGATTGGCCTGCGTCATCGAAGCGCGTGAGGAAGGCGTAGTCGGCGAGCTGGGCGGCGAGGGTGGACTGCAAGGCGGCGCTGCCGTTCTTGAGATCGAGCCAGAGGAAGAAGGGCTTGCCGTCTCCGTGCACGCTGCCGTTGTTGGCGGCCAGGCGCGCGGCGAGCGGTTCGAGGTAGAGCGACTTGAGCGAGCCCTTGTACGGCGCGCCGCCGTGCGAGACGCCGAGGTCCGTGCCATCGAGCCAGAGGTCGGCTTCCACGCTCTCGAACTTCGCGTCGAGCGCGTCGAGCAGCGGGCGGGTGTGCTCGTAGTCGTTGTGCGCGTGCTTGAAGGTCGGGTTGAACGTCGGGCCCACGTCGATCTGAGGGAGGACCGGGGGGCAGGCGGACAGGAGCAGCGCGAGACAGAGACGACTCATGGATTGGAGGTTAGCCGACCTCCCTCACCCTGACCCTCTCCCGGAGGACCACCTCATGCGGCTCTGGGGTGCGCCACTCTCGAGAGTTGCTCTTCGAACCAGGCCCGATCGCGCGCGTTCGCCAGCGCGACTTCGGCGTCGATCTCGCCTCGCACGAACAGCTGCATCAAGGACTGATCAGCGGTGCGCGTGAACGATTCGCCCAGCGGGCCCAGGGTGCGATCACGCACCAGCGCCTTCACTGCCTCGGTGCCCGGGAGCAGCTCCCAACACAGGCTGCGGCCGCCGGTGCGATTGGGCACCAGGCTCTGGCCGAACACCCCGCGCAACATCGACGACAACGAGGTCGAACCCATCGGCGTGAGGTCGACCAGCTTCTGCACCGCCGCCGCTGCCGTCTTCGAATGCACCACGCCCAACACCAGCCGGCCGCGATCTGCGAGCGCGAGGGATGCCGCCAGGGTGGCCGCGTCGTCGAGCTGGCCGACCACCACCAGATCCGCATCACCCCGGCGCGCATCATCCAACGCGGCCGCGAACGACGGCGCGTGCACGCCGATCTCCAGTTGCTGCACCAGGCCCTTCTTCGACTCGAGCACGTAGTCGATGGGGCTCTCCAACATGCAGACGTCGACCGGCCGGCTGTCGAGCGCGCTCTGCACCAGCGCCGCCACCGTGGTCGAAGTGCCCTGCCCAGCGCCGCCCGCCACCACCCACAGCCCACTGCCCCGCAGCACGTGAGCGAACTCGTCGGGCACGCCCAGCCCCGCAGGCGAAGGCACCTGCCGCGGCAGCGCGCGCACCACCACGCTCAACCCATCGCGCCCCTGCTGGCCCCGCACGTAGAACACCGCGTCCTTCGAGACGTGGCTGAACTCGAAGTGGGTCTGCTTGCCGAGCGTCTCGCGCATCGACTGGGGCGCGAGCCCGTTCATCGCCTCACGAAGATCGTGAGCACTGAACGGCCCGAGATCCTCCAGGCAGTGCAGGCGGCCTTCGACGCGCACGAAGGCGCGCTTGTCTTCAGCGAGGTGCAGATGGCTGGCGTGCTTCTCGGCGAGCTGCGCGATGACCGCCATCAAGGTGGTGCGCGGCGCTTCGACCACGGGCGCGGGCGGAGGCGGAGACGCGGCCACGATGGAGTCCGACGAGAGGCCCTTGCTGGAGAAGATCAGCTCTTCACCACCGGCGGCCAGCTTCACCCGGGCGCGGAGATCTTCGCCCTTCATCTCCATGTGCGCCGAGAGCGTGCCTTGCGCGGTCTCGAACACGAAGTCGATGGGCTTGCCGGCGAGGAAGTCGGGCGTGCGATCGCGCGGAACGGTGTCTGCGAAGAGCAGGAGAATCTGCCCGGAGCGCAGTGTCTGCTTGAACACCGGCGTCGTGGCGCCATTCGCGTCGACGTAGAAGCCCGGGCTCTCCGAGTCCAATCGGAGCGTCGTTCCAGGGTGGGTGAAGAGGTACTCGGTGAGGCGATCGAGTCGAGCCATGCCGGTGCCCTGTGCAAACGACGCACCCGGTGAAGCAGGCGGTACTTCAGGGAGCGGCGATCGAGGCGCGTGGTCTTCAGGGGCTGCCGGGTGCGTTGCCACCCGGCAATTCCGGCGCGGTGGCTCTCGGCGCAGGTGGCTGAATCATCTCGGCGGGGACGAAGGCGACGATGCGCGCGCGGCGATCGAGCCCGATTTTGCGCCGGGCCTCGAGCGACTTGCGCTCCTTCTTCGAGCTCGCGTCGGTGCGGCCGGCGAGTTCGACCAGGCGCTCTTCGATGGCCGCCAATTCTTCATCGAGGAGCAAGGCCTGCACGTTGCGCAGCTTGCCCTTGCCCAGGGTGTTCTCGGTCGCGACCGGAATGGCCCGCACGGTCTCCAGGCGCACCGGGCTCTCGGGGGTCTCGCGGGTCAGCTCGAGCTCCACCAGCAGGCCGTCACGCTTGGTGCCGTTGGGCTTGTCGAAGTCTTGATTCGAGACGAGGTTACCGAGCGAGAAGACCACCAGCCCGCGGCCGCCCTGGCTGCGTTCGAGATACTCGATGGGCTGCAGCACGTGCGGGTGATGGCCGATCACCGCGAAGGCACCTGCGTCGATCATCTGCTGGGCGAGCTTCCGATCTTCCGGCGCAGGCGCGAACTTGTACTCGGCGCCCCAGTGAATGAAGACGATCAACGCGTCGACCTCGGCGGCCCGCTCGCGAATGGTGGCCAGGAAGGTGTCGATGCTGCGGCCTCCGATGATGGGCTCGATCAGGTACGGCACCGAGGGCACGTGCGGGAGCGTCTCGTCTTTCTTGTTGTTGAACCCGTTGAGCCAGCGCGTCACCGCCAGAATGCCCACCCGCATGCCGCTCTTCTCGACCACCAGGGGCGCCCACGCGGTCTCGGCGTTCGCCCCTGCGCCCGCGGTGAGCAGCCCGGCCTCTTCGAGATACGAGCGAGTGGAGGTGATGCCTTCTTGATGCTGATCGAGGCAGTGGTTGTTCGCGAAGGTGGCGATGTCGACGCCCACGCGCTTGAGCGCTCCGAGCAAAGCGGGCCGCGCGTTGAAGACCATCTCACCGCGCTCGGGCTTCTTGAGCACCACGATGGGCGTCTCGAGGTTGACCACCGCGAAGTCGGCGCGCTGCAGCGCGGGCGCGAGCGGGCCCAGCACGTGATCCCAGCCTTCGTTGTTGGCGTCGTCGCCCTCGCGGGCGTGCATGGTGGCCACGTACTTCACGGGGTCATGCGGGATGACGTCGCCGCCGAAGACGAAGGTGACCCGCGCGGGCGCAGCCTGGGCGAGCAAGGTGAAGACGAGCGTGGTGAGCAAGACGGCCGCAGTATGCGCTGATCAGGCCCTCAGGGGATCAGCGCCACGCCTTGCGGGTTGGTGAAGTTGAGGGTGCTGGCTCCCCCGTCCATCACGCCGGGATCGAAGGGCGCGCTCTGGTACAGCCGCGTCTTGCCGCTCCCGTCGTAGCTCGCGCGGGCGAGCGCGTCGGTGCCGTTGTCAGTCCAGTAGACCTGCTGCGCGCCGAGGTCGAGGGAGACCCCGGTCACCGTGGTGGCTTCCGTGACGCCGGGATCGATGGTGGTGACCGCCCCGCCATCGAGCGGAGCGCGCACCAACGCGAAGCCTTCACCCCAGAACATCAGGCCGGCGTTGAAGTCGATCGCCAACGCGCGCGGGTTGCTGAAGGCATCGGTGGCGGTGTGCAGCACCACCCGGCCCGAACCATCAGCGCCGATCCGGTTGACGGTGTCGGTGCCTTCGTCGGTGAAGAAGAGAAACTGCCCGGAGGGCGCGACCACGACCGAGGTCGGATACGTGTTGCCCGTCATCGGAAGGAAGGTGGTGACCGCGCCGCCGTCGAGCTGTGCCTTCATGATTCGCCCGCTCTCGACCCAATAGAGGGCGCCGCGAGGCTCATCGAGCGTGAGCCCGGAGGGGTTCGAGAACGCGTCTGCCGCGGTGTAGAGGACCTGCTGGCCCGAGCCATCCGCCTCGACGCGGGACAGGCTGTCGGTGCCGTTGTCGAGCCAGTACACCCGGCCCTGCTGGTCGACCGCGACCGAGGTCACGAAGTTGGTCAGCGGCGTTCCTTCGAACAGCGTCTTCACCCCACCGTCGTCGACCGCGATTTCGCGAACCGCCCAGCCGTCGCCGATCACCGCACGAACCGGTGAAGCGCTCGCCGTCACGAAGTACGAGAAGTGCGAGATCTCTGCGACGATCGTCTCACCGACCCGGCGCGCGCCCGGCACGGCGGTCCATTGACCTCCGGGTTGCGCGGTGAGGAGGCGGGTCTGACCTGCGGCCGCGGGCAGCGTCACCGTGACCGGCAACGCGAAGGTCTGGCCGTGCGGCGTGAGCGCGAAGACCGTCGAGCCCGCGGTGGAAGGCGGCGCCGGAAAGCCAGTGGTGGCGGTGGCGATGTTCAGCTCGGCGGGCGCCGTCAGGGCACCGGCGGGAAGATCGAGCCGCGAGCCGCTCGGGCCCACCACCGTCTTCGCGTCCAGCACGGAGGTACAGCCTGAGCTCAGCAGCAGAACCAGCAAGGCGTTGCGCATGGTGGGCACTGTAGCCATCAGGGGAAGTCGCATGACGGCCTGAGTGGCTCGAGGTGGTCCCTTCCGTGTGATCAGGACCGCAGCAGGAACGCCAGCGACACCAGGTACGCCAGGGGCATGCCCGCGCGGAACCACACGTCGAGGCGGCGCGATGCTTCGGTGCGCTCGGTCTCCCACAGCCACAAGGAGACCGTCGACTGCGTGACGGACACGATGATGAAGAAGAAGGCGACCAGGTGCATCTGGTCGGCCAGGGTGATCACGTTCGTGTCGGGCAGCGCGTTGGCCACCACGTACTGGCTGGCGATCGCTCCGAACAACGCGCCCACGCCGACGCCGAAGCGCGGGTCGACGTTCACCGGCCGCATGAAGAAGGCGAGCCACGAGAGCAGCACGCAGGCCCACAAGCCGAAGAACAACTTGATGAAGAAGTTGGCCCCCACGCGGGTGAACGAAACCGCGGTGGTCAGGCGCGCGTAGCTGGCCTGGTCGCCCCTGGGCACCGTGGGGTCTCCGAAGTTCGAGTGGTAGGTGCCCACGCCGGCCTCGCTGGAGAGCCGCTCGAAGTCCCAACCCGGCAGCAGGATCGAGGGTGACGCAGCCGAGTTGTCGCCGTCGGCCACGTAGCGCAGCGCCAGCGACTCGAGGTCTTCCTCTTCCACGATGATGGCCAGCTGGTGGTTGTCGAGCGGGTAGTCGGAGACGTCGAAGAAGCGAGTGATCTTCGCGACCACGCGCGTGTACGCGTGGCGCTCGCCGTTCGAGAGTTCACGCACCACGGGGTCGGTGCGGCTCTCGATGCGGCCGTCGACCACCGAGAAGGTCTCGTAGGGCTTGAGCTCCGGATCCTTCCAGCGGAACCACAGGTAGAAGTCGACGGTGAAGCTGTCGTCGCGAAGACTGAACTCGTGAATCTGATTCACGAACACGCCCACCGTCACCAGCTTGGCGTTGGGGTCGTTGGGGATCGACGCGTGCGCCGGAACTTCCTGCCGGCGCGCGACGGCCTTTCCGTTACGAACCACCATGATGATGCCGACCATCAGCAGCACGGCGCACAGCACCAACATCAGGTTCCGACGCATGGAGCGGCACCTAGCAGAGGGAGTCTGAGGACTACACGTCGGAGTCACCCCGTTTGTTCCGCACCCAGACGATGCCGATGGTGAACGCGGCTGCGGCAGAAGCCGCCAGCAGCAGCAGGAAGATGGGCCCCAGGTTGCCCTTGCCGGTGTCGTAGAGGCGGCCGATGAGCAGCTCCTGCACCACGCTGCCGATCGAGCCCATGCCGTTGATCACGCCCGCCGCCAGCACCGCGCCCCTCCGTGAGCCGATGTCCATCGCGCCTGCGCCGCTCATCAACGCGTCAGGCCCGTAGAGCGTGAAGCCCACCAGCCCCAGGCAGACGGCGAAGAGCGTCACCGACACGCCGCCGCCCACGAAGAGCAGCACGCACGACGCCAGCATGATCAGCATCATCAGCAGGCTCACGCCCGCGCGCCGGCTCTTGAAGAATTTGTCGCTGAGCAGGCCCGTGACGATCACCCCTGCGACACCCGCGAGATCGAACACGGTGGAGAGGTACCCCGCGTCGTCGCCCTTCAAGCCGAAGTTGCGCTCGAGGAAGAAGGGCGCCCAGCTCCAGAGGGAATAGCGGATGAACTTCACGAAGAAATAGAAGGCGCCCACCAGCAGCACGTTCGTCCACGCCTTGCGTGAGAGACCCTGCTCTTCGCCTTCTTTCGGCTCGTCGGGATCGTCGACGGCGGGCAAGCCGAGATCGCCCGGCTTGTTGCGCTGGTTGAAGACGAAGAACACCTGCACCGCCAGCAGCACCAGCGCGCCCGTGAAGAAGCTGTAGCGAAAGCCCCACGTGCCGAGCACCCACGCGGCGAGCGTGTTCGCCACCACGCCGCCGACCTGGAAGTTGGTGGCCCAGAAGCCCATCACCGTTCCGCGTTCGCTGCGGCGAAACCAGTTGGCCATCGTGCCCACGGTGCCCGACCAGCCCGTCGACTGCGCGAGGCCGTTGAGCGCCATCAGCACCAGGAAACTCTGAAGCGAGTTCGACAGACCGAAGCCCACGTTCGCGGCGATCGACACGCTCATGCCGAGCATCAACAGGAGCCGGGGACCCAGGCGGTTGCCCAGCGCGCCCGAAGCGAACTGGCCCAGCGCGTAGGCCACCAGGTACACCGAGCCGATCATTCCCAGCGCGGTGGCGTCGAAGTGCAGCTCGTTTCCGAGCGCGGACTTCACGATGTAGAACGGCTTGCGGCAGAAGTAGTAGCCCGCGTAGCAGCACCAGGTCGCCGCGAAGATGCGCCACCGCCAGCGGATGATTTCAGGCGGGAGCACGGCGGCGGCTGACACGACGCGCACCGTACGATCCTCCCCAGAGCAGTCGAGGAAGGACTTCTGCCTCGGTACCCAACGGAGTGTATTGCGCGGCCCCCTCGGGGATCCCACAATCCCCGGCTTGATGACCCCGCTGCGCTGGACGACGTTGTTGTTGTGTCTGGCCGCGGTCTTCGTGCTCTGGCCGCTCTGGCCCCCGCTGGTGCTGGCCGCGTGGACGGCCGCGCTCACCCGCCCTGCGCTCGCCCGCTTCGAACGTGGCTTCAAGGGCCGACGCCGCGCCGCCGCCTTGTTCTCGCTGGGCCTGTTCGTGCTGCTCGCGCTCCCGCTCGCGTTGATCTCCATCGGCGTCATCACGGGCGCGCAGGAGCTGCTGGCGATGGTGGAGACCTCACCCACGGCGGCCAGTGCGCTGCAATCGTTGCTCTCCTCGCCCGAGTCTTCCGGCAGCGTGGTGCCCAGCAGCCTGCCTGAGCTGTTCGCGTTGCTGCAGCGTTCGGGCACGCAGGGCCTGGGCCTTCTCACCAACGTCGCCGGCGCCGCGGCCAAGGGGCTGATCGGCCTCTTCATCTACTTCGCGGGCGCGTACACCTACCTGCTGGAGTCAGAAGTCATCTGGCACTGGGTGAAGCGGCATTCGCCCCTCGAAGGGAGACACCTGCAGCGGCTGGGAGAAGCCTTCCACGAGACCGGCCGCGGGCTGCTGGTGGGCGTGGGCCTGACCAGCGCCACCCAGGGCCTCGCGGCGACCATCATCTACGCTTCGCTGGGCGTGCCGCGCGCGTGGGTGCTCGGCCCCATCACCGGCATCGTCTCCATCATCCCGGTGGTGGGCACCTCGATCGTGTGGGTGCCCATCTCGGTGGGCTTGTTCCTCACCGGTAAGCCCGTGCACGCGGCGGTGCTGGTGGTGCTCGGGTTGACCGTCATCGGGCTCATCGACAACTTCCTGCGGCCCATCTACGCGCGCATGGGCTCGCTGAAGATGCCGCTCTACCTGCTCTTTCTCGCTGTCTTCGGAGGCCTCGCTGCGTTCGGCACCTGGGGCGCGCTCATCGGCCCGCTGGTGGTGCGCCTCGCGATGGAGGTGCTGACGATCTCGAGGGAAGAAAAAGTGTCCCCTGAGAAGGTGGGCTGAACCACCCGTTCGCATCGAGCGCCGTCGAGATGCCCCCTTTGGACTTCGCGGCGGGGACCGGTGCCGTTACTCAGGCTTGGTGTTGAGCGCGGCGGTGATGCTGCGCACCACGGCACGCGGCGAGAGCCGCAACGACTGCATCGACACCCAGTTGAGCAGCCCGTGCACCGAGAGCACCTCGCCCTGCATCATCGCCTCGTAGGCGTGCGCGGCCACGTCTTGTGCCTTCGCCACACCGGGCCGCTGGAACAGCCGCGAGCTGTCGTTGCCTGCGCGCCCGGCGAACTCGGTCGCGGTCGCACCGGGGCAGTGACAGGTGACCGTCACGCCTGAATCTTTCAGCTCGTGCGACAACGCTTCGGAGAACGAAACGACGAACGCCTTGGTCGCGTAGTAGGTGGCCATGAACGGACCTGGCTGAAAGCCGGCGGTCGAGGCGATGTTCAAGATGCGCCCGGTCTTCCGCGCGCGCATGTCGTGGCCGAAGAGGTGACACAGCTCGAGCAGCGTGGAGCAGTTGAGCTGCACCATCTCGGCTTCTTTCTCCAGCGGCAGATCGAGGAAGGCGCCGCTGCTGCCGAAGCCCGCGTTGTTGACGAGGTAGTTCACCTCGAGGCCCCGGGCCTTCACCGCGGCATGGACCCGCGCCGCAGCGCCGGGCTTCGAGAGATCTTCCGAGAGCACGATGGGGTTGATCTTGTGCAGGCGCAGCCGCTCGGCGATCGGCTCCATGCGCGCGGCGTTGCGGGCGACCAACACGACGTCATGGCCATCGCGGGCGAAAAGCTGGGCGAATTGTTCACCGAGACCGGCAGACGCGCCGGTGACGAGGGCGACAGAACGGGGGCTCATGAGGGGCTATCTGCCACGGTTACCGAAAACGCGCTCCCAAACTCCGTGGGCTTCACACCTGCGCGCAGAGTGTTATTCCGTGCAGGCACATGCCATCCCTCCCCGAGACACTGACGAGCGACACCAAGAAGGCCCAGGTCGTCGATGATTGCTGCGGCATCATCGACGCGGAAGTCTCCGACAAGGGCGGCTTCTCCGGCCTCGCCATCAAGGCGGGCTACGCCGCCGTGAAGGGCATCAAGCCCGGCTTCGTGAAGCACGTGGTGGCCGATTTGCTCCCTGAGTTCTCGGTGGCGCTCGACCCGATCTTTCAAGAGGCGAAAACGAAGGGCGTGCCGGTGGCGTCACACTTCAGCTCGAATGCGGGCCGGGTGGCCGATGCGCTGCTGGCCATCACCGACGGCAAGGCGAAACGTTCGTCGAGCGGTGTGGTGAAGGGCACGTACGACAAGCTGCGTGGCACGGCGAAGAACCATGTGGAGGCCGCCGTGCCCCGCCTGGGCAAGTTGGTCGAGAAGCATACGAACTAAGCCCTCACCCTGAACCCTCTCACGAAGAGAGGGGATTACTGGCAGTAGCGACAGAACGTGTCGCACTTGTTCGCCGTGCAGCTCGAGTCATTCGGATCGCAGCAGCTGCTGTCTTTCTTCGGACCCTCGCTGCACGTGCACGAGCCATTGATACAGGCGTGCCGGGTGTTGCACGTCTGGGAGCTGCTGGTGGTGGTGGTCTCCGGGCCGCAGGCAAAGAGGGAGAGCGCCAACACACCGGTGGTCAGGGCCAATCGCATCATGGGGAAAGTGTCTTTCGGGGTTGAGGTTTGAACTTCAAACCCCAGACACAGCGAGCTGAACCGAAGTCGCACGCGAACCCGAACTTTCCGACATCGCCGCGTCAGCGAAGACCTGCGCCAGCGCCATGATGGTGTGCTGCGGGTTGACGCCCAGGTTGGTCGGAATCACCGAAGCGTCCGCCACCACGAGGTTCTGGGTGCCGTGCACCCGACCCAGCCCGTCGGTGACGCTGGTCTTTTCATCTCGGCCCATCACGGCCCCACCGAACAAGTGGCTCAAGATGGCGATGTAGTTGCGCGGGTCGAGCGGCGCGTCGTCGAGCAGGCCGAGCTGGTCGGGCTTCAGCTCGTACGGCAACCCGAAGATGCCGGGGATGATGGTCTTCGCGCCGGCGGCGAAGTGCTGCTTGCCCAGCAGCTTCATGCCTTCGCGGAAACGGATCATGTCGGCGCGATCGAGCGTGTAGTGCACGACGGGTTTGCCGGTGAAGAACGACTTCTTCACCACGCCGGTGGTCTCTGCGCGCACCGCATGACACCACATGGTGATGTGCCGGTAGCGGGCGAGGCGCTCCATCAACTCCACGCCGCCGCCCGACAGCCGACTCGACACCAGCTCAGGGGGAATCGCCAGCGTCTCCAGCTTGAGCCCCGGGGTGGTGCGGAAGGCGGTGGAGGCCCAGCCCTGGGTGGCGCCCACGTTCATGTCGACCGGCTCGTCGTAGCAGCCGAACACGCCCGTGCCGGGGTGGGAGCGGAAGTATTTGCCGAGCGCTGGCAACTTGAGCCCCGAGCGCATCAGGATCACCGGCGAGTGCGTCACGGAAGCGGCGATCACCACCGCGTTTCTCGCCTGCAGGGTGAACGTGGCGCCGGGCTTCTTCGTGGCGGGATGAACGAATCGCCCGGTGACGCCGATGGCCCGCGTGCCTTCGAAGAGCACCCGGTCGACGGGCGCGCACGAGACGATGGTGCCGCCCAATCGCAGCACCTCGGGCACGAAGGTCACGGCCATGCTCTGCTTCTTCTTTTCGCGGCAGCCCTGCAGGCACATGCCCGCGCCGCTGCAACCCTTCGTGTAGCGGAGCATGGGGTGCGCGCCCGGCCAGCCCAGCGCGGCCTCACCCTTCTTCGCGAGCACGTTGGCGCGCCCCCAGCTCGACCCGCCTGATTCTTCGACCGAGAGATCCTTCTCCAGCTGATCCTGCTTCTCGCGCACGCGCAGCTCGAGGTCGTCGATGCCGTGCTCGGCCTTCCACTGCTGGAAGATGTCCGCGGGCGTGCGCACGCAGATGGCGGAGTTGATCACCGTGGTGCCGCCCATCGTGCGCGCCTGCACCACCGGCCACAGGGCGCGGCCCATTGTGACCTGCGAGTTCCACTCATCCATCAAGTCGCGCATCGCGCCGTAGGCGGTGTGGGGGTAGTCCTCGGGTTCACGCCAGGCGCCCGCTTCGATCAACGCCACGCTGCGGCCGGCGCGCGCGAAGGTGACCGCGGCCGCGGCGCCGCCTGCGCCAGAACCCACCACCACGAAGTCGAAGCTCGCTTCGAAGTCTTCGCCGGGAGCGCGGAAAGGAACGTGGCTCACGTGCTTCTCCAGGTGCCGGGATCTTTCGGCAACACGGGCAACGCGAGGCGCTTTCTCACCTCGGGATCAGCGCCCCAACACAGCCCCGCACACAGCTTCACCAGGAAGACGGCCTGGCGCAGCAGGTAGAAGCGCGTGGTCATGATGCGCGAGGCGTGGCGGTCTTTGAGCCTCGCGGAGAGCAGGAAGGCGGGCAACGGCAGGTAGACCGTCATCAGCGGCGTCAGGTGGAAGAGGATCGCGCCGGCCACCGTGCCGAACCAGATCAACGGAGGGCTCTCTCGCTTGAACGTGGCCAGGTGCGCGTCGAGCCCGCAATCTTCGATGCCCGGCAGGTTCGGAATGCGCGGGTAAGTCATCACGATGGCGGACCTCAACAACCAGAGCATGCGGTGGCGTTAGCACGATCTCTGCGTACGCTCCCGCGCGGGCCGCAGGTCCGTCACCACACCTCCACCCGCAGACCAGGCACGAGTCGAAATTCCTTTTCGTTGCGGGTGACCAGAGTCGCATCGGCTGCCATGGCAATCGACGCGATGAGCATGTCGTTGCCTCCGATGGGCGTTCCTGCCCGGCGCAACTGCGCACGCAGGACGCCGTAGTGTGCGCTCGCCTCGTCATCGAACGGGAGCGAGGGGAACAATGCAAAGAGCGCCGCGAGCTTCTCCAGATTCTCGCGGACCCGTGCACTCGCCCTCGCGCCATACAGCAACTCCGCCTTGACGACGCTGCACAGCGCCACCTCATCGCGCTCGAGACTCGCGATCTGCCGTTTCACTCCAACGTCTTGCGCCGTCAACCAACCGACGCAGACGCTCGTGTCGAGGAGTCGCATCAGAACGACTCCGGTTCATCCGGCGGCGGGTCGTCGATCTCAGGAAAGTCGCCCAGCCAGCTTCCGTAGATCTTCGACACCTGGCGCGCCCACGCCGCGTCGGTCAAGCGAGCCTTCTTCGAGGTCGCGAGGTCGGCGATGAACGCCGAGACGCTCTTCTTCGCCCGCCGGGCGTCCTGGCGAACCTTCTTCTCGACATCGTCCGGCAGGTAGATCGTCAATTGAGCCATGTCATACCCTCCTATATGACCATCTTACGCCTTGCGCACGGCGGGCGCGCAGCCCACCTCGGCGAGAGGCAACGCGCGCGCTGGCGTCGGCAGCATCTCTGAGTACGCTCCCGCGCTTCTCTCGCCCGTCGGTCAGGAGTCACCCATGAACGGCCTCATGATGGATCAGCCGCTGCTGATCTCTTCGCAGCTCGAGTTCGCCTCGCGGTTTCATTCTCACGTCGAGGTGGTCACCCGCACCGTCGAGGGGCCCATCGTGCGCACCACCTGGGGCACGGTCGCCCAGCGCGTTCGCCGCCTCGCCAACGCGCTGGTGGGCATGGGCGTGAAGCCCGGTGATCGCCTCGCCACGCTCGCGTGGAACACCCAGCGGCACCTCGAGCTGTACTTCGCGGTCTCCGGCATCGGAGCGGTGCTGCACACCATCAACCCCCGCCTGCCGCCTGACCAGCTCGCGTTCATCGTGAACCACGCGGGTGATTCGATGCTGTTCTTCGACACCACGTTCCTGCCGCTCGCCAAACACCTCGCCAGCGTGCCCACGCCGCTGCAGCACTTCATCGCGCTGACCGATGACGCGCACATGCCGGAGAATTCGGGGCTGCCCAACCTGCGCGCGTACGAGCTGCTGCTGCCTCACCAGCCCGACACCTTCGAGTGGCCCAAGCTCGACGAGAACTCGGCGTCGTCGCTTTGTTACACCTCGGGCACGGTCGGGTTGCCGAAGGGCGTGCTGTATTCCCATCGCAGCACCGTGCTGCACAGCTTCGCGATCTCCATGGTCGATGCGCTGGCGATCTCCGCGCAAGACGTCACGTTGCCGGTGGTGCCCATGTTCCACGTCAACGCGTGGGGTGTGCCGTATGCGGCGGCGATGGTGGGCTCGAAGCTGGTGCTCCCCGGGGCGGGGATGGATGGCAATAGCCTGCTCGAGCTGATCGAGAACGAGAAGGTGACCAGCGCGCTGGGTGTGCCGACGGTGTGGCTGGGCCTGCTCGCGGCCGCGAAGACCGCGGGCAGGAAGATGAGCTCGCTGCGGCAGGTGGTGATCGGCGGCAGCGCGTGTCCTCCGTCGATGATCACCGCGTTCCAGGAAGAGCACGGCGCGAAGGTGCTGCATGCCTGGGGCATGACGGAGATGTCTCCGCTCGGCACGGCGTGCCGGCTGTTGCCCAAACACGCGAACGCCACCGCGGAGGAGAAGCTCTCGGTGCAGATGAAGCAGGGCCGGCCGATCTTCGGCGTCGATCTGCGGCTGGTCGATGACTCCGGGTCGGTGGTGCCGCACGACGGGACCACCTCGGGCCACCTGCAGACCAGGGGGTTGTGGATCGCCAGCGGCTACTTCAAGAGCGACGACCGCACGCAGCACCAGGACGGGTGGTTCTACACGGGCGACATCGCCACCATCGATGGTGATGGGTACATGCAGATCACGGATCGCAGCAAGGACGTGATCAAGTCGGGCGGCGAGTGGATCAGCTCGATCGATCTCGAGCACACCGCGATGTTGCACCCGGCGGTCGCGCAGGCGGCGGCGATCGGGGTGGCGCACGAGCGGTGGGGTGAACGGCCGTTGTTGGTGGTGGTGAAGCAGAAAGATCAGGAGATCACCAAAGAGGCGCTCAAGGAGTTCCTCGAGGCGAAGCTGGTGAAGTGGTGGATGCCCGATGCGATCGAGTTCGTCGACGCGTTGCCGATTGGGCCGACCGGGAAGATCTTGAAGCGGTCGCTGCGCGAGAAGTTCGCTGGCTACAAGTTGTGAACTAACCGGCCAATCCGCCCACGGCGTTCTCGGCTGGTGTTTTCGAGTTCTGGAGACGATTTCTCGGGGCTCAGAGGTCGCCGACTTCCTCGCGGATTCGCTTGAGTCGCTTCACCAGGGCCGACGCGCGCCTTCGTTGATCGACGCTCTGCCCTGCGCGCTTCTGCACCCAGACGATGACCGGCTCGAGCGTGATCACTGGGTTGGGTGACCGATGATTTTCGTAGCGCCCGTGGACGGACTACTCGTTGGGTCACCTTCTGGCCGCGCTGGTGTGCGGTTCCGCGCTGGAAAGGACGCCGCTAAACGTAGACGGGGAACACTATCTGCGAGGGCCTTTGTCTCTTGATCACCGTGCTCCGCGGGACCTTCAGATCTTGCAGAACGCCTCTAATCACCGCCAAGGCTGGCTCCATCGCCTCCTCGCTTGCGACTTCGACATCTAAAATGAAGACTCCACTACCGCCGCCGCCGCCAGTCACTTCTCCGACGCCCGAAGCAGCGAGCGCCGCTTCAAGCGGATCCTCCATCTCATCTCTGCTCGTAATTCCCTGAGCGGCGGCCTCGCCTGCGCTGACAACGATCTCCAGGAGAATATTGCTCATCCGACTCCTCACGGCTTCTTGAGATCCTCTGCATACGCGTCGATCTTTGCCCGCACGTCAGCGGCCTTCGAAGGCTTGCTGCTGAGGGGCGGGCTCTTGGGGTCATTCAGCAACTTCGCGCCCTCTCGCAATCGCTGCTCGTAGAGCACTCCTTCCGCTCCCTGGCTTGCAAGCTTGTTCCCCTGAACCGCGTTGATCTTTGGCGTCAGACCGGGATTCGTGTCGAACACATCGTGACCTTTGGCCAGTCGCCCCTTCATCACCTGTTGGGGAGTTCCGGGGCCACTCGCTCGTCCTACGTACACCGGCTCTTTGCTCGCATTGTAGAACTCGTAAGTGAGGAAGGTATTTTCAGGTGCAGGGCCAGGAGTCCGCGGCGTCCCTCCCTCAACAACAACGGCCTCGCGAGAGGAGTTCTTCGCCGTGGCTTCGGGTCGGGCAAGGCTGGCCCCACCGTGCACCAGCATCCCGCCCTCCAGGATGCCAAAAGGAAGAGTGCGGCCACACTCGTAGTACGACGCCGAGCTGCAGGCCGCGACGCCCTCACCGAGGTTCTTGCCCGCCCGCAAGAACGACTCGACCGTGCCCTTGACCGAAGCGCCTGGACTGCCGGGCGGACCCCAAATTTGCGCCTCCTTGACGCGCTCGTTTTGGACCTCTTTGGCTGCAGCCACTTCCTCGGGTGTCCCGATACCGAATTCACCGAGCGTCTGGCGCTTTTGGGCCTCGACCACCTCGCCAATGACGTCGGTGGTCCCAGTGGCAATCAGGACGGGCGGTGATTCCGCAACAGCCTCACCACCTTGGTGCCAGATCGTCTCGAATTGAGCCCACGGATCAGGCAACTCGAAAGGCTCGTGGCCTTTGGGGTCCGTGTAGCGAAGCGGGTTGTTATGCGCGTAGACGAACCGGTGCAGACTCGGCGCGTTGTCGAGCTTTCCCTCCATCTCATCGAGAGACAGGAAACGCCCGTACTCCGGGTCGTAGTAGCGGGCGTACGAGCTCGGGGTCAGACACAACACGGTGAAGACGGCGACCGTTTTGAAGCTGCACCTCATCGGAATCCCTCCTCCGTCATGACTCGCACATCCTGCCGGCGCGGCTGGGGGATCCCGCCAGTATCAGCACCGGGATAGTTCTGCGGCCTCGGAGTCGCGAAGGGGTCAGGTGCGCCTTGGAATCGCAGCTCGGAGCACAGATTCCCGGGAGGAGGACCGCATTCCTGTGAACACCTTCGAAGCCAGTTTCTGGTCGTCGAGGGGAGGAGCGGAAAACTGCGCCGTCATGTTCACCATGATTGGCTTTCCGCCGGGCTGAAGCAACGTCGCCAGGTCGAAGGGCTTCGGGGGATTTTTCACCCCGCCCGCTTCGGTGCCTGCGACTCGCGACACCTTGAGCCAGTAGGCCTCGGTCATTGGAGCGGTGGCACCAAGCGACGTGGCGATCTTCGCGTGCGACATCGCCGCCGCCGCGAGCGCTTCCTGCCTTGCGAGCAGCGCCTTCTCCAAGGTCGGGGAGTTCGCCTTGAAGCTCGTCGCAAGGGCGGCCCTCGCGCTGAAGAGCAGAGCGAGATTGTAGTGGGCTCCTAGATTCCTGCTGTCCTCTTCCACCACGGCGGTCAGCAGCGCCTCGGCAGTTCCGAGGTTTCTGGCCCGCTGTTCCATCGCGGCGGCGTTGGAAATCAACTCGAGCAGGAACTGACGCTTGCTCAGCGAGCGCATCATCGAGCCCGACTTGATTGCGGCTTCTGGGACTTCGAGTTCGTGGATGATGCGCTCGTCCGAGGGCGAACCGCCTCCCGAGGTCGCTTCGATGTTCTGGCGAAACTTCCCGTCGTCGTACCGAAGGAAGAAGTGTTCCGGGGCACTAACCGCGAACACTGGGTAGTTCAGCCGCTCCGCGACAGCGAACCACAACAGCGGTAGTGAGGCGCAGTTCCCCTTCCGACGCGAAAGCAATCCCCACAGGGTCGTGTTCTCAGGCTTCACGCCCATCATGTCGCTCTTGTCGTACCCGTACTCGCCTTCGCGGAAGAGCACCGTGTTGATGGCGCGAATGCGGAAGTCCGGATCCGTTCTGCCCCCAACAAGCACAGCTACGCGCTTCGCGAGCCCGTCGACCCTTGCCCTTCCCTCTGCCGGATCAGCGTCAGCGTCCACAAAGCGAGGACAGACGAAGTGCGGCGTCGCCGATGTTCAGCTCGGACTCGGGCTGACTGAGCAACTCGCGAACCAGTCTGATGGGAGCGGAGACCGGCTCGGCGCCATTCGCCGGGAGGGCAAGAAACCCGAGTGCGGCAATCACCAGCGACCGAGCCAAGAACGCTCCCCTCTTCCTGCCGAAGTCTCCTCGGATTCATCACGTCGAACAACGTCGCCCCCCTTGGCTGAGGAGAACAAGCTTCACAAGGTGGGTCCTGAAGCCACACGGGCCCATCGACGATCAGGCCCTGCTCCGCAGAGAGGCGCCTGCGCTCGCGTTGCTCGCTCCGGCGGGTCAACACCGTGCCGGCGATCACCACGCGGATTGGCCGGGTAAAAGTAAAGATGTGAGGCCCTCACCCTGACCCTCCCGAAGGGAGAGGGGACTCATCTTCAGACTGAGGAGTCGCGATCGACGAGGTAGCGCATGAACATGCTGCGCACGACCAACGCGACTGCGATCAAGCCGATCACCAGACCGAACAACGCGTTCATGCGCGGCGGCTGGCGTCCCTGCTCCAGCACGACGGCGTCTTCCGCGGTGATCACACCCAGCGCCGACCGAGCGGCCACGCTCTTCACCGGCTCGACGTAACCAGTCAGCGTCTTGGGCTCGAGCAGCTTCTCGATCGCCACCTTGTTGATCTCCAGGTACGCCTCGACCTCCTCCGGACTCGCGAGGCGATCGATGCCGTCCATCAAGGTGAGCAGCTCCTTGTCGGTGGTCGCCACCACGCCGCGCGGAGGCACCACCGGCGCCTCACCCGTGAAGAGGGGAATGAACAGCTCTATGTAGTGCTCGCCGCTCACGCCCCCATCGCGCATCGAGCGCCAGCCCTTCCACTTGCGTGACGCGGCCTCGGTCAGGTCGAGCTTGCAGCCCACCAGCGTCACCCAGCGCGCACCTGAAGGGTCCGCGAGCCACTCGGTGCAGCCCCGCTCCACCGGCTTGATGCGCGAGGCTTCACGCAGATCCGCCACGCTGATGAACAAGACGAACAACCCGAAGCCGAGCAGCAGCACGGTGCCCGCCGCGCCGCCCCACCCGTTTTCTGCGCCGAGCAATCGCTTGAGGTTCATCACCGCTCCAGCGGCCAATAGAGCCGCAGCAACGTGCGCGCCGGGCAGTTGTTGCGCGTCACGGTCACCACGTCGCCGTCACGCGTGAGCGGGTAGGGGCGCTCCTTGCCGGTGGTCAGGTTGGTGATCGACGCGAAGGGCTTCGTCTTCACCGGGCCCAGGTTCACTTTCAGCCGCGCCACGTCGGCGCGTGAACGGTTGAGCAGCTCGACCGACTCGTAGGCCTGGCCTGGCTGCGCCGAGTGCGCCTCGTGCAGATTCGCGAACACGCCACCCTCCACTCGCCAGCTCGCCCCGCCGTCTTTGGGCAGCTTCACCCGCGCAGGGCACTTCGCGTCTTTCCACGGCACGCCATCGACCACCAGTTCGCGCGCCACCGCATCAGGTGGCCCCTCGAGCACTTCCCAATATTCCGCCAGCCACGCGCGCGGATGGGAGGCGAGCCGGCGCTGCATCACCACGTCGAGCCGGCCCAGGTGCGCCTTCGAAGGCGTCAGCGTGGCCTCGAGCTCATTGAGGGTGAGCACGGGGTGAAACTGAGCCTCGCGCAACGGGGGCAATTCGAGTGACCACTGCCGGCCGTCGCGCGTGGCGGTCACCAGCGTGCGCGGAGAGCTGCGGCGATCGGCCTGGTACGGAGACCACGCCTGAGAGGTCACCTCGACGCGCGTGCCGTCGAGCTCGATGAAGTTCACCGACGGCCACAACTTCGGCGCCTCTTCGTAGTCGCCACCAGCCCAGTCCTGCGCCATGCCGCAGCTGCCCGCGCTGGTGATCAGGAGATCCGCGTCACCATCGATCCCCTTGAGCAACCGCACGGTGGCGTAGTGCTTGTGACCATGCAGCACCACGACCGCGCGGCCGAGCGTCTGCAGGGTGGTGAGGGCAGAGCCAGCGCCCAGGGCCGTCATGGTGAGCTCTTCGCGATCGCCATTGCTCACCAGCCACGGCAGCACCTTGCCGACGAGGAACTTCTGCAGCGGCGGCCGGCCGGTGGTGACGATCGCCGAGGTGTCGGTGACCGGCGTGGGGATGAGGTGGTGGTGGAGCAAGAAGAGCAGCGGCCGCTCGGGATCTCCGCTCGCAAGCTCACTGCCCATCTGCAGCAGGTCTTCCTGCCGGATCACCCCGCCTGCCGACGCGATGCCCGACGGCAGGTAGGTCGAGTCGTACGCCACCACGTCGCAGGGGAAGTCGGGCAGCGGCACGTGCTGCGCGAGGAATGGCGTGTGAGCACCGAGCACCTGGATGTCGGCGCGTGAAGCGACCCTGGCGGTCAACTCGTCGAAGAGCTCTTCGCGGTACGGAGCGAAGACACCTTCTGCGCGGCGATCGTGATTGCCGGGGAGGATGATGGTCGGCTTCTGACCACCGAGCTGCGCTTCGATGCCCGCGTGCAGGCGCAGAAATCCTTCGACGAGTCCCGGTGACGGCTCGTTGGTGTTGAACACGTCTCCGGTGAGGACGATCGCGTCGACCTGCTGACCGCGGAAGGCGCTGAGCAGCCCTTCGTAGAGGCGAGGCTGCAGCACCGGGTCCGCGCCGTAGTGAAGATCGGAGAGGTGCGCGATGCGTCGCATGGGCGGGCGCACCCTAGCGAGGCTGGCCGGTCAGCTGGGGAAATAGGAGCCGAGCGCAGCCGCGTGCGCCACCATCACGGCATCAGCGCGCGTTCCAGCAGGTCCGCGACGCCGACATTGTTTGCCCAGCGCCGCATGTACTCGAGGTCGAGTCGGCCGCTCTGAACCTTGAGCACTCCGAGGATGTCGGCCCATTGTCGATCGGAGGCTTCGCCGCCCTTTCGGTACCAGCTCAACTTGGCGAGCACGGTGTCTTCTGGCGTCGGGAGGACAACGTTGCTGCCCTCCTGCCGAGAGATCGCCTGGCTGCGTGCTCGCTTGAGCTGTTCGCGATCCCATGAGTCGAAGCCCGCGACGAAGATGTCGACCTTCATCGCCGACCTCATGTCGAAGATGTTGAGCGACCGCCGGTGCTCGATGGCGTCGCGGAGCATCTCTTCGTCGACCTCGAAGTCAGGTCCGAGAGCGGCGACCCATGGTCCGATGTGGTGCGGCATCAAGTCAGCGACGAAGTCCACGTCGGCTGAAGCGCGGGGCAGTCCCTGTGTCGATGAGGCCATCGAGCCACACAGGTAATAGGTTACTCCCGACGCCTCGAACGCGTGCGCGACGTCAAGCGCCGCTCGATGCTCGGGACTCAGCGCGCCCTCTTCGCGAGGGCTGCCTGGAGGCGGACTCCCGCGGCTTCTCCGTAGACGAACGTCGCAAGACGGACGCGGAGCTGCAGATCGCCTTCGCTCGGGTAAAGCTGCTGAAGCCCAGCGAGCGATCGCTCACGTGCAGCCTCAGACATCGAGCAAGCCGTCTCGAAGCGCTGCTGAGGGCTCATGGCGCGATACAGTTCTACCTGTCGCTGCTGCGCCCAGGCAGCCGTGTCGGTCTGCTTCAGACTGGTTTCGCCGTTGTGCACGTGCGGATGATACCACCGGGCTCACGAGATCTCTCGACGCGCCACCCGGTTGTCGCCACGCCTCTCAGCGCAAGACTTCGACGTCGTACGTGCGCTGGGCCGGGCCGGTGATGACGAGAAAGCCACCCGGGAAATCGAGCGACTTTCCGCTCGCCAGCCTCGCTACCGGATTGACGCCTGAACGATCGACGCAGCCGCGCTGTGCCGCGCTCGCGCAATCCGGCATCGGCACACCGTTCTCGACGAAGGCGGTCGAGTCACCCCGAATCACCGTGTACCGGGTGCCATCACGCTCGACGAATTCACTCTCGCCACCGGGCACCACGAACAACGAACGCTCGTTCCGAACGTCGTTCAAGTCGACCGTCGGAGGCGCCGCGTCGATGAGCGTCTCCACCCGCGAGGGCAACCGGGGGATGCACGTGCCCGGGCGCAGGAACACGGGCAGCTCCGTGACCGCCGCCGGCACCATCAGGTCGACAGGCCCGGCGGCGCGCGTCAGGCCATCCCACGACACCCACTCGCCTTCAGGCAGATACACCGAGCGGGTCACCGCACCTTCATCGACCACGGGAGCGACCAGGAGCGCGCCACCCAGAAAGTACTGATCAGCGATCGTCCAACCGCGATCATCACTCGGCTGAACCATCGCCAGCGCGCGCACGATCGGCACGCCCGTCGCTTCTGCTTCCGCGGAGTGCGCGTCGAGGTACGGGTAGAGCTGAATGTGAAACTGCGCCCAGCGCTTGTAGTGCGCGAGCGTCTCCGCGTCGGAGTCGAACTTCCAATTCCGGCGCGCATCGATGCCGTGGTGCGTGCGCATCACGGGGGTCAACGCGCCGAGCGAGGTCCAGCGAAAGAAGAGCTCCTTCGTCGAGGGCGGGTTGGTGGCCGACTGGTAGCCGGCGATGTCGTGCGCGTACATGCTCACGCCCGCGAGGCCTAAGTTGATGCCCATGGGGATGACCGTGGGCAGGCCATCGTCTTTCTGAAAGCTGGTGCGTTGATCACCCGCCCAGACCACCGGCGTGACGTGGTTGCTGCCGAGCCAACCGGCGCGCGCGAAGAAGGTGCGTTGCACGCCGCCATCGGCCCGTTCTTCCATCACCTCTTGATTGATTTGCGCCCACTCCCGCGCGTAGCGGTTGTGCGCCTGGAGCGGATCTTCCCCGCTCGCCAACACCGCGTCGTGCGGCAGCCACTCGCCGTAGTCCGCCATCCACCCGGTGAAGCCCACGTCGAGCGCCTGGCGCAGGTAGCGCTTCACCCACTCCCGCGTCTCAGCGCGAGAAAGGTCGGCGAGGCCCGTCGGTTTGAAGGTGACGCCGCTGAACAGGTAATTGCCACCATCGGGGCTCTTGACCAGGTGCCCGCCGTCGATCGCCTCGGCCATGATGCGCGTCTCGTCGACGACGAAGGTGTTGAAGTACGCCTGCCACGAGTAGCCGCCGTCTTGCAGCTCGGCCGCGAGCCCTTCGGCGTCGGGGTAGAGGGTGCGATCGGTGTCCCACTCTTCCACCAGCCGGTAGCCGCTGGGCTCATCGGTGCCGCCGCGAAAGTCTTCCGTCCAGATCGCCGACGAGGGGATGTCGTTGTCGCGCAGCACCGTGGCCACGCGCCGCACTTCGGCGGGCCCGAACACCGCGTCGTTCCACGGCGCGAAGGCCATCGGAGGTGGACGCAGCGGGCGGCCCAGTACGGTGCGCGTCGCGCGGGAGACGGCCGCGGCAGGCGCGCCTTCGTAGAGCCACAGCGTGAACTTGTTGCTCCACACCTCGATGCGGAACACATCCTCCCGGCTGCTGCACACGTCGAACACCGAGCGTGCGTCGCTGCCCACCAGGCCCTGGTAGCCGCGATTCGAGGTCCACGTGGGGAGCCCGAAGCTCGACGCGTGCCGCGTGCCCACCAGGAACCAGAGGTCGGGATATTCGTCGTCGGTCATCTGCTTGCCGATGCCCGGCTCGCTCGTCCACATCGCCACCGAGTGACCGCGGTGATCGATGCCGTCGGCCTGCGCTCCGAAACCGAGGAATCGATCGGCCGCAGCGCACGAGAAGGCGAGCGAGAGCCGGTTGGTCTCGGGGTTCGACGCGGTGTACGTGATGGCCAGCTCGCCCACGCCAGTGGAGGTCGCCGACACGGTGGCCACGGCCGTACCGCTCGCGTCTTTCCAGGTGCCCTTCGCCGCCGTCTTCGTCACCTCGTCCCAGGCGAAGCGTTGCGCTTCGGTCCACAGGGGTTTGTTGTCGGTGATGCGAAAGCTGCCGTACTGCATCTCGTAGCGCGCGCGGCCCACCCGGGTGGAAACGGGCGCGACCACCGAGGACGACTCGAGCAACACGCGGTCGCTCGCCTTGATGGAGAAGACAGTGGAGCTCGTGTCACTGGCGGCGAGGGTCAAACCACCGAACGTCGGCGTCTCCGGGGCACAAGCGGCGAGCAGCAGGAGAGCAGGGAAAAAGGTGCGCACTAGCAGTGACTAAACCCTTCTGGGCGGGGCTCCAAGTGGCTGATTTCCCATTCAGGGTCACCCGAGTGTCATCGCCCGGCCGGTGCCGGTTGATGGAAGTGAGCCAGCCGCTGTTGATTGGGGACCATGGCCGCTGACCTCACCGAGGATCGGGATCTCGCGTTGCAGTTGCACAAAGTGCTGAGCGAGATCGATCCCGCGCGATGGCGCGACGAAATGGCCGCGGTGCTCAAGCCCCGGCTCACCGAGCTGCAGCAACGCTTCGAGAAACGCGCGCAGCACGCGGAGCTGGCCGACACCCTCAAGACCGAAGTGCCGAAGCTCGACACGAAGGGGCAGTGGCTCGCGTTCAAGAAGCAGCTGCAGCCAGCCTACATCGAGCTCGCCAAGCGCTTGAAGGCCGAGTCGATTCACGTGCCGTCGCTCAGGCCCACCAACTACGCGCGCAACGTCTTTCACGTGATGACCGCGGTCAGCGTGGTGGCGCTGCTGGAGTTCATGAACAACCCGCCGCTCGTCCTCGCCATCGCGGCCTTCTTCGCCGCCGCGGCCTGGAGCACCGAGCTCGCGCGCCGCCTCAGCCCGCGCATGAACGTGCTGGTGATGAAGGTGTTCAACCCCGTCGCGCATCCGCATGAGGTGCAGCGGGTGAACTCGGCGACCTGGTACACCACGGCGTTGCTGCTGCTGGCGTCCACCCAGTCGACGTTGCTGTGCGTGACCGGGGTGGTGGTGCTGGGCATCGGAGATCCCATCGCGGCGCTGGTCGGCCGGCGCTTCGGGCGCATCAAGCTGCTGCACGGCCGGTCGCTGGAGGGCACGGTCGCATTTGCGATCAGCGCCACGGTGGCCACGTTCGTCGCGTTCTTGATCTTCCACTCGTCGCTGGGGCTGGCCATGGCACTGGGTCTCGCGGCGGCGGCTTCCATCGCGGGTGCACTCGCTGAGTTGTTCAGCCTGCGGGTCGACGACAACTTCTCCATTCCGCTCAGCGCGGCGGCGGGCGTGGCGGTGATGACCACGCTGCTGCAGGTGGCGATCTAGGAATCGGGCCGACGAAGCGGTTACTGTTCGGGCATGTCCGAGCACCTGCGCGCACTCCTCAATCAGGTCCTCGCGCTCCCGGAGGGCGAGCGCCTTCAACTCCTCGGCGAGGTGCTGGAGAGCCTGCGCTCTGCGGGAGACGTCGAGAAGTCCTGGACTCAGGAGATCAAGCAGCGGGTCGAGGAACTTCGGTCGGGCAAGGCGGAGCTTCTCGACTGGGATGAAGCCCGCGCCGCCATTCAGGGCTCTCGCCAGTAATTCGGGTTTCTCTTCTGGTGCGCGATCGCGAGGACCGTGATCCCGTCCGCGAATTCTTCGTAGACCACCCAGAACGGGAAGCCTCTGACCCGCGCTCTGCGCACCCCTTCATGCCCGGGCCACAGGTGACCCGAGCCCGGCAGCTCAGCAAGGTTTGCCACGGTTTCGTCGAGCGCGATCCGGAATTCCTCGGCCGCTCGCAGGTCGCGCTCGGCGTACCAATCCGATGCCGCGGTGGCCTCGAGAACCGCCCTCCTCAAGACTCGTACGCGCGACATGGCGTCGTCTCGTCGACCGGAAAACCAGCCCTCTCCCCTCGGCGGGGAAAGGAGAGGGCGGGCCTTTTCAGTGTGGAAGCGCTGCGCGCGCTGGCCGTTCGAACGATTCCCGTACGTGCAGCCGCCCATCCAGCGGCAGCACGTCCAGGTGCAGGTTCAGTGAGCCATCACGATTCACTTCCGCCCAGCCGGCGCGCACCCAGATGCTGCCGTTGCGCCCCTGCTTGATGGAAAAGATCGCCAGCATCTTCCCGGTCTCGAGCATGTGTCCTCCTTTCTGTCGCGGCGATGATTCGCCACGGCAGACGCGGGGGTAGCCAGCGGCGTGCCCGGCTGGCCCGCTCGGAGAGGTGTTCGGGGGACCGGAGAATCCTGGCTGGAGTCTGGATGCTCCAGCGAGTTTCTCAGGGGGCGCGCGAGTTCATTTTGCGCACTTCTGCGGTACGGCCTTGCCGCCACCATCGACGGGCATGCCACCGATCGGCCGGCCCTTGAGCGCCGCGTTGGCGAACACCGTGCGGCGGTTGAGCGCACGGCCTTCACGCGTGTCGTTGGCCGAGATGGGCTTGTTGCCGCCAAACCCCACCGCGAGCAGCCGGGAACACTCGACGCCCTTCTTGATCAACGCCTGCACCACCGCGGCCGCCCGCTCTTCACTCAGCGCCTGGTTCGCGCTGTCCATTCCCATCGAGTCGGTGTGCGTCTCCACGCGCAGCAGCGTGATGTACGTCTTCGCCTCGAGGTAGCCCTTCACGTGCTCGAGCACCGCGTCGCTCTCGGGCTTGAGCTTGTCGGAGTTCGTCTCGAAGGTGATGGGCCCGGGCAGCTTGAGCTCGTTGCCCTGGAGTTCGTACCGAGCCGGTTCGGCCCCGAGCACGAGTGCCATCAGGGTCAGCAGTGAAGTCATGCACTCCTCATGGGCGGGAACCCTCGACAAGGCAAGCGCGGCTGCCGCTCGACGATGACCCTGTCGCCCCGTGGTTCCACCGTCCCGACAAGCCGGGAGGCCCTCATTGACTCTGGGGCCAAGCAAACCTAGTCAGTGGGCTCGATTCTGACAGCGAGCCCCCCAACTCGCGCCCGCATCACATCCGAGGCTTTCATGCAGATCCGCATCGCGGCTGTTCTTGGTGTTCTCCTGGTGTCCGGCTGCCGCGTCGTCGAACCCGCGCCCGCACCCACCGCCCCCCGCATCGATGCCTTCACGGCGAGCAAGACGCGCACGGCTCCCGGCGAGCAGGTGACGCTCACCTTCGCCACCACCGGCGCCACCAAGGTCGAGCTGACCGACGACTCCGGTAACTCCGTGCAGCTCGACGGCGCCGTCGACAGCGGCACCGCGACCGTCGCGCCCACCCGCTCTGCGTTCTACGTGCTGCGGGCGACCGGCGCCGGTGGCCGTGACACGGCCTTCGTGCAGATCGCCGTGAACGAGCCGCTGCAGGATCTCTTCCTCATCGCGGTGCCGGCCACCATCGACTCGGGCGAGCAGGGGCAGCTCCTCTGGGGCGCGCCGGGCGCATCCACGGTCACCTTGAAGACCGGCGCCGAGCCCGCAGTGACGCTCACCGGCACCACCGGCACGGTCACCGTCACGCCGGCCACCACCGCGCAGTACACGCTGACCGCGCAGGGCGCACCGGGCACGCCGCCGCTCACCGCGCTGGCGCAGATTCGGGTCCGCCCCGTCATTCGCGCATCGGCCATCGCCGCGCCCGATGGCGTTCAGCCCGGCGAGACGCTCACTCTCTCGTGGACCACCGCCGGCGCCACGCGCGTCACCGTCACCGAGATGACCTTCGGGCAGCTCGCCGACGTGACCGACCCGGCCAGCGCTGCCAACGGCACCTTCGACTTCGTGCTGCCCACGAACCTGCCCAACGGCGTGGCGGTCACCGACGGCCTGCCGCTCCGCTTCGTGATCGCCGCTACCGCGGGCGACGTCACGGTGGCCTCCGTGCTCAACGACGTCGTCGGCGACGAGCCGACCATCGACCAGCTCACCGCGCCGGAGTTCGTCTCGGCCGGCACCCAGTTCACCGTGGCGTGGAAGACCTTCAACGCGTCGCAGGTCAGCATCACCGTCAACGGGCTGCCCCTCTTCCGCACCCTCAACGGTGCGCAGACGCGCGTCGATGACGGCTCGGTGATGCTGGCCGCGCCCACCACGCAGACCGAATACACCCTGGTCGCGAGCAACGACCGGGGCGTCACGGCCCGGCGCACCTTCAGCGTGCGCCCGGTGGCGGTGCCGGTGATCAACACCTTCACCATCACGCCTTCGACCGTCGCGGCCCTGGGCGATCCCGCCACCGCGCGCTGGACCACCACCAACGCGAACCGCCTGCAGCTGCGTTTCGAGAACGGCGCGACCGTCGCGTCGATCACCACGCCTTCGCAGATCGCCTCGGGCAACGTGGTGCTCACCCCCGCCACCAGCGGCCGCCTGGTGCTCGAGGCGTCCAACGCCGCGGGCGACGTGGTGACCGAGGTGAGGAGCATCACCTTCCAGGGCACAGCCGTGAGCATCACCCCCACGCCCGCGCTGCGCGGCTCGACCGCGGTGCTCAGCTGGACGCTCGCCCCCGCGGCCGTGCTCGAGACGGTCGGCCTGCCCACCCCGGCCGGCGCCCCCATCCCCAACTCGGCCAACTTCGTCGACCTGTCGATGGACGCCACCGCCGGCGAGTTGCTCATCGCCGACCCTACCAACGGCTTCGCGCCGCTCACCCCGCCGGCCGGCTTCCGCTTCCCCTTTCTGGGTTCGGTGCGTGACCTCTTCGTGTCGGTCAACGGCGTGATCACCTTCAGCGCGCCCGGCGCCCTCTCGGACAACTCAGACTTCACCCTGCCGGCCAACTCGGCGCCCTCGATGATCGCCCCCTTCTGGGACGACCTGAGCATGGGGGCCACCTCGAAGGTGCTCTACGGCCTGCGCACCGCGGTGACCGGGGAACGGTTCCTGGTGGTGCAGTGGGACAAGTTCCAGCTGGCCGCCGACGCGGCCTCGGTGCTCACCTTCCAGGCGCACCTTTACGAGACGGGCCAGGTCGCGTTCGTCTACCAGACGCTCACCGGCGCGGTGAACAGCGTCACCGTGGGCATCAAGGACGCCGCGTGGCCGCTGGTGCAGCAGTTCACCTTCAACAGCACGGCCACCGTGCCTTCGGTGTTCCTCGAGCTGAACTACCTCACCGGTGGGCCGGCCGACGGCACGCTCAACCTGGTGGCCAACCGCTCACGGCAGGTGAGCTTCTTTGGCCGCACCGCCACGGGCCTGGTGATCGCCAGCACCGAGCTGCGCAGCTTCGGCCCCGGCGACGTCACCATCAACGAGGTGATGCCCTTCCCCGAGGCGTCGGTCAGCGCGCTGGGTCAGTGGATCGAGCTGCGCAACAACGCCAGCGTGGCAGTCGACTTCGACGGCCTGCTGGTCGACAGCACCGGCTCTTCGGTCGACGGTGGCTACGTCATCGCGCCGGGCACCGTGGTGCCTGCCGGTGGCCTGCTGGTGCTCGGCCAGTCGCTCAACCCGCTCGATACCGGCGGTGCGCCCGTCACGCAGGTGGCCACCGACCTGCCGCTGGGCGCCGCCGACCGCGTTCGCGTGCAACTGCAGGGCACGCTGATTCACCAGTTCACGTGGGACGCCGGCACCCCGGGCACTTCGCTCACCGCGCCTGAAGCGGTGATGGTCGCCGCGGGGCAGACGTTCAGCTGCACCCGCACTGCGACCTTCGGCCCGGCCGGCGCGCTCGGCACGCCCGGCGCCGCCAATGAGTCGTGTGCCCCCTACGTGCTCACCAGCATCGCTGGCGGCTTCGTGCCCGCGCCCACGGGCGCCGAGATTTTCGCCACCATCGACGGCGATGAAGGCTTCGGAGATCGCGCGCTCCCCGTGCCGTTCCCCTACTTCGGGGTGCCCCGCACCACCTTCGGCCTGAGCACCAACGGCTTCATCACGCTCGGTGCCCCGGCACTGACCGACTCCTACTTCGGCAACAACACCACGGTGGGCACCACCGCGCCCAACGGCGTTCTCGCCGTCTTCTGGGACGACATGGACCGAGACGTCACCGGCAAGAACACGATGTGGCGCCTGAGCGATCGCACCATCATCAGCTGGGACAACTACCAGTTCTTCTTCAACCCGGCAGACCTCAACTACCAGGTGCACCTGCTCGACAACGGCGTCATCGAGTTCCACTACGGAGCGCTCAGCACCACCTCGACCACCCAGAGCGTCATCGACCGCGTCGGTGGCAACTCCGCCACCGTGTGGATCGAGCGGCCCGACGGCAACCTCGCCATCCGCTCCAGCGTCAACCAATTGAACAGCATCGTGCCGAACTCCGGCCTGCGCTTCACCCCCGTTCCCTGAGCCGTGGACACGACCATGAAGACCACTTTCCCGATGTCCCGCATTGCGCTCGGTTTCCTGCTGAGCTCGTTCGTCGCCTGCACCGTGCCCCCGCCCGATGAGCTCGAGCCGGCGCCCAAAGTGCTCTCGTTCACCGCCTCGCAGTACGAGGTGCCCGTCGGTGCCAGCGTCAAGCTGACCTGGAGCGCAGAGAACGCCACCAGCGTGAAGATCGACGAGCTCAAGCTCGGCTCGGTCTCCGGCGTGTCGGGCAACGCAGGTGAGGTCGAGGTGGCCATCACCGGTGACTCGCTCTTCGTCTTCACCGCTCGCAACGCGCGCGGCGTCTCGGACACCGCCGTGGTCGCGGTGCGCGTCGGCGCGGCGGCGGGCTCGGTGCTCTTCACCGGCTTGCCCAACGTCATCACGGCAGGCCAGCCGGTGACCCTGGCGTGGTCCGCTCCGGGCGCCGCGGCGGTGACCCTGGTGGCTGCTCCGGGCGGGGCGATCGACGTGCAGGGCCAGCTCGCTTCGGGCTCGGTCACCGTCAACCCGCAGGTCAACACCACCTACACCCTGACTGCAGGCCTGCGCACGGCCACCACCGCGGTCACGGTTCGCCCCACCCTGCTTTCCTTCACCGCCTCGAGCCTCACGGCCGACGCGGGCAGCACCGTGACCCTCTCGTGGACCACCGCGAACGCGACCCGCGTGCAGTTGAGCGCACCTGGCCGCGGCATCCTCGCCGACAAGATGGATCCCTCCGAAGTGGCCTCGGGCAGCTTCGCCGACACGCTCCCCACCTCGGTCGATCCCGGCGCCCTGTTCCCCTACCAGCTGACGGTCACCGGCCCCGGTGAGACGCTCACCGATTCGTTGGTCGTATCGATCGCCGGCCAGCCCGCGGTGCTCACCTTCACGGCGCCCAAATACGTGCGCCAGAGCAATGATGCCGGCATCACGCTGACCTGGACCACCCGCGCGGCCGACTCCGTGTCCATCGCGGCCGACGGCGTGGAGTTCTACCGCGCGCCGCTCAGCGCGTTGGAGGCCGGCACCCTGCAGGTGCCTTCGCCCACCACCGACACCACCTACCAGCTCATCGCCAGCAACAGCCGCGGTGGCCGCGCGACGAGCTCGGCGCTGGTCGACGTGGTCGGCCTGCCCACCGTCACCATGACCGCCACGCCCGCGAGCATCACCCCGGGCGATCCGGTCACCTTGGGCTGGGCGGGCACCGACGTGCGCAACGTGCGCTTCGTCTCTCCGTTCAACGCCACGCTCGTGCGCGTCGCCGACACCACCGACACGGGCACCGCGCCAGGCACCTTCACCTTCGCCACCACCTCGGTCATCCGGCTGGAGGCAGACAACGGCGCAGGCGACGTGGCCACCGCCACCGCCACGGTCACCGTCACCAACGCGTTCGCCATCACGCAGCCGGCGGGCACCCTGCGTTCGGGCGAGTCGGTCACCCTCAGCTGGACGGGCGGCCAGACCGTCACCGGCCTGCCGCACAGCGACGTGGTGGTGCGTTCGCCT
This sequence comes from Archangium sp., assembly GCA_030695565.1. Classification (GTDB taxonomy): domain Bacteria; phylum Myxococcota; class Myxococcia; order Myxococcales; family Myxococcaceae; genus Archangium_A. The sequence goes on from JAUYRZ010000067.1 coordinate 88,793, forward strand.
TCGACGGGCTTCGACGACATCGCGGCCACCGGCACGCCCATCACCCTGTCGTCCACCGATGACGCGGTCGCCGAGCTCAACCCGGTCGGCTTCTCAGCGCCCTTCTTCGACCGCGTGGTGGGCGAGCGCGTCTTCGTCAACACCAACGGCTACCTCTCGTTCGGGCCCATCAACCCGCGCAACTACAGCGAGGTGAACCTGCCCAGCGCCAAGATGGAGCCCTACTCCATCGCCCCCAACTGGGACGACCTCTTCAGCGTCAGCATGCGCTGGCAGGTCAAGCCCACCACGGGCAACGACCAGGTGCTCATCGTGCAGTGGAACAGCGGCACGACGAAGGCCTTCCAGGTGAAGCTGCACAGCACCGGGCAGCTCGACCTCGAGTACGGCACGTTCTCCAGCCCCGGCAAGGTGGGCATCAACGGGCCCACCTCGGGCAGCGGCGTGGTGGTGACCGCCGTGCCGGCCGCCAACACCGGCCTCACCTTCTTCGGCCCCAAGTCGAGCCCGGCGTTGGTGCCGGTGTTCGACCAGCTCAACCTGGTGGCCACGGCGACCCTGGGCGGCCAGCCCGTCACCATCAACCACGACGTCGGCCCGGTGTTGCGCGCGAACGACCTCACGGTGGGCGAAGCGCTGGTGGCTCCGGCCTCCACCGTGGGTGCCCCCGGCCAGTGGTTCGAGCTCGCCAACACGCGCGACGAGGCGATCGACCTCACCGGCTGGGCGTTCGGCCCCACCGATGGTGGCACCGCCGCGGTGCTCTCCGGCCAGGTGCCCGCACGCGGCGTGTTGGTGGTGGGCGCCAGCGCAGACCCTGCCCTCAACGACGACGCCGGCGTGCAGCTGGTGCTCACCGGCCTCAACACGGGGCTGGTCGACGCGGGCGTGCTCGCCCTCTCGCGCAACGGCGGCAACCTGAACACCTCGGCCTGGTTGAACCCCACGCCGGGTGCGGCCCTGGTGAGCGACTTCGGGCCCTACAAACTGAGCACCGACACCAGCGGCACCGCGCCGCACGCCCAGACCTGCCTGGCCACCGCGCCGTTCGGCAACCAGACGGTGCCGCAGCTCGGCACGCCGGGTACCGCCAGCTCGTGCGGCTTCGGCTACGCGTGGCGTCGCTTGCCGGGTGGTTTCTTCGACATCTCCACCACCGGCACGCCTGTCACCCTCTCCAGCATCGACGAAGGGTTCGGCACGGTGCCGCTCGCGGCCGCGCCCTTCCCCTTCTTCGGTACCGCCCAGACGGCCGTGCGCGTCTCGTCGAACGGTTTCCTCGCCTTCGACGCGGCGGGCACCAACTCGACCTTCACCAGCAACTCGCCGAGCACCACCGACGCCAACGGCGTGGCGGCGATCTTCGCCGGCAACCTCATCGGCGACTTCACCACTGCCGCAGTCTACTCACAGCGGGTGGCCGCCAACGTCGACCCCGCCGCGCCCGCCGCGCACTGGGTGGTGCAGTGGACGCACTGGGCGCACTTCAACAACACGCTGAACTTCGATGACCTGAACTTCCAGGTGAAGCTCTTCGACGACGGCACCCTCGAGTACCACTACGGCCTGATGCTCAGCACCAGCATCGACCAGTACGGCTCCGGCATCAGCAGCGTGACCTGGCTGGAGAACCCCACCGGCACGCAGGCGCTGGTCATCAACGCCAACTCCTTCACGCCCGGCGTCCAGTCGAACTCGGGCGTTCGTTTCAGCCCCCGGTAACCCATGCGCCCCTCACGGAACTCCATGAACTCCGCTCGTTCCTTTTTCGTTTCAGTGGCCGTGGTGGCGACCTTCGCCGGTTGCCGCATCGAGAAGCCGGCCACGGTGGTGCCGGCCCCGCCTTCCATCGAGTCGTTCACCACTTCATCGCCGTCGGCGCCCAGCGGCGGCACGGTGACCTTGAGCTGGCAGACCGCCGACGCCACCAGCATCGAGCTGCGTGAGGCCTCGACGGGTGCGCTCAACGTGGCGACCGACCTGGTCGACGGCACCTTCCAGGCGACCGTTCAGGGCTCGTCTTTGTTCGTGCTGGTCGCCCGTGGCCCTGGTGGCTCTGACGCGCGCGCCCTCTCGGTGGCGCTCGACGGCCAGGAACTGGGTGAACTTTCGTTCACCGCCTTGCCCCCGGTCATCGCGGGCGGCGCCAGCACCACCCTCGCGTGGACGGCGCCCGGCGCCACCGAGGTCAGCTTGACCGCGGGCGGCCAGGCGGTCGACATCGGAGGCCAGCGCACCAGCGGCGCGGTCACCGTCTCGCCGAAGTTCGACACCGTCTACACCCTGACCGCCGATGGCGTGGCGCGCTCCGTCACGGTCACCGTGCAGGCCGCGCTGCTGACCGCCGAGGTCACCCCGCGCGCAGCTGAAGTGGGTCAGACCGTCACCCTCAGCTGGACCGCCGCGGGCGCCGACAGCGTGACCGTGAGCAGCGGTGCGCGGGGCCGGCTGTTCGAGACCACCACGTCCGCGCAGATCGAGTCGGGCACGTTCGCCGACGTGGTGCCGCCCACGCCCGACAACGGGGTCGTCACCTACGAGATCGCCGCCATCAAGGGCACCACCCGCTTCACCCGGGTGCTCGAGGTGAACGTGGGCACCGGCATCGCCATCACCCGCTTCGATGCGCCCCGTTTCGCGGCCTCCGGCGCCAACTACTCGGTGCGCTGGGAGACCCGCGCCGCCGACAGCGTGGAGCTCAAGCTCGACGGCGTGACCGTGCACCGCACCTCGTCACGGCAGACCGCGGCGGTGGGCATCTTCGCCTTCGCGTCGCCCGCGGCCGACTTCTCGGTCGAGCTGATCGCCACCAACGCCCTGGGCGGCCGCGCCAGCCAGCTGGCGTTGATCGACTCGGTGGGCGTGCCCACCTCGGCCACCCTGACGGCCAACCCCACCACGGTGGCGGCAGGCCAGCCGGTCACCCTGACCTTCGCCTCGGCAGAAGCGCGCCGGGTGCGCATCCTCGACTCGGCAGGCAACGCGGTCTTCTCCGTCACCGGTCAAGCCGCCGAGAGCGGTACGGCCACCGTGTACCCCGACGTCAGCACCACCTTCACGCTGGCCGCTGACAACCTGCTGGGCAACGCTGCGGTCAACGCGACGGCGGCGGTCACCGTGACGGGCGCGCTGCCCACCCTCACCCAGTTTCCCCCCACGGCGCTGAACGGCCAGAAGGTCACCCTCGACACGGCGGCCAGCGGCGCATTGCTCTACGGCTTCCCGCACCTGCAGGTGCTCACGGCGGCGCAGGCCGATTTCCTCGACATCCGCTCCACCGGCGCACGCGTGCTGGAGAGCGGCTCCAACGTGACCTCGGTCACCCTGCCCTTCTCCACCCGCCTCTGGGGCCAGCTGCGCACCGGGCCGCTGACCATCTCGCGCGCGGGCTGGATGGCCTGGGGCGCTCCGTTGAGCGCGGTCACCTCGAACGCCACCACGCTGCCCAGCGGTACCGGCGCCGACGGGTTGATCGCCCCCTTCTGGGACGACCTCACCCTCACCGCCAGTGCGGCGGTCTACGTCGAGGTGGTGGGCGATGCGCCCGAGCAGTCGCTCATCGTGCAGTGGGATGGCCTGCAGGTGGGCACCACGGCCGGCACCGAGGTCACCTTCCAGGCGAAGGTGCACCAGCGCGGCATGGTCTCGTTCCACTACCGCACCATGAACTACGGCACGACCACCTTCGCCGTGGGCGTGCAGGATCAGACGCGCCAGGTGGCGCTCACTGCGCCCGCCGCGCCCACCAGCAACTCCTCGCTCTACTTCTTCAGCCCCGTGGCGCCGCCCATCGAGACGCGCGTGGCGAAGGGCGGCACCGTGGGCGGCTACGTGAAGCAGGGTGAGCTCTACTCGCTCATCTCGCAGCCCGCCGCGGCCTACGTCATCCCCACCGACATCGGGCTGACCGAGTTGATGTTCCGCACGCACGCGTCGGTGCCCGGCGGCCAGTACATCGAAGTGCTCAACCGCACCTCGAGCCCCCTCGACATGTCGGGCTGGGAGCTGCGCGCCCCCGGCACCCCCACCTTCTTCGTGCCGCCTGGTTTCACGCTGCAGCCCAACGTGCCCACGGTCATCGGCACCACCACCGACTCCGCGCTCAACGACGACGCGGGCGTCACCCTGGCCTGGGGCACCTCGGGCTTCTCGCTCTCGCAAGACGCGGGCAGCTTCACCATCGGCACCTCGGATGCCGGCTCGGGCTTCACCTACAACGGCCCCGCTGACGGCGGCCGCGGTCAGGGCCTCAACGTCGACCCCGGCCCGTTGGTGGGCAGCACCGGCACGCCTTCGCTGGTCGCCTGCTCGGCCACCACGCCGTACGGCGGCCAGACGCCAGCGCAGCTGGGCACGCCCGGCAGCGATCCCGGCTGCGGCTTCCCCTACACGCTGCAGGTCATGCCTTCGAAGTTCGTCGACATCAGCGACGCGGGCACGGCGCTGCTCAACGGCACCCTCGCCGAGACCTTCGCGGTGGCCATCAACCTCGCGCCCAACTCCGGGGATCCCGCGCCGGTCGCGTTCGGCGCACCGCGCCCCATCGTCTCGATGGGCGGCAACGGCTACCTGCGGTGGGGCACCTTCACCAGCAGCACCGACACCAACCGCACGGTGACCAGCACCACCTCCAACGTGGGCTCGGTGGCCGTGTTCTGGGACGACCTCGATTCGCTGCTCCCCCGCAGCGAGCTGTTCTGGAAGAAGTTCGAGCCCAACGAAGACCCCGCCACGCCGGAGCGTCACTGGGTCTTCCAGTGGCGTGCCCTGAGCTTCGGCTCGAGCTCGCCTTCGGATGACCTGAACTTCGAGGCCAAGCTCTTCGAGAGCGGCGTCATCGAGTACCACTACGGAGCGATGGTCTCGGGCACGACCACCAACTACGCCAGCGGTACCTCGGCCACCGCGTGGTTGGAGAACCCGACCGGCACGCAGGCGCTGGTCATCTCCGTGAACCAGCCGCTGATCCGCCCCTTCACCAGCTACCGCTTCGTCCCCCGCTGATGCGCTCTGCACATTCTTTCGAGGTCTCCATGTCCAGCATCTCTTCTTTGACTCGCGGGCTGGCGGCGGTGGCGGCGCTCCTGGCAGGCACGGCGGCAGCACAGGCGCCCGCAAACGACAGCTGTGCAGGCGCTGAACTGCTGACCCTGGCCAGCCCCGGCTCGGTCACTTCGAGCGTGGCCACCCGCTTCGATCTCGCCGCGGCCGCCGTGGAGACGGCGTTCACCTGCTCCGCTGGCTCGGTGAAGAACAGCGTCTGGTACACCTTCACGCCCACCGTCAGCGGCGTCTACCGGATGGACACCTGCGGCCCGGTCACCAACTTCGACACGGTGATCCAGGCGTACTCGGGCAGCTGCGGCACCCTCACCCCGGTGGGCACCACCAGCACCGGCTGCAATGATCAAGGCGGCTGCACCTTCGCGAATGCCTCGGCCATCGCGCTCCCCCTGACCGCGGGCACGCGCTACTTCGTGCAGGTCGCGGTGTGGAGTTCGGTGACGCTGGCCCCCGACCTGGTGACCGCGCTGACGGTGACCCGCGAGTTCGCCCCGGCCAACGATCGCTGCGACGGCACGGTGCCCGCGGTGACCTTGAACACGCCCCTCGCCTTTTCCACGAACTCGGCCACCGACAATGACTCCGAGCTGGGCGGTAACCTCGACGGCGGCGCGGGCCCTACGTGCTTCGTCGGCTTTGGCAACAGCACCACGGCCTCCAGCAACGCCTCTCCGGGCCGCGACGTGGTCTTCAGCTTCACCCCGCCTTCCACGGGCAGGTACAACGTGCGCCTCGGCGCGCCCAACACCTCGGTCAACCACGTGCTGTACCTGACCGACAGCTGCGTGGCGGCCATGACGCCCCCGCAGCTCTATTCGCCCCCGCAGTGCATCGCCGCCGCCAACCGCGGTGGCAGCTCGACCACCGCGGCCGAAGAGCTCAGCTGCGTGCCCTTGAACAACGGCACCCAGTACTTCTTGTGGGCCGACGAAGGCACCGCCAGCACCGCGGGCGCCAGCTACGAGTTGGAGGTCACCAGCTGCAACCTCGAGATCGAGCCGAACGACACCCCGGCCACCGCCGCGCCGCTCGCCTGTCCGGTGACGGCGGGCATCACCGACGCGGGCACCGACGTCGACTTCTTCGCGCTGGGCACCCAACCCGCGGGCGCGCGCGTCTTCGCGATGTTGGAGTCGCAGGCCGCCGGAAACGCCGGCTCGTCGTCGAACGACTTCGACCTGCGGGTGACCACCGCTACCAGCACCCTCGAGTTCGACCTGGGCGATCTCGACACGCTCTTCGGCAGCAGCGCCGGCAACGTGTCGGGCACGCCGCTGCCGGCCGGGGTGCCGACTTACCTGCGGGTCAACTACGCCAGCACCACCTCGCCGCGTGAGCCCTACCGCCTCTACAGCGTGGTGCAGACGGGTACCGCCACGCCCGAGATCGAACCGAACGAACACCCGCGCGCGGCCAGCGGCGGCGCGAGCAACTACTTCTCGGGCGACGTGAGCTCCGACACCGACGTCGACGTGTTCGCCTTCGAAGCGCGCGCCGGAGACCTGGTGCACCTCTCGCTCGACTCGCAGCCCTCGCGCACCGGGAGCACCTCGACGGGCAATCACAGCCTCCAACTGCTCGATCGCACGGTGCAGGTACCGGCCGACGGTGGCCTGCCCTTCGCCACCGCCCTGGTGGCGGTCAACGACTTCAACACCACCGTCGACAACACGGTGCCCAGCACGCCTTCGCTGACGGCCACCACCCCGTTCATGCCTTCGGAGTCCCTGGTGTACCGGGTGCGCACCAACGGCACCTATTTCGCGCGGGTCGGCCGCACCTCGACCACGGGCAGTGGCGCGTACCTGCTCTCCATCGCCCGGGACTGCGCGCCCGGCGGGGGTATCGGCGCGCCGACGCTCGCTTCGCTCAGCCCTGTCAGCGGCAGCATGTCGGGCAACGTCAGCCTCACCCTGACCGGCAGCAACTTTTCCGGCGCCAGCACGGTGCTGGTGGGCGGCTCGCCGGCCACGGTGATCTCGCGCACGGCCACCACCATCCAGGTGCTCACGCCCCCCGGCAACGCAGGCGCGGTCGACGTCTCGGTGGTGAACCCCGGCGCGCAGACCAGCACGCTCACCGGCGGCTATCTCTACACCTCGCCGGCCGGCCCTCCGACCGTCAGCGCGATCTCCCCGGCCACTGGCCCCACCTCGGGCGGCACGGTGATCACCCTCACCGGCCTGCTCTTCAAACCCGGCGCTGAGGTCTCGCTCGAAGTGGGCGGCACCGCGGTGCCTGCCACCAACGTGGTGCTCACCAACTCCACGCTGCTGCGGGCCACCACCCCGGCCCACGCCGCGGGCGCAGCGCGCGTCATCGTGCGGAACCCGGCCGATGCGCTCGAAGGCTCGCTCGCTGCTGGCTTCACCTACCTCGCGCCTCCGGCGGTCAGCTCCATCACCCCGAACAGCGGCTTCACCTCGGGTGGCATCACCATCACCCTCTCGGGAACCAACTTCCGCCCGGGTGCCCAGGTTCGCTTCGGCGCCAACGCGGGCACCAGCGTGGTGGTCGATGCCAGCGGCACCTCGCTCACGGTGATCGCCCCCTCGGCGCTGGTGAACGGACCGGTCAACGTCACGGTGATCAACACCGACACGCAGCAGGTCGTGGTGACGGGCGGCTTCACCTACAACTACCCGCTGCCCACCCTCCTCTCGGTGACCCCGGCGACGGGCTTCGCCGTGGGCGGCACGCCCATCACCATCGTGGGCACCGGCTTCCAGCCTTCGCCCACCGTGCTGGTCGGCGGCACGCTCGCCACGAACATCGTGCGCAGCAGCCTCACCCAGGTGACCGCGGTGACGCCTCCGGGCGCGGCGGGCCTGGCCGACGTCACGGTGACCAACCCCGATCTTCAATCGGCCACGCGCACCGGCGCCTTCCGATACGTGCCGGCGCCGAGCTTGAGCTCCATCTCGCCCTCCAACGGCGCGGTGCAGGGCGGCACGCGCATCACCCTCACCGGCCAGAACTTCCAGGCCGGAGCGACGGTGCGCCTGGGCGCGGTGCCCGCCTTCGCGGTGACCGTGACCAGCCCCACCACGGCGACGGCCATCACCAACACCAACGTGGCAGGCCCCGCCGACGTGGTGCTCACCAACCCCGACACCCAGAGCAGCACCCTGGCCGGCGGGTTCACCTTCGATGGCGCCCCGACGTTGACCGCGCTCTCGCCCATCAGCGGCACGACCGCGGGCGGCACGGTGGTGACCCTCAGCGGCACCGGCTTCGGCGCCAGCACGGCGGTCTCGTTCGGCACGGGCGCTTCGCCCACCGTCACCCTGGTCTCGCCCACGCAGCTGACCGCGGTCACCCCCGCGGCTTCGGTGGGCGTGGTGACGGTCACGGTGCGCAACGGCGACAACCAGTCGGCGTCGATCATCGGCGGCTTCCGCTTCGTCGCGCCCCCCACCCTCACTGCCGCGGCGCCCAACTCGGGTGACGTGGGCGGCGGCACGGTGGTGCGTCTGACCGGAGCGGGTTTCGCCTCGAGCACCACCGTCTCGTTCGGCGGTACGCCGGCGGCGCAGGTCTCGCTGGTCAGCGCCACCGAGCTCGACGCGGTCACGCCCCGGCACCTGCCCGGCGTGGTCGACGTGCAGGTCTCCACCGACGGAGCGATCGCCACCCTCACCGGCGGCTTCACCTTCACCCGCAGCGCGCCCACCCTGGTGGCGGTCGCGCCGGTCAGCGGGCCCATCGCGGGCGGCACGTTGTTGACGCTCTCGGGTACCGGCTTCGCGCCGGGCGCCACCGTCACGGTGGGCGGCGGGGCAGCCACCGACCTGGTGATCGTCTCCGACGTGCTGGCGCGCGTGGTGGTTCCGGCGCACGCGGCAGGCGCGGTCGACGTGGTGTTCACCAACGACGATGCGCAGGCCGCCACGCTGGCGGGTGGTTTCACCTACGTCGCGCCGCCCAGCAACAACGCGGGCACCGTGACGGATGGTGGCTCGGGCTCGATCGGCGGAGATCCCACCGACGTTCCCGCGCCGGGCGGGGTGAGCTGCGGCTGCACCAGCGTCGACGGCTCGATGTTCAGCATGGCCGGCTTCGGGTTGCTGATGGTGCTGTCGCGCCGCCGCCGTCGCAGCTGAAGCGGGTCCAGGCTCAGGCCTTCATGCAGACACTGCTGAAGGTCCTCGCTCTCGGCGTCACTGCGCTCTTCCTGGGCGGCGCCGTGCTCACCGCGACGAGCGATCGCGCGCTGGCGGCGGCCCCGGTGGATGCGGGGGGCGATGCCGGCGCGCGGTTCTTTTTCAACGCCAGCACGTCGTTCGGCCTCGAGGCGTTGCCGGGTGTGAAGCAGGAGGCGAAGGGAGCGCCCTCACCCTGACCCTCTCCCAGCGGGAGAGGGGACGGAATCGCTGGGCATCGCGCTGGTGTTGCTCACCTGCGTGTTCTGGCCTCTGGAGCGCCTCTTCTCCGCGCGCCGGGGCCAGCCAGTACCCCGTGTGGGCCACGCTCTCGTCGTGGTTGCTCACGCAGTTCGACGCGGTGCTCTCGCAGGCGCCGCTCCTGCCCGCAAGAGCAGCTCACGGCACGTCGAGCACGCTGCGTTCGTCACGTACCCGCGCGTAACGGCGGCGCGCCTGCGCCTGGGCCGATTCGTCGGCGCGGCTCTCCACCCGCTCCAGCAGCCCGAGCAGCTTGTCGGCCATGCCGTCGAGCGCGGCGCTCGGAATGCCCGAGGTCTCCAGCGCCGCCCACACCTGGTTCAGGTCGCCGTAGTTGCGCACGCCATCGGGACACAGGCCGCCGGGGCTGGGCCGGGTGATGAAGCCGTTCACGTCACTGCCGAGCACCAGCGTGTCCGCCGAGGCGACGGAGGCGAGGTGTCTCCAATGCGCCACGAGATCGTCGCAGGTGCCGGGCTGGTGCTGCGCGCTGAGCCGATGGCCCGCGTCGGTCTCGAGCTGCACCCGGCTCAAGGTGAGGCCGATGAGGCCACCCGATGCGGCGACCCGGCGCGCCAGGACGTCGGAGAGATTGCGCTCGACGTTCGAAAGCGCCCGCGCCGCGGTGTGCGAGACGAGCACGGGCACGCCGAGCGGCTCGGTGACGTCGAGCACGTCGCTGACGAAGCGGTCGCTGGCGTGCGCCACGTCGATGACCATGCCCAGCTGCACCATGCGTGAGACCACCTCGCGGCCGAGCGCAGAGAGCCCTTCGGCTTCGAGTGCGCCGTCTGCAGCAGCGCCGAGCAACGCGCGCGACAGCTGGCCCTTCGCCGCGCCGCCGAGCTGCGTGGAGACGAAGTGCACCACGGTGATCACCCGCACGCCCGCGGCATAGAGCGCGTCGACGTCTTGCACCCGCGCGATGCCTTCACCACCTTCGAGCTGCGCCACCACCGCGATGCGGCCGGTGGAGAGAATGCGGCGCGCGTCTTGCGAGTTCGAAGCGAGCGCGAAGGCGGGCTGCCGGCCCATGAAGGCGTCGAGCTCACGCACCTGGTGGAGCGCTTCATCGAGCGCGCTGCGGCCAGGGCGGAGACGCAGCGGGGGCCAGAGGGCTCCGAAGACGAAGGTGACTCCGGTCGCGTGGAGGTCTTCGGCGGAGACGCCGTTGATCAGGCGCTCGGAGGTGGTGGAGGTGAGCGGGCCTGAGCCCGGTTCACCTTTCATGAACGGCTTGGCCGCGGCCGACATGGTGAGGTGGAGATGCGTGTCGGCGCGCCCGCTCAGCGCGGGGGTCGTGGGCACCGTGACCGAGGAGGTGGTGGCGCAAGCGGTGAGGCTGAGGAGGAGGAGAGGGCGCACGGGAGGCGCTTACTACGCCCTCACCCCGACCCTCTCCCGAAGGGAGCGAAGGGAGCGGGAGAGGGAGACTACTCGCCGTTGAGCACCAGGCTGACCAGCTCGGCCTGCCGGTGCGTATCGGTCTTCTGCATCGCGCGTTTGGCGTGCGTGCGGGCGGTCTCGAGGCTGACGTGAAACTCCTCGGCGATGCGCTTGATGCTGCGGCCTTCCGCCAGGCGCCGCACCACGCGGGCCTCGGCGCGGGTCAGCTCGAAGCGGCTCTGCAACGCCTGCACGCTGGGCGTGGAGCGCGAGGTTTGAGGCACGCCGTCGTTCACCCGGAAGAGCTCCCGGGCCAACGCGCGCACGTTGCTGTCGGAGTGCGCCAACGTGAGCTCGGCCTCGGGGGGCGGAAAGATGACGCAGTCGAGCTCACGCTCCGAGACCCGCACCGTGTGGAGCCGCGCATCGAGGCTGCCACGCACGCGGGGAATGGAAGCGACGAACCACGCGCAGCACTGAAAGAAGACCAGCGAAGGCGTCAGCCCCTTGAGCAGCTCGAGCCGAAGCTGCAGCCCGGGAGCGGCCTGTTTCCACTGCAGCACCACCACCAACGGCCTGAGCTGCAGCGCCTCCAACAATACGAGGTAGGTCAGCCGCGGAGAGCCGAGCAGCTCGGCCACCAGGCGCACCGACGAGTGCCGGCTGGCGAGGTCTTGCATCACGCTCTGGGTCGCGGCGACGCCATGCTGAGCGAAGAAGGTCTCCAGCACGAGCACCAGCTCGTCCCAGCTCACCCGGGTGCGTGCCGCGGAGAGCACGTTGGGGCGCAGCCGACGGATCAACGCGGCGGTGTCGTGACCGCTCGCTTCCATCGAGAGCAACACGCTGCGCAGCAGGTGACCTGGCAGGTCGGGCATCATCATGGCGGCGCCACCAGGCCCAGCTGGCGGGCGAACGACGACGGCTCCCAGGGTTTTTCGATGAAGACACAGGGCGCGATGGATTCGCGCTGGGCTTCGGTCACCAGCCCCAGGGAACCCGAGAGCAGACAGCGGCGCGTCGAGGGGGCGAGGCGCCGGGCGGTGGCCAGCACCGCGATGCCGTCGAGCACCGGCATGAGATAGTCACAGATGATCAACGTGAACTTCTCGCGCTCCAACACGGCCTCGAGCTCAGCGACTTTGGAGAGCAGGGTGACCTGCACGCCGATGCGTTTGAGCCAACGCTCCAGAGCGCGCGCGACCGGCAGATCGTCATCCACAACCAACACATGCTGCAAACCGCGGCCCCTTGCGTTCCCCCGTGGGACTTCTGAGGAGTTCGCTTAATCTGCGACCTTGCAGAGAGAGTCCCCCGTTTGGGGCATCACTTTGAAACCCATGCGTGTCTCGACCGACCCACCCCAAATCCTATTTTTCCTGTTTTGTCTGACGGCCTGTCTGCCGGGTGGAGAGGCGTATCGAATTGCCTCCGACCCCTCGTCGGTGGCGCGGCGAGATGCGTTTCTGGCGAGGCCGGTGAAGAGCGCGCCGCGGCTCAACGTGGTGGTGATTCTCGCTGACGATCTCGGGGTCAATGACACCTCGTTGGCGAGCGGCGGCGCGGTGAAGACGCCCGGGCTCGATCGCCTCGCGGCGGGCGGCGTGCTGCTCCAACAGGCTTCAGTGACGGCGCCCCTCTGCAGCCCGTCGCGCGCGGCGTTGCTCACCGGCCGCTATCAGCAGCGATTTGGGCACGAAGGTCAGCCGCACGAACGCTACGCGCGCAACGGGCTCGAGGCGTTCGCGTTTCGGCACTTCATCGCGGGTGGTGATTGGCAGTTTCACCGGCCGGTGGCGCCCGACCTCGAAGACGTGCAGCGGCAGGGGCTGCCCGTGGGCGAGCTGACCCTGGCCGAGGTGCTTTCCCGCAGCGGGTATGCGACGGGCGCCTTCGGCAAGTGGCACCTCGGGTGGAATGAAGCGTCGGCGCCACATCGGCGCGGCTTCGACACGCACGTGGGGTTCTACGAGGCGTACACGCTGTATCAGCCCGACCTGAAGAGCCCGGACGTCGTGAACCAGCGGCACAGTGACGTGTCGGATGGGTTCATCTGGGGCAAAGGCCGCACGGGCACCGCGCAGCTCGTTCGCAACGGCGTGCCGTTCGAAGACGACGGCTATCTGCCCGACACGCTCACCAGCGAGGCGATCTCCTTCATCGAGGCGCACCGGGCCGAGAACTTCTTCCTCTACCTGCCGATGCAGAATCCGCACACGCCGTTTCAGGCGAAGAAGGCGCTGTTCGATCGCTTCGTGGACGAGCCTGATCAGAACAAGCGCGTCTACAAGGCGTTGATCGCGAGCCTCGACGAGTCGGTGACCCGGGTGCTCGACGCGCTCGATCGCACTGGGGTGGCCGATGACACGCTGGTCATCTTTCTCTCTGACAACGGCGGCGCGCTCTACACGCACGCGGCAGACAACCGGCCGCTGCAGGGTGGCAAGTTCACCTTGTTCGAAGGCGGCGTGCGGGTGCCGATGGTGATGCGCTGGCCCAAACGGTTGCCGGCGGGCACGCAGTACGAGCAGCCGGTCTCGGCGCTCGACATCTTCGCCACGGTCGCTTCGGCGGTCGGCGCGGAGTTGCCTGCGGGGCTCACGCTCGACGGGGTGGATCTCGCTCCGTACCTGAGTGGTGAGAACACGGCAGCGCCGCACGAGTGGTTGTTCTGGCGCGCGGAGTACGCGCAGGCGGTGCGGCACGGGCGGTGGAAGCTGGTGCGCGATACGTGGCACGGCACGTCGGCGTTGTTCGATCTGCAGACCGATCCGGGCGAGAAGATCGATCTCTCCGCGTCGCAGCCCGCCCGCGTACAGGAATTGAGCGTGGCGTGGGAGCAGTGGAATGCGGGCAACCGCGCGCCGCTGTGGCCGCACGTGATGGAGTTCCGGTTCAGTGCGAATGATGGGCGGGAGTTCTGGTACCCGCTGTGAGCCTTGGGGAAGCGTGGGTTTGGATGGGCCTCGTGCGTGCTCGCATGAGCAAGCCCTCGGCGCGCGACAAGGATCCTCGGCTCGGGCCGGTGGATCTGTTCACGGCATGACAACCCTGTTGTCACGCGTGACTACAGGGTTGTCACAGCTCGGAGAGCTGTCCGGGGTGGACCTCGTCCCCTGAGCATCCTCGCCTCGAAGAGAGAGGCCTGCGCGTGACGAGCAGTGGAGCGAACAGTGAACGCCCACGCTCTTCAATGCCCTACGGCGTCCACACCGCGCCGGTCGCACAATCGAAGTGCCGCAAGCTGACCGCCGTCGGACTCAAGTCCATCGCGCCGAACAAAATCGGCAGCGGGGGCCGGGGAGGCCCGATCGACCCCGGATTGAAGATCGTCAAACCGCGCTCCTGCCCGATGAACGGCACGTGCGAGTGACCGCAGATGATCACGCTCGCTTTCTCCGCCCGCGCCAACTTTGCCGCCTCAGCCCGGATCCGTGAGCCGTAGATCGCGATGTGCGTGAGCATCATGGTGAGCTCCGTTCGCCCCCCATGCACCAGCTCGAGGGCGATCACGTCGGGCAGCTCGAACGCGCGCACGTCGATGTTCCCCCGCACCGCGTGCACCGGCGCGATCTGAGCGAGCCGCTCGAGCACCGCGAGATCGCCGATGTCGCCCCCATGCAGAATGAAGTCGGGCTTCTGCGCGGCGAGATGAAAGAGCCCCTGCTCATTCGGAGCAGAGTGCGTGTCGGCCACGATGCCCAACCGCACCGAACCATCCGCGCGCATCGGCACCTGCACTCTGGAAACACGCGTCGTCAAAAGGCCTCCAGGAACTGAAAATAGAAAGCGAACGAGCCGCGACCCAGGCCGAAATCCAACCGCACCGTGACGCGATCCTGCACGCGCACGCGCAACCCCACGCCCACGGCAGGCAGGGGCTGCGTCACGTCAGGTAATGGCCCCCCACCGAGCGCGCCCACGCCCACCCAGGCCGCTGCGCCGAGCCGCGCCCAGATGGTGTCTTTGGGAAACGGAAACATGAAGCGGTACTCCAACAAGGCGAACGCCGCGGTGGTGTCGCGATAGCGGCCCCAGCGGTAGGCCCGCAGATCCCACGGCGTGCCGAGCTGCGAGAGCTCGCTCCAGGGCACCCCGCCCCACGCGGTGCGGTACTTCACCTGCCAGCTGAGCGTGCTGCCTTCGCGAAACAACGTGACGGTGTGCCGGTAGTCGAGCGTGAGCGACTGCCACTGCGTGGTGCCGCCGAACCACGAGCCGTAGCCCAGCCACTGCGCCGAGAGAAACAGCCCCTTGCGTGGATTGACCGGTTCGTCGCGCGAGTCCCACGTGAGCGAAAACCCCAGCCCCGAGTTGATCACGCTCGCACCGCCGCGCGCTTGAAAGTCGGGATCCGCGGCGACGCCGGGGGAAAGTTGCCGCGAGCGCGTGCCGGTGAAATCCATCACGGTGCCGAAGAAGAGCGGCAGCTTCTCCTGCATGCGCACCTGCAGCTGCGGCGTCACCAACCACGCCGTGCGCCGGTACGCGGTGCTCTCCGCGCCCTGCGGGCGGGTCAAGCCGTTCTCGAAACCCACCCCGAAGAAATGATCAGGCTGATCTCTCACGTCGATGAACGCCTGGAGCCGAACGCGATCCTCCATCCAGAACGAGGTGAGCCGCGTCTGCGTGAGAAACGCGCCCACCGTGCCCGCGCCCGCCACCACCGCCAGTGACGAACGGGGCGCGTCGGCGCTGGCGCTCCACCCCGCGACGCCGCCGGCGACGACCATGAACCCCAGCTCGGGCGTGTACGCCGGCGCGATGACCGGCGTGACCTTGAGCTCCACTCCCGGCGACGCGAGCAAACACACCAGCAGCGCGAAGGAGCCCATTCTCGAGCCGCTTTGCCCCACCGAGCCCTCACTGTCACCCGTTTGCCTACATCCGCGCCAAGGGTGGTTGTTTCTCCCTCATCGGCTGGGGTAATGGCCGCGACGCCGTCGTCCCGTTGATCAAGCTGCGAAGTGGGGGCCTCAAACCGTGTGGTTACCAGTCCTCATCATCTCAGTGTTGGCCGCGCCCATGCCGGGCGAGACCGAGTCGCAGCGTTTCAAGGCCGCCTTCGAACGCGGTGAAGCGCACTTTCAAAAAGGCGACTTCGGCGCCGCCATCGCCAGCTTCCGCGAGGCCGATCGCGCGCGGGTGACGCCCGAAGTGGCCTACGACCTGGCCAAGTGTTTCGAGAAGCTGGGCGACGAGGCGTACACGACCTTTTATTACCGCCTCTACATGCGCCGGGCTCCCGCGGCGCCCGACACGCTGGAGGTCGCTGAAAAAGTCGGCACCACCATCGCGTGCGTGGAGACCGAGGGCCTGGGTTTTCTCGAGCTCGACGCGCCCCGCGCCAACGCCGTCACCCTGCTCGGCCAGCGCTATCCCGAGCCGCCCATCGCGCGTTTCCTGCCGCCCGGCGACTACGAAGTGACCGCCGAGTTTCCCAGCGGCGTGAAGACCATGTCCGTGCAGATCCGCACTGGCAAGACGACCACCGTCTCCTTCGAGCCGCTCGCGCCGCCCCTGGTGCCCCTGGAGTCCGCGCTGTCTGCCGAGCTGGTGGCCAAAGGCGCCGACTCCGCGGTGGGCCCCGGCCCCAGCACGCTGCGCATCGGCAGCTACGTGGTGTTCGGCGTGGGCCTCGCTGCGTTGGCCACCGGCATCGCGCTCGGCGTCTCGTCGTCGGCTGACGCGGCCTCGTCGATGAACAAACAGCAGAGCGTCTCTCAGGCGCAGGGCCTGGCCGACGCAGCCAATGGCAAGGCGGTGGGCGCGAACCTTCTCTACGGACTGGGTGGCGCCGCTGTCGCCGGGGGCGCGCTCATGTTCATCTTCTCCATGCCAGAGCCAGGCATGAAGCCCGCGGGGACCAAATGAGCCGCTTCTCCCGACCGCTGTTGATCTCCGTGCTGCTGCTCTCGGGTTGTGACGCGAGCATCAAGGTCGACCCCGAAGGCTACCGCTGCGACGTGGGCAACGTGTGCCCCAGCGGCTTCACCTGCCGCGAAGGGGTCTGCCGCGCCGCGCTCGACACCTCGTGCACCGGCGTGGTGTGCACCACCCCGCCCGCTTCCAGCTGCGTCAACGGCACCACGTTGCGCAACTTCTCCGGCAGCTGCGTCGCAGGTCAGTGCCAGTACGCGCCGGTCGACAGCACCTGCGCCACCACCTGCGCGCAAGACGCCTGCGTCGACGCCTGTGACGGGGTGGACTGCGTGACGCCGCCGCAAGCCGCCTGCACCGACGCCAACACGCTGCGCACTTTTTCTCAGACGGGGGCCTGCGCCGCCGGGGCGTGCAGCTACGTGACCACCGACACCACGTGCCCCAACGGCTGCGAAGCGGGCCTCTGCAAGGGCGTCGATCTCTGCCAGTCGATGAGCGTGGTGTGCACCACCCCGCCTTCCGCCACCTGCGTGGCCGACGCGCGCCGCACCTTCAGCACCCCCGGCACCTGCGAGCCGGGCACCGGCATGTGCACCTACGCCTCGAACGACAGCGCCTGCCCCAACGGCTGCGCGCTGGGCCAATGCCTGACCGCCAGCCTCGCGTTCGCGCAGACCGGGCCGCGGCTGCACTTCGCCGTCAACGGCCTCGACATCGCGCCGGGCTCTTCGGGCAACTCCGCGCTGGCGGTGGGCAACGGGGGGAAGATCGCCCGCTGGGATGGCTCGATGTGGACGGAGCTGGCCGCGCCGGGGAACGACGACCTGAACAAGGTGGCCTTCGTGAGCGGCACCGTGGCCTACGCGGTGGGCGCCGGCCGCACCGTGCTCACCGTGCGCCCTTCGATGAACCAGGTGACCGACGTGCCGCTCTCCGGCTCGGGCGGCGCCAACCTCGTCGCCGTCAGCGGCCGTGACGTGGGTGAGGTGTTGATCGCCTCGGAGACCGGTGACTGGTGGCGCATGCGCGCCGGCACCTGGACCACCGGAGCGCTCCCTCCCGCAACGGCGCCCTACCGCATCAGCGGCGCTTACCTCGACGAGTCGTTGCGCGAGCGCATCGTGGGCGCGTGCGGCATGACCGTGCGGCAGTGCGTGGCCTACCGCTACGCTTCGGGCGGCACGCCGAACTTCATCGTGCACACCCAGGCCGGTACACCGGGCTTCACCGCGGTGGGCGGCGCGTTCGACGTGGCCTCTGACGCGACGCCGCTGGCGGTGGTGGGCAGCGCCGACCTGAGCCTCGACACGCACTCCAACTTCGGCAACTTCGTGGCGATCGCCCCCAGCCCCGCGCTCGAAGGCGCCGGCATCGTGGGCATCACCGCGCAGGCCGTGAACCTCGGCCGCGACCTCTTCGTGCTCACCTCGTCGCGAGACCCCGACCCCAACACCAGCGGCAAGGGCGGGCTGTACCGCCTCGCCCGCGGCGTGGGCGTCAGCTCCACGGAGATCCTCGAGACCTACTTCGGTGAAGAGACGCTCTCGCCCAACGAAGCCAACGGCGTGCTGGTGGCCGAAGTGCGGCGCGCGCAGAACATCAACAACGTCTTCCGCCGCGGCGTCATCACCAACGAAGCGCTCGACGTGGGCGAAGACTTCATCGGCGCGTCGGTCGACGACACGGGCGCGCTGGTGCTGGCCAGCCGCTTCGGCGATGTGGTCGTGCGCCGGCCCACGCAGAGCACCTTCGACTTCCGAAGGCCGCCTTCCACCTGGGCCATCAAGGCGCTCGAGGCCCGCAACGGCACCGGCGTGTTGTTGGTGGGCGGCGCGAGCGGAAACCTGGGCGTCATCATTCGCGTCACCCCCGCGGGCTTCACCACCGTCACCTCGCGCAGCGGCACCAGCTTCAACGCCGTCTGCCGGGTCTCCGATACCGAAGGCTGGGCGGTGGGCACGGGCGGCGTCATCTACCGGGTGACCGGCACGGCGGGCACGCAGGTCGCTTCACCCACCACGAAGGATCTGCTCACCCTCGACTGCGCCGCGGGCGTGGCGGTGGCAGCGGGCGCCGATGGCACCGTCATCCGCCTGGCGAACGGCACGTGGAGCGCGGTCACCCCGGCGTTCCCGGTGACCGGCCGCCCCCTCACCTCGGCGCGCCTCGCTCCCGGCGGTGCCTTCGTCGCCGGCGACAACCTGTTCTACGGCTTCACGGCCAGCACCGGCGTGTGGACGCAGCTCACCGCCAAAGCCGGGCTCAGCTCGCTGGTGGTCCGCGGTCCTCAGGAGGTCTACGGTGCCTTCATCACGGGAACCACGAGCGAGGTCCTCCGCTTCGATGGTGCGGCCTGGGGCCCCCGTCTCCTCCAGGTTTCAGGTGCCCTGGGAGGGGGTGTGCAAGCAGGCCCTCGAGTGGTATGGGGTGGGTCTCTGGGCGCCATCGTCGAGGCGCGCTAGAGAAAAAAGGGGCCTGAAATCATGGGTGAGCTGGACCCACGCATCCGAATCCGAGCGGCGCTGCGCTGTGACGGCATTGGTCGCCTTGATTGCGCAGAAGACACCGTCTCGGGCGATCGCCTGGCGGTGCGGTGGCTTCCCCTCGAGGCCAACGGCGACGCTGCGGTGAAGGCCTGCGAGAAGCTCCCCACGCACCACGCGCTGCCCCGCATTCTGCAGACCGGCCAGGTGGGCGCCTCGGCTTTCGTGGCCCTCGACTTTCCCGACGGCGAGATGCTGTCGGCCCGGGGCGAAGAGCGCCTCGACAACGAGCTGCTCCTCAAGCTGGCCGCGCAGCTGTCTGACGCGCTGGCCACCGTGCACGCGCAGGGCGTGGTGCATGGCGAGATGAGCCGCGACTCGGTGCTGATGGTGGAAGGCGGCAAGGCCAGCCTGTGGGACATGCCGCTGGTCATCGCCAACCGCCTGAGCGATCGCCGCGGTGAAAACCGGCTGATGCAGAACCTGCCCAAGACCGCGCCGTACCTCTCCCCTGAACGCGCGCGCGGTGAAGGCGCCAGCCAGGCCGGTGACGTGTACGCGCTGGGCGCGATCCTCTGCGTGTCGGCCGGTGCGCCGTTGCCCACGGCCCCCACCACGCTGGGCGTGGTGAACCTGATCTCCTCGGGGCAGTGGGTGCCCCGGGTGCCTGCGTCGTTGCCCGAGCGGTGGGCCACGATGTTGAGCCGGATGGTGTCGGTCGACCCCGCGGCGCGTCCTTCGTCGCTCGAAGTGGCCCTCGCGTTCGCGCACGTGCCCGGCCAGAACTCGTTGCCCACCGTGCCTGAGCTGCAGGCCGTGAAGCTCCCGCCCGAAATCATCGCCGCCGCTGACGCGCTGATGAAGCAGCAGCTCGAAGCGATGCGCGCTCCGACGCGCGAGATGCCCCTGGCGCAGGTCGAGGCGCAGCTGGCGATCGCCGTCCCCGCGCCGCTTCCCGTCGCCTCCGACCCGATGCCTTCGCTCGAGCTGAAGCCCGCCGAGCCCGTGGCTGCGCTCAGCGTTCAGGCGAACACGCTGGATGAAGTGAACGAGCCTGCGCCCGACGTGGTGCGCATTCCCACGCTGGAGATCGAAGCGGTTCGTGCGGAGATGCTCGCCGCGGCCCCGGTGGTCGAAACGCCGGTGGTGGCGCCCTCCGTGGTGATGAACGACTCGCTCTCCGTCTCCGCCGACCTGCTGGCAGACGGCGCGACGACGTTGTCGGCTGAAGAAGTCGCCACGATTCAGGCGAACAACCGCAAGGTGTGGATGGTGTTCGGCGGCGTGGTGGGCGCGGCGATCGCGCTCATCGGCGTGGTGGTGATGTTGGCCACCCAGGCGCCGGAGCCCCAGACCGCCGCTCCAATGGCCGCGGTGGTGCAGCCGAAGGTGGCCGCGCCCGTGGCGCCCCGCGTGCTCGAAGAGCTCACCCCGCTGATCAAGCTGCCGGTGAAGGCCGCCGTGAAGAACGTGGCCCGCCCTGCACGCGCTGCCGTCGAGGCCGAGCCCGTCGCCGAGACCCCGGCCGTGGTGGAGACCGCTCCGGTGCCTGCACCTGCGCCCGAGAAGTCGGCCGCCGCCGACTTCAACTTCCTGGAGAGCGCCGAAGCGCCCGTCAGCGAGTTGAAGCGCCCCAGCACGGAGATGTGAGTGCGTGTCACCGGTGGGCTCCGGTGATGCGGGAATGCTTGCAGTGACTGCCGCAGCGCGGCAGACAAGCGCTCCCTTCGATGCGTGCGCCCCTCACTGAGGCTGAGCTGGATGGTCGCCTGGCCGCGTTGGGCCTCGTGCGCGACCCGTCGGTGACGTCGCCGCCGCCTTCGAAGAACCGCACCGTGGTGTGCAAGGCGACCACGGGCAAGAAGCGCGTGCTGGTGAAGATCGCCGACGGCCCGGGGAACGTGGGCGTGCTGCGAGAAGGCAGCGTGCTGGAGCGCGTCGAGCCGTTGTCGCGTGCACCGCGCAGCCCGCTCCACCTGCCGCACGTGTTCGCGTTCGATCCCGCGCACGGGTTGTTGGGGCTGGAGTGGATCACCAACGGCGAGACGCTCCACCACTTTCATCGGCGCTCGGGCGACTACCCCGACGGGCTCGCCGCGCAGGTGGGCAACGCGCTGGGTTTTCTGCACCGCATGAGCCGCGAAGGCCGCTCGCACTACGCCCTGGCCGACGCGTTTCGCGACGAGTCGGATCTGCTCGAGTGTTTCCTGCGCATGCGCCCTGACTTCTACGCCCGCCTCTCCAGCGCGGGCATCGACTTCTTCGCCAAGGTGCAGGCCGATGGGCAGGCGATGGTGGGGCTGCAGGCGCTCTCGGCGCAGCAGCTGAGGGAGAGCGAGAACGCGCTGCTGCACGGCGACCTGCGCCAGGCCAACCTGCTGCGGGTGAGCAAGGCGAACAAGGGCCCCGCCTCGGTGGTCTTCCTCGACTGGGAGCTCTCCTTCTGGGGCGACCCCGCGCGCGACCTGGGCAGCCTGCTGTCGGACTACGTGCTGGGCTGGCTGGCGCCGGAACACCGCAGCGAAGTGCTGGGCCGGCCGGTGCTCGAGGGGTTCGCGCACGAGTTGATCTCCGCGTACTCGCGGGCCCGCGAGCCGAGCTTCAAGCCCGACGGTGATTTTCAGGAGCGCGTGGTGCGGTGGATCGGCACGGCGCTGCTCATCTCGGTGTACGGCATCACGCACTACGAGCAGGTGCTCGACGCGCGCGCGCTGGGCGTCTCGAAACACGCGCTGGAGATGCTGGGCTCGCCCAAAGAATGGCCTTCGGTGTTGTGGGGCGAGGTGAAGCGATGACCGCCGCCTCGACCGACCCGAAGGTGCGCTGGTTTCATTCGCGCCGCTTCAAGCTGCGGCCCGGCGAAGGCCCTGAGCTCCACCGTGCGTCGGGTGACTCGGGCTTCGTGGCGCACCTGACCGCGTGCACCCAGGGCGCGACCGGGTGGGATTGGGCGTTTCGCCTGGTGCGCACCGGGCTCGACTGGGCGTTCGTGAGCGACGGTAAGCTGACCTTGTTCGTCGACGAGCCGGGGCAGTACGTGCCGGCCGACGCGAAGGCGGGCGACGTGGTGGCGCTGCGGCTGCCGCGGGCGCGCGAGAATCTGCACCCGCACCGCTTCTCGCTCTACGGCGGCCAGGGTGGCTGCGTGGTGGGGCATGGCTACGCGAAGTTGTTCATCCCGGTGACGTACGAGGCCGCGCCTGCGCTGGTCGAAGCGTGCGCGAGCAAGTGGGCGGATCAGCTGCGGTTCTCGCTCTGCGTGGCGAACTCGCCGCATGACTTCGATCGCGCCGATTCGGCGTTGATCGACGTGGGCCCGCAAGATGAGCCCGGCGTGTTGCGGCTGTTGGAGGCGTTCTTCCGGCAGCACCCCTCGGCGATCACCGGGCGGGGCATTCCGTTCGGCACGGTGGCGGGGCCGCTGCACCTGGCGCGGGCTGACGCGAAGGATCGCGGCGATCTCGCTGATGGCTACGGCTGGCGGCGCAGCACCGAGGCCGTCGCGAAGTGAGTTCCCTCTCCCTTCGGGCCCTTCGGGAGAAGGGTCAGGGTGAGGGCTGTGTTCAGATGCGCCGATGCGTTGGCTCATCGCACTGGCCACGGTGATCGCCCTGTCGCTCGCAGCCGCGCTCGCACTCCGCACGTTCAAACCAGCGCAGCCCGAAGCCGTCGGCCCGGTGAGCTGTCCCGACGCGACGCTGCGCCCCACCGCCGTGTTGCCCCAGACCGCCGCCGCGCCGCTGCAGCTGGTGGTCGAGCCCTCGGTCGTGCTGATCATCGATGGCGCCGAACCGGGGTCGTCACTGCTCGAAGGCGAACACACCCTCCTCGCCACCTCACGTGGGCAGAAGCCGGCGAAGTGGAAGCTGCACGTCGACGCGTTCAACCCGGTGTTGCTCGAGGTGCGGGCGAGCTCAGGCGCGGTGACGGTGTTGATGGTGGGCGGCCGGTGCGCGAGCTGCGCGGCGGCGGTGACGGATCTCGATCTCAAGTACCGCCCCGGCACGCTCGGCGATCTGAGCGGCGTGGCGAAGGCGCTGGCAGAGGGTGACTGGCTCGAGGCAGGGCACATGATGCGCGGCATCGCGCCGTCAGAGCGGGAAGCCCCCGAGCCGACCCGGCTGCTCGCGGTGCTCTACGCGTTCGTGGGCCGGCCGACGTTGGTGCGCGAACAGCTCGCGGCGCTCGATGACGAGGCGCTGCGTGAGGCGCTCACCCGGAGGGACGCGCTGGAGGAGCTCAAGCCGGTGCGGCAGCTGCAGACGGCGACCGCGCGGTGGAACGCGACGACCGAGCGGTTTCAGCGGGTGACGGACAGGTTCGTGGCCGAAGCGCCGCAGCCGCTCACGGTGCTCACGCGGAAGTTCGGGGAATTGTCGACGGGCTTCGGGAGCGCGCAGGAAGCGAAGGATGCGATCGGGTGCGAAGCGGCGCTGGAGGCGGCGAACGCGGCGCTGGGGGAGTCGATCCTGAGTTTGCGCGCGATGCGCCCGGCTGACTGCGCGTGGCAGCGGCGCATCACTGAAGCGTTTTGAGTCGTTCACCTCTCCCTGCGCGCGGGGGAGAGGGCTGACGCTGACTTCGTTCGACCCTCACCCCGACCCTCTCCCAAAGGGCCCAAAGGGAGAGGGAGACCAGGGTCAGCGCATCGAGGCGGATGAGAGCGCGCGGTGCACGGCCTCGAGGGCCTTGCGCGCTTCGAGCAGCTCCGCGCGTTCCCGCGTCAGCTCAGAGACCTGCCTCGCCAACGTATCGCGCTCGCCCTTGAGCGCATCTGAGCTGCGGCGCAGCGCGCCCATGGTCTCCTGCGCACTCTCCAGCTCCGCCGCCAGCCGCTCTTCTTCCGCGAGGCTGTCGTCGATCTCCTGATCCTTCTTCGCGACGATCTCCACCAACTCCTGCTTCTCGCGCTCGCGCAGCTCCAGTACCTGCCGCGACTCCTGCAGGGCCAGCAGCGACTCGTTGCGTTCGCCCTCGAGCGACTCCAACTCGCGCTCGAGCTCGGAGAGCAACGTCACGCGCCCGTTCATCTCGCTGGAGAGCCGCTTGGCCTCGTCCATGCGCAAGCGGGCCTCTTCGGTCGCGCGCTCAGCCTGACGACGCGCGGCCTCGAGATCCTGAGCGAGCGCCAGGTTCATCGCGCGCGCCTTGGTGAGCTCCGACTGCAGCGCCGAGA
The DNA here is from genome assembly GCA_030695565.1 of Archangium sp. Classification (GTDB taxonomy): domain Bacteria; phylum Myxococcota; class Myxococcia; order Myxococcales; family Myxococcaceae; genus Archangium_A. Next base: position 113,188 of record JAUYRZ010000067.1, read on the forward strand.
TGCGCTCGACGGCCAGCACGCCCGCTTCGGCGACGGTGTCCGGCAGCGGCTCGGGGCGCGGGTTCTCACGCACGGCCTTGAGCCGCTCACGCAGCCGCTCACGGCGCTCGATGGTCTCGGCCTCGAAGTTCGGCGCGGGCGCGGTCTGCACTTCCGTCACCGCGGGCGGCGGCTCAGCGTGCGCACGCGGCGCAGGCGCAGACACCGGCTCGACGAACGCACGCGGCGCAGGTGCAGACACCGGCTCGACGAACGCACGCGGCTGCGGCGCTGGCTCGACCGGAGCGGCCACGTACGCCTGGGGCTGCTCAGCGACGAACGCCGGCTCTTCATGCACCGGCACCGCCCACGTCTGGCGCGCGCTCACTTCATCCGCCACGGGCGAGCTGATCGCCTCGTGCAGCATCTCCGCGGCCGAGCTGCGCGCCGCGCGGGCCTGCGCACGCAGCTTGAGCGCCGAGCCCAGGTCCATCGTCTCCACCGACGGAATCACCGGCGCCTCTTCGTGGGCGACCTGCTGCGCGAGCGACTCCACCGTGGCGGCCGACAGCGCGCTCTCGGTCATCAGGGAGCCCAACCGCACGCGGGGCTTGGCCCGGCTCACGTTCGCGTCAAATGCCTTCTTCATCGGTGTTCCTCCGGAAAACTTGTTGAAGTTGCTCACGCGCTCCTGGCCTGCGTGGTGGCCGCGGCCTTCGCGGCGATGGAAACCTGCAGCCGGCCGAGCACTTCATCGATCAGCTTCTGCACGTCGTTGGCGCCCTTGCTGTCGCGGTCGAAGCGGAAGATGGGCATGCCTTCGCTCGAGGCCTGGGCGAAGCGGGTGCACTGGCGAATCACCTGCGGCATCAGGAACTCGGGGTAGTGCTGCTTGAGCGCCTCGAGCGCTTCTTTGGCCAGCTTGAAGGTGGCGTTGAAGCTGTTGACCACGATGAACACGTGGTCGAGCACGTGACCGAGATCTTCTTCGAGCGAGTTGACGGTCTCGAACAGCAGCTTGAGGCCGTGAAACGAGAGGAAGTCGGCCAGCACCGGAACGATGAGATCGTCGGCGGCCATCAGCGCGTTGAGGTTGAGCAGGCCGAACGAAGGCGGCGCGTCGAAGATGATGAAGTCGTAGTGCGCTTCGACTTCTTTGAGCGCGTTCTTCAACTTGAACTCGCGGCCCGCCATCGGCATCAGCGCGAGGTCGACCGTCGACATGGTGAGGTTCGAGGGCACGAAGTCGAGGTTGGGCAAGTGCGACTTCTGCACCACCTGCGAGATGGGCGTCTTCTTCACCAGCACGTCGAGCAGGGTGCGATCGAAGTCTTCGCCTTCGAAGCCCAGGCACTTGGTGGCGTGCCCCTGGCTGTCGAGATCGACGAGCAGCACGCCATAGCCCATCTCGGCCAGGCGCCAGGCGTAGCTGGTGGAGAGCGAGGTCTTGCCGGTGCCGCCCTTGAAGTTGAGGAACAGCTGCTTGCGCGTACCCAGGGCAGGCGGTTCGCGCTGCAGCTTGCCGCGCAGCTCCCACGCGTCTTCAGGCGTGTACTCGTCTTTCTTCAAGGCGACCGCGAGGGCCTTGGTGGTGATGCCGAGAAGGTCGGCGGTCTCTTTGGGCGTGTAGCGGATTGGATCCATCGGACTGTCCCTCATGCAACGAAGTACTTGAGGCCGCGACGCACGACCTGCCCCTGCGCCATCAGCGTGCCGCACACCTTCATGGTCTCTTCCGTCGACGCGCCGATGCCGTCGGCGAGCTCACTGAGCTGACGGCCGCGGATCGACGCGCGAAGTTCACGCATCGCAGAGGTGAGCAACGACGACACGGGCGCAGCCGGCGCAACCGCCTCGACCTCGAGCACCGCCACGCGCGTTCTGGCAGCAGCGGCCGCCATCGGGGCCGCCACGGGTGCTGCCACTCGAACAGGGGCGGGCGCCGGCGCGGTCGCCACGGGGCGCGGCGCGAGCGAGGTCACCGGCTTCGACGGAACGGTCGACAACCGCCGCACTTCACGCCGCCGATGCGCATCACCCAGTGAGACGAGCGAGGTGACGTCCTGGCCCAGCAGCCGCGAGAGCGACTGGCTGGCCGCCCGGCGAACGCGCAGGTCGACATCGCGCATCGCCTCCATCAGGAGCGGCCGCGCGGTCTCGGCGTTGCTCGCGCCCAGCACCAACGCGGCGAGCGAACGCACGTCGGCGTC
>JAUYRZ010000057.1 GCA_030695565.1 Archangium sp.
TCGGCGTGCTCCAGCCGGTGACGACTCCTGACGTGAAGCTGCATCGTGCGGGTTGGGTGCTGCTGGGGTTGCTCGCGGTGCAGTTGACCTGGGGCGCGTTCATGGCGGGGCTCAAGGCGGTGCTGATGGCGCCCACCTGGCCGGACATCAATGGGCAGTGGTTGCCCTCGGCGGTGTGGAGCGAGCTGCCCTGGCAACACCCGCTGTCGGTGCACTTCATTCACCGGACCCTGGGGTACGGGCTGCTGATCGCGTTCCTGGTGTTCTGGTGGGTGAGCAGGCGCGCGTTGAGCTGGCAGCGGCATGCGGTGCTCGGGCTTGCACTCGTGCAGGTCGTGCTCGGTGTGGTGACCGTCATCTACTCGACGCAGCCCGGGGCCCTGTTGTGGCTGGGGCTCGCGCATCAGCTGACCGGCACCGCCTTGTTGGCTTCGTTGGTGGCCGCGACACAGAGGACGGTCCGTAGGACCGGATGAGTGGCCCTCTCTGGAGCCCGAAAGCCCCTCACCCCGGCCCTCTCCCCGCTTCGCAGGGAGAGGGAGATCTCATCGTCTGACTGAGCCCATCGCGGAAGGCGGATACCGTTCGCCACTGGCGACCTGCGGCGGGAAGGTCTGATCGATCGCCTTCATCTCCTCGGCGTTGAGCGACACGTTCACCGCGCCCGCATTGTCTTCCAGATACGTGCGCCGCTTCGTTCCCGGAATCGGCACGATGAACGGCTTGCGCGCGAGCAACCACGCCAGCGCGAGCTGAGCGGGCGTGCACTTCTTCGTCGCCGCCATGCCTTCGATCAACGTCACCAGGTTCAGGTTCTTCTGAAAATTCTCCGGCTGAAACCGCGGTGAGTTCCGCCGGAAATCATCCGCCGCGAGGTCTTCGATGCGCTTGAGCCGACCGGTGAGAAAGCCGCGGCCGAGTGGCGAATACGCGAGAAACCCGATGCCCAATCGTTCGCAGACCTCGAGCACGCCGTCCTCCACATCCCGGCTCCACAACGAGTACTCGCTCTGCACCGACGCCAGCGGATGCACCCGGTGCGCGCGCTCCAGCGTGTGCGGCGCGGCTTCGGACAACCCGATGAAGCGCACCTTGCCTTCCTTCACCAACGCCGCCATCGCACCGACGCTCTCTTCGATCGGCGTGCGCGCGTCGACACGGTGCAGTTGATAGAGATCGATCACCTCGACGCCGAGCCGCTTCAAGCTCCCCTCGCACGACCTGCGAATGTACGCGGGCGTTCCGTCGATGCCGCGCACCCCGGGATTCTTCGGATCGCGCACGATGCCGCACTTGGTGGCGAGCACCACCTGCTCGCGCTTGCCAACGATGGCGCGACCGACCAGCTCTTCGTTGATGAAGGGCCCGTACATGTCGGCGGTGTCGAGCAGCGTGATGCCCAGCTCGAGCGCGCGGTGAATGGTGGCGATCGACTCCGCTTCGTCGGTCTGTCCGTAGAACTCGCTCATGCCCATGCAGCCGAGGCCGAGCGCGGGCACAGGGAGTCTGCCGAGGTGTCGAGTGGGCATGCTCATGGCCCACGTATAACTCCGCTGCCGTGTGGTGGCTTCAAAGTGGGCTAGGACTCGGAGCGCGAATGAAGACCCTCACCGTGGTGCTGCTGCTCCTGCTCTCGACCGGCTGTTCCATCGCGCAAGGCATCGTGCGCTCGAGCAATGGCCTGCCCGAGTACACCCACGCCGAAGGCACCTGGCGCCACCTCGACGTCACCATGCGCGACGGCGTGAAGCTCAAGACCCACGTGCTCATGCCCGCCGGCCTCGAGCGCGCGCCGATCGTGCTGATGCGCAACCCGTACCCGCGCGACATCTTGTTCAACTTCTCGTGCGGCGTCTTCTCCCGCTACGGCATCGGCTGCGTGGTGCAAGACGTTCGGGGTCAGCGCGAGAGTGAAGGTGAATGGCATCCCCTCGTGCACGAGGTCGACGACGGCGAAGACACCCTGGCCTGGCTCGACGCGCAGCCGTTCGCCGAGTCGATCGCGCTCTACGGCCAGTCGTATCTCGCGGGCACCGCGCTGGCGGCGTCGACGAACCTGCCGCCCAAGGTGAAGACCCTGGTGCTGGCCGTCTTCGGCACCGACCTGCGGCCGGTGGTCTCGGAGCGCGGCCTCTTCCCCCACGAGCTCCTCACCGCCTGGGCCTCGTACATGCCCTCGCGCGAGCGGCCGGCAGACGCGCAACGTTCGTTCGAGTCGGCCCTCGCCTTTCGGCCGCACTTCGAATGCGACGAGCTGTCTTTCGGCGGCAAACGCGGCTGGTACCGTGACTGGCTCGACGCGGCGTTGCCCTCTTCGCCCGTGTGGATGCTGGCGGCGAATCAGAAGTTGAAGCAGGTGCCCGAGCACATCTCGTTGCCGGTGCTCTACATCGAGGGTTTCGACGACCCGTTCCTCGTCGCCGGGCTCGACACGTTCTCTCGCCTGGCCAGCCGGGAGAACAGCCACCTCGCGTTGCTCCCCACCAGTCACATCGGCATGCAGCCGGGCGAAGTGCAGATGCCCGAGGCCGAAGGTCAGTACCTCTGGAAGATGCCGGTGCCCTGGTTGCTGCATCACTTGAAGGGCGTGCCGTTGCCGTTTCCCGCCACCGGCGTGACCAGCTGGGCGCGTGGTGAGCTGACGCCGGTGCACCGCGCGTCGTGGCCGCCAAAGACGAAGGAAGAGCCGTGGGTGCTGCAGCCGGTGAAGAGCGATTCGCTCGAGCCCTGCGTGCAGCGCGCGCTCGGTGGAGAGGCGGGCGCTCCGTCGTTGTTGTCGTATCGCTACAACCCGCTGCGGCCGTGGCCCAGTGAAGGGGGCGCGCGCGGCCTGGGGCTCAAGGGCCTGGTGGCCGGCACGCTGACGCCCGGCCCCGTGCGGCAGACGTGGGATTGCAGTCGCGCTGACGTGGTGCGCTTCGTGACGCCGGTGCTGACGGCGCCCAAACGCATCGCGGGCACCATGCGGCTCGAGCTCCACGTGCGCAGCTCGGCGAAGGACACCGCGTTCTACGGAAAGCTGGTCGACATCGACGCGAACGGCATGGCGGTGCACGTGACCGACGGTGCCGCCACGCTGCGGCTGCCGACTTCACGTGACGTGGAGTACGTGCCGTACGTGCCCCACGCGGTGCGCACCCTCGAGGTCGACTTCTTTCCGACCGAGTGGGTGCTTCAGCCCGGCCATCGGCTGGGCTTGTGGGTGAGCTCGTCGAACTACCCCGCGCTGTCCGCGCACCTCAACACCGAGGCGCCCTGGTTCCGCAGCAAGACGCCGTTGCTGGCCGAGCAGACCCTCGAGCTCGGCGGGCCTTCGGTGCTGCGGCTTGAGGTCGCTGACTGAACGTTGAGCGGCAACCTCGCTGCTGTTGCAACTCGATGGCGTGAGTCTTGACAGGCTGAGGTCGGCGCATTACCAACTCGACCGTGTTCAACCCTGCCCACACGTCGCGCGCGTCTGTCTCTGCGCTGCTGCTCGTCGTGCAGGTGCTGGGTCTGGGCCATCTCGCGCTCTCCGAACACAGCCTGGGTGAAGGTGGTGAGGTCGTCGATGCAGTCGCCCTGCACGCCGATGCGCACTCGGAAGACACCGCGCATCTCTGCGGCACGGGCGACGCCACGCTCCCGGACGACGCGGAGACGTGTGCGGTCTTCGCCACGTGGCGCAGCTCCTCGGTCGTCGATCGGCCGTCTTCGTTCACGCTTCCGGCGGGGTCTCCCCGGCTCGAGGTCTCGTCGTTCTCCGTCGATGCAGTTCAGTTCGATGCGCTGAGCCGCGCGCCGAAAGCGTCACCGCCTCGAGGTTGATCAGCGCTCGCCGCTGATCCCTCGTCTCAGCACAGCCAGCTTCATTCTGGTGACCGCCCCCGCGGCGACACCTGAGGCCGTTGGCTCCGCGAACCTTCGTCCCCGTCGCAAAGCCGTTCCCCACCACCCTCACAGGAAGCTCCATGTCGCTTCGACACACGCTCGTCCCCCTGTTCTTTGCTCTTGCCGCTTGTGGTCCTCCTTCTCCCGTTCCCGACTCCGGTACGGGCGGAGGCAGCGGCAACGACGGTGGTTTCTTCGCCGACTTCGCCGCGCCTTCGAACACGGCGGTGAACAACAGCCTGCTGGTCACCGTGACGGGTGAGACCAGCGCGACCGAAGGCAACGCCTTCCCGCCTTCCGCCGGCGACGAGCTCTACTTTCAGGATGGCTGGGAGATCTCCTACGAGCACGTGCTCGTCACTGTCGGCGCTGTCAGCATCAACGCGGGGCCCGATACCAACCCCAACGACCAGGCTGTCACGGGCGAACAGGTGGCCGAGGCGGTCGGCCCGTGGGCGGTCGACCTGGCGAAGGAGGGCCCTCTCGCCGCCAAGGAGCAGAACGGCAAGGCGTTCGCGCTGACCCGAATCATCAACCAGAACAAGAAGTCGGGGACGCCCGCGTTCGACGCGACTGCGAAGTACGCGTTCGGCTACTCGCTGACTGCCGCCGCGGAGCGCGCGCAGAACGTGAACCTCGATGCCGACGCCCAGGCCGCTTACCGCCTGATGGCGCAGAACGGCTGGTCGGTCTGGCTCAAGGGCAAGGCCACGTGGAAGGGCGACCAGGGCACTCCGGCCTGCCGCACCACCAACGCCGCCTACGACTTCACGCGCGTGCCGAAGGTGGTGAACTTCGCGTTCGGGTTCAAGGCTCCGGTCAACTACAAGAACTGCGTCAACCCTGAGTTGCAGCCCAGCGATTCGCGCGGTGTGCAGACGGCGACCAACACGCAGACCATCGCGCAGGTGACGTTCCACCTCGATCACCCGTTCTGGGAATCGCTCGCCGAAGATGCGCCGCTCCGCTTCGATCTCGTGGCTGCGCGCAAGTCGGTCGCGGTGGGGCCCGCGCCTGCGATGGTCGACGTGACCGAGGCCGACCTCGCCACCGACTTTCTCGCCCCGAGAGACGCGCAGTCGAACCCGATTCCCTGGCGCACCTGTGGGCCGGTCAACGTGGGCGAGCGCACCACGGGCACGGTTTCGTACGATCCGGCCACGGTGCCCCTCAACCCCGCGGGCGGCGCGGCCGGCTTGAAAGATCTGGCCGACTACATGACCTACAACCTCTCCAACTTCGGCCACCTCAACAACGACGGGCTCTGCTTCCCCGATCGCCAGTACCCCTCACCTCAGTGACGTCTTGATGGGCTCGGGCAGGTGACCGTCAGTGGTGTCCTCCCAGGACTCCAGGCTTCGAGTGTGAGGGTGGTCCTCACCACTGGAACGAATTGCGCCACGAAGCGGCCGCCTGCCCGAGAGCAGTTTTTCGATTCAAAACCCATGAGCCACTTCACCCCTCAATCACCGCTTCGTCGCCTGGCCGCGTTCGCGGCGGTGTGTCTGTTCGCCGGTGCGGGGCTCTCGCAAACGTTGCACGAGGCGCTGGTGCGACACGTGCGCTGCGCCGTGCACGGCGAGTGGGTGCATGCGAACGAAGCGCCGCTCGTTTCCAGCAGCGATCGAGACCTCGTCGCAACCAGCGCGGACGACCGCGAACACACGCACGAACACTGCGTGGCTCACTTCGCGCGAGCTGCCCCCACCAGGGTGAGCCCGTGGGGCGTCGTGGCGGTGCCGCTGCATCTCGGTGTGCCCACGCTCAGCCCTGCTTGCCGCGCGCTGCTCGCGTGCCGCTCTACTCGCTGGCCCCCAAGGCATCGCCTCCTCCGCTGAGCTGACGATTCGAACGCAGCCTGTTCCGTCACCCACTGGAGCTCCTTGTGCCGACCCATGTTCACGACACGCAATGCGCGTGTGCGCATCACGCCACGCCTTCGAAGCGCGGCATTCTCGCCTCCCTCCTCGATGACCGCACCCTGAGCCGTCTCGAAAAGCTGTTCGACCTGCAGATGTGGAGCTTCGGCTGCGATGCGAGACGCGCCGGAGGAAACCTGTTCGCGCTGAGGGGAATGCGCTGCATGCCCGCTCCAGCGGGGAGCGCGCTGTCATCGACCTGGAGCGAGACGGCGGGCGAGCTGACGATCGAGCTGAGCTCCGCGGGCGTGACGGTGCGCGCTCATGACCGCACCCTCACGTTGCAGCGCGGGCCTCTCGGGCCCCAACTGCGCGACGTGTCGACGGAGCTGCTCTCCGCGCTCGCCAGCTGGGTGCTCACCTGGGAAGCCTGGGTCGATCTTCAGCAGGGCCTGGAGTGGCGGGCCCAGACGCTCGCGCAGAGACGACGCCCTTCGCCGTGGACTGCGGATGAGCTGCGCCAGCAGTGGCGTCAGCTAACCGCCAACCTCGAACTTCAACCCGCAACCCGGAGCACCCCATGACTCGCACCCATCGACCCCTGAAGAAGCGACCTCCCGTACCGGTCACCGTGCTGTCCGGCTTTCTGGGAGCAGGCAAGACCACGCTCCTCAATCACCTGCTGGCCAACCGGGAAGGCCGGAGGGTCGCGCTCATCGTCAACGACATGAGCGAGGTGAACATCGACGCACAGCTGGTGAAGCTCCACCGCGTCGAAGAGAAGCTCATCGAGCTGTCGAACGGCTGCATCTGCTGCACGCTGCGCGAAGACCTGCTCACCCACGTGGAGACCGCCGTCAGGAGCTGGTCTTCATCACCCGCGGGCTGGCGCAGGACCTCGTGCGGCGGCGGCTCTCGAAGTGTCTGCTCACCGACGCCGAGTGGGCGCGGGGCCCCGAGGGCTGGGCCGGCTTCGAGGATCCCTTTCCCCGGTGGGAGATCGTTCGTGACGAGGAGGCCGCCTGATGCGCCGACCCTTCAGCGATTCGGAGCGAACAGGTCGGTCAGCTGCCCGTACTTCGCGCGGTAATCCTCGAACGACTTCTTGATCGTCTCCAGCGCCTCGGCGCGATCGTAGGTCTCTGCGATCTCCACGGGAGGATGCGGAGAGTCAGGCATCGCCTTGTAGGTGAGGAAGTAGTGGCGAAGGCGGTCGATCAACGTGGGCGGCACGTCTTTCAAATCCTTCCAGCCGCCGTAGACGTTGTCGCCCTTGAGCACCGCGATGATTTTGTCGTCGGCCTGATCGCCGTCGATCATGCGCAGGCCGCCGATCGGGATCGCCTCGACGAGGATCGCGCCGTGCTGAATCGGCTTCTCGGTGAGCACGCAGATGTCGATGGGATCCTGGTCGCCGGTGATGCCGGTGCGGCCCAACCGCTGGCCACAGCGTTCACCCACGCGGGTGTCGCAGAGCGTGCGGGGAATGAAGCCGTACAGGCAGGGCGTCTGGTTCGAGTACCGCTGCGGGCGATCCAACTTGAGGATGCCGGTGTTCTTGTCGACCTCGTATTTTACGACGTCGGTGGGGACCATCTCGATGTAGCTGGTGACGATGTCCGGGGCCTTGTCCCCCGGAGTCACGCCATGCCACGGGTGGGCCTGAAAGAAGAGGCCGAGCGCTTGCGTCAGCGAAGGTGTGGACATGCACTGTCCACTACCACGCCAGACGCGCCAGCGCCGCTTCAGCCAGGGGCACGTCTTCCGGCCGGTCGACCGCCTGGCCTTCGTGCGGAGTCACCCGGCACGCGATGCGGATGCCGTGACCCAGGGCCCGCAGCTGCTCCAATGACTCGGTTCTTTCCAGCGCGGTCGGGGGCAGGGTGGCCAGCCGGGCGAGCACGCGCGCCCGATAGCCGTACAGCCCCACGTGGCCCCAGCGCTGTATCGCCACGCCACCCGGGTCGCGCTGAAAGGGGAGATCCGCTCGGGAGAAGTAGAGGGCGTTGTGTGCTTCGTCGAGCACCGCCTTCACCACGTTGGGGTTGCCGCGTTCTTCGTCTTTGAGCGCGCGCACCAGGGTGGCCATCTCGACCGCGGAATCGGAAAACGCTCCCGCCAGCAGGGCCAGCGCCTCAGGGTGCACGGCCGGCTCGTCGCCTTGCACGTTGATCACCACCGACTCCGCGGAGAGGCCCAGCCCGGCCGCCACTTCCGCCACCCGGTCGGTGCCTGAAGCACAATCGGGCGAGGTCATCATCGCCTCACCACCGAACGTACGCACGGCAGCGCTGATGCGTTCGTCGTCGGTGGCCACCACCACGCGGGAGAAACACTTCGCCTCGAGGCAGCGCTCCACCACGTGCTGAATCATCGGCTTGCCACTGATCAGCGCCAACGGCTTGCCCGGGAAGCGCTGGGCCGCGTAGCGCGAAGGAATCACCGCGACGGGTGCAGACATGCGTGTGCTGATACCATGCGCGCCCATGCCGAAGATCGAGCGCAGTTCCTCTCTTGCCAGCACGCCGCGCGCAGAAGCCGTCAGCCGCCCCAGCGCCCCCGTGGTGACCATCGCCCCGAAGGGCACCGTCACCGAGTACGCCGGCCAGGCGGCGCCCCCCAAAGAGCTCGTTCCCCGCGGCACCAACGTCTCGAAGTCGGCCAGCCCGTCTTCTTTGTGGGGTGAGGCGCCGAAGGGCGTCGAGCTGAGCCCCGAGGCGTTCGACAAGCTCTCCTTGCCCGAGAAGAAGAAGTTCATTCAAACCGCGCGCGCCGAGCACCGGCAGCTGGGCGCGGAGATCCTCGCTCGCGTCGAGGTGCTCGACGCCAGGTGGAAGAATTCTCGGCTCAGCACCCGCACCGAAGCGCTGCGGGAGTTTCAGGAGCGGCGGGGAAACCGGCTCGACGCGGGTTCGCGGCGCAAGCTCGACGGGCTCATCGATCGGTCGGAGGCATCGCAGCGGAAGATCAACGAGCTGCGCGCGAAGATCGAGCTGCTGCCGAAGACGCCGGAGTCGAAGAAGGCCAAGGCCGAGCTGCGCAATGAGCTCGCCCGTGAGCTGCGGCGTGCGCGTGATGAGCAGTCGAAGGTCGTGAAGGAGGCGACCGAGGTGGTCGACGCGGTCGGTCTCAAGACGGATCGGTTGGTCACCACGGAGCAGATCATCGACCCCACCGCGCCTGTGCCGGGATCGGGTGAGAGCCTGCTCGACAAGGTGCAGCGGTTCTTCAAGTTCGATTGGTTCTTCAACGCGGTCGGGTTTGGCGACAAGACCAGGGACCTCTTCACTCAGAGCGTTGAGCGTCGAGGCGCTCAGATCGCCGAAGAAGGGAAGGCGAAGCTCGATGCGATTCGCGTGAAGGAGAACCTGGAGCTCGAGCGGGTGCGCAATTCTTTCCCTCTCCCTTTGTGAGAGGGGACTCGGCTTACTTGACCTGAAACGGCTCCGCCGCGCCCTGCTTGAGGCGCATGAACTGATTGCCCGGTACCCGCGTGAACTGCTGCGTGGTGCCCTGGGCATCGGGCCACCGCACCGTCACTTCATCCGCGCCTTCGCAGCCACCGAGGCCCACGTGCACCGTCAGATCATTCTGCATGCCGAAGTGCCCGTAGCCGCCTGACACCTCGCGCGTCACCGTGCGTCCACCTGCCTTCACGGTCACCTTCGCGCCGATCGCCGAACGATTCGTCGTGGTGCCGTCACCTTCCAGGTGCAGCAGCATCCAGTTCGTGTCGCTCGCCTGGTTCTCGTAGAGCCGCACCTCGTTCTTCGACCACCGTCGCGCGCAATCACGCGCCGTGCTCGCACCTGCCAGCACGTCGAGATCACCATCGCGATCGAAGTCGGCAATGGCGAGCCCCGACATGCACTCGTGCCGCAGCCCCCACGCCAGCCCCTGATCGATGAACGTGCCGTCGGCCTTCTGCTGAAAGAGGAGCCCGAACTGATCCGCGTAGTCGCTCGCCGCCACCACGAGGTCGAGCCGCCCGTCGTTGTCGAGATCGCCGCCCGCCGCCATCAAGCCGCCTTCATTCCAGTCGGGCGTGGGGTGGGGGAAGGCGAGCCCCAGCGGCCCATTCCCCGGCCGGGTGAACCGCGCCATGCCCGGCGTCGACACGTTCTTGAGCAGCTCCGACGAATCGCTCGAGCCGCCCGCCCACCAGTGGTGGATCTCCGCGTTGTAGAGCTCGTTCTTCCCGTCACCATCCACGTCGCCGCACCAGGTGGTGAAGGTGTTGCCGCCATTACGCCACGCCGCATCATCGGTGCCCACGCTCCACGACTGGTTCGGGTTCGGGCAGCCGATGGAAGGGTTGGCTACGCCCGCACACTTCGGATCCGCGCGATTGGCCGTGCACCAGCACCGGAAGTTCTCGTTGTCGCGAGAGTCGGCGTTGGAGTCGCTCGCGAACCCCGATGCCACGCTCTGATCCACGAAGCGCCCCGCACCATCGTTGCGGTAGAGCAGGTTCGGCTGCCGGCCATACGCGCTCACCATCAGCTCGGGCGCGCCGTCGTCATCCACGTCGCACGCGGTCACCCCGTACGCGGGCCGGTGCTGGGTGAACTGCTCGAAGCCCAGGTCATCGGTGCCCAGGTTGCTGAGCTGGGTGACGTCGCTGAACTGCCCGCCGCCTTGCCCGCGATACAGCCGCGCCTGCACGCCGAGGTAGCTGGAGCCGTACGACTCGTACCAATTGCCCACGAACACATCGAGCCGGCCATCGCGGTCGGCGTCGGTGAAGGCCGCGCTGGTGGTGGGCATGCGCTCGCTGGGCAGCGGGGTGGTGGCCGACTCCTGCGCGATGGTGAAGTGACCGGTGCCGTCGTTGAGCAGAATCTCGCTGCGATCGCCCGGGTCGGTGCCCGGCTTGGTGGGGTCCGTGTACGTACCGGAGAACGCGTCGAGATCGCCGTCGTTGTCCACGTCGCCGAAGACCGCCAGCTGCGCCGAGCGGTAGTGCGTGGGCGAACCACCGAAGACCTCGAACAGCCCGTTGCCCGTCTCGTCGACGAAGGTGCGGTAGCCATCAGGGGTGGGCCGGTTCATCAACTGCCACACCAGGCGCTTGCCTCCATCGGGCAGCTCGATGGGCTGGCGCAGGTTGCTGGTGACCGCGTGCACCACCAGGTCGGGGTACCCGTCGGCGTCGAGGTCAGCGACGGTCAGCCGGTTGCCCACCAGCTTGAGCCCCGTGCTGCCCAGGTTCCACGCGTCGGTCATGTCGAGGAAGCGCGTGCCTCCATCGCGGGGCGTGCAGGCCACGGGCGCCTCGCCGGGCAGCCGCTTCACCACGTCGGGGTTCTGCAACGGGGGAAAGGGAGGCTTCACGCTCACCGGTGCCAGCGCTTCGAACTGCGTCTGCGAGGCGGTGCTGAAACAACCCGTGGCCAGGACGATGGTGCAGGCGAGCGTGAGGCGCATGCCCAGGCCGATACAGCCGGTGCTCACGCAGCGGAAGAGCGGCCGGCACGAACATCCATCGGCACACGGAGGTTTTGGCCACCGTGGCTCAGGCGGCCAGTCGGCTGGCGGCTTCCTTCACCACCGGTTCTTCGGGCGGTGCGAGGAAGAACTCCAGCGGGCTCGCGACGAAGCGGCGCATGACTGCGCGGGCCAGCGACACCTGGCTGCGAACACCCAGGCCGCGCGCGCGCAGGGCCACCACGATGGCAAAGGTGAAGCTGACGCCGAAGTTGATCAACCCGACCAGCGGAATCGAGAGCAGCGCGAGCAGGAAATCGGTGCGCCCGAAAACGGCGGGCCCCAACTCGACCGCGGCGTACGCGAGCTGACCGGTCACGAAGGTCACGTGCCGCACCTCGAGGGGAATGCCGAGCAGCCCGATCAACATGGGCATGAAGCCCAGCAGCATGCCGAAGCCCACGTTGCCGCCAAAGCCGCTGGCCTGCTCGGTGAGGAAGCGGGACAGGCGGTTGGCGCGCGAGGCCCCGAACACCCGGCGCAAGGTGCGGTTGGTGGCGATCGCTCCGGGCAGCTCACGCAGCACGAAGTAGTTTTCTGCAGCGCCGGCGAGCAGGCTGGCGGCCCACAACCACACGCCCGTCATGATGGCCGAGAAGATGGTCACGCTGAAGATCGGGTGATGAACGCGAACGATCTTCTCTGCGTATTCAGAGCTCAGCACGTGCTGGCCCATCACCGACTGGTAGATGAGCCCGATCACGATGGCGAAGGGCATCACCACGAACACGTTGCCCAGCAGCGCGGTGAACTGGGTGCGGCTGGCGCGCGAGACCAGGTCGACCAACGGCGCGAGCTCTGGCTTCTCCTCGTCGCGTTGCGCTTCGATCGCTCCTGCGAGCGTGGCCGCGGTCATCGCCGGCTGCTTGGTGGCCAGCGCGAAGTGCAGCAGCTGCATCGCCACGAAGCCCCACGCGTAGTTCAAGCCCACGAAGAGCGCGTCGAAGAACGGGGGCGGGTGCGCGAAGCCGATGAAGAACTTGGTGAAGACCATCACCGCGGTGATCGCCCCACCGCCCGCGGCCGCGTCGAGCATGGCCTGCTGCTCGGTGCGGGTCTTCGTCACGTAGTGCTCGCCTGAGCTGCCGGCCCGCTCGACCACGCGGCGCGCCAGCAAGCGGGTGCTCGATTGGAGGAGCGCGGTGAGCGTCTTGTCGGCCACCGTGCCGCGAATGAGCTCACGCTCGAGCTGCACCTGTGCCAGCTCGCGCGCTTCTTCGAGCCCGCACAGAATGGTGACCAGGTGAAGCAGGCGCGTGAGCAGCGCGTTGATGAGCTCGAGGCGGAACACCAGGTCGATGCTGATGCCCGTTTCGTCGAGCGAGGCGGTGACGTCGCGCAGGCATGCCCGGCACGCCGTGATGGTCGCCAGCAACGGCGCGAGCGGCAGCTCTCCCTTGAGCAGCCCCTTCACGTGCTCCGGCAGCAGCAAGAACGGAGAACTGGCGACCGCGACCGAAGGCATGCGCTTTCTCAGGTCGTCGCTGATGCCCTGCATGGCGATGCGCGAGGCCAGCAGCACCGCGGCTTCCCGCAGGCCCGGGTCGAGCGCGCGTTTGACCGTCTCCGTGTCGAGGCCCAGCATCGTCGACAGGCGCGTGCGCACCGACTCGGGCATCGAGAGCAACCACTCCGCGCGCTCGGGTGAATCGATGAGGCGGCCCAACAACCGGCTCACCTCGCGGCCCACGGGGTAGGCGGGCAGCAGGTTCTCCGAGAAACGCTCCACCACCTCGCCCCAGAACCCGAAGTTCGAGGGCACACCGGTGTCGGTGAAGAGCATCGTCGCCGAGCTGCCCATCAACGCCTTGAGCATCACCCCGCGCAGGCGTTCGGCGAACGGCGGGATTTCTTCGGCGGCGGTGAGCAGCAGGCGGGTGCGGGTGTCGATCTCCCGCTCACCCTCCAGGCGGCCCGGTGCTTCGCCGCGCTCGAACAACCACTGCACGATGTCTTCGAGCCACTCGATGCCGTTGCCGTTGCCGGTGTCGTCAGCGCTGGCCAGCGCATGCAGCCGGCGGAGCACGCGGTTGTTCGGATCGCTCGAGCCGAAGCGCGTGAGGAACGTGTTTCTGTCGAGCAGGAGATGCGGGTCCAAGCGGGGCACCCTACCGCTTCCTTCCGCCCGGATTTCGAACATTGGCCGGGCGGGCACCCTCAGTCACTTGAGACCTTGCACCATGACCGTCTGTTGTGAGGGGATGTAGCCGCCCTTGGGTCGTGGCTCGGACGGCAGGGGGGCAATCGATTTCAATGAGACCGTTTCTCGCCGCGACGCTCCTCCTCGCCCTCGGGGCGTGCCCTGAACCGCCGCCGCCCCCGAAGTGGGCCGTGCTCGCTCAGAAGCTGCCCAACGCCTTGCTCTCGGTCTGGGGCACGTCGGCCACCGACGTGTGGACGGTGGGCTCGGACACCGGCGATGGCCAGGGGCCTTTGGTGCTGCACTTCGATGGCACCTCGTGGTCGCGCCTCACCACGGGCGCCACGGGTGATCTCTGGTGGGTCTTCGGCTTCGTCGACGGCCCTGTCTACCTGGGCGGTGAGGGTGGCCTCATTCTCCGGTACCAGAAGGGCGCTTTCATGCGCCTGGCCACCCCCGGCACCGCGGTCGTTTCTGGCATCTGGGGGGCAGCGCCCGGCGACGTGTGGGCAGTCGGTGCGGAAAGTGGCGGTGCCAAGGGTGCTTTCGCGTGGAGGCTGCGCGGCGGAGACGTGTGGGAAGACGCGGCCGGCTTTCCGCCCACGCTCGTCGACACCGACGCGATCTGGAAGGTCTGGGGCCGCGGCGCCGACGATGTCTGGTTGGTGGGCTCGGCGGGCAAGGTGCTGCACTGGGATGGCGCGGCGTTCACGTTGAGCTCCGCGGGAACCGGCGAGGCGCTCTTCACGGTGCACGCGAACGCTGAGCGTTTTGTGGCAGTGGGCGGTTTTGGCACCGCCAAGTTGGTGGAGAACGATGGCTCGGGTTGGGTCAACGCGGCGCCCCCGGGCGCGTCGGCGTTGGTGGGCGTGTGGCTCACCGGGAAGGGCGGCGTGGCGGTCGGTCAGTACGGCACGGTCTTTTCGCGCGGCGCCGCGGGGTGGGCAGAAGAAGACACGGGCTTGAGCTTCTCGCAGTCGCTGCATTCAGTCTGGGTCGATCCAGCCGGGGGCATCTGGGCCGCCGGCGGCAACGTACTGACGATTCCTCTGAAGGATGGCGTGCTCATCCATCGTGGTCCCGCCGTTCCGGAGGTACGCCTTTGAAACTCAGAACGCTGTTGGTCGCGGGGGCGCTGCTCACTGCGTGCGAACCCGAGAAGAAGTGCGACGACCCGGGCCACGCCTGTACCTGGGCGGGCGTCGCGGGTGAGTTCGGCTTCAATGGCGATGGCCTGCACCGGCTCGACACCAAGCTCTACTGGACGATGGACATGAAGTTCGCGGCCGACGGCACGCCGTGGTTCATCGACTGGAACAACCACCTCGTGCGCAAGGTGTTGCCCGACGGAAAGGTGAAGACGGTGGTGGGTTGGGTCGACCCGATTTTTCCGGGCGACGGCTCGCAAGACGAGCTCACCCCCGATGGCGCGCTGGGCACCGACGTGCAGCTCAACCACCCGACCGATCTCGCCCAGCTCTCCGACGGCACCATGCTGGTGATGGCGTGGCACAACCACAAGCTGCGCAAGATCGACAAAGACACCGAGCGGGTGAGCATCGCCTGTGGCGCGGGCGCTGGCTTCTCCGGTGACGGCTCGATGGCGAAGGGCGCGTTGCTCAAGCAGCCCAAGGCGCTCGAGGTCGACGCGCAAGACAACATCTACATCCTCGATCAGCAGAACTTCCGCGTGCGGAAGATCTCGGCGTCGGGGGTGATCTCCACCATCGTGGGCAACGGCATGCAGGTCTCCGCGGGCGACAACGGGCCGGCCCTGATGGCCTCGCTCTTTCTCGAAGCAGGCAGCAACCCCGAGCCCTCGGGTGGTCTCGCGCTGCGCGACGGCAAGCTCTACATCTCCGAGACGCTCGCGCATCGCATTCGCGTGGTCGACCTCACCACCAACGTGATCACCACGGTGGCGGGCAACGGCACCGGCGGCTTCGCAGACGGCGCAGTGCTCGAGGCGCGGTTCGACAACCCGCGCGACATCGAGTTCGGGCCCGATGGCCGGCTCTACGTGGCAGACACCGACAACAACCGCATTCGGGCGATCGATTTCGCGGCCGGCACGGTGAGCACGGTGGCCGGTACGGGTGAGCTGGGCCTCGACGAGAAAGACGACCTGCTGGCGACGGCCACCAAGCTCAAGCGTCCGTTCGCGATCGAGTTCGATCCCGCGGGCAATCTGTACATCTCCGACACCATCAACAGCCGCATTCTCCGGGTGGCGAAATGAACCGACTTTCCTTTCTGGCGCTCGGGCTGCTCGCCGCCTGTCCTGCCCCTGAGCCGAGGCCGTGTGACTTCACGGTGGTGGGGAACATCTGCACCGTCGCCGGTGCGGGCACCAACGGGTACTCGGGTGACGATGGGCCGGCGTTGAAGGCCGAGCTGTCGTTGCCGCAAGACACGCTCACCGCGGCTGACGGCACCCTCTACGTGCTCGATTGGAACAACCACCGCATTCGCAAGGTGGGCGCCGACGGCATCATGCGCGCGGTGGCCGGGCGCGGAGAGCTGGGCGGTACACTCGATGATCCGGCCAACTCCGACTTCAATCACCCGACGGCGATGTTGTTCGACCCCGCGGGGAACATGCTGGTGGCCGCGTGGCACAACTCGAAGATCCGCAAGATCGATCTCTCGACCAACGCGATCGTCGACACCTGCGGTGACGGCCGGCGCGCGTACTTTGGTGACGGCAGCGCGGCGATCACCGCTGCGTTGGATCTGCCGGCCAGCCTGGCGTTCGACCCCCAGGGCAACCTGGTGATCATGGATCAGGCGAACATGGTGCTCCGGCAGATCGATCCTTCGGGCAACATCAGCCTGCGTGCGGGGCAGTGCGTGATCGACGCAGCGCCGCCCGCGGGGCCCGGTGCGTGTGCAAGTGGCGTCGCGCCGGTCGCCTGCCCGATGGCTTCTGGCAAGACCACCTGCGGCGTGCCTGCGGAGACCTGCAGCAAGCCGTGTACGCCCGGCTACTTCGGTGACGAAGGCCCTGCGAGCGCGATGCGCATCGCGCAGCCCTTCGGCCAGTCGGCAGATCCCGGTGGGCGCATGGTGTTCGATGCTGCGGGCAACCTGTACTTCGCCGACACCAGCAACGCGTTGATCCGGAAGATCGACACGCAGGGCAACGTGCACCGGTTCGCGGGCGTGGCTCCGGTCGCGGGCGTGGCGCAGCGCGGGTTCTCGGGTGACGAGGGCCCGGCGACGTCGGCGCAGCTGAACAACCCGGTCGACCTGGCGCTGTCCGATGACGGCACGATGTACTTCACCGACACGTACAACCACTGCGTGCGGTCGATCGACCCGGCGGGCATCATTCACACGGTGGCTGGCACCTGCGGCACCGCGGGCACCACGGGTGATGACGGCCCGGCGAGCGCGGCGTTGCTCAAGCGTCCGTACGGTCTCGAGTGGACGAACGGGTCGTTGACGATCAGCGACACCGGCAACAACCGAGTCCGCGTCATCAAGCTCAAGTGAACAGCTCCAACTCAAACCTCGCTTCGCTCACCGGCTCCCTCTCCCCGAGGGGGAGAGGGCTGACGCTGCTCTTCCTCACGCTCTGCGCCTGCGAGCCAGCGCCCACCTTCCCAGCGGACTACCCGAAGTCCTTCGCCGAGGTGCGCAACTGCCGGTCGAGCTCGGAACACGACTCGCACAACATCCGCATCCTCGCCTCGCCGAGCGCGTTGGCGCCCTACCAGAACCGTGACGCCGGCTTCCCGGTCGGCGCAACGCTGCTCAAAGAAGAGCGCGACTTCGGAGACGTGAGCTGCTCCGGCCCCGTGCTCCTGTGGACCTCGATGACCCTGCAAGCCGACGGAGGCTGGCACTGGCAATCGGTGAGCCCTGAGCGGCGCGTGCTGACCACGAACGAAGGCCGCTGCATCGGCTGCCACGCAGGCTGCGGTCAGTCACCCGACGGTTACGAAGGAACGTGCGCGGTCCCTTGAAGTGGGCCGTCGGCATCCCAGTCCCGGCGGTGCTGGTGCCCGGGGGCGGCGCTACCAGTCGTCGATGCTCCGCTTCGCCTGTCTCTCGCTCCTGCTGGCCGGCTGCAAAGACAAGCCGGCACCGAACGCCCTCACGGATCCGTGCGCGAAGGTCAGGCAGCACTCCGGGCGGGAAGAGCTCGTCTGTACCGTCGACCTGATCGACGAGCCGCTGGCCGCGCTGCTCTCGAAGCGGCCCGACCGCGATGAAGTGCAGCTGCTCTTCACCACCACCGACCCCTTCAAGCTGGCGAGCGCCGCGCGAGTCGCCTGGGTGCGCAGCGTGCTCATCTACCCTGAGCAGGGCTCCGCCTCGGCCGATCTGCGCCAGCTCCACTCGCTGCGAGGGCTGCGAAGTCTGAACGTGCGCAGCGCCCTGGTGCGTGAAGTGGAAGACGCCTGGGCCTTCCCCGAGCTCACCACCCTGTACGCGGTCGAATCAGGCACGGTCGAGCTCACCGGAGCGCCCCGCACCTTGCGCGACCTGAGCGTGGGCCCGGTCATCGACGATCTGCGCCCTCTCGCCGCGCTGACTTCACTCGAACAGCTCGAGCTGCCCGGCAAGCACCACCAGCTCGCGGGGCTCTCCTCGCTCGTTCGGCTCGAATCACTCTCCATCGTCGTCTCCGAGAAGGCCGAGCTCACCCCGTTCTCCCAACTGACGGCACTGCGTGAACTCTCGATTCGGGGGGCTTCGTTGCCCGCGCTGGCGGCCGCCACCGAGAAGCTGCCGCACCTGACGCGGTTGTTCCTCGACGGCGATGACCAGGCCGTCGACACGAAGGCGCTCGGCCGGCTCAGGCAGCTGCAGTTGCTCGACTTCGGTTCTCTACCGGTGACAGACCTCGCGCCTCTGCAGGCGCTGCCCGCCTTGAAGGAGCTCTCCTTGTGGAACGCGAAGGTGAAGGACCTCGAGGTGCTGCTGGCGTTCCCCGCGCTGGGGCGGGTGATGCTGCCCAAAGACACGCCCGACGCCGTGCGCACCGAGCTGCGCCGGCAACGCCCCACGTGGTTTCTGAGCTTCAGCGGAACGAGTGCAGCAGCCAGGGGATCAACCGGCCGTCGGTGACGAGCTGCATGTGATCGAGGCGCTCCGACTGCACGCTCACCAGCGGCGCCTTGCGAATCGCCGGAGGCAGTTCGTCATACAGCCAGGGCAGCGAATCGAGCTGCACCGAAGGCCCCTGTTTGCGGAGCATCCACTCCGCGCGTTGCTGCGTGTCGTAGCCGACGAGCACCAACTGCCGCGGGCCGGGTTGTCCATCGAGCCACTGCTTGAAGTCGCTCTCGTTGCCGTACATGCCGTCGATGAGCAGCACCTGGCCCACGTTCTCGTGGCCGAGCCAGCCGGCGATGGTGCGGTAGCCGCCGGAGTGGCCCACCAACACGATGGGTCCTCTGGGCCGCTTGAGCTTGAGCCGCTTCTCCACCGCGAGGATCAGCTTCTCCAGGTCGGGCCAGAGCACGGGATCCGTTCGCCAGCTGCGCGCTTCAGGAATGATGAACAGCCCGTTGCGGCCCGAGTCGCGGAACTGCGCGGTGAGCTGGTGCTCACGCATCGCCTGGTCGACCGAGGTGAAGAAGCCGTGCAGGTAGATGACGGTGGCCGCGGTGTCGCTGCGGTACGAACGCGGTCGCCAGACGTGAACGGGCCCGTTCTCCTTGGTGCCGAAGCGAACGTGCTTGCCGTCGTCGAGCAGCTGCTCGACGTACTCGTTCTCGGTGGTGCGGCTGATCAGCTCGAGCGCGGGCGTGGTGGGCTCATCGCCATCGGGCGCCTGAGCCAGCACCAGGAGGAGCGTGACCAGCACGGTTACTTCGCTGCTGCCTTCTTGGTGATCAGCATGTGCTTCGAGAGGTTCTTGTCGAGATAGCCGTAGCGGAAGGCGAGCGGCTTGGCGTCCTTCCACAGCTTCACGAAGTCGGCGTTGTAGTCAGGGCTGGCGCCGAGGAAAGACTCGGCGAACTTGCCGTAGGTCTCCTGCGAGAAGCCGGCCTTGGTGGCGAACTTCGGGGGAATGCCGGTCGAGTCGCTGACCATGAACTGCATGTTCTCCAGCAGGTAGTTGCGGATGGTGGAGAACGCGTCGCGCCAGAGCAGGTAGCTGGCGGCCTTGGTCATCGCGACGATGGGCGAGCGGGCCTTGAGGTAGTTCTTCATGCCCTCGTCCTTGCCGAAGTGATCGTCGTCGAGGTTCTGCGCGAAGTGACGGTGCACGATGCGATCTTTCACGGGGTCGCCGCCCTTCTTCACGGCGATGAGCTCGAGGTTGTCGAACGCCTCCGAGAAATCGGGCGCCACCCAGACCCTGTTGAGCAGCTTCGCTTCTTTCTTCTGCAGCTCGTCGAGCTCGGTCTGGGCGAGGTAGCGAATGGAGCCGTCGGCGTTGGTCTTGAGGTACTTGAGGCTGATGGGCTCGTAGCCGTGCACCGCGAGCGCGATGAGGAAGAAGGCGAGCTGGCCGGGCACTTCGCCGCGCTGACCCTTCATCAGGTTCGCGGTCTTGGAGTCATTCGCGGTGAGCAGCCCCGACGACGTCGAGCGGATCAGCGCGAGCGAGGCCTTGAGCTGCTTGGCGGTGATGCCCTTGATGCGGCGTGGATCGCCGGCGTGCTCGAGGGACATCGTGGTGATCTCTTTGGCCTCCGGGTAGGTGGTGAGCGCGCTGATCAAGTCACCCCCGCCGAACGGGTAGACCACGGTGGTGGGCAGGCCCGCGGGCTTGAGGCTCTGGATGAACGGAGACGCCTCTTTGATCCACGTCGCGCGGTACAGGTCGGCGCGGCGGTGCAGTTCTTTGCAGTGATCTTCGACGATCTTCGCGTCCATGCCCTCGGGCAGCGCGGCGTCATTTCCACACGCGACCACGCGGTAGAGGATCTTCGCCTCTTCGGTGAAGTCGAGAGCGGGAGCGGGGGCCTGAGCAAGAATCGCCAACAGCGGGAGAGCGAGCATGGCCCGCGCGCTTAGCAGGTCCCCTCTCCCTTCGGGAGATTCGGGAGAGGGTGAGGCCATCGCGACCGGCGGACTCAAAGAACTGAAGCGGAGAAGTTCAACGAGCCGAGCGCCGCCGGCGCCGCGCCAGCGCACCAAGCACCAACAACGCCAGCGACCCTTCGCCCCCGCTGCTGCAGCCGCAGCCACTGCTGCCACCCAGCTTCCCGCCACCACCGCCGGTGCCGGCATCGGCCTCCATCGTGCCTCCGCCCGAGCCGCCGCCAGCACCGCCACCCGAGCCGCCGCCGCTGCCGCCACCAGTCACTGCACCGCCGCCACCACCGGTCGAACCACCACCACCGCCGCCGATCGGCGGATCCCAGAAGACATCGATGGTCGTGGACACCACATCGATGCACTCACCCCCTGTGACCCGCTGATCATTCACGAAGTCCCACTCGACGAAACGCACCGACGAAATGGACCCCACGAACTGTCCGGTGGCTTCGTTCTGCGTGGCGGTGGTGACGATCGCGGAGCCCGCCTGCCCGAAGAAGTCCTTCGCGCAGGTTCCGGCAGAATCGCAGCCGGTCGACATGAGCGCGCACAGCTCGCAGTTCGCGTAGCGGGTCGAGCTGTTGAAGGTCCTCATCGCGGCCAGCGTCAGCCCGCCGCCGAAGTACGCCTCGAGCGTCAGCACGTCGGTGCCGCCATCGGCCTGCACGGCCTCCCGCTCGCCAAAGGCCGTCTCGTCAGCCGCGACATACCCGCCGCGGATCACGCCCGAGGGCCAGTTGGTGATGACCGTACAGCCCGCATCGGGAAGGGTGACGACGCCCGCGTCTACCGGGGTCGTCCCGCCATCCCCCGGGGTGCCTGCGTCGACGGGCGGCTGCGTGCCGCACGGCACAATCACCGAAGAACCCTGCGGCGTCGGCCCGCTCACGATGAAGTCGTTCCCGTTCGAGTCGGTCTCCGTACAGCCATTGCCGATGCGGCTGACCGAGGTGGTCGGCGACGTATTGGCCGTGGGCCCGCCTTCACTACAATTCGCCGCGGTGCCGTAGCCCACCAGGTCTACGATGCTGGCCGAGCTGGGGCAGGTGCCGTTGAGCCCGGTCATCGAGTTCACCAGCGCGACCTTGCCCGCGGTGCCGCTCATCGCGGTGGCGCCGCTCACGTCGTGCGCCGGCAACGGAGCGCCCGTGCTGCCCGTGGCCATGCGCACCAACAGATATTGGCCGGGCTGCAAGGGGCCCGCGAAGGTCGCGAGGCTGGTGGGCTGCCAGCTGCCGCCGGTGTCGCTGGTGTACTGCACCGACCAACCCGAGACGTCGACGGGCGCCGTGCCGCGGTTGAACAGCTCGACGAAGTCGTGCCGGTAGGTGGCGCCGGTGCCGGCCGCACCGCCGTACACCTCGCTGATCACCACGCCGCTGGAGAGCGCGTCATGCCGGGCCACGAAACGTGCGGGCTTCGAGACTTCGGGAGTGCAGGCGAGGACGACACAGGCGAGGAGCCACGAGAACCGCTTCATGCGCCCGTCCTTATGCACCTCGCTGGTTTCGATCAACTCGCGCCGAACGCACTGTCGCCACCTGGAGCGGCTGACTCTTCTTTGTCTTGCACCTGGGTCGGCAGGTAGGGGTTACTCCGCGCGACGTGACTGCCGAACTCGCCGACGGAGAAGAGACCCAGGTCAAGGGCTCGGGCTCCTCCATCTACACGCTGAAGAACAGCGGGGGCGTGTACTCCTGCACCTGCCCTGCGTGGCGAAACCAGAGCCTCGGCCTCATCCGCACCTGCAAACACCTGCGCGCCTTCCGCGGTGACGACGCGGAGATCGCGCGCCTCGGCTCATCTGCCAACCTCACCGGCCGCCCTCCGAAACCGCCGAAGCCCCCGAAGGCGCCCGGCGACAACACCCCCGACGATGATGACGACGAAGGGCCGCCCGTTCTCCTCGCGCACAAGTGGGAGAACGACGTCGACCTCACCGGCTGGTGGCTCTCCGAGAAGCTCGACGGCGTGCGCGCGTATTGGGACGGCGAACGGTTCATCTCGCGCCTGGGCAACGAGTTCTTCGCCCCGAAGTGGTTCACCGCGGCGCTGCCGAAGTCACCGCTCGATGGCGAACTCTTCGGCGGCCGCAAACAGTTCCAGCGCACCGTGGGCATCGTGAAGCGTCAAGACGCGTCGGATCTCTGGAAGGAGCTCCAGTACGTGGTCTTCGACGCGCCTTCCCACGGCGGTGTCTTCGAAGAACGCGTGGCTTTCATCGAAGCGACGCTCACCACGCTCGACGTGAAGTGGCTGGTCGCGCACAAACACGAGCTCTGCAACGGCACCGAACACCTGCGCGCCGAGCTCGCGCGCGTCGAAGGGCTCGGCGGCGAAGGCCTGATGGTCCGGCAGCCGAGGTCTCGCTACGAGGCGGGGCGCTCCAACACGCTGCTGAAGGTGAAGAGCTTCCACGACACCGAAGCGCGCGTGCTCGGTCACGTCGCTGGCCTGGGCCGCCACAAGGGCCGGCTCGGTGCGCTGCTGGTCGAGCTGCCCGACGGCACGCAGTTCAACGTGGGCACCGGCTTCAGCGACGTCGAGCGCGAGAACCCTCCGAAGGTGGGCTCGATCATCACCTTCCGCTATCAAGAGCTGTCGAACTCCGGCACGCCGCGTTTCCCCAGCTACATCGGTGAACGCATCGACGGCACGTTCCACAGCAACGCCACCATTCGCCGCGTCGAAGGCGTGACGCCGAAGAAGTCTGCCGCTTCCGCTCCACCCCCACCTGCAGTCGTGAAACGAGGAAACATGCCGACCCGCCGCTTCGAGATGACCGATGGTGACACGCGCTATTTCTGGGAAGTCGAGTCGAACGGCTCGAAGCAGAAGGTTCGTTTTGGGACCTTCGAAGAGAAGGAGAAGCTCTTCGAAGACGACGATGAAGCGCGTGAGAACACCGAGAAGAAGATCGCTGAGAAGCTGGGCAAGGGCTTCCAGGAAGTCGGCGGTGGTGCCGCAGCCGCGCCCGCGAAGAAGAAGAGCCCGTTCGATGACGAAGAAGATGACGCGCCGGCTCCCGCTGCCGTGAAGAAGGCGCCGGCCCCTTCTGCTCCGGCTGCGTCGAGCGGCGGTAAGTCGTCGAAGTCCGGTGAAGCAGGCGCGCGGTACTTCGAGTTCATCGAAGGCAGCTCCGCCAAGTTCTGGGAGATCCGCGTCGAGGGCACCACCTTCTACACGCGCTACGGGAAGATCGGCACCGACGGGCAGATGACCCAGAAGGACTTCGACTCCGACGAGAAGACGCAGTCCGAGGCGAACAAGCTGATCGCCGAGAAGACCAAGAAGGGCTACGCGGAAAAGTAATGGCCACGGCGAAACGTCGTCTGAGCCCAGCTGACTTCGACGTCGTGCGCGGGGCGGCGCACGACGTGAAGGCCCTTCGTAAGTTCGTCGAACAAGAAGGCGCTGCCGCCACGGTCGTCGTCGAAGAAGCGCTCGACCGTGGGTCCAGCACGATGCACAAGACGGCGTGGCAGTGTCTGGCTCAACTCGATCCAACGCGCGCCGAGACGAAGGCGCTCGTGATGACGGCGGGCCTCACGAAGAAGGCGAAAGCGGCGCTGCTGCCGCTGTGGGTCGTCGCCACCACGGGGTGTCTCGATCGCCTCGTCGCGCTGGGCATTGAGGTCTACCCCGACAAGTTCCCCGAGACGTCGCTCTCGTTCTCGAGAGCGCAGGGCTGGGCCCTGGCGGTGCTGCTGCGGTCACCCGAGGTTGCAACACAAAAACAACTGCTCCAGGCGTGGTTCGGTCCTTACAACGACGCATCGACCGGGTTCGACCTTCTGCGCGGCGCGCTCGAGCACCCGGCTTTCCTGGTGCGCTCCGAGGCGCTGCAGCTGTTGATCGGGTCGCGAGACGTCGAAGCGTGCCGCCTCGATTCTCTGCCCGAGGACCTGGTGATCCGCGCGCGGTTCGTGCTGCCGGCCGCCGAAGCGTTCGATCGATTGAGGCCCTGGTTCGAGAGCAACCCTTCTCAGCGCGGTGCGGTGATCAGAGCGCTCGGCATCCAGCAGGAGTGCGACCCACGTTGGGTGGAGCTGTTCTCGTCACTCGATGACTCCGCGGTTCGAATGGCCGGGTTGATGGCGACGCGCCGGCCAGAGGCACTCGCGCTGCTCACTCCGTTGATCCAGCGCATGGAACCAGGTCCTGAACTGCTCACGGCGCTGATGGCGCTGCGCGGCTTTCGTTCGGCAGAGGCGGCGGCGCTGCTGGTGCCGTGGCTCTCGCGCAGCGAACTCGATGGCAACGCTGCGCTGCTCTCGACCTCGCTTCGGGAGTGCGGCTCGCCTGCAGATGCCGCCGCGCTCGAGGCCGCGGCAGAGCGCAACCCGCAGGGCGCCTTGTTCTATCGCGAGGCCATCGCCCACATCGAGGCGCGCCACCCGAAAGGCTGACAACCCTGGGGCTGTCGTGAGAACGGCACATCGCTATCGTTGGAACGCGATGAAGAAGCGACTGACGAAAATCGGTAACAGCCTTGGGATCGTTCTCGATCGCCCTCTGCTCGAGAAGCTCGGCGTCGATGCGGAGACCGACCTCGAAGTCTCTACCGACGGTTCCGTCATTCTGATCTCGCCGGCATGAACGGTCTCTGGGTCGAGACGATCAACGACGCGTTGGTCGAACGCACCTTGAACGTCGTCGAGGGCCGCGCTGCGAAGTCCGACGTGGCGGTGTTCTTCAGTGAACACGCCGAGCCGTGGGACTGACTGGCGGGAGATCAGGGGTGACACATCGCGGATGATCGGGGTGCAGAAAATCTTCCGTCCTCAATCTTGTGGAGATCCGCCGACCGCCTGACCTAGCGTCCGCTCGCTTTTGAACGGAGGGGTTCATGGCTGATCGTCCCGACATCACGCTCGACGACTTGAAGACGCTGGCCCGAGGGCAGGCGCCTGATCTCGCCCAGGCCATCATTCATTTCGCAGCCCAGCCGCAGCCTGCTCCCGAGCACGTGCCTGAAGGCGCGCTCACGCCGGAGGCCTTCGAGCAGCAGCTCAAAGACGCGCAGAAGGAATACCGCGAGTCGGTCAAGCGCATGAAGGTCGCGCTGCTCTGGCGCCGCTACCTCACGCAGCCCGACCCGCCGCCTTCCGGCAAGTACCTGCTCGCCGACTTCCTGCTCGAGCTGTACCTCGAGGGGGGCGAGCCCAACCGCGCCACGCTGCTCGAGGTCGCTCGCAGCGCACCGCTGGCCCGCGGGCTGTGGGGTGGTCTCAAGCGCATCTACAAGCTCGCCGAAGAACGTCAGGACGCGCTCCTGTTCGGCGCGATCCTCGGCCGGCTCGAGTCGAACACCGGCGGTGGCGGCGCCGTCACCCGCGGCACCATCGTCTATCTGCAGCGCCGCGGCTGGCGTTACCTGCGCAACCTCGCGCGCGCCGTGCCCGAGCTGTACCCCGTGTTCGCCACCGCCACGCTCAACCAGCTCTCCCAGGACGCCAGCACCTGGCAAGGCGTCGCCTGCGGGCGGATCATCAACGCGGGCGAGGAGTACTTCGAGAACGCGTGGAAGCTCTCACCTGATCCGTTGATGGTGCTGCTGGAGACCGCGCAGCAGAACGACGTGGCGAAGTTCGCCATCGCCAAGCTCAAGAAGCACTTCCCGCAGCAGCTGCGCCAGACGAACGTGGCCTGGCTCTCGCGGCTCGCGCAGCGGCCGATCGCTGCGGTGCACGAGCTGCTGGTGGACATCCTGGTCAACACGCCGGAGCTCCACCCCGCAAAGCTGGAGGGCCTCGGCCTCAAGCCGGCGGTGCTCTCGCTGCTGCTCTCTCCGTCGCCGGCCGCCCGCAAGTACGCCATCGAATACGCGCGCGCGCACGCCACCGAACTGCCGCCTGCCGTGGTGGTCGAGTACGCGCTCACCGGCGAATCAGACACCCGCGCCTGGGCCATGTCGGTGCTCGAGACGGTCAGCGCCAAGACGCTCGGCTTGCCGCTGCTCTCGAAGTTGCTCGCGGGCCAGAGCACCTCGGCCTGGGCGATCACCCGCCTCGAGTCTCAGTTCGATCGCGCTGAGCTCACCGACGCGTTCTTCGTCGAGCTCGTCTACGGCACCGGCACGCAGCGTGACTGGGCGCGCAAGTACCTGGCGGAGCGCGTGAAGCAGAGCGATCAGCTCGCGAACTTCATCAAGGCGCTCTTCGCAGACCCGCGCCGGCAAGACGTGGCGCTCGCTGCGCAGCTGGTGCGTTTCACCCGGCAGTTGATGCCGCTCGTCGCGCCCGAACATCTCGGCGCTCCGTGGTTGATGGCGCTGTTGGTCGATCGGCCTTTCCGCGAAGTCGCCGACGAAGCATTGCGCCGCGCGAAGTCGCTGCCCGGTCTCGACATCGAGGCGGTGAAGGGGCTGGTGTTCGATCGTTCGGTGCGAGAGCTCGCGCTGCACCTGCTCTCCACGCACGCCAGCTTCAAGATCATCGGGCTGCCCTGGCTGCTCGCGCTCGCCCGCCGCACGGATCCCACGCTGTCTGGGTTCGCCACCCGCACGTTGCTCGGTCAGGTCGACCCGCGCGACTTCGGTGACGGCGACGTCGATCGCGGCGTGAAGCGGCTGCTCGAGCTCGCCACCGGCGCGAAGGAGCCCGACCCGGTTCGCCTGTTCGCGCAGACCTATCTGCGTTGCCACCACCCCACGGTCGGTCCGCAGCAGCCCGAAGCGGTGGCCAACGCCATCACGCCCAGGCTGACCCTCGCCCAGTACCAGCCCGAGCCGTACTGGAAGGCGCTGTTCGATTCGCGCGCCGACGTGCGCCGTTTCGCGAGCGTGATCACCAGGGCCGAGCTGCGCCGCTGGGGCTACCACCTGCGCGTGTACGAGCTGGCCGACAGCGAACACCGCGAAGTGCGCACCCTCTGCACCAACGCGCTGGAGAACGCGGGTTCACCCACCGCCGAGCTCGCCTGCACCTTGACGGTCGAAGAGATCGATCCCGCGCAGGTGTTCCGGCTCACCGAGAGCCGCATTCGCCAGAGCCGCGAAGTCGCGATGGAGCTGATCGCGCGTCACTACGCCCGCCTCGGTGGCCCCGAGCGCCTCGCGTGGTTGATGGAGAGCGCCGATCGCAGCGTGCGCACCATGGCCGTGCGCATGTTGTGGGAACGCCATCGTCCCGCATCGCTGCCTGAAGGCTGGAAACCCAAAGGTCCGCAGAAGTTGCCCGAGCACGCCGGCCGTTTTGCCGACGTTCGAGTGCTCCAGGAGTTCCTCCGCACCTTGTTGTTCGGTCTTCCTCCCGGCCGCAGCCCCGATGCACGTGAAGGTGAGCTGCCTCGCCGCGCGTCGGGAGCCCAGGCCGCCAAACGCCGCGCCATCGAAGCGGCCCGCGCGCTCGCCGTGGAAGACGAAGGGTTCGCGCGCGCGGTCTCTCCTCTCTTCCTCGAGTTCTCGGGGAGCATCGCGCGGGGCGAGTGGCAGGCGTGCCTCGCCGCGCTCACCAGTCTCAAGGTCGCTCATCCGCACCTCGACGTCGGTCTTCACCTGAAGGGGGGCTGAGCCCATGGCCACCTACGCAATCGGACACCTCGAGCAGGTCCGCGCGCTCGCTGCGAGCGGCCGCCTCCTCGCCATCGGCGGTACCCGTTCGGAAGCCACCTCGGCGGTCACGCTCTTCGATGCAGGCACGCGGAAGGTCACGCGCACGCTCGCCCTTCCCACGCACACGGCCGCGCTCGCCTTCTTCGGTAAGCAGCTGGTGGTCGGTGGCGTCGACGGTCAGCTCCACCGTTTCGACTTCGCTTCGGGTGAATCGGCCGGTGCTGCGCTGGCGCATCAAGGCGGCGTCACGGCGCTCAGCGCGACGGTCACGCTGCTGGCCAGCACGGGCGTCGACGGCAAGGTGATCGTCTGGGCCGACGGCGCGAAGAAGTACGAGTTCATGGCGCCGGGCCCTCAGCGCGCGGTGGCACTCGATCCCGCGAACGGCCGCGTGGCCGTCGCTGGTGATGACGGCATCGTGCGCCTCTTCACCTTCGGCCAGAAGCAGCCGCGCGAGATGGAAGGGCACCGGGGTGCGGTGACGGCGCTCGCGTTCACGCCGCGTGATGGCCGCCTCGCGTCGACCGGTGACGATGGCACCGTTCGGTTCTGGTACCTCGAAGGCGCAGTCGAGTGTGAAGTGCGGGGTGAAGGCGACACGGGTCACGCCGGTGGTGCGACCGCGTTCGCGTTCCTGCCTTCTCCGAAAGACGGCGCGAAGGACACGAGCGATCGCCTCGTCTCCACGGGCCTCGACGCGAAGATTCGCACCGTGCGGCTCGACGACAAGAAGCGCAGCAAGACCTTCGATGCCGACGGTCCACAGCGCGCGCTCGCATTGGTGGAGAGCGATCCGCGCAAGGCGTCGATCGAGATCGTCACCGGCGGTGATGGCCGCAAGCTGACGTTCCTCGAGGTGGGCGTCGAAGGGGCGCTCCCCGACTCGGCGCATCAGGGGCTCGATGGTTTCACCACCTGGTCTGCGCAGCTGAAGAGCGCGCAGCGGGCGGCGAAAGAAGTGCTGGCGAAGGACCTGCCGAAGATCCCCGAAGCCGAGGTGTTGCCGCTGCTCGAGGCGCTCGCGGGCGATCGCGAAAACCCCGTTCGCCTCACGCTGGCGAAGACGCTCAAGGACAAGCCGCGCAAGGACACCCGGGCGCTCCTCCGCAGCCTGGTGAAGGACAAGGATGCCGGCGTGGCCCAGGCCGCGCTCGAGTCGCTCGCCGTCACCGAAGACCAGCCGTTCTTCGCGTATCGCGAGGGGCTGCGTGCCGCGGTTCCTTCGGTGCGCATCTCGGCGCTGAAGGCTCTCGCACCGCTCTACCCGGCGGTGCCGTTGGTGCCCGCGTTGGTCGCGGGTCTGCTGAAAGATGCCGACCCCACCGTGCGCATGTCGGCGCTCGACGCGCTGCAGGCGGTGTTTCCGCAAGGTGTCGAAGCGCTGGTCACGGGCTTCGAGAAGGGCACCGCCGACGTCCGCGCCGAAGTGCTGGTGCGCGCGTTGTTCCAGGGCCAGTTGCCCTCCTTGCAGTCGATCTCCGGCCGCGCGCTCGATGATGAGAACGTGGTCGTGCGCCAGGTCGCCTTCGTGGTGCGCGTGCTGGAGCGCCCCTCACTCGGCCTCCTGCTCGAGAAGATGCTCGAGCTGCCCGAAGTTCTGCGCCGCGCGAACGGCGGCAAGGACCCGAACCCCGAACAGCTCACCGCGCTGCGCGGAAAGCTGCAGCTCACCGGCAAGCCAGCCGAGCTGACCCAGGACGATCTGACGCCGCTGCTGGTGGCCATGTCGGCGCGCGCGACGGACGTCGCCAGCCGGGGCGCCGTGGGCCTGCTCGTCGCGTCGAACGACGTGCGTGCGGTCAGCGCTTTGTTGCAGCTCTCCCGTGAAGAGCCCGCGGCGCACCGCGTGTGGGTCGCGCAGACCCTTTCTTCTCTGGCCGATCCGCGCGCCCGGCAGCGCGTCGCTTCGATGACCGACGACAAGGACGCGGCGGTTCGCGCGGCCGCTGCCGATGGTCTGACCAGGCGGAAGGACGAAGCCTCTCCGCTGGAGTTCGCGGGCATTCTATTGCGCTCGGCCTACGAGGACATGCGCAAGCGTGGCCTCACGCGCCTGGTCGCGGTGCCTCAGAAGGATCGAACCGAAGAGGCCGAGACGCTGCTCGGTCACGCGCTCGAAGACGAAGCGGGTGGGGTGCGCAGCGAAGCGTTCAAGACGCTCTGGGCGTGGCACGAGAAGGACGCCACCGCCGCGATTGATCGTGCGCTGCTGTGCCGGTTCGCGGATCTCCGCCTCGCGGCCGTGCGTCAGCTCGCGCTGATCGCCAAGGTCCCCAACGACGATGATCAGCCGGCGCCGAAGAACACTCCGGCGTGGATTTTGGATCGGCTGGAAAAGGCCGTCGTCGATCGCGATGCGTCCGTCGGCGAAGCAGCGGTCACCTCGCTCGCGCGCCTGCTCGGCAAAGACGCCGCGAAGCCCTGGCAGAAGGGTCTCGAGTCAGAGGCCATCGCCACTCGCATTCTCGCTGCGCGACGTGCCGCGGGGTTGGCCGGCAAGGCCGAAGCCGAGTCGTTGCGTTCGCCGTTGGTGAAGGCGCTGACCGATCTCTCCGTGCCGGTGAAGCTCGCCGCCATCGAGAGCGTGGACGCGTTGGTGAAGAACGACGCCGGGCCGCTCACCGCGGGGCTGATGGGCGATTCGCTCGAGCTGCGTGTGCGTTCTGCCGAGCTGCTCGCGCTGCGCGGCGAAGAGATCATCATCGAGCCAATGCGCGGGTTCGTGCTCGACGCCGAGCTCAAGCTCCGTCACCCGGCTGCGTATCTCGAGCCGCTGCGCGCCCGTGCCGTCGGTGCGCTCGCGACCCTGGGCAGCCCTCGCACCGCGGGGCTCTTCGCCGAGCCGTTGCTCAAGGATGAGAACCCGGCCGTGCGTGAACAGGCCGCGCGTGGCTTGTGCAACTCGGGTCACGAAGCGTTCCTGCTCGACGCGCTCAGCCACGCTGACGTCGCGGTGCGCAGCTGGGCCGCTGAAGGCCTCGCTCGGCTCGGCGATGATCGAGGCCTCGCCGTGCTCACGGGCACGCTGAAGGATCAGCACCTGCCGATCCGTGAAGGCGCGCTGCGTGCGCTCGTCGCGCTCGGCCCCGCGGGTGACAACGCGCTCTTCCTCGGGCTCGACGACGCCGACGACTACCTGTCGGACACGTTCTTCGCGACGCTGCTCGCGCGCGATCTGCGGGCGGCGCGTGAAGGCAATGAGCCTGAGCTGCTCACGGCTGCACTCTCTGCCCAGCGCCCCGACGTGCGCTACGCCGCGGCCCGTGCGCTCGAGCTGCGCGCTGACGTGAGCTCGTACACGGAGCTCCTGCTCGCCGCCGTCAGCCCTCCGAAACTGGAGAAGGCGGGCGACATGAAGGACTGGCCTGAAGAGGGTGAGCGCGAGCGCGCGGCCATGCGGCTGCTGCAGTTGCTCGGCGCCGACACACCTCAGGCCCGGTACGCAGCGGGCCAGGCGCTGCTCCTGCGACGAAAGCCGCTCGAGTTCTTCGCCGAGGTGAAGCGGGTCGTCACGATTCGCCCCGCTTCCGAGACCACCGTTCCCGATACCAACCAGCGTGGCCGTGCGGGCACCGATGCGGTCGCTCGCAAGGACTGGCTGCGGAAGTTGTTCGCGGGCGCGTCTTCGAAGGTCCCTGCGTCTGACTCGAAGGAACTCGAAGTGCGCCGGTGGATTTCGTTCGGCGCGTACGTCGGGCTGCTCCGGCTCTCCAATCCTGATGAGACGGTGCGCCGGGTGCGGCGTGACGTGGTCGACCGGATGATCGAGATGGCGGGCGCCGGGAGCCCCAAGCCGGCTTCCGTGATCCCCGCGCTCGTGCGCGCGCTCGACGATGAAGACGCGCTGGTGCGCAAGAAGACGATGGCGGGTCTCTCGAAGTTGCTCGAGGCGACTCCCGACGTGGCGCTGCGGCACGCCTTGTCTTCCGCTTCGGCTGACGTCGGCCTGCTCGCGCTCGCGCAGTTGAACGAGCGTGGTGAAGCGGCCCGGCCGTGGTTCATCGACGCTTTGTCTTCCAACGTGGTCGAGGTTCGTCAGCAGGCGTTCGTCTTGCTGGAGCGCAATGTCGGCCCCGGCAGTCTCGACGCGTTGATGGCGGCGCTGGCGAGCCCGCACTCTGACCTGCGCCTGGGCGTGTTGCAGAAGCTCGCCGCCAGCCAGGACGCGCGCGTGTTGCCTGCGTTGCGCAAGGCGCTGGAGAGCGATCGCGACGACGTTCGCCTGCTCGCCGCGCAGCTGCTCGCCGAGCGCAAGGACGACTCGGCGGTGCCTGCGCTCGCTGCGTTCCTGGTGCCCGAAGGTCCGTCACTCGGCGCGGCCCGTACTGCGCTGGGCACCTGCGCGACCGACGCCTCAGCCCTCGCGCTGGGCACGCACCTGCAGGAACTCGCGGCGATGCCCGCGGCTGCTGATCCCGCTCCGCTGAGCACGCTCAAGCGTGACGCCATCGCGGCGCTCGCTTCGACCCGTCGGGTGGTTGGCCTGGGCGCACTGCTGGAGCGCTTCGAAGATCCCGCGGCCGACGTGCGGCTCGCTGCGTTCACCGGCGCGCTGTTGCTCGGCAATCACCGAAGGCCTCCGGCGAAGGGTGCTCCGACTCGTGAATACCTGAAGGACGAGAAGCGGTACCCACGCAACCCGGCCGCCGTGCTGCAGACGCTCCGCGCGGGCGTGAAGGCGAAGGACCCGATTCTGCGCAGCTCGGCTGCTCGCGAGCTCGACGTCGGCGTGGAGCCGGAGAACGACACGCTGCTCATCTCGCTGTTCGGCGATCGCGACGTCGCGACCCGCGTGCAGGCCGTGGGCAGCTACGCCCAGCGCGTGGAGAAGCACGCCGCGCCCGTCGCCGCGCTCGAGCTGGTGATTGCGCAGGGCGCTCGTGAGCTGATGCTCAACGCCGCCGAAGGGCTCGCCGCGAAGCAACACGTCGCGTCGCTGCGGCCGCTGTTGCTCTTCACCCGCGCAGGCGAAGTCGAAGAACAGGTGCGCGCGGTGTTGGCGCTCGGCAACAGCGGGCAAGTCCGCGCGCTGGAAGAGATGGAGCTGCTCGCGGCCGGTGGCACCGAAGAGGCGCCCACCGATGTGCTCGTGCGTGCGGCGGCCATCGAAGCACTCGGCCGGCTCTACAAGGTGCTCACCGACGTGGAGCAGAAGAAGCGGGTGCTCGAGCTGGTCGAGGCCAGCGCGCTCGAAGGCAACTTCCGCATGGCGGGCGTGCGCGGCCTGCGTTGGATTGGTGACGATCGTTCGCTGGGCCGGCTGCAGCAGCTCGTCGCGGCCGAAGACGATCGCGACGTCGAGGTGCGCAAGGAGGCCATTCGTTCGCTGGCCGTGCTCGCCGATCCTTCGAGCGAGAAGGTGCTCACCCGCGCGCTCACGCAGTGGCAGTTGGCCGACACTGCGCTGCAGGCGCTCGAGGCCTGCTTCCCGAATGATCCACTCCGCGTGGCGATGAACGCTGCGTCGAGTGAGTTGCCGAACATCTCGGGTCCTGCGCTGGCGTATTTGCTCGCCGAGGCCGAGCCTGCTCCGCTGTTGGAGCGCCTGGCCAACCCGCGGCTGCGCCCCGACCTGCGCGCGAAGGTGAAGTACGGCCTGGGCCGCAGGCCGTCGCTGCCGACCGAGGCGTTGGTGAAGTACGCCGGCTCTGAGTTCGCCAGCGTGCGTGACGACATGGCGTGGCTGATGGCGCGCCATGCGCTGGCGGGTACGGCGCTGCCCGCGGCGGAGCAGCAGCAGCGCGCGAAGAGCCTGGTGGCTTCGGCGACCAGCACTGCGACGCCTTGGGCGAAGAGCGTGGGGACCGACAAGGTCGCTGAAGAGAGCGCGTTCTTGCGCTTGCTCTGGGCGGCCACGCTGCACGCTTCGCGCGAAGTGGAAGAGCTCGCGGCGAAGTCGTTGTCGGGTGGCTCGCCGGCTCCGGCGAGCGTTCGTGCGGAGTCGGCGCGGGTGCTGCAGAAGGCAGGCGCTGGCGCGGTGCCGGTGCTCATGCGCGGGGCCAGTGACATCGACGGCGGCGTGCGACGTGCTTCCGTGTCGGCGCTCGTCAAGACGAACGCGGCTCAGGCCACGGCGCTCATCGAGAGCAGCAAGCCGCTCGACTCGCTCTCCTTCGACGCCGTGAAGGGCGACGCGATGATGCTCGCCACCGAAGCCGCCCGTGCGGTGATGCTGCCCAAGTTGATCGGTGCCGGCGATCCCGCGGTGCTGATGACCCAGGCCGAGAAGGGCGCCTCTGAAGCGGTTCAGCGCGCGGCGCTGATGGCGCTCGGTCGCATGGGTGGTGAGTCGGTCGCTGAGTTCCTCGCGAAGCTCGCGTTCAGCGCGGGTGGTGGCGAAGACGGTGACGACGAAGAAGAAGAGGACCAGGACGAAGAAGAGCCCGAGGAGGATGACGACGACGGGGGAGACGAAGACGAGGACTCCGGTCCCAGCCCCGACGTGTCGATGCCCGGCTCGCGCCGCTTCGAGTTCGAAGAAGACGACAGCTCGAAGTTCTGGGAGGTCGTCGTGCAGGACACCATGTGTGTCGTGCGCTTCGGGAAGATCGGCGCCGCGGGGCAGAAGAAGCCCAAGAAGCTCGCGACTCCCGAGGCTGCTCAGAAGGAGATGGAGAAGCTCATCAAGGAGAAGACCGGCAAGGGCTACGCAGAGGTGAAGCTGCGCGGCGTGGCCGCTCCGAAGGCGCTGGCGGCTCCGAAACCGGCGAAGGCGGCCAAGCCTGAGAAGGTGGCGAAGGTCGAGTGGGGCACTCCGGCGCTTCGTGAAGCGGCGTTCAGGGCGCTTCGGCGCGCTCAGCGCACGAATGCGCGGCGGCAGAACATGCCCAGGTGGTTCACCTCGGAGCAGTTGGTGCAGTTGGCCGCGAACCCGGAGTTGGCCGAGTCGATGATGCCGGTGGTCGCTGTGGCTCCGGCTCGCGATGATGAGGATGATGGCGATGAGGATTACGACGAGGACGACGATGAGTAAGCCCTCTCCCCGACCCTCTCCCCCGCTGGGCAGAGGGAGACAGGAATGTCGATGAGCTCCGTTCGTGACGTGAAGGTTCAGTACGCCGGCCCCAGCGCGCTCGTCGCTCAAGAGGGTCGTGCCCAGGTGAACCTGGTGCTCGATGCCTCGCGTGGCCCGGTCGGCGTGCGCGGTACGGTGAAGTCACCTGCGCTCTTCCGCGATGCGTTGATGGCCGCGTTCGACGTGCTCGGCAGCGACCTTCGCTACAAGCGCAAGGATCTCGCCGTCTACCTCGCCTACCTCACCAAGCAGGGCAAGAAGGCGAACAAGGAGATCTGGGAAGCCCAGAAGGCCTTCCTCGAACAACAGCTCGGCAACGAAGAGAAGCCACAGCAGGTGCTCGAGCCCGTGCTCACCGTCAGCCCCGATGAGATCTCCCTCGAGGTCTTCTCGCGCGACGAGTCGAGCTACGCGCGCCTCTCCCTGCCTTCTTCGATGTTCGAGAAGCGCGAAGCCGCGCACGGCACCACCACGCTGTCCGTCGACGAAGCCTTCATCGCCCGCTTCGAGCGCCTGCGCAGCTGGCAGCCGGTCTCTCTCGAGGCCACCAGCCAGCCCGGCAGCACGCCCGTCTCGACCCGCCAGGTGCCGCTCGCCTGGTTGCGCAACTTCGTGCAGGTGCAGTCGGCCTCCACGTTGCCGGCCGCCGTCGCTGAGCTTTCGCCCATCGATCTCTACAACCTGCTCTTCGTGTTGCGGACCCGCTCCGCGAAGAAGCCGCCGCGCGGGCTGCGTTTCGAGCTCGTGCCCGGTGCGCAGCCGCGCCTGGTGATCGAGCCGTTCGACATCGTGCTGGAGTGCCACGGCGCGCCGTACGCGGGGAAGACGCCGCGCGTGGTGCGCATCTTCGGCCGTCAGCGCCTGCTCTCCCTCGCCCGCGCCCTGCAGCACGTCAAGACGGCCAGGGTGCACTTGATGGGCGCTGGACTGCCGGTGTTCTGGGCGCTCGACTTCGGGCCCGATCGCGGCAGCCTCACCGTCGGCTTCACCGGGTGGACCGACTCCGGCTGGTCGAGCGCTTCGGCCTTCGACGCGCTCATGCCGCCGGCCAGTGCCGAGGCGCTCGCCGAGAAGGCGTACGCGCACCTGCTCAAGCACGGCCCCACCACCTTCGACGGCATGGTGCGCGAGCTGGGCGCTCCCGCCAAAGAAGTGCGCGCGGCGCTGCAGCTCGAGTGTCTCAAAGGGCGCATGCTCTTCGACCTGGTCAAAGCCGAGTACCGCCCCCGCCAGCTGCTCGACGCGCCCATCGACGTGGCGCAGATCCGCTTCGGAGGCGAACGCGAGAAGCTGGCGCATCGCCTGCTCGAAGGCGCTGGCGCCGTGCGGCTCACCAAGGTGCACGACCTCGGCAGTGAAGGCACCGAGCTCTCCGGCGAGGTGGAGGATCTCGAAGCCCGACGCACCTTCACGCCCAGCTTCACCCTCGACCCCGAAGGCCGCGTGCGCGGGGCGGGCTGCACCTGCCTGCACTTCAAACGTGCCGGCCTGCGCGAAGGCCCCTGCGAACACCTGCTCGCGCTGCGCATCTTCCACCAGCGCCGGTTGCTGCACGACGAAGAGCTGCGGCAGACCGCCGAAGGCCGCGCGCTCATTCGTGCCGAGACGCGCACCTTCGTGCGGCGCGAGACGGGCAAGGAGCTCGTCTACCGCGTCTCGCTCGACGACAAGCTGGTGCGGGTGATGTGGGGCCCGCGCAGTGAAGAGCCCCGGCAGCAACGCACCTGGTTCGACTCCGATGCCCAGGCGCGCGAGGCGTACTTCGCTCGACTCGATTCACTCACCCAAGACGGCTTCATCGACGCAGGTTGAAAAGGCACTGAAACGAACCCAAACGAACTTCCCGCCAGAGAGCGAGGTGTCGAGGAACATCAGCCTTCGCGCTTCAGTGCGCAGGAGCGGCGTTGCGCCGCTCTGGAGATTGGTCCAACACACTCCGCTAGGTA
>JAUYRZ010000065.1 GCA_030695565.1 Archangium sp.
TTGGCGAGCATGGCGGCGTTGGTAGTGACGGGCCAGACTTCCGCTTCGCGCAGGGCCTGGCCGAGCCCATCGAGTGCGCCATCGCGCGTGGGGGCGTGGGCAATGGCCTTGGCGATCATGCTGTCATAGGTGGCGGGGACGACATCGCCCTCCTCCACCGCGCTGTCGAGGCGGAGGGTTACGCCGCCGCCGGGCGGATCGTCGTGGAAGGCCGACAGGTCGAAGACTTCGAGGAAGCCGGAGGATGGCAGGAAGCCGCGCGCGGGATCTTCGGCGCAGAGACGGGCTTCGACGGCGTGGCCGTTGATCCTGATGTCGGACTGCGCGGGGAGCTTGCCGCCGGAGGCCACTTTCAGTTGCAGCTCGACGAGGTCGAGCCCGGTGATGAGTTCGGTGACAGGGTGTTCGACCTGCAGGCGCGTGTTCATTTCCATGAACCAGAAGCCATCCGGGCGGAGGACGCCGGAGCCATCGACGATGAATTCGATCGTGCCAGCGTTGCGGTATCCCACGGCCTTGGCGGCCATGAGGGCGGCGTCGGTCATCGCCTTGCGGACGGCGAGGCTCATGCCGGGGGCGGGGGCTTCCTCGATGACTTTCTGGCGGCGGCGCTGCAGCGAGCAGTCGCGTTCGAAGAGGTGAATGTAATTGTCGTGATTGTCGCCGAAGACCTGTACCTCGATGTGGCGGGGGCTTTCGATGAATTTCTCGACGAGAACGCGGTCGTCGCCGAAGCTGGCTTTTGCTTCGCGCTGCGCGCTGGTGAGGGCTGCGTCGAATTCGCCATCTGCATCGACGCGGCGCATGCCGCGGCCGCCGCCGCCGGCGATGGCCTTGATGAGTACGGGGTAGCCGATCTTCTTCGCGGCGGCCTTCAGCGTTTTCGCGCTCTGGTCTTCGCCGTGATAGCCGGGCGTGACGGGGACGCCGTTCTTTTCCATCAGCGCCTTGGCGGCGTCCTTCAGGCCCATCGCCCTGATCGCAGAAGGCGGCGGGCCGATCCAGGTGAGGCTAGCCTTGCCGACCGCTTCGGCGAAGGCTGCATTCTCTGACAGGAAGCCATGGCCGGGGTGGATGCACTCGGCGCCGGTGTCGAGCGCGGCTTCGATGATGCGATCGCCTTTCAGATAGCTTTCGGCTGCGGGGGCCGCGCCGATCCAGACGGCTTCATCGGCCTCGCGCACGAAGGCGGCTTCCGTATCGGCGTCGGAATAGACCACGACCGTCCGCAAGCCGAGCTTACGGGCGGTTCGCATGATGCGTCGGGAAATTTCGCCGCGGTTGGCGATCAGGATCGATGAGAACATGACGGGAAGTTAGGACGCGCCGCGAAACGAAGGAAGTGTTTTCGTAAGCGCTGGCGCCACGAATATCGCTGAGTTAGAGACAGAATCAGCGAACTCTGCGGGCCTCGGGGGTGATGGAGACGCATCAATGAAATTCGGACAGCTTATCGGGCTGGGCATTCTTGTCGCGCCAGTTGCGGCGACAGGCGTTGCGCAGGCGCAGACGACACCCGCGCCGAAGCCAGCAGCGGCATCCGAAGGAGGCAGTTACATCTCGGTTGCGATCGGACGGATCAGCGATGCGGATTATTCATATACCGTGGAAGAGCTTTTCCCGGTCGAAGCGGATGTCGGTGAAGGGTACATCATCGACGCGGCCTATGGCATGTATTTCGGCGATGACTGGCGCGGCGAGGTCGGCTTCAGTTGGCAGGACCGGAACAACGCCAATGCGTCGTGGCAGTTCGGCACCGAGACCGGGCCAGGCATGTCGGCCTACACGCTCGATGCGATCGGGTATCGCGATTTCCGGTTCAACAGCCGTTCGAATTTCTATGTCGGCGCCGGCGTAGGCGTGGGCACCGTTACGATCGATGATGGCGTGGTCCAGGATTCGACGGGGACGGGGCTTCACCTGCAGGCGATCGCGGGCGTCGAGGCGCGGCTGACGTCGAGCTTGCGTGTATTCACCGAGGCGCGAGTGCGCCAGATGCGGCCATCAGTCGAGGCGGGCCAGGCGGGTTCAAGCGGGCGCACGGACGGGTTCGACATCACGTCGACCAGCATATCGGCGGGTGTGAAGTTCCGGATGTGACCGGCGGGGCCGACCTGGCAACCTACCCCGCCAGCCCCAGCACGATGATCGCCAGCAGGAACAGTGACAAGGCGAGTGCGCAGAAGATCAGCAGGAAGAAGGTGCGCCAGAGCGCGGAGAACCAGCCGAGGCTGTAGGCGCCTTTCAGCTGGAAGTAGATGTGGACAGGGATCGCTAATGATGTGACGGCCAGAAACCCTTCGAGCAGTGGCGCGACCCACATCGACAGCAGCGCGCCGATCACGAACAGCAGCGACATGAAGGATAGCGAATAGAGAACGAAGACCGCGTGGTCGAACAGGGTCACGCCGCGCTTCCAGAAGAACAGCAGCCACATGAAGGGCAGCGAGATCGGCACCAGCAGGAATGAAAATTTGTAGGCCGTATTCTGGATCTTGTAGATCGCCAGTTCCGGGTTCTTGAGCTTTTCGAGGATCTTCTTGTCGACCGTCTTGAAGCCGGTGTTGACCGTTATGTCTCCGTTGTGCGCGGCCTGCGAAATCTCTTCGTAGAACAGATCCATGCCCGTGACCTTCACGGGTTCTGCTTCAGCGCCTGGAACGGCCTTGGGCGCTTCAGCCGTCACGCGCTCAACGACGGATAGCGTGCGTTGCAGCGTGCGGATATCTCGGGCCTTGTCGTCAGCGGTTTCTTCGGCTGCCTCGAAAGCTGCGACCGCGGCTTCGCGTGCGGGATCATCTTCGGCGATGGTAGGCGGAATGGCGTCGAGCGCGGCGCGCGCGCGGGCCATTTCTGCATTTGCCGTGGCGGCTTCGGTTTCGAGGGTCGCGATATTGGCGCGCATTTCCGCGGCTGAGGCGGTTGCCTGCGTTCCGTCGCCATTGACCATCGCGCCGCCGGTAAAGGCGAACACAAAGAACATGGTGAAGACGGTCAGCAGGAAGAGCGCCAGCGGCGAGATGTAGCGCGCGCGTTTTCCGTGAATGTATTCGTTGGTCAGCGTGCCGGGCCGGAACGCCAGCAGGGGCAGCGTGCGCCAGGCGCGCGTATCGAAATGCAGCAGGCCGTGCAGGAACTCCTCAACCATGTGGCCGAGCGTGCGGTGGACGTGGGCGGGTTGTCCGCACACCGCACAATAGTTTCCATGCAGCTCCGCGCCGCAATTAGCGCAGGCGCCGTGGCCGCCATCGCCATGGCCTTTGGAGCCGTCGATCGCGCTGGCGGCGAGACCAGCCGTCAACGCTGCGCCAGCCGCTTCGATTTCTCCGCTCATACGCCCTGCCCCTCTTTCCGCCCGACTCTGCGATGGAGGGCGGCTACCAGCACGAAGCTGATTATCATCAACAGATACCACGAGCCCAGCTTGTCCAGCGAGACGGGATGCCAGCCTTTATCCTGGCTTGGATAGACCCAGGCGCGGGCGAACGTGCCGAGATTTTCGGCAAACCAGATGAACAAGGCAACCAGCAACAATCCCAACGCAAGCGGCATGAAGCGCTCATGCCGGTCTGGCCGGAAATGGACGAAGCATGGGGCGTAGATGACGAGGCTGAAGGCGAACAGGCCGAGGCGCATGTCAGGCATGTAATGGTGGGTGAAGAAATTTACATAAACGCCGGTTGCAAGCAGGGCCTGAAGCCAGAGCGGCGGGAAGCGTTCGAAGCGAAATTCGAAGATACGCCACACGCGCGCGAGGTAGCTGCCAACAGCTGCGTACATGAAGCCGGAGAACAGGGGGACGCCTGCGATGCGGAGGAGCGACTCCTCCGGGTAGATCCATGAGCCGGCGCCGGTCTTGAAGATTTCCATGATGGTGCCGACGACATGGAAGGCGAAGATGACGCGCGCCTCTTCCCAAGTCTCGAGCCTGGTCGCGAGCATGGCGGCCTGGATGGCGAGCGCGGCGAGCGTGAGGAAGTCGTAGCGCGCGAGCGGCGCGTTGGCGGGATAGAACAGGAAGCTGCCGACGAGCAGCGCGAGCATCAGGCCGCCGAACAGGCAGGCCCATGCCTGCTTCACGCCGAAGGAGACGAATTCGAATGCGAAGCTGGTGACGGGGCCCTTGACGAAGGCGGCGCGCCACGCCTCGCGGCGGGCGTGCAGCCAGCGTTCGAGCTTGAGGCGGCGTGATTCAGGTTGCATGGGCGAAGGGCACTAGACTTGTCATCCCGGCCGCACCCCGGA
The DNA here is from genome assembly GCA_030695565.1 of Archangium sp. Classification (GTDB taxonomy): domain Bacteria; phylum Myxococcota; class Myxococcia; order Myxococcales; family Myxococcaceae; genus Archangium_A. The sequence goes on from JAUYRZ010000065.1 coordinate 4,246, forward strand.
AGCGCGCAGCGCTATCCGGGGGAAGAGCCGGGAACCATTGTGATGCCGTCGTGCCGGCGCAATGGGTCCCGGATAGCGCTACGCGCTTCCGGGATGACAAGCCGAGGTGCATGACGCCTCCCGGTTTGATCCTTACCGCGCCCACGTCGGCTTGCGCTTCTCCAGGAACGCGGCGAGGCCTTCCTTGCCGAGCGTGCTGACGCGGCGGTGGGCGAGGCGTTTGGCTGTGAGGTGGCCGAGGCTGGAGTCGATGATCTCTCCTGTGACGCGCGAGACGAGGTCTTTCGTGTCGGCGACGGCTTCGGGAGAGGCGGCGTAGGCCAGATCCGCATAATGCTCGACCAGCTTTTCCATCGCCATTTCGTCTTCGACCTCGTGGTGGATCAGGCCGATCTTGGCGGCGAAATCCGACTCAAAGCGTTCGGCGGTGATGAACAGCATCTTGGCCCAGCGCGGGCCGATGGCGTTAATGACGTAGGGCGAGATGGTGGCGGGGATGATGCCGAGCTTCACTTCGGAGAACGAGAAGATCGTGCCCTTGCGCGCGATGGCGATGTCTGACGCCGCGGCGATGCCGCATGCGCCGGCCATCGCGGCGCCGTGGAGCAGCGCGATGGTGATCTGCGGCAGCTCGAACAGTTGCCGCAGCATGTTGGCCATGGCGTAGGCGTCTTCCTCGTTCTCGCGCTCGGAATAGTGCGAGGCGGCTTTCATCCATTCGAGATCGGCGCCGGCGGAGAACACAGTGCCCGCACCACGGATGAGCAGGAGGCGGCATTCCGGGTTTTTCGAGAGGGTTTCGAATGCGTCCGACAGCTCCTCGATCATCGGGGCGTTGAAGGCGTTGCGCTTCGCGGGTCGGTTGAGCGTGAGGACGGCTGTGCCTTCCGGCGACACATCGAGGGTGATGTTTTCATAGGCCATGGGGCTCTCCGGTTTTTTTCTAGCGTGTTCTGGAGTGATCTAGACCTGCAGACCGGCTTCGTCACCTAGCGCGGCGGCGAAGGGATGTGTTTGACCTCGCTCACATTGCGGCGGGCGTCGAGCTGGACCTCGATGTCGGCGCGGCGGCCGCCGGACAGCATGTGGCGGGTGATACGCTCGAAATGGGCGATGAAACGGGAGATACGTTGGCGGTCTGCATCGGTGAGCGTGCGGGCGAGGAGGCTTTCCTCCTGTTCGCAGCGCCAGTCGTGGATGATCTCGAAGGACGGGGCACGCAGGTAGAGGATGGCGTCGAGGCGGGCGAAGGCGGGCTGGTAGGCGCCGGCGAGGTTTTCGTTGATCTCTCGGCGCCAGGTGGAGGCGGCGTCTTCTTTTGCTTCGAGGTCGTTGGCCGGAATGGCGAGTTGCTCGGGCGTCTGCGCTGTAGCGCCGAGGCACCAGCCATCAAGAAGGATGACGGATGGCTTGCCACGGAAGACGGGCTTGCGCGTGGCGTGGACGGGGTTGTCTGTAACCTTGTCGAAGGCGGGGAGGAAGGTCTGCGCGCCCTCGCCTGCTTCGAGCAGTTCGTCGAGGGTTTCGTTGAGCTGGAGAAGATTGTGCGTGCCAGGCGGTCCGCGCGTTTCGAACAGCGGGTGGACGCTTTGCGCGAGCAGGCGGCGGTAGCCTGCGGGCAGATAGACGTCGTCGATCGAGAGGTGCGCGGCTGTGCGGTGAGCGGCGGCATAGGCGGCGACGAGGGTTGTCTTGCCGGAGCCCTGTGGGCCCGCGACACCGACGATGGGAATGCGATCGCCTGCCTTCTCGCGCGCGATGGCGACGGTCTGGTCGAGGGCGTTGAGGGCGTCGGCGTTCATGGTGTTGTCCGGCGGCCTGTGAGCACGGCCTTACATCCTTCGAGACGATCGCCCAGTTTACCCTGAGCGACGCCGCAGGCGGCGTCGAAGGGCGATCCCTCAGGATGAGGCCTTTCGGCGAGATGGCTTGTGTAGAAGCCCTCATCCTGAGGGATCGCGGGCACGCTGTTCGAACCGTGAGGCTCTTGCGTTGCGATCGTCTCGAAGGACGAGGGCGGGCTTCCCACTGCCGCTACATCCTGAACACGCCGAACGCGGGTTCGCGGTCGGCTGCCCTGCCGTGCGGGGCGTTGAGCGAGGCGGACAGCGCCAGCCCAAGCACGCGCCGCGTGTCGCCCGGGGCGATGACGCCGTCGTCCCAGAGGCGGGCGGTGGAGAAGTAGGGCGAGCCTTCGCGTTCGTAGAGGTCGCGGATGGGTTGCTTGAATTTGGCTTCGGCTTCGGCGGCCCAGGTTTCGCCTTTGGCTTCCATCGCGTCGCGTTTCACCGTGGCGAGGACGCTGGCGGCCTGTTCGCCGCCCATGACGGAGATGCGGGCGTTGGGCCACATGAAGAGGAAGCGCGGGGAATAGGCGCGGCCGCACATGCCGTAATTGCCTGCGCCATAACTGCCGCCGATGACGATGGTGAATTTCGGCACGCGGGCGGTGGCGACGGCTGTGACCATCTTTGCGCCGTCCTTGGCGATGCCGCCGGTTTCGTATTTCGAGCCGACCATGAAGCCGGTGATGTTCTGCAGGAAGACCAGCGGGATGCCGCGCTGGTCGCAGAGCTGGATGAAGTGCGCGGCCTTCTGGGCGCTTTCGGAGAACAGGATGCCGTTGTTGGCGACGATGCCGATGGGCATGCCGTGGAGATGCGCGAAGCCGGTGACGAGGGTTGCGCCGTAGAGCTTCTTGAACTCGTCAAACTCCGAGCCATCGACGAGGCGCGCGATGACTTCGCGGACGTCGTAGGGCTCGCGCGCGTCGAGCGGAACGACGCCGGGGAGTTCGGCGGGATCGAAGAGAGGATCGCGCGGGGTGATGGTGTCGAGGTGGATGCGCTTGGGGCGGTTGAAGTTGCGGACGATGTCGCGGACGATCTGGAGCGCGTGGCTATCGTTGGCGGCGTAGTGGTCGGCCACGCCGGAGCGGCGGGCGTGGACATCGGCGCCGCCGAGATCTTCGGCTGAGATGATTTCGCCGGTGGCGGCTTTCACCAGCGGCGGACCGCCCAGGAAGATGGTGCCCTGCTTGCGGACAATGACAGTCTCGTCCGACATGGCGGGGACGTATGCGCCGCCGGCTGTGCAGGAGCCCATGACGGCGGCGACCTGTGGGATGCCGCGGGCGCTCATGTTGGCCTGATTGTAGAAGATGCGGCCGAAGTGTTCGCGGTCGGGGAAGACTTCGGACTGGTGCGGGAGGTTCGCGCCGCCGCTGTCGACCAGATAGACGCACGGCAGGTTGTTCTCTAGCGCGACTTCCTGGGCGCGGAGGTGTTTCTTCACGGTGATCGGGAAGTAGGCCCCGCCCTTCACCGTGGCGTCGTTGCAGACGATCACGCACTCGCGGCCCGACACCCGGCCGATGCCGGTGATCACCCCGGCCCCCGGCGCGGCATCGTCATACATGCCCAGGGCAGCCAGCTGGCTGAACTCGAGGAACGGGGTTCCCGGGTCGAGCAGCTGGTTGACGCGCTCCCGGGGGAGCAGCTTGCCGCGCGAGGTGTGCTTCTTGCGCGCGTCTTCACCGCCGCCTTCGGCGATCTTCGCCACCTTCGCCTTCAAGTCGTCGACGATCGCCTGCATCGCCGTCGCGTTCGCCTGGAAGTCGGCACTGCGGACATTCAATTGACTGTCGATTGTCGCCATATCGCGGCGCGGTCATACCGGAGGCGCGCGGCGGGGACATGACCGATTTCGAGCCGTACTGCGGCGATTGGAAAACGGCGGCTTGTTGGCCACGCGCGGCTGGGCGGCCTCGTGGCCCTCACCCTGACCCTCTCCCAAAGGGCCCAAAGGGAGAGGGAAAGACCGTTCAACGTTGATTGCGACCGTTCAGCCCCGGGCCGGTCGTTTGCACTGGGATCCGCGCGATGACTCCTTCCATGACGCCCTCCTTCGCGCTGCCCTCCCGGGTCTCGTTTTCAGATCGTCTTCGCCCCCATCGCAACCAGCTGCTGGGCGGTTTGGGCCTGGGCCTGGCCACCGAGCTGCTCCTCGACGGCAGTGACTTCGGCCTGGGCCACGCGATCTTCGGGGTGCTGGTCGCGGGGTTCATCGTGGTGAGCGCCGGCAAAGAAGCGTGGCAGTCGGCCGCTGGCCATCGCTGGTTGTTGCTCGCCGCCGTGCTGCTGCTCGGCTCGACGATGCTGCACGACGCCGGCTGGCTCGCGGTGATGAGCACGAGCTCGTCGGCCCTGCTCTTCGCCCTCGCCATTCAAGGGTGGAACGGTGAACGAAAGCTCTCGGCGCTGCGCACCGGTCACTTGTTCGGAGCGCCCTTCAAGACGGCGGGCCAATCGCTCTTCGCCGGCGCCGTGGTGACCAGCCGCCAACTCGAAGACACCAACGTCACCGGCACCGTGAACAAGTACGCGCCCAGCCTTCTGCGGCTGATGATCATCGTCTTGCCGCCCGTGGGCGCGCTCACGTTGCTCCTCTCGTCGGGTGATGCGGTCTTCCGCGCGCGGATCGACAGCCTCGATGCGCTGATCTCCAGCATTCCCCTCAGCGGGTTCCTGCGGGGCGGGTTCGTCACGCTCATCTCGGGGTTGAGCCTCACCGGCGTGCTCGCGCTGGTTTCACGGCGCAAAGACGACCTCACCCCGAGCGTACCGGGCCGCCCGCTGCGCGCCTTCGAGAGCTTCACGCTCCTGGGCACCCTCACCTCACTGCTCTTCGTCTACGGGCTGACCTCCACCCCGTGTGCGCTCGCCCCCGCGGCCTGTACGTTGCCCCGGGGCGTGACCTACGCCGACGCCGCGCACGAAGGCTTCTTTCAGCTGCTGTTCGCGGCCATCGGCATCCTGCTGCTGCTGATGGCCCTGCCCGCGCGCACGCAGTTGGAGTCGAAGAAGGCGCAGCTCACCTTCACCGCGCTCTCCACCGCGCTGGTGCTCGCCACCATGCCGATGATGATCTCCGGCGCGGCGCGGCTGTGGCGTTACGAGTCGATCTACGGCCTGACCGTGCTGCGCCTGCTGGCCTACGCCGGGCTGATGCTGGTCGGCGCCGTGCTCGCCTGGCGCGCGCTCACGTTGTGGACGCTGAACGACGCCTTCGTGGGCGGAGCGATCGGGCTGTTCACCACCACCATGCTCGGCCTCGCGGTGCTCTCGCCCGACAAGTACATTGCAGAGCGCAACGTGGTGCGCCCGGAGGTCGACGTCTGGTACCTCGCCCGGCTGTCGGCTGACGCCCTGCCCGCGCTGGTCGAGTTCCAATCAGCCAATCCCACGGACGACGACGTCGCCCTCCGGTACCGGGCTGAACGGTTGGGCCCATCGGAGTCGCTGCTGACCTGGAACCTCGGCCGCTGGCGGGCCCGGAGCGCGCTGCAAGGCATCATTTTCAACTCAAACCCATGAGAACAGGCGGGATTCTTTCACGGAGAATCAGGTGGCGGAAACCTCGGGGGAACGCCATTCGTATGTCCCGCATGACCAGATGGCACCTCGCAATCGGCTTCCTCACCGCGGTCATCGCTTTTGCGTTTACGGCCTGGGCGCAGACGCCACCGAAGTCCAAGGAGAGCACCCCCGTGAAGTCTCAGAAACCCCCGACAGAGGAGCTGAAGAAGAAGCTCTCGGCGGAGCAGTTCCACGTCACCCAGGAGTGCGGCACCGAGCCGCCCTTCAAGAACGCCTACTGGAACAACCACGATGACGGCATCTACGTCGACGTCGTCTCCGGTGAGCCGCTGTTCTCGTCGAAAGACAAGTTCGACTCCGGCACCGGTTGGCCGAGCTTCACTAAGCCCATCGAGGCCAACATCGCCGAGAAGAAAGACGTCACCTTCGGCATGACCCGCATCGAGGTGCGCTCGAAGACGGGCGACTCACATTTGGGCCACCTGTTCGACGACGGGCCCAGCGACAAGGGCGGCCTGCGCTACTGCATCAACTCGGCGTCGTTGCGCTTCGTGCCCGCCGCGCGTCTTGAAGCAGAAGGCTACGGCAAGTTCGTCTCGCTCTTCCCGCTCGCCAAGCAGGAAGGCGTGGCCAACGTGGCCGCTGGTGAAGAGACCGTCTACCTGGCCGGTGGCTGCTTCTGGGGCATGGAGGATCTCATCCGCAAGATCCCCGGCGTCACCGCCACCGAGGCTGGCTACACGGGCGGCTGGCTCAAGAACCCGAAGTACGACGACACCCACGACAGCAAGTCGGGCCACGCCGAATCGGTGAAGGTCGTCTACGACCCGAAGAAGCTGAAGTTCGAAGACCTGCTCGAGAAGTGGTTCTTCAAGATGCACGACCCGACCACGCTCAACCGCCAGGGCAACGACGTCGGCACGCAATACCGCTCGGCGATCTTCTTCACCAACCCGGCCCAGAAGACCGCGGCTGAAGCGGTGAAGGCACGTGTGGACAAGGCGGGCAGCTGGAACAAGCCGGTGGTCACCGAGATCGTCGCGGCCACCGAGTGGTACCCCGCCGAGGACTACCATCAGGACTACCTGCAGAAGCACCCCAACGGGTACACCTGTCACTTCATGCGGCCCTGAGTTCAGAGCGGCAGTGACACGTTGCGAAGCGTGAGCCGCTTCAACGCGCGCTTGAGCGTCGCGACGTGAGCCACTTCGAGGGGCAGCACCGAGGTGATCAACACCTCGTCGAAGGTGTTTGGGGGTATCGACCGGAGCATCGCGTCGAGCCCCGTCACCCCGGAGAACGCCTCCAACTCCACCATCAACGAGCGGAACCGATCTTCCCGCTTGACGCGCACCTTCATGCTGGAGGCGTGAAAAACCAGGCTCGCCGGGGCCCGCTCGGCATGCCGCACCCGCGACAACATCGCCTCCAGCGGCACGCCCCTGAACGAGCCGAGAAACTCGAGCGACTTGATGCGCTCGAGAATAGGCATGCGCCACACCCAGTCGGCGTCGGCGAAGTTCGGGGTCTGACAATGCAGCGTGAGCCGGCTCAACGAAGGTAACGAACGCGCCTGGCCAATCAGCTCGACCTCTGCGGCGGGCCAGCTCGAGAGATCCGGCGGGCCCTGCAGCGCGACCGACTCCACGCCCAGCGCGCGATCAGCGCCGAAGAGCACCGGCACCGCCTCCAACGGGGCGAGCGCCACGTCTTTGAGCGAGCGGAAGTGTGGTGACGCCAGCTCCACCGGCGGCGTGCCGGCGAAGAGCACCTCCAGCCTGCGCAGGGTGGCCCAGTCGGGCGCATCGACCAGATCGCCGTGCAACACCACGGACGCTTCGGTGAGAAAGCCACGCTCCCAACGCTGAGTGGCCTCGGGCATCACGGCCGAGTGCAGCCGCCGAAGAAACGGGGTGCGGTGCCGTTCGAGCAGCTTCTGCATGCGGCGCTCGCTGCGTTGTGAACGCGGCGTCTGGAGCTGCAGAGAAATGAACTCCCCGCGCGGGTCGCCCTGTTCCTGCAGCGCATCGGCCAGCACCAACCGCGGCCCGTCGTCAGCCAGAGCGGCGAAGACCGCGCGGTAGAGCGCTTCGATGTTGCTTCCGTCCATGGGCGATCAGTGGGAGCCCGAATAACTCGGATCGATCTTGAGCACTTCGGCCTTGAGCGACGGATCGTCGGCGACGTGCTGACCGAGCAGCACCCATTCGAGCTTCACCGTGCGCGCGTTGGGGCCGACCTGCCTGGCGATGCTCGCGCTCACTTCTTTCTGGCGCTTCTTCAAGTCGGCCAGCGTCTTCTTGAGATCGCCCATCGCGCTCTTGTCTTTCACCGAGGCCAGCCGCGTCTCCAGCGTCGTCACCTGGGTGCCGAGGAAGTCGAGTTGCTGTTGATCGCGGTCGGCGATGCTCAGGTCGATGAAGGGGCCCTTCGCGCTGCCCAGCACCAGGTCCACTTTCGCGAGCGCCTGGCCCTTCTGCGCCGAAGCGAAGAGCAGGGCCGAGGTCTCGTCCATGCGCTGCGCGGGCTGGGTGCCGCGGAACTCTCCGGACTGGATGACGAAGTCGACCTCGTTCTTGAGCTCGGTGGAGAGCTGCATGCCGTCGGCATACGTGGTGGCCGCCAGCACGATGGTGACGTCACGCGGGCCCAGGTTCTTGAGCGCCGCGCGCGCCGCCTCGAGGGTGCCCACCGAGGTGACGTTCTTGTCGGGCGCCACCGGACCCACCGCGGTCAGCCCCACGATGCCGACCTTCACCCCACCCGCAGTGATCACCACGCTCGCGTCGAAGACGGGTTTGCCGTCGCGCTGCAGGTTGGCCGAGAGCATCTTCACCTTCGAGGTCTTCGACAGCTCGAGCAAGAACGGCAGCCCGGCCGAGAGATCACGCTGCCCCACCGCCAGCACCCTGGTGCCCAGCCGCTCCATCACGCTCAAGATGAACTTCGCGCGCGCCTTCTCCGGCTCGGTCGCCACGCCCGCGTTCGCGAACAGGGCATTGCCCGAGTCGAGCACCAGCACGTTTGCCGGGGCCAACGTGTCCAACACCGTCTTGCGCCTGGCCAGACCGCCAGTGGGATTGGCGCGTCAACCACAGGGGGCGACTTCGCCCCCGTTGTCTCCCTGAAAAATGAGCGTGAGCTGTTTGCCCCCGGCGAACGAAGGCAAAGCGAGCATCGCCAGCAGGAGCGTGAGCGCCTTCACTTCTTCTTCCGCAGCTCAGCGAGGCGGGTCTTCGCGGTCTTGGCCGCGTCGCTCTTGGGGTGGCTCTTCACCAGCTCCTCGAGGGCCAGGCGCGCCTCGTCGGTCATCTTGAGCTGCTTGAAGCAGTCCGAGCTGCGCAGGTACGAGACCGGCGCCGACTTCGTCTTGGCGTAGTCCTGGATCACCTTGCCGAACTCATAGAGCGCCTCGCGGCACTTCTGCTCGCCGAAGAACAGCTCACCCAGCGCGAAGTGCGCCTCGCCGATGTTCTCGTCTCGGGGGAACTTCTTGAAAAACTCCGTGTAGAGCTTGCGCGCGAGATCCTGCTCGCCGGCCCTGGCCTTCTCTTCGGCCAGCTTGAGGAACTCTTTGGGATCGTCGGGGCGCTTGAGCTCTTCTTTCTTCGGCTCAGCGGGCGTGGCGGTCGCGCTGGGCGCAGGCTGGTTGGCGAGCCTGGTCTCCAGCTCCTGGATCTTCACCTGCTGCGACTCGATCTGCCCGCGCAGCACGGCCATGTCCTGCAAGGCGGTGTCGACCTTCACGCCCATGTTCGCGCCGGTGGTGCGGGTGGCGCGATCGAGCTGATCGAGCGCCGCCTGCAGCTGGGCACTGGCTTCGTCGAGCTTGCCGCGCGTCTCCGAGAGCTCGGCCTTCAGCTTGGTGTTGTCGGAAGCGAGCCCATCGAGGCGGTTCTCGACGATCCGTCCGCGATCAGCAGGGAAGAAACAGCCGGTGATGAAGACGGCAGACAGGGCCGCGACGAGCAGACGCATTTGCGGCGCACCTTACAACTTCAGACGATCTTGTGTGGTGCTCCCTCTCCCCGCTGGCGGGGAGAGGGTCGGCGAGGGGGGCCTTACTTCTGCTTGCGTCGAGCCCTGAACAACAACCCGAGCATCGCCAGGGGAATCAGCTCGAAGCCCGTGGTGCAACCACACCCCCTGGGCTTGGGCTCCTCGATGACAGGGTTGGCGTTCTTCACCACCACGTCGACGAAGGCCGGGTCAGAGGCCTCGGTGAGATCGCGCACCACCAACTGCAGCCGCACCACTTCACTCGCCGTGGTGATGGCCGGGGCCTGGAACCGCACGTCACCCGTGGTCGCCCCCGAGAGCGCCACTTCGGGCCCGCTCACCTGGCTCCACTCGAAGGTGAGCGGCTCACCATCTTCATCCGAGCCCGAGCCGAGCACCGTCACCAGCTCGCCCAGGTTCACCTCCATGGTGGCCGGCACGGTGGCGATCGGGCGCCGGTTGACGTTCTTCACCAGCACCGTCTGCTCGAGCGGCAGGGTCACCGCGCGGCCGTCACTCACCGTGAACTGCAGGGTGACCAGCGTATCGGCGTCGACGTTGGGCGCCGTGAAGGTGCTGCCCGCGATGGTCACGGTGGGCCCGGTCAGCTGCGTCCAGTTGACGGTGAGCGTGTCACCGTCGGGGTCCGTGCCGCTGCCCACCAGGGTGATCGACTCCCGCTCGTTGACCTCGACGTTCGGCCCGATGCTCGCCACCGGCGCGCCGTTGGTGCAGGTGTTGGGATCAGAGGTGACGCTGGTGAACGGCTTGTTGTTGATACCGGTGATGAGCACGTCGTCGATCTCCCAGCCCTTGGCGGCCGCCGCGTCGTCAGCCCCGATGCGGAAGCGGATCACGATGGTCTGGTTCGCGAAGCGCGTGCCCAGGTCGATCGTCTCGGGGTTGAAGGTGGGGTAGTTGGCGCTCTTGCCCACGAAGGCGCGCCGGCCCGAGAGCGGGTTGGCGCTCTGGTTCTGCGAGGTGGTGAGCGTGCCCGTGTAGCCCGGGATGGAAGAGGGGCCCAGGTCGGTCCAGGTGGTGCCGTTGGTGCTCACCTCGATCACCGCGCCGTCGAAGAACTCGGTGGAGTTCCGCTCGAAGTCGAAGCGGTGCTTGAAGCTGACCTCCGCCGGCCCCGTGCCCACGTTGAGCGGGGGCGAGGTGAGGAAGGTGTCGGCAGGCGAAGCGGGGTTCGGCCCGAACCAGTAGTGCTGCGTGGCCGTCGACTGAAAGATGCGGAAGTTGCTGCCCGTGTTGCCGTTCGGGTCAGACGACGACGTCCAGTTGCTCATGGGCGACTCCACGTCGTCGAGGCGGCTGCTGTTGGGCACCATGTCGAAGTTCAGGCGGAACATCGCCTGCTGCGTGATGGGCCCCATCGCCAGCGACGGGTCGCTGATGACGATGTTGAACATGCCGCCTTGCGAGCCGGCCACGTCGCCCAGGGCGACCGCGAAGGTCACCGTCGCCACGCCGAACGGCGCGGTGCTCTGCATCACCGTGCTGGCCCCCTGGGGGAAGGTCACGCCCGGCGTCGCCGAGGTCACCGCCACGGTGGCCGCGCTGAGCGTACCGACGCCCGTGTTGCGCAGGCGAATGGTGAGCACGCCGGTCTCGTTCGCGTCGAGGTTGCCGTCGTTGTCGCAGTTCATCGTCGAGTCGTTGAGGCTGACCTCGGTGACGGTGACCGCGTTGCCAACCGTGAAGCTCTCGGTCACCGGCGAGTTGGTCTGCGAGTCACGATCGGGAGCCACCGAGCCCATGCCCATGCCGCGGCGGGCGAAGGCGGCCCAGAGGTTCGCGAAGTCGGTGGGATCGTTGGCCACGGCCATCGCCAGCAGCGCGTCACGCGCGTCGACGAAGGTGGGCATCAACGCCGTCGCCTTGTACGCGCCCACCAGGTAGCGCTTCATCAGCGCCTGGCTCTGGCTGAAGCTGCGCCGCGAATCGCGCAGCATCGCCACGTAGCACTCCCACAACATCGCAGCCCACACCTCGCCGGTGTTGTGCACCTCGGAGTTGTCGGCGCCCGACGCTCCGAACGCCACCGGGGCGGTGGTGGGCAACCGGGTGCCGTCGGCGATGTGCTTGAAGGTCAGCGGGTTCTTCGCGAAGTCGGCCGAGAGCGGGTAGCGGCGGAAGCCGAAGTAGTAGGCGTTGCTGTCGGTGGTGAAGCCGGCCCAACCGGCCAGCCCGAAGGCCCCGTTCCAGTTCGCGTTCGAGGCGACCAGCGCGTCTGACTCGCGGGCCATCATCAGGCCTGCGTGGAAGTCAGCCCAGCCTTCACCCATGCCCACGGCCTGCAGGTTCGAGATGCCGTTGCCGTCGCCGATCAGGCGGTTCGAGATGTAGTGACCCCACTCGTGGGCGACCACGCCGTTGTCGAGCGTGCCGTCGCGATCAGTCGCCGCCGTGCGGGTCAAGGTGACCGTGGTCGCGCCGGCGCCGCTGGTGATGAGGCCCTTGAGCGCGGTGCCCGAGTTCTGCGAGACCGACATCACGGGGATGGTGGTGCCGGGGCTGCTGTCGGTCAGCGCCACCGGCCCGCCCTGCATGTTGTTGGCGATGATCACCCCGAGCGCTCCGGCCGCCTGGGCCTTCTCGGCCTTGCTCACGAAGGTGCAGCCGCCGCCGCGATCGACCAGCAGAATCTTGCCCGTCGCGAACCCCGCGGGCAGCGCCTGGCAGGCATCGGTGGTGGTGCCGGTGGTGGCCATGCCGGTCGGCGTGGTGCTGCCGTCGTTGGCCAGGAGCAGCGGCGCGGTGACGTTGAACACCTGCGCGCCGTAGTCAGCACCCAGCGTGTTGAAGGCCTGCGGCGTGGCGGTGTTCGCCACCACCGAGGCTGCGTCGTCACCCAGGAACAGGTACATCTGCATGCGAGGGCTGGCGCCGTCGGAAGGCGTCGACATGTTGGCGTTGCTGGTGCCCGAGTAGTCCTGCGCTTCGGTGAGCATCACGTCGTTGCCCAGGCCACCGCGGCCGCGATTGCTCGCTTGCGCGTTGCCCGCGGCCTCGTTGAAGCCGTCGTCGTAGTACCAGTCGTGGAACAGGTTGTTGTCGTAGAACAACATCGTGATCGCCGCCTGGCGCTGCGAGGCGTTGGCGGTCGGCGAGAGGTTGAAGTCGTAGGTGTAGTCGAAGGTGTTGAGTGAGTTCGTGGTGCCGATGGGATCCATGCCGGCGGTGAAGCCGTTGTTGCGGGCGATGTCGGCGTAAGCGCGCACGTTGTTGCCGCTGGTCTGCGTCGCTCCGGGCGCCAGCCACGGGTCGAGCGTCGAGAGGCCCGCGTGCTCCAAGGTCACCAGGTTCTGAACGGCGGTGCCGGGGTTGAAGTTGCTGGGCGTGCCGGTGGGGTGCGGCGTCGCGTCGAGCCCCTGCGGGCCGTCGAACGGAAGGAACGGCGCGGTCGAATCAGCCCAGACCTTGTAGGTGTACGCGTCGGCCGCGGTGAGGTTCTTGCGGTACAGCACCGAGCCGTCGACCGCCGAGACCACGAACGAGAAGTACGCGAAGCCCTGCTCCGAGGTCGGCACGTGGAGCTCCACGTAGAAGCCGGGCACCACGCCGTCAGGCAACGGGAAGTACACCGGGCGAGCGCGCACCGGGGTCTCGCTGCTGGCAAGGCGCCAGTGCTCGTAGCCGCCTTCGAAGATGCCGAGGTGGGTCAGCTCGGTGCCGCTCAACGAACGGCCGATCAGGTGCTGGTACGCCGAAGAGATCGCCGACTCGGAGGCCAGCGAGAACTCACCGAGCTTGCGGGTCTCGGGCGTGAGGTAGCCCGAGAGCGCCACCAGGCCGAGCTTCGAGGTCATGATCACCTTGAGCTCGTCGCGGAACACGCGCACGCCGCCGATGCGCTGCTGGAAGGTGACGATCACCGCGCCGCCGTCGTGCAGGTCGTGCACCGAGGAGATCTGCGCCTCGGCCCAACGCGAGCTCTCGCCGCGGTAGAGCTCGGCGTAGGTGAGCAGGTAGCGCCGCGCCGCCTGCGAGGGAGAAAGACCCATATCGCGGTAGTGGCGCTCGCCGGGCTGAGGGGCGGCCCAGAAGAAGGTGGGCACGCCGTAGCGGGGCTCGGTCGAAGAAACGAACCCGGAGTTGAACGCCGCGCGCCCCGCCGAGGTGAGGCCTCGCGGATCCACCAGCGGCTTCACTTCGCGTCGCGAAAGAAAGGCGTCGACTGAAGGCTCGTTCACCGCAAACGCCACCGATGACATCACCAGCAGCGCACTCATGAATCGCTTCGACATAGGCACCCTTTCGTTCAATGAGGTCTGGCTCCAGGATCAGGCCTCACAGCGCACGTTCCCCACGTTCGCCGGTGCTGTAGTACCGGTAGCAATCGAACCGGGCAAGTCAGATTGCCAATAAAAACAACACCTTGCGTGACAAGAAAGTGGCAAACGGAGACGACAGAAAGTTATCGGATGGCGAGGTTGTCAGTGAAGGAGAAGGTAGGACACCACTGCTTGCGGGGACTTGAGTGACCCTTGAACGCCAGGCCCTCGAGGCCGCCATCGAAGACGCGCCTGACGACGCGGCGCGCTACGCCGTGCTCGGCGATTGGTATCAGCAGGTGGGCGATCCCCGCGGCGAGTTGATTTCACTCCAGCTGGGTGATCGATCCACCCGCGCGCGGCGCGAACGCGAAGAGGTGTTGCTCCGCACCAAAGGCATTCGCATCGCCCAGCCCCAGCGCGCGCAGTGGCGCTGGGGCTTCGTGCACACCTTGTTCTTCGTGCTCACCAACCACGCAGCATGGGAGGAGCGGCGCGATGACTGGACCACCACCCTGCTCCAGCCCGCGGTCGATCACCCGAGCTGCCGGTTCCTCCGCGAGCTGGTGGTCGACGCGAGCCCTGGCGACGACACGCTCGAGTTCCTCTCGGCCACGCCGCCCAGGCTGCTGGAGGGGCTGGCGATGACCTGCAACGAGCTCGACCTCGCGCACGTGGGTGCGGGGCTCGCGCGGCTGATCAAACTGAACCTCTCGGCGCAGTTGATCGTGCCCGCGGCGGTGTCGTTGCCCCGCTTGACCGAGCTGTCGGTGCCGGTCGACGCGATGACCATCGGCGGGCTGGGCATGGTGCTCGACGCCCTGCCCTCGCTGCGCAAGCTGACGCTCTCTTCGCTGGAGACCTTCGATCGCGAGGCGCTCTTTCCCATCACCCGATTGAACAACCTCGAGTCGCTCACCTTGCGCGCCGACAAGACCACGCGCTCCGCGGTGGCGGCGATCTTCGAATCGCCGTTGAAAGACTCGTTGCGCACCCTCGACGTGTCACGCAGCGGCATGACGGAAGAAGCGGCCCACCGGCTGATGGAGTGGGCCCCGAAGTTCGCCCGGCTCGGTACCCTGAACCTGGGCGAGGCCGCTCACGAGTAAGCCAGGGCCTTGGCTAGGCCCGCAGCGGGCGGATGGGCAGCTCGAAGGGCACCTCTGACTTACCGAAGGTGATCTCCACGGTGCGCCGCCAGTAGCGCGACCCGAATCGCAGGGCGCGCTCGCGGGCGCCTGGCACCCGCCTTGCGGCCCGATCCACCCGGCCCACCACGTGCTTCATCACCTTGGGCGCGAGATCCCACGCGCTGCGCGGCAGCTCGAGCTGATCTGCATAACGATTGCCGATCAGGTGCCTCGTGAGCGAGTAGCCGAAGTCGATCGCCGCGGGCGGCGCACCGCGTTCGGCGCCTTCGAGGATCAACGCGTGGGTCAGCTTGCGGGAGTCGAGATCGGGCGGCCCTTGCGTCGCTTCGATCATCGCCCACAACGAGTGCGCTTCGCTGCGCGAGGTCGACAGCAGCTCTTCGTCGACGCCCATCAGCCGGCCCACCGCGCGCCACAGGTGCAGGTTCGCCTCTTCGTCGGCGTCGCTCACCTGCGCACCGAGCTCACGCAGCCCCTCAATCAACACCGAGGAGAACAGCAGCACCGTGCCGGCCATGTCGTACTGATTGATCGGCGCGCCCCACTCTGCCGGGCGCCACTGAGGCGAGTGTTTCAAAGCGTGGCGAATGCGCGCGTGGATCAAGCGCACGCGCACGGTGGCGATGAAGCCCGGCGTGCCGAAACGCAAGCCCCGCGGGTGACTGACCGCTTCCACGAAACGCGCGGTCTCGGCGAGGCGTTTGTTCACGTCTCCGGTGAGCCGGCCGGAGAACGCCAACGGTTTGTTGCCCGCCGGCGAGCAGTAGCCGAGCACCAGGGCCTTGAAGCCGAGCACGAACCCCGAGAGCAGCCCGTTGCGCAGGAGCACCTCACCACCGGCATTCGCGCGCGGCTCGTCGAACCACAGCGGCACTTCGTGCAGCCACGCCCTCATGGTGACGAGCGCAGGCGGCAAGACGCCCGGCTCGGCCGAGAGCATGCGCGCGATGTGCGCTTCCTGTTCACCACGCGAGAGCGGCAGCAGCGCTTCAATCACCGCGTCAGCCAGCGGGTCTTCACGTTCGAGAAACTGGGCGAGGCGCAGCTCGCGGGGTCCGGTGGCGGGGCTCACGACGAAACGCGACGGTGTCATCGCGCGTTCACTAACCGTGGCACGCACGATGCTCATGTCCGAATGATGAAGACCAGCGAACGAGTGGGCGAATTCCTCGGAGGCCTCACCGCCCCGGTATTCAAGGCAGTCAGCCACGCGCGAGGCGCGCGCACCTTTCACCCGCGGGGCGACCTGGTGCGCGTCACGATGACTCCGGTCGATGCAGCCGAGAGCGAATGGCCCTTCGAGCTGGGGAAACTCGGCACCCAGCTCGCGGGTGAAGGGCTGCTCAGGCTGTCGAACGCGATCTGGAAGACCGCACAGTGGCCCGACGCGCTGGGCTGCGCACTGGCGTTCGTCGATGCGAAGGGCCGCCCTGAACAACACCTGCTGATGGCCACCATTCGCCGGCCGTGGACCATGCCCTTCGCGCCGTTCACCACGAAGGTCGGCGACTACCTCGCCAATGATTACTTCGCGGTCTCGCCCTTCTCCGCGCCGGGCATTCCCTGGATGTGGTTGCGCCTTCACCCCGAGGAGCGCGTGCCGAAGCAGTTCGCCTCGACGCGGCGGTTGTTGCTCAGCCAGCAGACCGAGCTGCAACGCACGCTCACGCTCGATGCCAGCGCGGGGCCGCGGGGGCCGTGGGCGCCGTTTCTGCGGCTGACCTTGCGCGAGGTGCTGGCGGGCGATCCACCCGGGTTCGAGTTCGATCCGTTTCTCGATGGGCGCGACCTGGTGCCACGCGGGTTCATTCATGCGCTGCGGCGCGGCGCATACGAGGGCAGCCGGGCAGGCCGACTCCCCTCGGTGCCCGCGGGGCTGACGTAGTCAGCCACCGTGCGCCCGTCGCTCCCCCATGGCGTTCGATCCGCGGCGCGCAGATTTCGCGTAGATCTCTGGCCATGACGCCACTGGCCGAGCTGCACCTTCACCTCGATGGCTCGTTGCGCATGAACACCGTGCGCGAGCTGGCCGAGCGCATGGGGAAGCAGGTGCCCCCCGAGCTGCTCTTTCGTCCTGGAATGGGGCTCGCCGAGGCGCTCTCGAAGTTCGCTTTCACCCTCTCGTTGCTGCAGCAGCCAGCCGAGGTCAAACGGGTGGCCGCGGAGATCTGCGAAGACGCCCTGAAGAGTGGCGTGAGCGTGCTGGAGGTGCGGTTTGCGCCTCAACTGCATGCGGGCGCGAACGTGGCGGAGATCGTCGACGCCGCGCTCGAGGGCATCGCCGGGCGCGCCGGGCTCATCTTGTGCGGCCTGTACGGGGAAGACCCGAAGGTGCTGCAGGGTCACGTGGAGCTCGCGCGCACGCGCAAGGGCGTGGTGGCGATCGATCTGGCCGGTGGGCCTTCGGCTTCGCAGCCGTTCCGGCTCGATGACTACGCAGCGCCGTTTCTGAAGGCGAAGGAACTGGGCATGGGCCGTACGGTCCACGCGAGTGAGGGCCGTTCGCCGGAAGAGATTCGGGTGGCCGTCGAGCAACTGCACGCCCAGCGCATTGGCCACGGCACCACGCTGCTGGAGGATCGCAGCGTGCTCGACCTGGTGCTGGAGCGCGGCGTCACCATCGAGGCGTGCCCGACGTCGAACGTGCACACGGGCGTCTTCAAGGAAGTGAACGACCATCCGCTGCCGCGCTGGCTGTCACTCGGGGTGCGCGCGACGATCTGCGCGGACAATACGTTGCTCTCGAACGTGAGCACCGCGGAAGAGCACCTTCGGGCGTCGCAGATTCCGGGCATGACGCCTGCGCTGATGGCCCGGGCCATCGCCAACGGTCACGCCGGCAGTTACCTCTCCCTGCGCGAGCGGGGAGAGGTCGACGCGTAGCGGCGGGTGAGGGG
>JAUYRZ010000095.1 GCA_030695565.1 Archangium sp.
CGAAGGACCTCGGCTGGCTGCACGCCGATCTCAACGGCACTGTCACCGCCTTCAGCCTGCGCGAGGTGCAGGGGCAGGGCGCCCTCGCCTTCTCCACCGGCCTCCCTGCGAACTTTGGAGTGGCCCTCGAGGTGCACTCCACGTTTGGCAACAGGCGCCGGCCTGACGACGGCGGCCTGAGGGGAGTGGTGACCTGGTCTCCAGGCGACCGGTTCGTCCTCGATCTGGGCGCCGATCTCGGCTTCTTCCGCGACAGCCGCGCCTGGTCGCTCTTCCTGGGCTTCGTCTTCGTGCCCACCGCGTAACGCGCTCGGCGCTGCCTGCCGACCGCAACTCGCACTCACCGAGGGCCAGGGGCTCGCTCGCGCGCTCGTTCTTCAGGGGCAGATCGTCACGTCGAGCCCGCTCATGGCTTCCGGACGGTGGGGAGCGCCTCGCGCAGCGCGTCGGGAGGATTCGAGGCGTCCGTGCCCGCTGCGAACTCGGTGGCGCCGCTGGTGTGGACGAAAGGCCCGCCCTCCTCGGCAACGGTGATCGCCGCGCGATGCTCGGTCGCGGCGTCGTCTGCGCCGGTAGCGTTCTCGACGAAGGTCTCGGCCAGCTCCTCGCCGAGGCCATCGGTTTCCATCGCCGTGCCCAGGATCAGGGGCTTGGGAGGCGCATCGACCGTCTGCGCTTCATCGACCTCGACGTCGCCGGGGCGCTTCTTCACCGGGGCTCGCCGCTTCCTCGGGTGCTGATCGACCTTCATGGCCGTGCCTCCGCGGGGCGCCTCGAGGATGACAGCTGCGCGACGATCCTCGCCCACGTCGTCGCGTCGATGGCCTGTCTGGGCAGCACCCGGGTCATGGGCGTCGCGCCGCCACGGCGCACGCCGAGCTCGAGGTGTGCGAGGTCGAGGTACTCCTCGCCCTCGGCGAGCTGGGCCGTTGCCTCCGCGGTGCAGACCCGCGCGACCTCGTCGTCGCTGAGCAGCTCGAGAACGCGCTCGCGGGTGACCAGCTGGCGCGCGCGCGGCGACTTCCTCACGCGGCGAGCCACGGCCCCCCGGGTCTGCGCCTCCTGGGCGCGCTTCTCGTCCGCGCGCTCGTCGGCCTTTTGGCCTCGAAGCGCGGCGAACTGGCGGTTCGCCATCGCCACATTGACCGCCGACGGAACGGCCGGCTTCACCACGCCCGCACTGGGGTCCGTCGAGAGTGTGCCCCCCACGACGCCTGAAGGTTTCATCGCCATGTTCGTTCTCCTGGTTCGAGTTCCTCCTGACTCATGCATCTCGATGACCACGACGCGGCAGCCACTCGCTCACGGCACACCCCATGCGTGAGCACCGCGTAGCTCGGGTGGCGTGAGAGCGAAGGCCCGGGCGGCATACGCCCACCAAAGCGCCCCTGGCACGCCAGGCCGCCCCAGGCATTGCTGCTGGTCTGAACGCAGCATGGTTGGGGTTCGCCGATGGCAACGAAGGCGCGCCGCGGCTCGCGTCGTGCACACCTTGAGGAGCGTGGCTGCCAGCCGCCGCTGAAGCGATCTGCGAGCAACCAGCGCGCAGCAATTGACCCCAAGAATGGAGCGAAGCGATGAGCACGCAGATCGGACTTACGAATGAAGTACTCGCCGGGTTCTCATCCGACCATGAGCCGCCGTGCCTCTGCCTGTACCAGACGACTCACCGGCGGCACCCGGAGAACCAGCAAGATCCGATTCGCTTTCGCAACCTCCTCAAGGAGCTGAAAGCGTCGCTCCGCCAGAAGTATCCGGCCGCCGACACAGGGCCGTTGCTCGAACCCTTCGAAGCACTCGCAGCCGACGCTGAGTTCTGGAACCACACCCTCGATGGCCTGGCCGTTCTGGGCGGGCGCGGCGTCTTTCGAGCCCTGAGGCTGCCCCAGCCGGTCGGAGACCTGGTCGTGGTGGCCGACAGCTTTCACGTCAAGCCGCTGCGGCGCTTCCTTCAGTCGGTCGATCGCTACCAGGTCCTCGGCTTGAGCCTCGACAAGGTTCGGTTGTTCGAGGGCAACCGGCACGCACTTGATGAGCTCGAGCTGGTCGAGGGGGTGCCGCGAACGATCGCGGACGCTTTGGGCCGGGAGCTGACCGAACCGCACCAGACGGTCTCCTCCCACGGAGGCGTGGGCGGGGCGAGCACCCCCATGCACCACGGCCACGGCGGAAAAGCAGACGAGGCAGACCTCGACGCACGTCGATTCTTCCGGGCCGTCGATCGCGCGGTGCTCGAGCACTACAGCAAGCCCTCGGGCCTCCCGCTGATCCTGGCGGCGTTGCCCGAACACCATCACCTCTTTCGCGAGGTCAGCCAGAACCCGCATCTGATCGACGAGGGCGTTCGCTCCAGCCCCGGTTCCCTGTCGGCTGACCAACTCCGCGCGCTCGCCTGGCAGGCCGTCGAGCCTCGATACCAGGCGCGGCTGGCAGCCCTCTGCGAGGAGTTCGACCACGCCCGGTCCACGAGCGTTGGAAGTGACAACCTGGCGCAGGTCGCGGAGGCCTCCAGCTCTGGCCGGGTCGAGACGCTGCTGATCGAGGCCGATCGCCAGATCGCCGGCCGGCTCGAGGGCGCCACGGGCCGGGTCGAGCTCGCCAACCTCAACGATCCGCACATCGACGACCTGCTCGACGATCTGGGCGAGCTGGTCGCCCAGAAGGGAGGGACGGTGTTGGTGATTCCCTCTGAGCAGATGCCATCGCGCACGGGGCTCGCAGCCATCTACCGACACTGAGCACACAGAACAACCAAGGAAGTCCATGCAGATACAAATCAATACAGACATCAACATCGAGGGGCGCGAGAAACTCGCAGCTCAGGTCAAGGGCGTCGTGGAGAGCGCCCTCAGCCGATTCAGCGACAGCATCACCCGCATCGAGGTGCACCTCAGCGATCAGAACGGCGCCAAATCAGGCCAGGACGACAAGCGGTGCATGATGGAGGTTCGCCTGAAGGGTCGTCAGCCCTCCGCCGTCACGCACCACGCCGCGAGCCTCGACGAGGCCGTCGATGGCGCGGCCGAAAAGTTAAAGCGGTCGCTCGAGAGCACGCTGGAGCGACTGCACGACATTCGGCAAACGTGACGGCGGAGCACCACCACGGGCGACCGCCGCGCAAAGGCGGCGCGCGGTGTGCCGCCGTGCCGCAAGGCCTTCGCAGCCCACGCGTCGACACGCCCGCTGTGGGGGCGGCCGCGTTCTTGAAGCGACACGTCGAGGGGGAGCGCGCATGACTCAGGACTCAGCGCCGCGCAATCGGGGGTCGGTCGTCTCCGTGCGAGGCAGCGTGGTCGACATCTCCTTCGAGCGCCGACTCCCGAACGTCTACTCGGTGCTGCACGCCGGGCCCGAGGGCCACATCGTCATCGAGGTGCTGGCTCAACTCGACGCGCACCACGTGCGTGGGATTGCGTTGACGCCCACGCAAGGCCTGGCGCGCGGCATGGAGGTGACCGACACGGGGGGGCCGTTGATGGCGCCCGTCGGCAAAGGCGTCCTCGCGCGGATGTTCGACGTCTTCGGCAACGTCATCGACCGCGAGGCACCGCTGACCGACGTGCAATGGCGTTCCGTGCATCGGGCCCCACCCGCGCTGTCACGTCGGTCCACCCGATCCGAAGTCTTCGAGACGGGCATCAAGGTGATCGACGTGCTGCTGCCACTCGAGCGCGGCGGCAAGGCCGGGCTCTTCGGCGGCGCGGGCGTCGGCAAGACCGTGCTGCTCACCGAGATGATCCACAACATGGTCGAACACCACGAAGGGGTCAGCATCTTCTGTGGCATCGGCGAGCGCTGTCGCGAAGGCGAAGAGCTCCACCGCGAGATGAAGGCCGCCGGCGTGTTGCCGAAGATGGTGATGCTCTTCGGCCAGATGAACGAGCCGCCCGGCGCCCGGTTTCGGGTGGGCCACGCGGCGCTGACGATGGCCGAGTTCTTCCGCGACGACGAGCACCGCGACGTCCTGCTGCTGATCGACAACATCTTCCGCTTCATTCAGGCAGGCATGGAGGTGTCGGGCTTGATGGGCCAGATGCCGTCGCGCCTGGGCTACCAGCCCACGATGGGCACTGAACTGTCGGGCCTCGAGGAGCGGATCGCCAACACGGACTCCGGCGCCATCACCTCGATCCAGGCCGTGTACGTACCCGCCGACGACTTCACCGATCCGGCAGCGGTGCACACGTTTTCGCACCTGTCCGCCTCGATCGTGCTCTCCCGCAAGCGGGCCAGCGAGGGGCTCTTCCCGGCGATCGACCCGCTGCAGTCCAGCTCGAAGATGGCCACGCCGGGCATCGTGGGCCAGCGTCACTACGGCCTGGCCCAGCAGGTCCGCCAGACGCTGGCGCAATACGCCGCGCTCAAGGACATCATCGCCATGCTCGGGCTCGAGCAACTCTCACCCGAGGACCGCAAGGTGGTCGCCCGGGCCCGCCGCCTGGAGCGCTTCCTCACCCAGCCGTTCTTCACCACCGAACAGTTCACCGGCCACAAGGGAAGGCTCGTCAGCCTCGAGGACTCGCTGACCGGCTGCGAGCGGATCCTCGGTGACGAGTTCAAGGACGCCCCCGAGAGCGCCCTCTACATGATCGGGCCGATCACCGAAGCGGAGGGCAAGGCGAAGCCCGCCAGGAAACCGGAGGTCCAACGTGCCCGCGAAGCTCATGAGTCTTAAGGTCCTGCTCCCCTTCCGGGTCTTCGCCGAGAAGACGGGCGTCACGCGCGTGGTGGCAGAGACGCATGCGGGGTCCTTCGGCTTGCTGCCGCGTCGGCTCGATTGCGTGGCCTCGCTCTGCCCGGGAATCCTCGTCTACGAGAGCGCGGCGGAGGGCGAGGTCTTCCTGGCCGTGGACCAGGGCGTGCTCGTCAAGATCGGCTCGAGCGTGCTCGTCTCGGTGCGCCGGGCCATTCTCGGCACCGACCTTTCTCGACTGCGCGACTCGGTCGAGCAGGAGTTCGAGGCGGCTGACGAAGACGAACAGAACGTGCGCACGGTCATGGCGAAGTTGGAGGCGGGCTTTCTCCAGCGCTTCTCGGCCTTTTCGACATGAGTGACCAACGGCCGCGCAGCGTCGAGAAGGGCGCCTCGAACCTCGCCGAGCAGATCGGCACCAGGGCGGCGCGCAAGCTGAAGGCACGCAAGTCGAAACAGGGTGTCTGGTTTGGCCTCGGCATGATGGGGCTCATCGGCTGGTCGGTGGTGATCCCGACGCTGCTCGGGGCGGCCCTCGGCCTCTGGTTGGACGACAGACACCCGGGCACGCACCGCTGGACGCTGGCCCTGCTGGTGGTCGGCCTCACGCTCGGTTGCCTCAATGCCTGGCATTGGGTGACGAAGGAAGACAAGGCGATTCGCGAGGAGGACAGCGATGACTGAAATGCCTGAGTTGATCCTCTCGGGGCTCGTGGGGGTGCTGCTCGGCGCCGGCTTCTTCGGGGGCCTCTGGTGGACCGTGCGCAAGACGCTCTCGTCCAGTCGCCCCGCGGTCTGGGTCTTCGGGAGCATGCTGCTGCGGGTGAGCGCCGTGGTCGCAGGGCTCTTCTTCGTGGCCGGCGGGCGTTGGGAGCGCCTGCTGGCTTGCCTGCTGGGCTTCATCGTGGCGCGCCTGATCGTGATCCGGCTCACCCTGCTGGCGGAGCGTCGCCATGCGCCTTAGCCCCGACTCGCTGATCTACCTGCAATGGGGGTTCGTCAAACTCAACGCCACCATCGTGTTCACCTGGGCCTTGATGCTGGTGTTGGCCGTCAGCGCGAAGCTGATCACCCGCAGGTTGTCGACCAGCCACGAGCGCTCGGGTTGGCAGAACCTGCTGGAGATCGTGGTGACGGCCATTCAGAAGCAGATCGAAGAGATCGGGCTCAGCCGCCCCGAGCGCTACCTCAGCTTTCTGGGCACGCTCTTCCTGTTCGTCGCGACCGCCAGCGTCTTCACCATCGTCCCCGGCTACGAGGCGCCCACGAGCTCACTCTCGACGACGACGGCGCTCGCGTTGTGCGTGCTCGTGGCAGCGCCGGTGTTCGGCATCACGCAGCAGGGGCTGGGCGGCTATCTCAAGACCTACGTCGAGCCGACGTTCGTGATGCTGCCGTTCAACATCATCAGCGAGGTGTCCCGCACCCTGGCGCTGGCCGTGCGCCTCTTCGGCAACATGATGAGCGGCGCGATGATCGTCGCCATCCTGCTCACGATCATGCCGTTCGTGCTGCCCGCCGTGATGACGGTGCTCGGGCTCCTGACCGGCATGGTGCAGGCCTACATCTTCAGCATTCTGGCCGCGGTCTACATCGCGGCCGCGACCCGGGCCCGCAAGCCCAAACCAGAACCAAAGGCAGACACCACGCCGGCCCACGCCACCTGAAACCAAGACCAAAGAGCAAGGACAAGCCCATGGAAAGCCTGACAGCCATCGCGGTCGCATCCATCTGCATCGCAGGAATCACCACCGGCTTCGGGACCATGGCCCCTGCCTTCGCCGAGGGCCGCGCGGTGGCGACAGCCCTGAGCTCACTCGCCCAACAACCCGATGCGTCGGCGACGATCACCCGAACGTTGTTCGTCGGCCTGGCGATGATCGAATCGACAGCCATCTACTGCTTCGTCGTCTCGATGATCCTCATCTTCGCCAATCCCTTCTGGAATCACGCCATCGCCCAGACTGCGGGGAAGTGAGCGGTGCTCATCGACTGGTTCACCGTCGGCGCGCAGGTGCTCAACTTCGCGCTCCTCGTCTTCCTGATGAGGCGCTTCCTCTACAAGCCGATCCTCGCGGCCATCGCCGCGCGCGAGAAGAAGATCGCCGCCGAGCTGGCCGACGCCGACGCGCAGAAGGCCGAAGCCGGCAAGGAGCGCGACGACTTGCGGCAGAAGAACGAGTCGTTCGACCAGGAGCGCGCGGCGCTGATGAGCGAAGCCCGAGACGAGGCGAAGGCCGAGCGTCAACGGCTCCTCGCTGAAGCGCGAAAGGCCGCCGAGGCCTTGAGCGCGAAGCGACAGGAGACGCTCGCAAACGAGGCGACGCAGCTCAACGGGGCCCTGGTGCGAAAGACGCAGGCCGAGGTCTTCGCCATCGCCCGCAAGACGCTGACGGATCTCGCCACGGTGAGCCTCGAGGAGCGCGTCGGCGAGGTCTTCACCCGACGCCTGCGCGAGCTGAAGGGAGAGGCGAAGGAGCGCCTGGGCGCGTCGCTGAAGTCGCAGTCGAGCCCGGCGATCGTCCGCAGCGCCTTCGAGCTGCCGCCCGAGCAGCGCGCCGCGATCCAGCAGGCGCTCAACGAGACGTTCTCGTCCGAGGTCCGCATCCGCTTCGAGGCCGCGCCTGACCTGGTGAGCGGCATCGAACTCTCCACCGAGGGGCAGAAGCTGGCCTGGAGCATCGCGGACTACCTTTCCACTCTGGAGAAGGCCGTCGCCCAGCTGCTGAAGGACAGCCACAAGCCGCCTGCGGCCAAACCGAAGCCCGAACCAACCGAAGAACCGATCGCCGAGGCGAAGCGTCCTTGAGCGCCCCGACCGCGAGCCTGCAGCAGGTCTTCGACGAGGCGCTGACGGGCCTCAGCCAGAGTCGCGAGGCCTTCACCACGCAGCTCGCCCCGCGCGAGGTGGGCACGATCACGGCGATCTCCACGGGCATCGCCCGGGTCGCAGGGCTGCAGGGCGTCGGCTTCGAGGAGCTCGTGAAGTTTCCCGGCGGCGTCTTCGGCATCGCGTTCAACGTCGATGAAGACGAGATCGGCGTGGTGCTGCTCGGCGAGTACTGGCATCTCCACGCCGGTGACGAGGTCGAGCGCACCGGCCGGGTGATGGACGTGGCGGTGGGCGACGGCGTGGTCGGTCGGGTGATCGACCCACTCGGGCGGCCCCTCGATGGACACGGGCCCCTGGCGTCCAGCGAGCGCCTGCCCATCGAGCGGCCCGCGCCGCCGATCATGGATCGCGCGCCGGTCACGGTGCCGCTCCAGACCGGCCTCAAGGTGATCGACGCGCTCATTCCCATCGGGCGCGGCCAGCGCGAGCTGATCCTGGGCGACCGCCAGACCGGCAAGACAGCCATCGCGCTCGACGCCATCCTCAATCAGCGCGGCCAGAACGTGCTGTGTATTTACTGTGCGATTGGCCAGCGGGCCTCGGGCGTGGCCAAGGCGGTGGCCACCCTGCGCGAGAAGGGCGCCATGGAATACACGGTCGTGGTCGTGACCGAAGGCAACGACCCACCCGGGCTCGCCTTCATCGCGCCCTACGCCGCGACCAGCATCGCCGAACACTTCATGGAGGCGGGCCGCGACGTGCTGATCGTCTACGACGATCTGACGCACCACGCGCGCGCGTACCGTGAGCTCTCCTTGCTGCTGCGCCGGCCGCCGGGGCGGGAAGCCTTCCCCGGCGACATCTTCTACGTCCACTCGCGGTTGCTGGAACGTGCCACCCACCTGCGCGCGGACCTCGGCGGTGGCTCGCTCACCGCCCTGCCCATCATCGAGACCCAGGCACAGGACATCTCTGCGTACATTCCGACGAACCTGATCTCGATCACCGACGGGCAGATCTACCTGTCTCCTTCGCTGTTCGAGTTGGGCGTGCTGCCCGCGGTCGACGTCGGCAAGTCGGTCTCGCGCGTCGGCGGCAAGGCGCAGCGCGCGGCCTACCGGGCCGTGGCCGGCGATCTCAAGCTCGCCTACGCACAGTTCGAGGAGCTGGAGACCTTCGCCCGGTTCGGAGCCCGCCTCGATGAAGAGACGCGCAAGACGATTGAACATGGCCGGCGCATCCGGGCCTGCCTCAAGCAGCCGCAGTTCGCGCCGGTGTCCGTGCCCGAACAGATCGTGGTGCTGCTCGCGCTGACCGCGGAGCTCTTCGACCTGGTTCCGCCCGACCAGATGAATGACGCCGAACACGCCACGCGCGAGGCGGCGGCGCAGCTCCCAGCTGAGGTCCGCGCTCGCTTCGAGACGGCCGCCGAACTCAGTGACGAGGACCGAACGGCCATCGTCGAGCTCGCCAGAAAGGCGCTGGCGCCGTTCCAGCCGAAGGCCGTGCCCGATTCGAAGCCGGGGCGCGAATCATGAGCGACACCCGGGCCAACCTGCGTCGAAAGATCGCCAGCGCCGGCGATCTCCAGTCCGTCGTGCGGACGATGAAGGCCCTGGCGGCCGCCAGCGTGGGTCAGTACGAGAAGTCGGTGCAGGCGCTGGGCGACGCCGAACGAACGGTGCAGCTCGGGCTCGGGGCCTGCCTGCGGCAAGGCGCCGCAGCGCCGCGCGCCGGGCCTCAGCGGCCACAGCCCGGGGCGTTCAACGCCGTGGTGTTCGGCTCGGATCAGGGCCTCGTCGGTCAGTTCAACGAGGTCGTCGTCGAGCACGCGCTCGAGGCGCTCTCCCAGCTTCCCGGCGAGGCACGGGTCTGGGCCGTCGGAGCGCGCGCCTACGCCCGACTCGCCGACGCGGGGCTGCGGCTGCAGGAACGCCTCGTCGTGCCGACCTCGGTCAAGGCCATCAGCCCGCTGGTCGGCCGCATCCTCGTGGACACGGAGGCGAGCGAGGTCGTCGAGCTCCACCTCTTTCACAACCGGCCCACCTCGGGAGGGGCCTATGCGCCCATCGGCCAGCGAGTGCTCCCGCTGGACGACGCCTGGAGAGCCGAGCGCGCGGCCCTCCCCTGGCCCGGGAAGACCCTGCCCGAGGTGCTCGGGGGCACCGAGACGGTCCTGCGCGGGCTCATTCGCGAGTCCCTCTTCATCTCGCTCTTTCGGGCGTGTGCCGAGTCGCTGGCCAGCGAGAACGCGAGCCGCCTCGCGGCCATGCAGCGCGCCGACAAGAACATCGATGAGCTGCTCGAAGGACTGAACCGCACCTTCCAGCGGTTGCGTCAGAGCAGCATCGACGAGGAGCTGTTCGACGTCGTCTCCGGTTTCGAAGCGCTCTCGAAGGAGAACTCACGATGAAGATCAAGCCAGCCGAGTTCCGTGTGCCGCCAGGGATGAAGGTCGACCTCGAGAAGTGGCCGACCCGTGGGAAGCCGCCCTACAAGTCGAAGAAGCACTACAAGAAACGACTCGCGGAGCAGGTCGACGAGCTCAGCACCCTTCAACGCCTGCACTACGCCTCGAACCGCTACGCCGTGCTGGTCATCTTCCAGGCGATGGACGCCGCCGGGAAAGACGGCGCCATTCGGCACGTGATGTCGGGGGTCAACCCGCAGGGCTGCCAGGTCTTCAGCTTCAGCCACCCGAGCGCCACGGAGCTCGACCATGACTTCCTGTGGCGCACGACCCGATCGCTCCCCGAGCGCGGCCGCATCGGCATCTTCAACCGCTCCTATTACGAAGAGGTGCTGATCGTTCGGGTGCACCCGGAGATCCTCCGCACCCAGAGCCTGCCCGACGAGCTGCTGCTCGATGAGAGCGCCATCTGGAAGCAGCGCTATGCCTCGATCGTCAACCTGGAGGATCACCTCCAGAACAACGGCACGCGGGTGATCAAGATCTT
This sequence comes from Archangium sp., assembly GCA_030695565.1. Lineage (GTDB taxonomy): Bacteria > Myxococcota > Myxococcia > Myxococcales > Myxococcaceae > Archangium_A. Next base: position 10,484 of record JAUYRZ010000095.1, read on the forward strand.
CCTGCACCTGTCCGAGAAGGAGCAGCAGAAGCGCTTCCTCGCGCGCATCGACGACCCCGACAAGAACTGGAAGTTCAGCCTCGCTGACATCGAAGAGAGAAAGTTCTGGGCCGACTACATGAAGGCCTACGAGGCGTGCCTGAGCGCGACCAGCACCCGCGCCGCGCCCTGGTACGTGGTGCCTGCTGACGACAAAGACAGCGCGCGGTTGATCGTCGCGGAGATCATCCTCGACGTCTTCAAGAGCCTGAAGATGAGCTACCCCCGCCCCACCGACAAGCGGCGCGAGGAGCTGCAGTCGATTCGGAAGAGGCTCGTGAGGTCGGCCCGATGAGCACGCTTTCGCCTGAGCTGCTTCGCAAGATGGACGCGTACTGGCGAGCCACCAATTACCTGTCGGTCGGCCAGATCTACCTCTTCGACAACCCGCTGCTGAGGCGGCGACTGGCGCTCTCGGACATCAAGCACATGCTGCTGGGCCACTGGGGCACCACGCCCGGACAGAACTTCATCTACGTCCACCTCAACCGGGTGATCACCAAGTTCGACCTCGACATGATCTTCGTCTCCGGGCCAGGCCACGGAGGGCCGGCCGTGGTGGCCAACACGTACCTCGAGGGGAGCTACAGCGAGGTCTACCCACAGATCAGCCAGGACGAAGAAGGGATGCAGAAGCTGTTCCTCCAGTTCTCGTTCCCCGGCGGCATTCCCAGCCACGCCTCGCCCGAGTGCCCGGGCTCGATCCACGAAGGGGGCGAGCTGGGCTACTCGCTGAGCCATTCGTTCGGCGCCGTGTTCGACAACCCAGAGCTGATCGTGGCCTGCGTCGTGGGCGACGGCGAGGCAGAGACCGGCCCGCTCGCCACGGCCTGGCACTCCAACAAGTTCCTCGACCCGGTCACCGATGGCGCGGTGCTGCCCATTTTGCATCTCAATGGCTACAAGATCGCAAGCCCAACCATCCTCGCGCGCATCAGCCGCGAGGAATTGGATCAACTGTTGCGTGGCTACGGCTGGGAGCCCGCCTACGTCGAAGGTGACGAGCCCGCGTTGATGCACGAAGCGATGGCCACGGCGCTCGACGCCGCGGTCTCGCGGATCAAGACGATCCAGCAGCAGGCGCGCGCCAGCGGGCAGGCGACCCGACCGCGCTGGCCGATGATCGTGCTCGCCTCACCCAAGGGCTGGACGGGGCCGAAGGTGATCGATGGGCGCAAGATCGAAGGCACCTTCCGCTCGCACCAGGTGCCCATCGCCGTCTCACCCACCAGCCCGCCAGATCACCTGGCGCTGCTGGAGCAGTGGCTCGAGAGCTATCGGCCCCGCGAGCTCTTCGATGCGAAGGGCAGCCTTTTGGCCGAGCTGGCGGAGCTCGCTCCCAAAGGCCGACGCCGCATGGGCGCCAACCCGCACGCCAACGGAGGCCTGCTGCTCCGCGAGCTGCAGATGCCCGACTTCCGCGACTACGCGGCCGCGGTGCCGTCACCCGGGGTCACCGGCATCGGCGACACCCACGTACTCGGGCCGTTCTTGCGCGACGTGGCGAAGCTGAACCAGACGCAGCGCAACTTCCGGGTGTTCGGGCCCGACGAAACCCTCTCGAACGGCCTGGGCGCGCTGTTTCAGTTCACGTCGCGCCAGTGGGAGGCAGCGACCGTGCCCGACGATGAATTCCTCGCGCCCAGCGGCCGGGTGCTCGACTCGATGTTGAGCGAACATCAATGCGAAGGCTGGCTCGAGGGCTACCTGCTCACCGGGCGCCATGGGGTGTTCAATTGCTACGAGGCGTTCGTTCACATCATCGACTCGATGTTCAACCAGCACGCGAAGTGGCTGAAGGTCACCGCGCACCTGCCCTGGCGGCGGAAGATCGCCTCGTTGAACTACCTGTTGGCTTCACATGTCTGGCGGCAGGATCACAACGGCTTCACGCACCAGGATCCCGGCTTCATCGATCACGTGGTGAACAAGAAGGCCGGCGTGGTGCGGGTCTACCTGCCCCCCGACGCCAATTGCCTGCTCTCGGTGATGGATCACTGCCTGCGCAGCCGCCACTACGTCAACGTGGTGATCGCAGGCAAACACCCCGCCCCGCAGTGGCTGACGATGGAGGCCGCCGCCCGGCATTGCGCCGACGGGGCCGGCATCTGGCAGTGGGCCAGCACCGATCAAGGCGGCGCGCCCGACGTGGTGCTGGCCTGCTGCGGCGACGTGCCCACGCTCGAGACGCTCGCTGCGGTCTCCATTCTGCGCGAGCACCTGCCCGAGCTGAGGCTGCGGGTGGTCAACGTCGTCGACCTGATGAAGCTTCAACCGCCCTCAGAGCACCCGCATGGCTTGAGCGATGACGCCTTCGATGCGCTCTTCACGCGCGACAAGCCGGTCATCTTCGCCTTTCACGGGTACCCGACGCTGATCCACCGGCTGACTTACCGGCGCACCAACCACGAAAACCTCCACGTCCACGGCTACAAAGAAGAGGGCACCATCACCACGCCGTTCGACATGACCGTGCTCAACGAGCTGGATCGTTTCCATCTCGTGATCGACACCATCCGTCGCCTCCCCCAGACCGGCGACCGGGGTCGTGCGCTCGCGCGTCAACTCGAGCACAAACTGGCCGATCACAAACAATACATCGACAGACATGGCCAGGACCTGCCGGAGATCCGGAACTGGAAATGGCCAACGAGAGAACTTGAATGAAAATGAATGAACACGAGCCTGAGCACACGGCAAAAGAGAAGACTCACGCACACGGCAGCCACGCCGACATGGCGGCCGACTTCCGGCGGCGCCTCTGGGTGTCCCTGGGCTTGACCCTCCCGATCCTGGCCCTCTCGCCGATGCTCCAGGCGCTGGTTGGGCTGCGCCAGACCATTCACTTTCCGGGCGACGTCTACGTGCTGTTCGGTCTCGCCACCGCGGTCTTCGGTTACGGCGGCTGGCCTTTCTTCAAGGGCGTGTCGAGAGAGTTCAAGGCCCGCCGTCCCGGAATGATGACGCTCATCACCGTCGCCATCGCCACGGCGTACCTCTACAGCAGCGCCGTGGTCTTCGGCCTGGCCGGCAAGATGTTCTTCTGGGAGCTCGCGTCTCTCATCGACATCATGCTGCTCGGGCATTGGATCGAGATGAGGTCGGTGATGGGGGCTTCTCGCGCCCTGGAGGCGCTCGCCAAGCTGATGCCGTCTGACGCTCACAAGCTCATGGCCGACGGCAGCGTCCAGGACGTGCCCCTCGGGGAACTGGCGGTCGACGACAGGGTCTTGATCAAGCCGGGGGAGAAGGTGCCCGCTGACGGGGCCATCGTGGAGGGCGAGAGCTCGGTCGACGAGGCGATGCTGACCGGCGAGTCCACCCCGGTCGCCAAGAAGACCGGCGGCCAGGTCATCGGCGGGTCCATCAATGGAGAGGGTTCGCTGACCATCACGGTCAAGGGCAGCGGAAAGGACTCGTTCCTCTCCCAGGTCATCGACCTGGTGAAGCAAGCCCAGGAGAGCAAATCGAAGACGCAGGACCTCGCGAACACCGCCGCGCTGTGGCTCACCATCGTCGCCCTGAGCGGGGGGGCGCTCACCTTCGTGATCTGGTTCGTGGTGGTGGGCAGGGACTTCGCGTTCGCCATCGAACGCGCCGTCACCGTGATGGTCATCGCCTGCCCGCATGCCCTGGGCCTGGCCGTGCCGCTGGTGGTGGCCGTCTCCACGGCGCTGGCCGCGAAGAACGGCCTGCTCATTCGGAATCGAGCCGCCTTCGAAGGCGCCCGGAAGCTGAGCGCCGTCATCTTCGACAAGACCGGAACCCTGACCGAGGGCCGCTTCGGCGTCACCGACACCCTGGTCCTCGGCGAGGGCGTCACCGAAGGGGCGGTGCGCGCCTGGGCCGCTTCTGTCGATGCGAACTCTGAGCACCCCATCGCCGTGGCCATCGCCGCTGCTTCCGAGAAGAAGCGCCCCGTCGAGGGGTTTCAGAGTCTCCCCGGGAGAGGCGCCGAAGGCAGGGTCGACGGCAAAGACATCAAGGTCGTCAGCCCCGGCTACCTTCGCGAGCAGCAAATCGAACTCGCCGACCCGCGCATCGAGAAGCTGCAGGCAGAGGGCAAGACCGTGGTCTTCGTGCTCGTGGACGGCGAGCTGAAGGGCGCGATTGCGCTGGCCGACCTCGTTCGACCCGAGGCCCGACAAACCATCGACGCCCTCAAGGCCCTCGGCATCCGCTGCATGATGCTGACGGGCGACAATCAGGCGACCGCGAAGTGGGTCTCTGACCGGGTCGGTCTTGACGAGTACTTCGCCGAGGTCCTGCCGCAGGACAAGGCGGCGAAGGTGAAGCAGGTTCAGGCGCGAGGCGTGCTGGTCGCGATGACCGGCGACGGCGTCAACGATGCTCCAGCGCTCGCGCAGGCGGATCTGGGCATCGCCATCGGGGCCGGGTCTGACGTGGCGGTCGAGACCGCCGACGTGATCCTGGTGCGCAGCAACCCGCTGGATGTGCTCGCCATCCTCGAGCTCTCCCGCGCCACCTCTCGGAAGATGATCCAGAACCTCGTCTGGGCCACCGGCTACAACGTCGTCGCGCTCCCGATCGCGGCGGGCGCGCTCTTCCATTGGGGCGTGGTGCTCACGCCAGCGGTGGGCGCGTTGTTGATGTCGGCGAGCACAGTGATCGTCGCCCTCAACGCCCGACTGCTGCGGCTGAAGGCGCCGCCGGCCGAGGGGAAGAGCGCAGCGCCACCTCGAGCCCCCCGCCCAAACCGGCAGCCCGGAGTGGCAGTGGTGCCGTGATTGCAGCGCTGAATACAAACACCCACGGAGGAAGCGTCATGAGCGAAGCGATGAAGCGTGGAGCGAAAGAGGGGGTGGGATTTGGACTGATCGCGGGGGCAATCTTCGTGGTGATGGAGGTCGTCGGCGCGGCGATGATGGGCCAACCGGCGTTGATGCCGATTCGTATGTTTGCGAGCACGGTGCTCGGCCAGGCGGCGCTGATGGAGAGCTCCGCTGCCGCAGTGCTCATCGTCGGGACCATCGTGCACTTCGCGCTGTCGGGGGTGTTCGGCCTGATCTACGGCCTGATCAACGGCAGGTTCTCCACATCGACGGAGACCAGCTTCGGCCGCCAGGCCGGGCTTGGTCTGTTGTTCGGCGCGATGCTGTGGCTGGCCAACTTCCAGCTCATCGCGCGCGTCCTGTATCCGTGGTTCCTCGACGCACCCCAGTTCCTGCAGATGGCCATGCACGCGATGTTCTTCGGCCTGCCTCTGGGGCTCATGTACGCGGCGGCCGAACGTCGGGCGCATCACAGCGTTCGTCACGTCGGGGTTGGAACGTGACCTGGCTTGCTCGACGCGGTGCCGGATCGGCTGACGCGTCGAGTGCCAGATGAACGTCATCGCGGCGCTCTCACCTCGAGACTTCGACGCGGTGCTGTTCGACCTCGATGGGGTGCTGACGCGAACCGCCAGCGTGCACGCCTCGGCGTGGAAGAAGCTCTTCGACAGCTTCCTCGAGCAGCGTGCCAGGCGCGTCGGCGCGGCGTTCGTGCCCTTCGACCTCGACGTCGACTACGCCCGCTTCGTAGACGGCAAGCCCCGGCTCGACGGGGTGAGAGATTTTCTCGCCTCACGCGGGATCGAGTTGCGGCTGGGCAGGCCGGGTGACGGCCCTGAACAGGAGACCGTGCACGGGCTGGGCAGTCAGAAAGACCACTACTTCCTGGGCCACGTGGCAGCGCAGGGGGTGGAGGCCTACGAAGCGGCGATCTCCCTCGTGCGCAAGCTGCGAGCGCGGCAGATCAAAACGGCCGTGGTGTCCTCCAGTCGAAACTGCGCGCAGGTGCTGAAGGCCGCGGGCCTCACGGCGCTGTTCGACACGCGCGTGGACGGGCTCGACGTCGAGGAACTCGGCCTCGAAGGCAAGCCGGCGTGGAGCCGTCGCGCGCGGTGGTGGTGGAGGACGCCCTCTCCGGCGTCGAGGCGGGCCGGGCCGGCCAGTTCGGGCTGGTCATCGGCGTCGATCGCCTGGCCCACGCGCAGGCGCTCCGCGAGGCCGGCGCGCACGTCGTGGTGACCGATCTCGCGCAGATCCACGTGGCGGTGGAGTCACCCTCGGCGTGGTCACTCGTGTTCGATGACTTCGACCCCGCGCAGGAGGGCATCCGCGAAGCGCTGTGCACCCTGGGGAACGGCTATTTCGCGACGCGTGGGGCCGCCCCCGGCGCGGTCGCCGACGAGGTGCACTACCCGGGAACCTACCTGGCGGGCGGCTACGACCGGCTCAGCACCGAGCTCTCCGGCCGGGTGGTCGAGAACGAAGACCTCGTCAATTTTCCCAACTGGGTCGCGCTGCAGTTTCGGGTCGAAGGCCAGGCCTGGTTCGATGTCAGGGCCGTCAAGCGCCTCTCCTATCGCCAGGAGCTCGACCTTCGCCGCGGAGTGCTTCTGCGAAACGTGCGCTTCGAAGACGCGCAGGGCCGCCGCAGCACGCTGCAGGAGCGTCGCTTCGTCTCGATGGCCAGCCAGCACCTGGGCGCGGTGGAGCTCTCGTTGACCGCCGAGAACTGGTCTGCGGCCGTCACGGTGCGCTCGGCCCTCGACGGGCGCGTGGTCAACGCGGGCGCCAGGCTGTATCGGAAGTTCAACGGCCAGCACCTGGTCTCGCCGGTGAGCGAGCTCATCGACGGGAACACCGTGGCGCTCCGGGTGCGCACCTCGCAGTCGAACCTCGAGGTCGCGCTGGCGGCGCGAACCTGCGCGGCCATCGACGGCCAGCGCATCGACCCGCGCCGACAAGTCATCGAAGAAGCGGGCTCCATCGCCCAGGACCTCGAGGTCGCGCTCGCGCAGGGGCAGACCCTGGTGGTGGAGAAGGTGGTCGCCCTCTCTACCTCGCGCGATCAGGCGATCTCGGAGTGCGGCCTGGCGGCGCGCACGGCGATCGACCGCGCGGGCACCTTCGCCAGCCTGCTGACGGACCATGTTCACGCCTGGCAGCACCTGTGGCGCCAGTTCGAGGTGCACGTGGAACCGGCGGACCCCGGGTTCAAGGTCAACGTGCCGATGCTGCTGCGCCTGAACATGTTTCACCTGCTGCAGACCGTCTCGCCCAATTCCATCGGGCTCGACATCGGCGTGCCCGCGCGGGGATGGACGGGGAGGCGTACCAGGGCCACGTGTTCTGGGACGAGCTGTTCATCTTCCCCTTCTTCAATTACCGCATGCCCGAGATCACCCGGTCGTTGCTGATGTACCGATCGAGACGCCTGGGTGAGGCGCGGGCCGCGGCGAGCCGAGCGGGCTACCGGGGCGCGATGTTCCCCTGGCAGAGCGGCAGCGACGGGCGCGAGGAGACGCAAGCGGCCAACCTCAACCCGCGCTCGCAGCGGTGGGTAGAAGACAACTCGTACCTGCAGCGCCACGTCGGCAGCGCCGTCGCCTACAACGTCTGGCAGTACTTTCAGGTCACCCGTGATCTCGAGTTCCTGCACTCGCACGGCGCAGAGCTGATCCTCGACATCGCCCGCTTCTGGTCGAGCTTCGCCACGTTCGACCCCACCCGCGGGCGCTACGAAATTCGCGGGGTGGTGGGCCCCGACGAGTTTCACGACGCCTACCCGGGTTCGTCAGCGCCCGGCATCGACAACAACGCCTACACCAACCTCATGGCCGTCTGGGTGATGTGCCGGGCGCTGGAGGTGCTCGAGCTGCTCTCGAAGATGCGCCGGGCCGAGCTCATCACCCGACTGGGCCTGACCGCCGACGAGCTGGCCCGCTGGCGTGAGCTCAGCCGCAAGATGTACATCCCCTTTCACGATCAGGGAATCATCAGCCAGTTCGAGGGCTACGAGCAGCTGCGCGAGCTGGACTGGCAGACCTATCGCGCCCGGTACGGGAACATTCAGCGGCTCGACCTCATCCTCGAGGCGGAGCACGACAGCGCCAATCACTACAAGCTCTCGAAGCAAGCGGACGTGTTGATGCTGTTCTACCTGTTCTCCGCCGAGGAGCTCGGAGGGCTCTTCGCGCGCCTGGGGTATCCGTTCGAGCGCGAGACCATTCCGCGGAACGTCGCCTACTACGCGCCGCGCGCCTCCTATGGCTCGACGCTGTGCCGGGTGGCGCACGCCTGGGTCCTGGCGCGCTCCGACCGGCCACGCGCGATGGACTTCTTCGTCGAGGCGCTGCAGAGCGACGTGGGCGACGTGCAGCAGGGCACCACCGCAGAGGGCATCCACCTGGGGGCCATGGCGGGCACGGTGGACCTCGTGCAGCGCGTGTCGACGGGCATCGAGGTGAGCGGCGACGTGCTCAAGCTCACACCGCAGCTGCCCCGCGAGATGAAGCGCCTCGACATGCGCATCCGCTACCGGGGTCATGCGCTCGATCTGCGGCTCACCCGCGACACGCTCACAGTCTCCGGGGCCGAGGGCACGGCGCCGGCGTTCACCCTGAGCGTCGATGGGGAGGTCAGCCAGTTCGACTGCGGCAGCACCCGCGTCTTTCACCTCAAAGCCGAGTGACCCACGTCAGGGCACCCGACGGGGGCGAGCCCCGGGCAGCGCAGCGGTCACCTCGCCGCCGACGATGAAGGCGATGGCCGACAGCCAGCTCCACAGCAGCAGCACCACGGCGCCGGTCAGAGAGCCGTAGGTGGCGCCGAAGTCGGCAAAGTGCTCGGCGTAGAGTGAGAACAGGCGGCTGCTGGCCAGGAAGAGCGCGGTGGCGACGACCGCCCCCCACGCGGTCGAGCCGGCCCGGGGACGCGTATCGGGCAGCACCCGGTAGGCGAGCGCGGCCAGCGCCCCCAGGCTCGCGATGGCGACCGGCCAGCGGATGACGCCCCAGACGGCTGCCTCCGCGCCCACCTCGAAGCCCAGCGCGGCGCCGAGGCGCTCCACCAGGCCCGCCCCCACCAGGGACGCCACCACCGACGCCAACAGGAGCAGGGCGCCGACGACCGTGAAGCCGACGGCGATCAGCTGCCGGCGAAGGAATGAGCGCCCCTCCTTCAGCCCATGGGCCGAGTTGAGCGCGGTGCGCAGCGCGTTGGCCGCGCGCGAGGCGCTCCACAGCGCGGTGACCAAACCCACGGTGAACAGCGTCGCGCTGCGGCTGTCGACGACGTCGTGCACCACCTGGGAGACCTGCTGGAAGGCCTGGCCCGGTATGAAGGCTTCGGCCCGGCTGAGCAGCCGCTCGACGGCGCTCGCGCTCGGCACGAAGGCGGCCAGCGAGGTGAGCACCACCAGAAAAGGCGCCAGGGCCAGCACCGCATAGAAGGCCAGCTGCGCTGCTTCATCGAGCACCGGCCCCACGCCGATGCGCTTGCCAACGCGCATCAGCAGGGCGCGCACACCGACCTGCGGCGGGCTCATCAAGTTCGGATCCTCTTTCAAGTGTGACTCGGCCTCCATGGCGCCAGCGGGACCATCACTTGCAGTTGAAACGCTCGTTGCGAACCGAACCGCCCGAGCTGTCGACGAAGGCGGCTTGCTTGACACAAAGGAGCCTCACATGTGGCGAGAACGAGTCGGAGTTCTAATGGGCGTGGTGACGATCGCCGGAGCAACGAGCTGCGCTTCGGTCAGCCACGCGCCGTTGCGGTCGAATGGGGGGATCCCTGCGGCGCAAGGAGAGGTGGACGTGCGCGCATCGAAGTCTGAAAACAAGAACACGCTGGTCGAGGTGCGCGTGCGGCACCTGGCCCTGCCGGAGCGGGTGAGCCCGGGAGCGAGCACCTACGTGGTCTGGGTAAGACCGGCGGGCGAGTCGGGGGTGCAGAACCTCGGTGCGCTGCAGGTCACCCCGGACCTGAACGGTCGGCTCAGCGCGGTGACGCCGTTTCGCCACTTCGAGCTCTTCATCACCGCCGAGCCCAGCCCCCAGGTCATGCAGCCCAGCGGAGCGGAGCTGCTGTCTGCCCGGCTGAAGCGAAAGGGAGGGTGACGCCGTGAGCTGGCTGATGCTGCTGGGACGTCTTCTATTTGGCGGCTACTTCGTCCTCGCTGGCCTCGATCACTTCACGCGGGGAGCTCGGTTCTCGAGCCTCGTCACCGCGGGCGGCGTGCCGGTCTCGTCGGCGCTGGTGATGATCGCGGGCGCCCTCCTGGTGCTCGGCGGAGTGAGCCTGGTGCTGGGCCTGGCGCCACGGATCGGGCTCGCGCTGCTGCTGCTGTACCTGGTGCCTGCGGCGTTCACCTTGAGCGCGTTCTGGGCAGCGCCCGAGGCGGCCCGGCTCGCGATGAGCGGCCAATTCGGCCTGTCCGTGTGCTTGATCGGCGCGTGCTTCGCCCTGCTCGCCGTGTCCGTCCCCTGGGCCTTCTCGGTGGACGAGCTGCTGCGTCGGCGATGGCCCAGTTGGCCGCAGATGCACCACCCGACCGCCTGAGGTGACTCACAACGCCCCGAGGGCGGGCGAACTCGAGCAGGATCTCCCGAAAAATCGCCCTTGCCACCATGGGGCCGCTCGCTCATCGTGTTGGCCTGTTTTCGCGAGCCGACCGAAGAGAGTTGGCGGTACTTGGGCTGGCGGTCCTCGCCTGGGGCCTGCTCGTCGCGCCGCTCGCCCACGCTTCGACGCACGGACGCACGGGCCATCGACACGAGCACAGCGCTCCTGCGTCATCTGAGCAGCACGGCGCGGGGAGCCTCGAGCATCTCCTCGTCGTTGCGTGCGCTGCCCCGGCTGCCCCAGACCTGACTCGCGTCAGTACGGTGGTGAGGTTGGCCGAGGTGGCGCTGCCCTCCTCGCCCGTCATCGAGTCGTGGAACTCCGTCGAGAATCCTCAAGGGCCGTAGTGGGCCTGTCGTGACCTCCTGGTTCGACACCCCACTTTCCCTTGAAAATTTCTCGGAGTTTCTGATGCTTCCCCAGCCTCGCTGGTTGTTGTGTTGTGTTGTGTTGTCTCTTGCTGCGTTTGCCCACGAGCCCGATGGTGGTGATGACCACGACGACGAGCTCGATGGCGGCGTCTCGCACGTGGTGGTGCCACCTCGGGTTCTTACCCCCGTCGAGGCGGTCTACCCGCCAGCGGCGCTCGCTGAGCGTCGCGAAGCGCACGTTCACCTGGAGATCCAGATTGACGCCACGGGGCGCGTCACCGAAGTGCGCGTGCTGGAGTCGGCAGGGGAAGACTTCGACGCGGCTGCAGCAGCCGCAGTGAAACAATACGTGTTCGCCCCGGCCACCCAGGACGGGGTACCAGTGCGCTCGTTCGTGACCTTCACCTCGGTCTTCAGGCTCCCGCCCGATGCCATGGATGGAGGTCTTCCTGCAGCCCCCTCCGCCTTCAGCACCACCGTCATGGCGCAGCGGCCGATGTCTGCCAGTTCGTCGTTCTCGGTGCGTGATCGCGACTTCGCGCTGCGCCCCATCGCCAGCATTCAAGACGTGCTGCGGATCGCCCCGGGGCTCGTGATGGTGCAGCACTCGGGCGGTGGCAAAGCCAACCAGTATTTCCTGCGAGGCTTCGACGCAGACCACGGCACCGACGTGGCCATCAACGTCGACGGCGTTCCCGTGAACATGGTCTCGCATGGGCACGGCCAGGGCTACGCCGACACCAACTTCATCATTCCGGAGGCCATCGAGCGGGTGGAGGTGACGAAGGGCACCAGCTTTGCGTCGCAGGGTGACTTCGCCACCGCGGGCTCCATCAACCTCATCAGCCGGGAGGCCTTCGAGCACTCGAGCGCCGGGGTGGGCTTCGGTGGCTCCCCCGGGAAGGGCCTGCCGACCCTGCGTGCGCTCCTCGTGGCCAACGTGAAGTTGGAGCACCTGAAGGCCTCCTTTGCCGCAGAGCTGGGTCAGGCGAACGGACCCTTCGTCAATCCCAACGCGTGGAACCAGTACAAGCTGTTCAATCGTTTGAGCTTTGATTTGGGAAACAACTCGACGCTCTCGCTGGTGCACCTGGGCTCCGGGGGTGATTGGAAAGGTTCGGGGCAGATCGCCGACCGTGCCGTCGAGCAGGGGCTCATCGACCGTTTCGGTTCGCTCGACCCGACCGAAGGCGGCAACTCCACCCGGCACCAGCTGGCGCTGCTCTACCGCCTGCGGCCCACCGAACGCAGCGAGCTCAAGGCGCTCGCGTACGTGGGCACGTACAGCTTCAACATGTTCTCGAACTTCACGGGCTTTCTGAACGACCCCGTCAACGGCGATGAGATCGAGCAGGTCGACCGCCGCACCTTCTTCGGCGCAAAGCTCTCCTACCGGGTCGTGCACCACGTCGGCGACGTGAGCTTCGAGACCACCGTGGGCGTGGACGCGCGCAGCGACGACATCGACAACCAGCTTTGGCAGACCACCACGCGCCAGCGCCGGGGCGCGCGGGTCGACACCCGGGTGAATGAGACGCTGGCCGGGGTGTACTTGAGCGAAGAGGTGACCCCGCTCAAGTGGCTGCGGATCAACGCCGGCGTTCGCGCAGACGGCATCACCTTCACGGTCGGTGATCGGCTCGGCGCTGGCTCTGGCGTCGGCAGCGCGTACCAGCTCAGCCCCAAGGTGAACCTCATCGTCTCGCCTGTCTCGAACGCCCTGGTGCAGTGGGACTTCTTCGCCAACTACGGCCACGGCTTCCACTCGAACGACGTGCGCGGTGCCTTCTCGGCCGACCCCGTCACGCCGTTGACCCGCGGCATCGGTGGCGAGGTGGGTACGCGCGCGCGGCTCTTCGACCGTTGGGATCTCGCGGCGAGCGGTTGGCGGCTGCAGCTCGCCAACGAGACGGTGTGGATCGGAGACGAGGGGACGACCGAGGTGGGAGACGCAACCCTGCGCTATGGCGTCGAGCTCGACACACGCTTCGAGCTGACGAAGTGGCTGGCGGCCGATCTCGACGTCACCTTCACCCGCTCGCAGTTCAGCGCCAACGGGCCGAGCGGCGAAGGGCTTGCCCTGGCGCCGCAGCAGACCTGGTCAGGTGGGCTCTCCGGGCGGTACCCGCTGGGCCCGGGCGTGCTGCGCGGAGGCCTGCGGTTCTACGGAATCGGAGACAGACCTGCGAACGACGACGGGTTTCTCCAGGCGCCGGGCTTCACCCAGTTCGACCTGCACCTGGGTTACCGGCATCGCTGGTTCGACGTCGCGCTCGACATCGAGAACCTGTTCAACGGCACCTACCGTCAGGCGCAGTTCGCCACCACCAGCCGCCTGCAGGGTGAGCCTGCGGTCGGCGGCGCCGTTCCCTCCGGGTTCAACTGCGGCACCCGGGGCCGGCTCGCGTCGTCGATGGACGGCTCGTTTCAGGGCTGCGACGACGTGAACTACACCCCCGCCTACCCCTTCACCGCCCGACTCACCGCCACGGTGTATCTCGACTGATGGCGTCCGGGGAAAAGGTGGCTTGAGGTTTGCCCCCCGCGCAACTCGCCGCTGCCTTTCGCCGAAAACTCCGTTTTAAGCCGGAGCACGCCATGCCCACTTCAGTCTCGATTCGTCGCGGTGACACCATGTCGACCATCGCCCAGCGCAACCGCATCTCTCTGGCGAGCTTTCGCGCAGCAAACCCCGGAGTCAACCCACGGAAGCTGCAGGTCGGTCAGCGTCTTCAGCTCCCCCGTCACCAACACGATGGGTTCGACCGGGCCCCCCAGACTCCGGCGCGCCCCGCCCGTCAGCCGGCTGCCCCGCGACCCGCCAACACCACGCGAACGACGCCGGGCGCTACGACGCGAGCGACCGATCGCGTCCCCTACCGCAACGGTCGCATTCCCTCGAACGCGCTGACCGACGTTGGTGGCGGGCACAAGATGTACGGCAACGCCGCGCGCGCCTTCACGGACATGCGAGCCGCTGCACGACGCGACGGCGTGACCATTCGACTGACGGACAGCTACCGCACGTACGCGGCGCAGGTCGATGTCGCGCGCCGCAAGGGCATCTACGGAGTGCGCCAGCCCAACGGCCGTCTGGGTCTGGCGGCTCGCCCGGGAACCAGCAATCACGGCCTGGGCAGCGCCGTCGACGTCAATCTGCCTGCGAGCCCGGGAGCGGGCGCGTGGCTGAAGGCCAATGCAGCGCGCTACGGCTTCCGCACGATTCCCCGTGAGCCGTGGCACTGGGAATACAAGCCGCGGTGACCGAGGCGAAGCAGGTGCTGGTTCCTCCGGTTAGTTGATAGCTGGGCGCTCGGGGTTTCAGAGCGCTCGGCGGCTCCACGTTGTTCCGACTGCGATGCCGTCACGTGAAGGCTGCGTGGGGCCTATCGAGTGTGGAGGAACCATGGACGCGAAAGACCCGGTCTGCGGAATGAAGATCGATCCCGCGGCGCCCCAAGGTGGGCAGGCGGAATTCGAGGGAGTGACCTACGGCTTCTGCAGTGAGCGGTGCCGCCAACGCTTCCGAGCGGAACCGACCCAATTCGTCACTGCATCAGCTCGTCCGATGGGCCCCTTGGTGCAGAGTGCCAAGTACACCTGCCCGATGCACCCGCAGGTGATCCGCGATGGGCCCGGGAGTTGCCCCATCTGCGGCATGGCGCTCGAGCCGGTCGTCGCGACGCTCTCCGAGGAGCCCAACCAGGAGCTGCTCTCGATGACGCGCCGGTTCTGGGTCAGCGCGGCGCTGACGCTCCCGACGTTCCTCATTGCGATGAGCGACGTGCTGATCGGGCGCTCACTCCTTCCACCTCAGGTGAACTCGTGGGTGCAGTTCGCGCTGGCGACGCCGGTGGTGCTCTGGGGTGGTTGGCCGTTCTTTCAGCGCGGCTGGGCCTCGGTGAGGAACCGCAGCCTCAACATGTTCACGCTGATCGCCATGGGCACCGCAGCGGCGTGGGGCTTCAGCGTGTTCGCCACGGTCGCCCCGCAACTGCTCCCGCATCAGGCAGCGCATGGCGAGATGCAGCAGCTCTACTTCGAGGCGGCGGCGGTCATCGTCACCCTCGTGCTCCTGGGCCAGGTGCTCGAACTGCGAGCCCGCCACGCCACCACTGGAGCGATTCGCGCCCTGCTGGGGCTGGCGCCGAAGACCGCGCGACGCGTCTCACCTGACGGGACTGAAGAGGAAGTGCTGCTCGAGACCATCAGCGTCGGCGACAAGCTGCGCGTTCGGCCATCGGAGAAGGTGCCCGTCGATGGGTCGGTGCTGGAGGGCGGGAGCGCCGTCGACGAGTCCATGTTGACCGGTGAGCCGATCCCCACGGAGAAGACGACGGGGAGCCCGGTGACGGGAGGGACGATCAACGGCTCGGGTAGCTTCGTGATGGAAGCCAAGCGTGTCGGCAAGGAGACCTTGCTGGCGCAGATCGTCGCGATGGTGAGCGAGGCGCAACGCAGTCGCGCTCCCATTCAGCGTCTGGCCGATACGGTCTCTGGCTTCTTCGTGCCAGCGGTGATCGCCATCGCTGCTGCGACCGCGTTGATCTGGGGCATCTGGGGGCCTGAGCCTCGCCTCACCCTGGCCCTCGTCAACGCGGTCGCCGTGCTGATCATCGCCTGCCCCTGCGCGCTGGGTCTGGCGACTCCGATGTCGATCATGGTCGGTACGGGTCGCGGCGCTCAAGCAGGCGTTCTGTTCCGCGATGCCGAGGCGCTCGAGATCTTGCGCAAGGTGGACACCCTGGTCGTCGACAAGACGGGCACGCTCACCGAAGGCGCTCCGCGGTTGCAGAGCGTTCACGCCAACCCAGGCGCGACTGAGGACCGTCTTCTCGCCGTCGCAGCGGCGCTGGAGCTGCGCAGTGAACACCCGCTCGCCAAGGCGATTCTGGAGGGCGCCGGAAAACGGAACCTGAAGATCCCCGAGCTCACTGCCTTCGAGGCGAAGGTAGGCCGCGGCGTCGAGGGGTTGATTGAAGGGAAGCGAGCGGCGCTTGGAAACTCCCGTCTTCTGGTCGAGCTGGGGCTCGAGGTGGGATCGCTCGCCGCGACCGCAGAGACACTCAAAGCCCTGGGCCAGACGGTCGTCTTCGTCGCCGAGGGGGACACCGTTCTTGGGCTTCTGGGGGTGGTCGATCCGATCAAGGAGACCACGCCTGAGGCGCTGCGCGAACTCGCAGAGGCTGGCGTTCATGTGGTGATGCTCACCGGAGACAGCAAGACCACGGCAGCCGCGGTCGCAAGAGAGCTCGGCATCGACGAGGTTCATGCCGAGGTGCTGCCTGCGCAGAAGGAAGCGGTGGTGAAGGCGCTTCAGGCAGCGGGGAAGATCGTAGCGATGGCCGGTGACGGTACGAACGACGCGCCCGCGCTTGCCAGGGCGCACGTTGGAATCGCGATGGGCACCGGCACCGACGTCGCCATGAAGAGCGCCGGCGTAACCCTGGTGAAGGGGGACCTGCGTGGCATCGTTCGCGCGCGACGCCTCTCGATGCAGGTCATGCGGAACATCAAGCAGAACCTCTTCTTCGCGCTCGTCTACAACACCCTCGGCGTTCCGATCGCGGCGGGCGTCGCGTACCCGTTCGTCGGCCTGCTGCTCAGCCCGATGGTGGCCAGTGCTGCGATGGCGCTGAGCTCCGTGTCCGTCATCGCCAACGCCTTGCGGCTGCGTCGATCGGTGCTCGATGAGCCAACTTCACGCAGCGGTCGTGGCCTGGGACCACCTTCGATGTCGCCTCGGGCCGCTGTCGGAAAAAGACAGGCCCTGAAGCCGGTGGATTTCTCCAACGACTTCAGGGCCTTCACCAGTCGGGGAGACAGGATTTGAACCTGCGACCCCTTGGTCCCGAACCAAGTGCTCTACCAGGCTGAGCCACTCCCCGGTGTCCGACGAGGGGCCACGTATCGAATGGCCCCCGATGTGTCAACGCAACATCCTGCCAACACGCTGATCCCGACGCGCCCCCCTCGGCCGCCCTGACCGCCCATGTCCAGGTTCACCCGTGGCCGCCGGCTGACCCACCGCTGGATCAGGAGTTTGGCCCCTCTCCAGGTGGTGCGGCGGTTGCTCTGGCTTCCGGGCATGGCCGACCGCAGACCCACCGTGCTGATCTCCGACGATGAACCGATGCTGGTCGCCGCCCTCGCCCGGGAAGCGCGCCGCGCGGGTCTGGACCCCATCATCGACACCAGCTCCGACGTCGTCACCCTCGCCCGCCTGCACCACCCCGACGTCATCCTGCTCGACGTGCACCAGCGCATCGACGGGCGCGACCTGCTGGTGCGGCTCAAGCGCGACCCCATCACCTGCGACGTGAAGGTGATCATTCTCTCCGCGGTCGAGGACCAGTTCATGCGCCGCACCTGCCTCGAGCTCGGGGCGGAGGACTATGCGGTCAAGCCCTTCGATCCCGCGTTTCTCAATCGGGTGGCCCGCATTGCCGCCCGTCCCGTGGAGGCTCATGCCGCGTAGCGAGAGTTAGCCCTCTCCCCGACCCTCTCCCCCTCGGGGAGCGGGAGGCACGGCAGCGCGTGGAGCGTTTTCAGCAGGCACCAGGCGGAGGCGCTCATCGGGCTCGTCCCGGAAGGAGGACGGCAGCAGATCGAACGGCAGCACCTTGGCCAGCGCGAGAAGAAGCAGCACGCCACCCGGCGCCGCGAAGATGGCCAACGCGGGCACCGCCTTCGCCACGTCGATCAACTGCTCCCGCATCGCCGTCTTCTCTTCGCGTGACAACGTGTGCCCCCGCGCCGCGCGCGCCAGCAGCCTCGAGAGTTCACCCGTCTCGCGGATCTCCTTGAGCAACGCGCGGTAGTTCTTCTTCACCGACGTCGACATCTCGTCGACCCACTGCTCGCCCATCACCTCCGCTCCGCCGGAGAGGCTGAACACGTCGACCACCTTGCGGTGCTTCGAATAGAACTCCGCCACCTCGAGCTCCAGCGTGCGGATGTTCTCGGGCGTGAAGTCCAACTGCGCGCCCAATGAACGCGTCCACTCCACTTCACGCGGGCTGCGCCGGCCGTCGACCAACGAGGCCAGCAGCGTCTGCTCGAGAATGAAGCGGCGCATGTCGCGGCTGCGCAACCCGGCGGTGAGCCGCTTGTGCGCGACCGGCTTTTCGAAGGCCTTCCTCGCGAACTCGCGCGTCTCGTCGGCGAGCTGATCAGGCAGCCGCAGATCGTCGATCTGCCGGAGGATGGCTCTGCGCGCGGGGAAACCGGGTTTGCGTTCTGCGCTCACCAGGCCCACCAGCACTTCCACCAGCCGCGCCTTCTGCTGCGAGGCGAACCCCAGGCGGCGCTCCACCGCTTCACGCGGGAAGGTGGTGCCCGAGAAGTACGCGATGGCCACCCGGCCGAACAGGTTCGCGTCGGCGTAGACCGCGCCGTTGTGCAGCACGAGCCCGTAGTAGGGGTCTGCTCCCAACGAGAGGGCGCGCTCCTCCATCGCCTTCTCCACCCGCAGCCAGAGCTTCTGCGGCACCGGCCACTGTTTGGCCGCTCGCTCGATGCGGCGATGCACGTCTTCCGCGTCGTCCACCCGGTGGCTCAACGCCGCGAAGAGCAGCAGCAGCTGTTCCTGCCTCGGGCCCGGCGCGGCTTCCACCAGGGTCGCCACGTCGAGCGCGATGCGGGTGAAGACGCGCAACACCGCGAGGAAGAGTTGTTCTTCGGGGCCCAGGCTCTGCTCGCCCGCTGCCGGCGCGTCGGGGGTGCCGAAGAGCAGGCCAGACTCACGCAAGATGCCCCGCAGGTAGCGGCGGGCGCGGCCGACTCCGGGGGGCAAGGCAGAGGCTTCACGGAAGGAATTGCTCGAGGCGTCAGGGCGGTACTTCGTCACTCCTTCGCGGATGAGTTCTTCAAGCCAGCCCTGCTTGCCCAACGACATGGAGCCTCGCGGGCTAGCAGGGCTCGCGGGGCGGTGCCAGTGGGGTGCGGATGACGGCGCAGCCTTGGCTTATGCGCTCGCCCTGACGCCCTCACCCTGACCCTCTCCCGAAGGAAGAGGGGATCTCGCATCGAACCACTCGGCGATGGCCAGCTCGGCTTCGATGTCGAGGTCGGTGAAGACCACGCTCACCTGGGTGCCTTTGGGCAGGCCCTTGCGCGCGATGACGACGGCGCTGGCGATGATGGGCCCGATGAAGGTCGGCACCGTGAAGAGCAACTCGACCGAGTCGCCCGACGGCGGTGCGGTGGTGACGAAGGAGGCCCCTCCCAGGGAGAGATCGCCCATGCAGGAGCGGCTCTTGCGGCCGGGCTCCCGCACGTCGAGGGCGATTTCACGGCGGGGCGAATCGCGCCGCTCGTCAGCCCGCCGCTCGCGCTTTCGCGTCAGCGGCTCGGCGATGAGCGACCGGGTTCGGCGGTTCAGGGCGCGGCGATCAGTCATCGCTACACCGTGCCACAGGGGTGAGTGGGCGCTAATTTTTGGACTGCGAGGAAGGCCCCTCTCCCCGGAGGGGAGAGGGAGGACTTCGCTTACTTGACGGCTTTGACCCGGGGCCGCTTCTCTTCCACTTCTTCCGCGGGCGGGTTCTCGACGGCCACCAGGGGCGCGCCGGCCTTCACGCCGAACTTCGCCAGCAGCAAGGTCTCGATCTCCAGCGCGATGGCCGGGTGCTCCTTCAAGTACTCCTTGGCGTTCTCCCGGCCCTGGCCGATGCGCTCGCCCTTGAAGCCGAACCACGAGCCGCTCTTCTCGAGGATGCCGTGCTCGCCGGCGAGGTCGATCAAGTCGCCCTCCTTGCTGATGCCCGTGCCGTACATGATGTCGAACTCCACCTCCTTGAAGGGAGGCGCCATCTTGTTCTTCACCACCTTCACGCGGGTGCGGCTGCCCACCACGTTGTCGCCGTTCTTGATGGCGCCAATGCGGCGGATGTCGAGGCGCTGCGAAGCATAGAACTTGAGCGCGTTGCCGCCGGTGGTGGTCTCGGGGTTGCCGAACATCACGCCGATCTTCATGCGGATCTGGTTGATGAAGATGAGGCAGGTCTGGCTCTTGGCCACCGCACCGGTCAGCTTGCGCAGCGCCTGGCTCATCAAGCGCGCCTGCACGCCCATGTGCGCGTCGCCCATTTCGCCTTCGAGTTCAGCCTTGGGAACCAGCGCGGCCACGGAGTCGATCACCAGCACGTCGATCGCGCCCGAGCGCACCAGCATCTCGGCGATCTCCAGGCCCTGCTCACCCGTGTCGGGCTGCGAGAGCAGCAGGTCGTCGGTGCGCACGCCCAACTTGCGCGCGTAGCCCACGTCCATCGCGTGTTCGGCGTCGATGTAGCCACACACGCCGCCCCGCTTCTGCGCTTCGGCCACGATGTGCAGACACAAGGTCGTCTTACCCGACGACTCCGGCCCGAAGATTTCAACGATGCGGCCGCGGGGCACGCCACCCACACCCAGGGCGATGTCGAGGCCCACCGAGCCCGTGGGGATGGTCGAGATGTCTTTCGCCATCGGCTCGTCGTTGCCCAACCGCATGATCGAGCCCTTGCCGAACTGCCGCTCGACGGCCTGCAACGCCAACTCAATCGCCTTTTCCTTCTCGGTGTTCGCCATCTGGTCATCCCCTCAAGTGCTTCGTGTTTGTAGGAACTACTGAACAAGCGTTGCGTGTCACTGTCAACGCTCTTCTAGATCAGGGCACTGACATCCAACTCAGAAGAGGCGCAACAGGAGGGTCTCGGCGATGGCGCCCACGCCGAAAATCCCAAGTAACACCAGCCACTTATTGCGCCGCCGGACAAAATGCAGGTTCCGGTACCAGGCCAACTCATCAGGGTGGATCTGCAGCGCGTACGGGTAGCCGAGGCGCAGCAGGGTCTCCACGGCGAGCTCGCGGATCAGGCTGCCGTCGTCGCCCACCAGGTCGTGAAAAGCGCCGCCATCGAGCAGCCGCGACAAGGCCTTCGCGTTCTCCTCGGTGGGCGTCAGCGTGGTGAGCGCCTGGGTGAGCGAAACGAGGGCATCCCGTCCTTCCTGACCGGGGGTGGAGCGGGCGGTGCTGGCCAGCAGCTCCAGGGCAGGCGCCAGGGAGGCCTCGGGAAACGGGGCGAGGGAAGGAAGCTCCGAGCCCTCCAGCATCGACTGAGGCGGTTGCACCCGTTCCATCGGCGTCAACCTTACTCGCTGTCAGCTGCCGTCACTCGTCACAGTGGATCCCGCCCGCGCACACAGGCAGGATCCGCGGCTCCGTGGCCGCCCAGCAGCTTCCTGTCGAGCTCAGTCATTCAATCGAGCGCTGCGCTGCCGCGCTGAGCGACGTGACGCGCCTGAAGACCGAGGTCGGTACGCTCAAGGCGAGCGGTGATGGGCTGGCTCATTTCGTCGCCGCGCTCTTCGAACTCGAGCTGGCGCGCCAGGGTGATCCAGAGAGCCGCGGTCACCTGAGCCAGCTGGCCGAGGTGCTGTTGGTGTTCTGGCGTGACGGCAGCGGCGACGACATCTCCCGCAGGCACCCGGCCTTGCAGAGCCTGTGGTTGTCGGTCGCGCCGATGTTGGTGCAGTTCGAGATGCGCAGGTTCGACACCGCGTTGGCCGCGTGCTGGAAGCTGCGCGACGACACCCGGGCGCTCGAACGCGCCATTCACGAGCTGGAGCCGGTGGGCAACAAGCGGGTGGAGTTCGCGCGCTGCGTCTATCACCTGGAGCTGGTGCGCAAAGGCGTGGAGACCAGCCGCACTGAGTTCGCCCAACGCGCGGGCCTGCTCGCCGAGGCCTACCAGGACCCTTCGTTTGCGAACGATCTCGTGGGCCACGACGCCGGGCTCATTCACCTGTGGGCCGAGCTGCGCCCTTATCTCGACGAGTTCTTCGAGGGGCTGGAAGAGCAGGCCGCGCGCAAGCAAGAGGGCACGCGCAAGGTGCGCATTCCCTCGGTGCCGCCCATTCCCCCCGTCGCGCCCGTGATTCCCCGGGCCGAGACGAAGCCCGAGTTCGAGCAGGTGGCGCTGGGTGACTCACCCGACATTCCCAGCTTCCGCTCGCTGGTGAAGAACGGAAAGCCACTCGCCGCGCCTTCTCCTGACGACAACGTCACGCCGCCCGGGGGCTGGGTGCCCGACGCCGACGTCATCATGGATGCGGAAGAAGCCGCCCCGCCGCCGCCGCCGCTCAACCTCACCCCGCCCGGCTCGTGGTTCCCGCCCAAAGACGCGGCCGCCGACGTGGAGATCATCGAGGCCGACTTCGAAGCGCCTCCGCCGCCCCCGGCCATCACGCCTGCGCACGGTGTCTCGGCGGCGATCGCCTACGCGGAAGACATCGACGTGGAGTTCGATCCCGACGAGGCCACGCTCGCCTTCTGGGACTACACCTTCGCCGCGCTGCAGCAGGCACCCATCGAAGGCCAGAAGCCGCGCATGCTGGCCACCGAGAGCCGCACCGATCGCAAGAGGCTCACCACCTGGCTCGATGGCATGGGCAACCACTTCGCCGTTCCCGAAGCGCGCGCGTTCGCCGCCCTGGTACGCCTGGTGCTCGCGGGGGAGACCAAAGAGAAGAGCCTCTTCGGCCAGGCCAACCCGCGCCGCAAAGAAGCGCTGGAGGCCGCGTTCTCGCTGCTCTCGCCGACCCCGGAAGCCGCGGGGAAAGCGGCCGTGTGGTTCGAGCTCGACGGCAGCGAGACCCGTGAGTCGTTGGAGCGCGGGCTCGAGCTGCTCTACCCCTTCCTCGCCTTCTGCTGCCGGCACACCCTCGACCCGCTCGCCCCCACCGCGGTCGCCCAATATCTCGAGCAGACCTGAAGTGATTTTGAGGCCTTAGCGGCCCCGCAACTCCCGGCCCGCTCCCGGGTTCAAGACCCCTGTGCACGTCGAACCCGATGAAGACGCGAAGTGGATGCTGCAGGTCGCCCAGGGCGATCGCGCCGCGTTTGCGAAGCTCTTCGATCGCCATCAGCAGCGCGTGGTGCGCTTCTGTCATCGCTTCGTGGGCGATGCGGGCCGTGCGGAAGAGCTGGCCCAGGACGTCTTCGTGAAGCTGTACCGGAGCGCGGCTCGCTATCAACAGACCGCGCGCTTCCAGACGTTCCTCTTCCGGGTGGCGACCAACACCTGCCTCAACGAGCTCCGCCGGCCCGGGCGCACCGCCGAAAAAGGGGAGGCTGCCGTGGAAGACGACGCCATCGATCGCGCCAGCGCCGCGGAGACGCCGGACCAGGTGCTGGAAGCGAAAGACGTGGAGAAGGCCCTGCAACGCGCGCTCGAGAACATGAGCGATCGGGAACGGGCGGCGTTCACCATGTGCCGCTTCGAAGGCATGGCGTACCGCGACATCGCCGATGCGCTGGAGGCCACCGAGGCGGCCGTCAAGAGCCTCATTCACCGGGCATCGTTGCAGGTGCTCAAACACCTCGACGCGCTGAAGAACGACGCCATCCCGGAAGGGAATGCTGCATGAGTGACTTCGAAGAAGACCTGACCGCGTACATCGACGGGGAGCTCCCCCCGGAGAAGGCCCGCGCGCTCGAGGCGGCGATGGAGAAGGATCCTGCGCTGCGTTCACTCGAGCGGCGGCTTCGAGCGAGCATCGCGGTGGTGGAGGAGCTGCCTTCGCCGCAGACGTCTCCTGCGCTGCGGCGCGCGGTGCTGGAGGCGATCGCTCAGCCCACTTTCTTCGAGCGCTGGTTTTCCCTGCCCCGCCTGTTGCCGCTGGGGCTGGCGCTGGCAGCGGGCGTCACCCTCATCGTGTGGCCGCGGGGAGAAGAGGCCATCGACGAGGACAAGCTGCTCCTCGCGCAGAACCTCGAGGTGGTGGAAGACCTCGACTTGATGGACCTGGGCTCGACGGAGGATCTCGACGTGGTGGCGCAACTGCATGAGCTCGAGGTGACGCAATGAGAGCGCTCGTTCTGATGGTGATGACCGCAGGCATGCTGGCTCACGCGCAGGGCTCGGCGGTCGAGCGGTTCAATGCGCTGCCCGAGGCCGAGAAGCAGGCCCTGCGCGAGAAGCTGAAGGCGTTCAAGCAACTGCCCCCGGAAGAGAAGCAGCGCATCAAGGAGAACCTGTCGCGCTTCAAGCAGCTGCCTTCGGAGGATCAAGAGCGGGTGCGGGAGAACCTGCGCGCGTTCACGAAGTTGTCTTTGGAGGATCGCCAGGAGCTGCGCGGGCGCATGGGTGAGTTCAGGAAGCTCGACCCGGAGCAGCGGCAGGAACTGCGGCAACGCATGCGCGGGTGGCTCAAGGCGAACCCCGAGAAGCGCGAGCAGATGCGGGAGAACTTGCGGAAGTGGCGCAGCTTGTCGCAGGAACAGCGGCAGCAGCTGCGGGAGCGCGCCCGGGAGCGGCGCCGATGAGTTCGGTGCTGGGGTGGGTGTTGGTGTTTGCGCTCGATGGCGGGGTTCAGCTCACGGCAGAGGACCGTGAGGTGATCGAGAACCTGGAGCTGCTTCAGGATTTGGACAGCGCGGCGGATCTCGAGCTTCTCGAGGAGTTGGCCGTCGAGCGTTGAAGGGTTCGTTACCGCCGTCACGCAGCGTGAGCGAGCGAAGTTCATGCCGTACCGCTTCACTCGAAGGAAGCCCTCGCCTAGACCACCACCAGTGAAGCGCGTGGTGGCGGTGGTCGCTCTGGGGCTCGTCCTTCTCGTCGCGGCCGCGCACGCGTGGTTCTACGCGCCGTTCATCTCTGACGACGCGCTGATCAGCCTGCGCTACGCAGAGCGTTTGCTCGACGGTCAGGGCCTCACCTGGACCGACGGTGAGCGCGTCGAGGGCTACACCGATCTCGCCTGGGTGCTGCTCACCGCGCTCCTCGGTGCGTTGCAGGTCGATCTGATCGTGGCAGCCCGAGGACTCGGCCTGCTGGGCGCCGCGGGTGCGATCGTGTTCACGGCCCTCGCGCCCGATCGCCCGGCCTCGATCTCCACGCCGCGCGTGCTCTCGGGATCGCTGATGCTGGCGCTCACGGGCCCGCTGGCCGTCTGGTCCATCGGTGGGCTCGAACACGGCTTTCAGACAGGCGTGTTGATCGCAGCCCTGTGGCTGGTGATGCGCCAGCAACCGAACGTTGAAATGCCGCGAAGAGAGTTCATCGCGCTCGAGGTCTTGCTGGTGCTGCTCGCGCTGCTGAGAGCCGACGGCGCAGTGCTCATCGGGGGCCTGCTCATCGGCAACCTGGTGCGATCGAGCTCGTGGGCTTCACTGCGCAGGTCGTTTCTCTGGGGCCTCGCGCCCCTGGCCGCGTTGCTCGTTCAGCTGGCCTTTCGACGCGTCTATTACGACGCCTGGGTGCCCAACACCGCGCTGGTGAAGGTGGGCTTCAGCCTCGCGCGCGTGGATCTGGGGCTCTCTCACCTGCGCCACTGGTTTGCGTTCGGCGGGCTCCTGCTCGCGGCGACGGGCCTCGCGGTGATCGTTCAGGTCAGGAGTGAACGGCGGTGGGTGGTGCCCCTGGTGACCTCGGTGCTCTGGGCCGGCTACCTGGTGACCGTCGGCGGCGACATCTTTCCTGCGTGGCGACAGTGGTTGCTGGGGCTCGCACCGCTCGGGCTGGTCATCGCCGAGGGCGGCCAGACCTGGTGGGAACGCACGCGCTTCGAGCGGCGGTGGCTGCGGTGGTCCGCGAGCGCATCACTGCTCGTGGTGTTGAGCCTCATCGTCTTCAACTACCAGCGCGCTCAACGCCTCGACCCGCAGAACAAACGCGGCAACGATGAACGCTGGGAGTTCGAGGGCTACTCCCTGGGCCCGTTCCTTCGAGAGGCGTGGGGTCCTCGCGAGCCGCTGCTCGCGGTCGATGCGGCCGGGGCGCTGCCCTACTTCTCGAAGCTGCCCAGCCTCGATCTGCTGGGGCTCAATGATCGCTACATCGCGACGCACCCGCCGCCGGGGTTGACGCTCTCCACCGGGCACGAGCTCGGTGATGGCGCCTACGTGTGGACACGCAAACCCGACATTCTGGCGATGTGCGGCGCCGGTGGTGGCCGCGACGCCTGCTTCCTCAGCGGCAAGCAGTTCCTCGCGCACCCTCAGTTCGCCGAGAAGTACCAACTGATGCGCTACCACAGCCCCTTCGCCAGGGAGCTCTCCGGGGAGCTGTGGATTCGCCGGGAAGACGGCCCGCTCGGCATCGTTCGCGGCGCAGAACGAATCGTGGTCCCCGGTTGGCTGCTGGCGCAGGCCTCGGGTCGAGCCGAACTCAACGACGGCCGCTTGCGCGCCTCGGTCACGCTCGCGGCGCCCGCACATCTGGTCGCGTTGGGTGTGCCAGCAGGCCGATGGCGAATCACCGCAGGAAAGACACCGGTGCAGATCGGCGTGTTGTGTGAGGGGCGCAGCGCGGCCCGCAGCAGCCTCGATGATCTCGTGCTCGAGATGCTCAGCGACGGCCGCATCGACGTGCTGGTCGGCTCGTCGGTGCCGGCCTTCGTCGATGAGCTGGTGCTCGAGCGCACGCCCGATGCGCCGCAGGTTCGGTGCGACCCGGCAGAACGCCCCCAGGTGCTCGAGGTCGACGCAGCACAACTGCGAGGTGCTGCCGTCGAAGGTGCGTATTTCCTTCAACCGCACGGGTTGAAGCTCTCGCCCGGGGTCGCGCGCATTCGGCTCGGACCCTCCACGATGGCCAAGCGGTACGAGATCAGCGTCGATGGGAACGACCTCTATCTCCTTCGATTCCGCTCGGGCGACGAGGTGCTGGGCGACCGAAAGCTGCCCGAGCGGCCGGCACCCGGGCTGACCCTGCAGCAGTTCGAAGTTCCGGCAGGCACCGAGGTGATCGAGATCGAGGTCTCTGGCGGAGACGGCTCAGCGTCGATCGGCCACCTCGTGCTTTTCGAAACGCAGTGAGCCGGCGAAAAGCGCCTTGAAGCGCGGGGAGTTTGAGGGTCTGCACAGGTTTCGTCGCGCGCAGGCCTCTCGGCTTCGACCGTGGATGTTCGACTGAGGCAAATGGGGCTTGTTGCGGATACTGCATCGAGATGTGCTCGGCGCCCTGGCCCCTACGGTGGAGATGCCTTGGGTGCTCGAAAGTGCATCTCGATGCAGTATCCGTAACAGCAGGTTTCAGCTGAGCGTCCTCGACCGAAGCGAGAGGCCTGTGCGCCATGCGCGTCGGACCCAACAACCCTTCGTCCACGGCCTCCGTGTCGGCCCTTGGCCTTGAGTCGAGGCTTGTTACGGATACTGCATCGAGATGTGCTCGGAGCACTGGCCCTTACGGTGGACATGGCTTTTGCGCTCGAAAGTGCATCTCGATGCAGTATCCGTAACACCTGATCTCGGGGGCGAACGGTGAGTCAGCCGAATGACACTCGCGGCCCCAGGACAGCCGTGAGCTTCTGCGCGCCCGCATCGGTGAGCAGCCGGCACCACACGCGAGAGATCAGCAACGTCGTCGACCCCTTGCTGAACGGGCCCTTCACCAGCGCCTCAGCCATCTCGTCGTCGAAGGCCTGACACTGCAGGCGCAGCAACTCCAGCGTGCCCAGGCGCGGGGCCACCACGAGCTCAGCCAACACGTCGGTGGTCGTCTCGGGGCCCAGGTTGAGCGTCCACAAGGCGAGCGTCTTGGACTTCACGAAGGAGCGCGCCAGCTCGTTGCCGTAGTTGTTCATGCCCTCGTGCACTTCATCGAGGCGGCTGAGCGCGGGGTTGTTCAGGATCGCCTTGAGGCCCTGTACGCCGAGCCAGTTGTGCCCGAGCTTGAGCACCTCGAGTGCGCCCACCTTCTTCGAAGCAGCCAGCCCTTTGGCACCGGTGTTCTGGAACTTGTTGTGGGCGAGCGTGAGTTCTTCCACGTGAGTCAGCAGCGCGCTCTTGCCCAGGTCAGCCATGCCCGGGCCCTTGATGGCGTTGCCGCCGAGGTGGAGCACCTTGAGGTTCTTCAGCACGGTGCTCTTGCTCAGCGCCGTCAGCCCGTCGTCGCCCATCAGGTTGCCCGCGAGATCGAGCTCGGTCAGTTGGCTCAGCGCCTTGTTCTTCGAGCTTCCCAATGGCTCCATCGCTTTGCCTTTGAGGCCGCACGACGAGAGCGACAGCGCCTTGAGCGCGGGCAACGCGAGCGACTCGAAGAAGGGCGCCAACGACTTGCCGCCACTGGCCGTCGACTCGAGGTCGAGCGAGATGAGCTGCTTCAGGTGCGGCGAAGTGGCCAACGCCTCGGCGCCTTTGGGGCCCATGGTGTTGCGGGAGAGGTTGAGCTCTTTGACCGTGGCCAGCGCCTTCGAGGCCGCGAAGAGCACCGTGCCTTTCACGCCGAAGTTCGCGGCGGAGAGCGTGAGCCGTTCGAGTTTCCACGGCATGGCGGCGAGCCGCTCGGCACCGGGGAGACCGAGATCGAGGCCCTCGAGTTCGAGAGTGCGCAGCTTCGGGAGCTTCAGGGCGAGCAGGCGGTCGAGCTGCGGCACCACCACCTGGGTCACGTTGCCATAGAGACGCAGGCGCTCCAGCTGCACCGACCAGTCGGCTTCTTCGAGCAGCGACAGCGCGTCGTCGTTGAATGGAAGTGAGAGCGAGGTGAGTGAGGTGAACCCGGGGCCCAGCAGCTTCCGGGCGTTGACCTGGTTGCCGTATTGGCTCACGTCGACCCGCACGATGCCCGAACGGCGTGGCCAGACCGGCACCAGCTCGGTGCCGGCGCCCGTGAAGTCGAGCCACGCCACCGGACCGTCGAGCAGCGTGGCGATGTTCGTGTCGCTCGAGTTCACCTGCGAGGGGATCGCTCGGAAGAAGCCGACGGGCGCTCGGATGAGACCGGTCAGCGGCTGGCGGACGCGCGCTCTCCAGCTGGCGCCGTAGCGGGCTTGCAGGCGCGAGAGGCGGCGGTGGCCACGGCGGTGTTCGTCCTGGCCGGGGAAGGTGCTCTCGAGATCGAGCGCGAGGCGGATCGCTTCGCCCCACGGGTCTCCTTGCTCGAGGAGCGCGTCGGAGAGCACTCGCAGGACTGCGGGATCTCCGGGGTGGTGCAGCAGGGACTCGAGAATTGGTTCCAGGTGTTCCCCCTCACCGTGCCCCTCTCCCCTCAGGGAGAGGGAAACAAAACTATGGGACTCGGAGGCGCACGCCGGCGGTCGCGGTGAACGCCGTGTTGTCGTTGCGGCCCGGCCAGAGGAAGTGGTGCCGGCCGCCGATCAGCACATAGGCGCCGATCCATTTGAGCGGGTAGTACTCAGCGCCGCCGCCGCCGCCGATGCCCAGCCCGAAACCGTTGGGCAGGAAGTTGGTCAGCGCGGAGACCTCGAGCAGCACGTTCACCGTGTCGAGCACCGGCAACGCGAGCTGGAAACGCGGCACGATGCCGAAGAAGGGAAAGAGCCGCGCGAACAGGCCGATGCGGAACCAGCTGAGCTCGATGCCGCCACCCAGCTCGAGCCCACCCGAGACGAAGCCCGAGGTCGCAGGCTCCAGCACGCCACGCAGATCGCCGAAGGGCCGCAGCGGGCGGGGCTCCAGTACACCCGGGCCGGGAACCACAGCTGCGCTGGCCTGCACCCACTCCACGCGCGTCTCGCGGCGAGGCCGCACCTGAAGTTCGAGCGACTGGGCCGCGCCTTCACCCCAACGCGCCTCGACCTTGTGCTTGCCGGCGGGCGCCGCGATCGTCTGGGGCGCAGGGCCGATTTCCTTACCGTCCAACATCAACAGTGCACCGGGCGGCGTAGAGCCCACCACCAGCGTGCCGGTCAGGCGGGCGCGCACCGACTCGAGCAGGCGCACCACCGTGGGATCGACCCGGGTGGGATCGAGCGTGGTCTCGGGGTTGGCATCGAGCGCGAGCGCGAAGGCTTCTTCGGCGCGGGCAAAATCTTGCCGGGCGGCCAGGCACTGCGCGCGCAGCAGCTGCACCTTTTCGAGGGTGGCAGGGTCGCCCCCGTCGATGGCGGCCGCGTCGAGCATCTTGAGCGCGGCGTCGAAGTCGCCCTGGTTGAAGAGCTTCTGCCCCTGCTCCAGCTTGGGAACGTCGACCCGTGCCTTGGGTGCTGGGGCCATCAACAACAAGGCGATGAGGGGAAGCGCGGCAGACAGCATGGAGTAGAGGCTTTCGGACCACACCCGCCAGCACCGCTCAAGGAAAACAATCTTCCGTCAGGGAACGAGCTCGAGCTTCACCACCACCGCGCGCCCTGAAGCGACCCGGATTTCCCGCGTGAGGGAACGAAAGCCGGGCCGTTCGATCAGCACGTGGTAGCGGCCCACGGGGAGATCCAGCAGCAGCGGCGTGCGGCCGCGCGGCACTCCATCGATGGACACCTGGGCCCAATACGGCTCGCCGGCGTGCGTGGTGATGACGTTCACCCGCCCCTTCTTCTTGAGCCCCTGCTTCTTGATGCCCGGGTTGGGGTCCGCCACGACCACGGCCACGCTGCCCGCATCGACTTCAGGCTCCGGGGCACCCGCGTCAACCTCGGCGAGCAGGGTTTCACCTGCGTCGGGTGCTTCGATCAGCGCCTCGCCCGCGTCGGGTTCGGCGATCACCACGACGGGCGCGCCGGCATCGATCACCACCACGGGAAGCACCACTTCTCCGGGGGAAACCACGAAGAAAGAGACGCCGGCGGCGGCGGCGAGCAGGGCGGCGAGGCCGAGCGCGCCCCAGGGTCTGCGACCGGCGTGCACCGCGGCCGACAGCTCACCGGTGGTGGGGTCGGGCCTCCCGGTGACCACCGGCAACGCAGCCGAAGACACCCTGGAGGACAGCTTGCGCAGGCTCGGTGACGTGTGGCTGGGCACCGCAGGCGCGGGCACCACCGGCAACGCGCTCTTCGACGACTTGGCCTCGAGGTACGCCGCTTCGAGCGCGGCGACGAGCTCAGCGGCGGTGCCGTAGCGATCGTCAGGCTTCTTGCTGAGCGCCTTCTTCACCACGTCGGCCACGGGCCGCGGAATCCACGGCGCGCGATCGAGGATCTCCGGAACCGGCGCGTGGGCCTGCAGCTGAATGAGGCGCAGCTCGGAGTCGGCCTCGAACGGCAACGTGCCGGTGAGGCACTCGAAGAGCACCACCGCGAGCGCGTAGAGATCGACCCGGTGATCCACGTCTTTGAGGCCGAGGGCCTGCTCCGGGGCCATGTAGTGCGGCGTGCCCATCACCATGCCGGTCTTGGTGATGCCGGTGGTGGCGCTCTTCTGCCGCAAGATGCCGAAGTCGAGGATCGTCGCCAGCCCCTCGGGCGAGACGAAGATGTTCGCGGCCTTGATGTCGCGGTGAATGAAGCCCTGCCCGTGCAGGTAGTCGAGGCCGAGCGCGAGCTGGCGCATCAGCTTGAGCGTCTCGTCGGCGGTGAAACCACCCTTGGCGCGCAAGCGGCCCACCAACGAGTCGCCTTGCAGCAGCTTCATCACGATGAACGGCCGGCCTTCGTGGCTGCCGACGTCGTAGATGGGGATGATGTTCGGGTGATCGAGCTTGGCGGTGAGCCGCGCTTCCCGCTCGAAGCGTTCGCGCACTTCGGTGTCGTTGACCAACGCGGCCGCGAGCAGCTTCACCGCCACCTTGCGATCGAGCTCGGAGTCGTGGGCGATGAACACGGTGCCCATGCCGCCTTCGCCGATCTTGTCTTCCAGCAGGTAGCGGCCCAGCAGCAGCTCGCCCGTGCGCATGGGCATCACGGACTTCTCTTCACGAAACGGCGTGACCGCGCGCAGACCGCGGCCCGAGATGCTGGTGGGCGGGAGCCTCGCCGTCGCAGGCGTTCCACAGGCGGCGCAAACCAAAGCGCCTTCAGAGAGTGGAGACCCGCACGACGAGCA
This sequence comes from Archangium sp., assembly GCA_030695565.1. GTDB lineage: Bacteria > Myxococcota > Myxococcia > Myxococcales > Myxococcaceae > Archangium_A. Next base: position 42,010 of record JAUYRZ010000095.1, read on the forward strand.
CGTCACGAGCGCCGATTGTACTCTCATCCTCCCCGCTCTGCGGGAATTGGCGTCGCCCGTCCTCGGGGTGCCAGCTAAGGTTTGCAGTTGGCGAACGCCCATGGACCAGCCCCGAACCATTGAAGTCCCCAGCCGGCGCTTCGGGAAATACCTGGTGCGTTCGCGCCTGGGTCAGGGCGGACAGGCCGAGGTCTTCCTGGCGGAGGCGGTCGACGACAAGGGTGATCAGGTCAACGTGGCCCTCAAGATGATGCGGCAGGGCACGCCCGAGGAGAAGTTCGCCGACGAAGCCGACCTGATGGGGCTGCTGTCTCACCCCAACCTGGTGCGCATGATGGAGCACGGCGTCGCCTTCGGCCGACCCTTCATCGCCATGGAGTTCCTCGTGGGGGGCGATCTGTTCGAGGTGATGGCCGCCCATCGGCGCGCGATGAGGGGTTTCCCCATGGGCATGGGGGTGCACGTGTGCATCGAGGTGCTCAAGGCGCTGGCCTACTTCCACAAGGCGACCACCCGTTCGGGTACCGCGCTCAACCTCATTCACTCCGATGTGAACCCCTCGAACGTCTTCTTCTCGGGTGAAGGCGACGTGAAGCTGGGCGACTTCGGCGTGGCCTCGAGCTCCCAGGCGGGCATCGGGCCGGCGGAAGGCACGGCGGCGGGCAAGCTCTCGTATCTCTCGCCTGAGCAGACGCGTGGTGAAGCGTTGGCCCCCGCGTCTGACTTGTGGGCGGTGGGCGTGATGCTCCACGAGGTGGTGGTGGGCTACCACCCGTTTCAGAAGGAAGGCGCGAGCGAGCAGCAGATCATGGCCGCCATCCGCAATCCCAGGCTGAGCATTCCCGACTACGTCGACAAGCCGTTGGCGGGGGTGATCATCAAGGCGCTCACGCCCGACTTGAAGACGCGCTTCAAGACCGCCGGTGAATTCGCAGCGCCGTTGTTCGGCTACGCGCTCGACAAGAACCTGGTGCCGTCACGTCACGACACGCAGCGCTGGCTCGAGAGCGTGCTGGGCCTGCTGGTCTGAGAACAACTACCGACGAGGCTCCCTCTCCCCGAGGGGGAGAGGGTCGGGGAGAGGGTTGACGCCCGCCGTGACCTGAGCGAGCACCGCGGCATCGGCATCGGCACCTTCCGAAAACAGAGTGTCCTCAGCGCTGATGAGCAACTCATCAAACCCACGCCGATCGAGCGCACTGACCGCCACCCCGCCCCGCTGCTTGAGCAACGCCTTCTCGAGCAGCTTGGGCACCTGATCGACCTTGTTCCACACCAGCAACCGCGGCGTGCGGTCGAGCCCCAGCGAGCTCAAGATCTTCTCCACCGCCTCGATGTGAGCGCCGCGAGCGGGATCCGACGCGTCGACGACGTGCAGCAGCAACGACGCGTCCTCCAGCTCTTCCAGCGTCGCGCGGAACGCGGCCATCAGATCCTTCGGCAGGTCGCGAATGAAGCCCACGGTGTCGGTGATGATCACCTCGTGTTCGCGAGGGAACCGAAGCCGCCGGCTGGTGGGATCGAGCGTGGCGAACAGCTTGTCCTCGACGAGCACCTCTGACTTGGTCAGCGCGTTGAGCAGCGTCGACTTGCCCGCGTTGGTGTACCCGACGATGGAGATGACGGGCAGCTCCTTGCGGCTGCGCTGACGGCGGCGGGTCTTTCGATCACCCGACAGCTGGTCGATCTTCCGCTCGAGAAAGGTGATGCGATCACGCGCCCGGCGGCGATCGATCTCGAGCTTCGTCTCACCAGGACCACGGCCCCCGACGCCACCACCACCCGACAGACGCGAGAGCGACTGATCCGACTGCACCAGTCTGGGCAGCAGGTACTTCAACTGCGCCAACTCGACCTGCAGCTTGCCGTCACCCGACCGCGCCCGCTGCGCGAAGATGTCGAGGATCAGCTGGGTGCGATCGAGCACCTTCAAGTTCGTGGCCTCACCGATGTGCCGCGCCTGCGAAGGCGAGAGGTCCTTGTCGAACACGAGCACCTCCGCGAGCTTCTGCATGCCGCGCAGGTTCAGCTCGTCGAGCTTGCCGTGACCGATGAGGTACTTGGGATCGGCCTGGCGGCGCAGCTGCAGCAGCTCGTCGACCACCTCCACGCCAGCGGTGCGCGCGAGCTCTTTGAGCTCGGCCAGCGACGACTCCGCGCCGGCACGATCACCATCGAGGCACACCGCCACCAGCACCGCGCGCTCGCGATCTCCGACCTTGCGGACCTTGGTGGTGGCGGCCAGCTCGTCTTCCAGCGCCTCGACGGTGGCGATGAAGTCGGGCGCGTCGTCGTAGATGTTGGGCAGGGTCTCGGTGCGCCAGATCTCCCCGGCCGGATTCTCTGGGAGCAGGTGCGCGTAGTGCAGCACCCCGGGCAACCCGTCATCTTTCACGCCGATGGCCGCGACCAGGTCGAGCCGGAGCAACGCCAGGTCGGTCAAGTCGTCGCGGGTGAGCGGCTCGCTCTTCAGATGGGTGTGCACCAGGCGCAGGCCACGCAGACGCACCTGACCCGCGCGGGCACGGCCGATGTCGGGCAGCTCGAGCTGGTGGGCGTTGCCGACGATGACCGCCTCGACGTTGCCCTTGCGGTTGAGCAACACGCCGACCTGGCGGTTGGTCTCGAGGGAGAACTCCGTGAGGTGGCGGGCGAGCTCGGGGCTGACGATCTCGCGCACGGACACGTGCCGACGCCAGGTGTTCTTGAGGTGCTTGAGCTCGCTGGGCTTGAGGCCCAGTACATTTCCTGAAGGTTCGTTCACTGCATTTCCTTTTAGCGCTGCTACCGTCGGTCTGCCTTGGAAGCACTCATCACATTGTGGATAGCGGCCATCGGGCTGAGCATCGGCAGCTTTCTGAACGTGGTGATCGCCCGGCTCCCGAATGACGAGAGCGTGGTGCGCCCCCGGTCGAAGTGCCCGAAGTGTGGGCACCAGCTGCCCTGGTACGAGAACATTCCGGTCGTGTCGTGGCTGGTGCTGAGGGGCAAGTGTTCAGGCTGCAAGACGCCCATCTCGCCCCGCTACATCCTGGTCGAGCTGCTCACCGGCACCCTCTTCGTCGCGGCCACCGCACGGTTTGGTTTCGACTGGCCGCTGGTCTCCGCGCTCACGTTCTTCACGTTCCTGATTCCCCTCATCTTCATCGACGCGGAGCATTGGATTCTGCCGTTCGAGCTGACCTTGCCGGCCATCGCCGCGGGGCTGCTGCTGGCGATTCCGCAGGGGAAAGCCGCGTTTCTGACGGCGCTCATCGGCACCATCGCGGCCTTCCTCGTCTTCCGGGCGATGGAGATCTTCGGCTGGTTGGTCACCGGCCGCGAAGCGCTGGGCGCAGGCGACAAGTACCTCATGGCGATGATCGGCGCTCAGGTCGGGTGGCGCGGGCTGTTGGGCGTCATCCTCTTCTCTTCACTGCAAGGCGCCGTGGTGGGGCTGGCGCGCATGAAGCTCACCGGCCGGGCGGGCCCGAGCGTCGAGGGTGTTCAAGAAGAGACCCCGGCAGAAGGCGAGCCAGAAGAAGAAGCGCCGAAACGAGAGCCCTTCACGCCTGAGTTCTTGAAGGCGGGAGTGCCAGTCTGGAAGCGGTTGCTGTT
>JAUYRZ010000017.1 GCA_030695565.1 Archangium sp.
GTGCCGGTGGTGCTCAAGAAGGAGAACGTGAAGACGCTGAAGAAGGAGATCTTCAGCCGCATCGATACGCTCGCTGCGCCGCGCCTCGTCGAGTACTGGGAAGTCGACCCCTGCTTCGTCGAGCCGACCTACGAGGAGGAAGACTCCCTGGTCGAGCGCACGATGGAATCGTCCGGCGAGCCGCCGAGGAGGCGCCGCGATCTGGGCGTGAAGGTGGAGGCTCAGTTCTCGGTCGGCGAGTACGACATCGTGGTGCTGTCTGCGAAAGACGCGCTCGGCCTGGAGACCTGGCTCAAGCAGGAGAAGTACAAGATCCCCTCGGGCGCCGAGCCTCTCTTTCGCCCGTACATTCAGCAGGGCATGAAGTTCTTCGTCGCGAAGGTGAACGCGAAGAAGGTGGCCTTCGAGAAGAACGGAATGGCGGCGTTGTCTCCGCTGCGCTTCCACTACGACTCGGAGAAGTTCGAGCTGCCCATCCGCCTCGGGTTGATCAACGCCAAGTCGCAGCAGGATCTGATCGTCCACGTGCTCGCGCGCAACCAGCGCTACGAGGTGGCCAACTACCCGAACGTCACCATCCCCACGAACATCGACCTGGTGCCGTCGGCGAAGAGCGAGTTCCCGTACTTCTACGTGAGCCTGTTCGATCGCACCCTCAAGGCGAACCCGAAGGCGGTCGTCACCGAGTACGCGTGGCAGGCGAGCAGCTGCGATCCGTGCCCGACCACGCCGCTCACGGCGGAAGACTTTCAGACGCTCGGCGCCGACGTGGTGCCCTCGAAGGGCGCCGTGACGGATCAGTACGATCCCACCCAGACGTACGTGCTGACCCGGTTGCACGCGCGCTACGACAAGGCGTCGCTGGGCGAAGATCTGGTGTTCCGCGCGGCCGAGCCGATCGTCGGTGGCCGCGAGTTCCTCACCAACGGCACCACGCTCGAGCAGGGTTCACGCCCCGACGGGTACAACAACTTCCAGGCGCGCTACGCGATTCGCTACCCGTGGTCGGGTCCGGTGGCCTGCAAGGCTCCGGTCTACGGGCGCTGGGGTGGACCGCCGGCGAACCAACTGGCTCAAACGAAGGCCGCACCAGCCACCGCCTTCGTCGAGCGAGATCCATCGAAGGTGGAGAAGCTCGCAGAGAGCTCGATCGCCGAGTTGAAGGTGAAGGGACTCAAGGCCGAAGCCGGCAAGCCGCTGAGGAAGAAGTGAGCCCCCTCTCCCTCTGGGAGAGGGTTGGGGTGAGGGCATGACCTCACTCATCCTCATCCTGCTGACCGCCACACCGGTCGTGCTCCCCGACGAAACCGCGCCGAGCTCACCTGGTCAGGTGCGAGTGCAGGGCACCGACATCGTCATCCCTTCGGCCAACTTCACCGACGCGAAGAACTGCGGCAGCTGTCACGCCGACATCGCCGCGCAATGGAAGACGAGCACGCACGCGCTGGCCTCATTCACCAACCCCATCTACCGGGTCTCGATCGACAAGCTCCGGCAGGAGCGCGGCGCTGCGCCCAGCCGCATGTGCGCCAGCTGTCACGATCTCGCGTTGCTGACCTCGGGCGGCATGGAGAACGCCGAGATCGCCGCCGAAGATCCGCGCTCGCACGCCGGCGTCTCCTGCACGACCTGCCACAGCACGGTGCACGCCACACGGGACGGCAACGGCAGCCTCACCCTGCGCGCCGACGAGGTCTTCCCCTCGCGCCCTGAAGAGTCGACGCTGGAAAAACATCGCGCCCGCGTGGCCTCGACCGTGCTGCGCACCGCTGAGCTCTGCGGCTCGTGCCACCGGTCGTTCCTCACCGACGAGACCGGCAACGCCTCTGCGTTCTTCGGCATGGACGACTACGGCGCGTGGCAACGTTCGGCCTGGGCGGGCAGCACCGCCGAACGTCCCGATCACGTCGCCAGCCAGGACTGCCGCACCTGCCACATGCCGCGCGAAGCGGCGGTGCTGGGCGACGTGGCCGCCAAGAAGGGCACGGTGCCTTCGCATCGATTTTTGGGCGCGCATACGACGCTGGCCGCGATGCGCGGTGACTCCGCTCAGGTCGCGCGGCTGCAGGCCTTCCTGGAGAAGTCGGCCACCATCGACGTGGCCGCGGTGAAGGTGAATGACGAGGCGTGGTCGATGCCGGCTGAAGCGGCGCGGCCGGGCTCCGGAGATGTGATCGACATCGACGTGGTCGTGTTCAACGAGCGCACCGGCCATCGGTTCCCCGGCGGCGTGTTGGACAACCAGGGCACCCGCGTCGAGGTGACGCTGCGCACGGCGAAGGGCGGCGTGCTGGCGATCTCCGACGAGCACGAGGTGCGATCGCAGGTGGTCAACGCGAAGGGCGAGCCCGTGCAGAAGCGGGAGACCCACGAGTTCGTCACGGCCGTCTGGAATCACACCGTGCCTTCCCGTGATGCCCGCGTCACCCGCGTGCGCGCGACCATTCCGGCCGGGCTCCCCTCCGACGCGTTTCCCCTGCGGGTCGAGGCGCGCCTGATTCACCGTGCGCGTTCAGACGAGATGATGAAGGCCGCCTGCGATGAGCTCAAGACGCCGCGCGGCAAGGCGTTCCAGGCCGCGTCGTTCAAGCAGACCGGCGCGATGCTCGACCCCTGCGTGGTGCAGCCGGTGACGATCGTCGATCACGCGGAGGTCTCGCTGCTCGGTATCGCCAGCAAAGACACCTGGCTGAGATCGTACCGCCGTGGGCTCGGCCTCTCGGTCGGCCTGCAGGAATACCTCGATGAAGCCGAAGCGGCCTTCGAGCACGCCAGTGGGCTGGCCATCGGTGAAGACGTGGGCGTGACCCGCTGGGCGCTGGGGCAATTGGCGGGCAAGCGAGGTCAACTGCCGCGCGCGTTGGAACAGCTCAAGGCGGCCGAGAAGGTGCTCGGGCCCACCGCGGCGATCCTCAAGGCGCGGGGCGATGCGTACGGCCAGGTGTGGAAGTGGAAAGAGGCGGCCGCCGCGTGGAGCGCTGCCTTGAAGCTCTCACCGGGCGAACTCGGGCTCTGGCAGTCCATCGCCATGGCGGAGGCCAGCGTCGGCCGCTACCCGCAGGCCCTGGTCGCCGCGCAGGGAGGACTCGCGCTGCACCCGCGTGATGGTGACTGCCTGCGCGTGCAGGCGCTCGCCCTGCAGCACCTGGGGCAACCTGCTGATGTTGCTCTCGAGGCGGCGCTCAAGTGGCGCACGCCCGACGATGGGCCCCGGGCGAAAGCGCAGTGCAGCGCGAAGATTCCCGGGTGTGCCCAGCGCAGGAATCCCGTTCCGCTCTACGAAGCCCGCAGCAGCCCCAACTGAGAGTAGGAGGAGCGATGGCGAAGAAACCTGCAGCATCGGAAGTGAAGAAGCCCGTCGCGCCCGCTGGTGAAAAGGCCGCCGCGACGCCGAAGACCCGTACCGCAAAGCCCGGGAGCAACCCCTTCGTCACGCAGCACCCGGGCAAGCCGGGCCGCTCGGGGTCGGGCATGAACATGATGCTCAGGCGCGACCCCCGCTGAGCCCTGAAATGGCGAGACTTTGAATGGGCTCCAGCGATCCGCGTCGGTGCGCGTGCGTCGAGCCCCAATGCTTCCCTTGCTCCTGCTTCAGATGTCGTTGCTTGCAGCCCCCGCCGAGGACGCTCCGGTCGGGTTCATCGGGCTCATGCCGACCGACACTTTGTACGAGACCGGCCTGGGTCCTGAGGAACCGCTGCAGGTTGAAACGTTCCGGGTGAAGCAGCCCCTTCGCCTTTGGCTCGCGAAGAAATTCGGCGCGCCCGTCGGTGAGTTCGGTGAACGACGGACGATCCGCGTGAAGCAGGTCGAGGGCGCCCGCGGGCTCACCGCGTTCGTGCACCTCTCAGATGAGGGCGTTCGTCTCGGGCTGGTCGACGCATCTGGCAAGGCGACCGTGTGGACAGCCGCATACCGGGCGTTCACGCACACCGCACTCGTCGCCTTCGCCGTGCCGGGTCGACCCGCAGAAGTGCTGGTGTGCCTCGCCGTCGACTGCAGCGAGCCTGAAGAAGGCGGCTGCCGCAAGGCCCAGGCCGGAGAGCGTGAACGCCAATGCGCCTGGCTCGCCCCGTCCTGCCCCGGGGCGCCCGGGGTCGGCCTCTCCGGCCGCTTCAGTCGCGTCGAGCGGAGCGGCAAGGCCCTCTTCGCCGAGGTCTTCTCGGATCAGCCCATCTGCCTTCTCGAAGGCCAGCCCGCCCTTCGTTGGGTGAGGAGAAGCCAGTACATCACGAGCTGGGGCCCGGAATGGGCGTTTCGCGGCGAGCTTGAGCCCGGTGAGTGTGTTGCGCCCACCTGGAGGCGGTTGACCGAGTTGCTCATGTGGACCTACGAGCCGGGCGGCCTCGTGCGTGCCCGTGACCTGCCCGCGTGCGGCGCTGACGCCGGCGCCGCGCCCTGAACGCGGAGACGCCGGTTGGGGTGGGCTCGCCTTGAAATCGAGTGAGCTCGCGGTCATAAGCCAAAGCCACACTTCAATTCTTCAGGAGAACAACCATGGCTCGAGAAGTCGTCATCGTCGGCGCCGCGCGCACTGCGGTCGGTTCGTTTCAGGGTGCCTTGTCGTCGCTCACCGCCCCCCAGCTCGGCGCGGTGGTCATCAAGGCGGCGCTCGAGCGCGCGGGCGTGAAGGCCGAGTCGGTCGACCAGGTGATCATGGGCAACGTGCTGACCGCCGGCTTGGGTCAGGCCCCCGCTCGCCAGGCCGCCCTCGGCGCCGGCCTGCCCAACACCGTGCCCTGCGTCACGGTGAACAAGGTGTGCGGCTCTGGCTTGCAGGCGGTCGTGCAGGCGTACCAGGCGATCGCCTTGGGCGACGCCGACGTGGTGGTGGCCGGCGGCCAGGAGTCGATGTCGAACGCGCCGTACATCTCCATGCAGCTGCGGGGTGGTGCCCGCATGGGCAACGTCGAGTTCAAGGACTCGATGATGAGCGACGGCCTCACCGACGCGTACGACAACGTCGCGATGGGCGTGTGCGCCGAGGCCTGCGCGGACAGCATGAAGATCAGCCGCACCGCGCAAGATGAGTTCGCGGTCGAGTCGACCAACCGCACCATCCGCGCGCAGAAGGAAGGCCTGTTCAAGAACGAGATCGTCGCGGTCTCCGTGCCCCAGAAGAAGGGCGACCCCGTGCTGGTGACGGAAGACGAGGGCCCGAAGAACGCCAAGCCCGAGAAGATCCCCACGCTCAAGCCGGTCTTCAAGAAAGACGGCACCGTGACCGCCGGCAACGCGTCCTCCATCAACGACGGCGCCGCGGCGCTGGTGCTGATGAGCGCGGAGAAGGCCAGGGCGTTGAACCTCACCGTGCTGGCGAAGGTGGTCGGTCACGCGGCCGCTGCGCGCAAGCCGGTCGAGTTCACCATCGCGCCCGCCGACGCGATCAACAAGCTGCTCGCGAAGACCGGCAAGACCGTCGCTGACGTGAACACCTGGGAGATCAACGAGGCGTTCGCGGTGGTGTCGCTGGCGAACAACGAGATCCTCAAGCTCGATCCTTCGAAGGTGAACGTGCGCGGTGGTGCGGTGGCGCTGGGGCACCCCATCGGCGCTTCGGGTGCGCGCGTGTTGGTGACGTTGCTGCACACCATGAAGGATCATGATCTGAAGCGTGGCGTCGCGTCGTTGTGCATCGGTGGCGGTGAAGGCATCGCGCTGATGATCGAGCGCTGATCCTTCGCGCCCCTTGCCTCCCTTGCCTCCCTCTCCCCTGCGGGGGAGAGGGCCGGGGAGAGGGCTTTGCCGCTTTCGCGCGCCCATTCCCCAATGCGTTGACCGTCCGCCCTCTCCCCAACCCTCTCCCCCTCGGGGAGAGGGAGCTCAGGTCCGCAGCGCCAGCTCGATCGCCGACATGAGCTGGTCCGCGGTGAACGGTTTGGCCAGCACTTGCTCGGCCGCCAGCTCTACGTGGCTCTCGTGGAACCCCGACATGAACAACACCGGCAGCGGGTAACTCGCCCGCACCGCCCGAGCCAACTCGACGCCGCCCATGCGCGGCATCACCACGTCGGTCAGCACCAGCTCCACGCCGTGCCCGGGCTGCCGAAGCAGGGCCAGCGCCTCTTCACCATCACCCGCGGTCAACATCCGATGGCCGGCGCGCTCGAGCACCAGCACCACCGTGCGCCGAACGAGCGGCTCGTCTTCCACCACCAGAATCGTCGCCGCCCGCGGGGCCACCCGGCTCTCCAGCGCGGCTACCCCCGCGTTCGCCGCCGGCCCATCGCTCGCGGGCAGCCACACCGAGAACTGCGTGCGCCCTTCGTGGCTGCTCACCTTCACCGTGCCTCGTGACTGGTTGGCGATGCCCAGCACCGTCGACAACCCCAACCCCAACCCCGTGCCGCGGCCCTCGGCCTTGGTGGTGAAGAAGGGCTCGAAGATCCGCGGCAACACCTCGGGGGGAATGCCGGTGCCGTCATCGGTCACCGACAGGCACACCCACCGGCCGGCTTGCAGGCCCAGCGCGGCCGCGGCGCTTTCTTCGAGCACATGCGGGGTGGCCTCCACCTTCACCTGGCCGGGCCCGGTGATCGCGTCACGCGCGTTGATGGCCAGGTTCAGGATGATCTGGTCGAGCAACGTGGGGTCCATGTTCACGCTACACGGCTCGGTGCAGGTCACGTCGAGCGTCACGCTCTCGGGAAACAGGGGCCGCAGCAGCCGACGGTTGGTCGAGAGCGTCGCCTGGAGATCCACGTGCCGGGGCGCCGTGGGCTGCCGCCGCGCGACCGCCAGCAGCTGCCGGGTCAGCTCGCCGGCCCGATGCGCCGCCGCGAGGATCGCGCCCGCTCCGTCGTACACGTCGGCGTGGTACCCGGCCTGGCTCCGCAGCAGCTCGGCCTCGCCGCTCACCACCGTGAGCAGGTTGTTGAAGTCGTGCGCCACGCCGCCCGCCAGTCGGCCCAGCGCTTCCTGCTTCTGCGCCTCCACCAGCCGCGCGGTGAGCTTGCTGCGCGCTTCGGTCTCGTCGAGCAGCGAACGCGAGGAGGCCTCGAGCTGACTGGTGCGTTCGGCCACGCGCACCTCCAGGCTGGCGCGCTCCCGCTCGAGGGCCGCCTGCTGCGAACGCGCGAGCGCCGCCAGTGAGGCCAGCAGCTGACCTGTGATGATCAGCGCCACCAGCAGGGCGTCATTGAGCAACAGCGCCAGCTCTCGCGGCCAGCGCGCGAAAGGCCCGTGCCCGGTGAGCGTGCCCCAGCTCATCAGCGTGTAGATCAGCAGCGTCTGCACGGTGACCGCGGGCCCACCCAGCCGCGCGCCGGCCCACACCACGCCCAGCGACACCGTCCACGCCAACGGAAACTCCGAGTTGTGGAGGCTGGTCACCGGCACGCCGAAGACGAGTTGGCAGGCGCACAGCGTGAGCACGAGGGTGGCCGCCCACTCGAGCGGGCGGAACTCTCGCGGCGTACCTTCACCCAGCACCAGCGGCGCGAGCAGCAAAATGCCCAGCGTGTCGCCCAGCCACCAGGTCAGCCAGAACGACGGAAAGCCGCTCATCGGGAGCCCGCCGAGCAGCGCGGTGAAGAGCAGCCCGCCGGTGGCGTTCACCGCGCAGCCCGCGGCCACCCAGGCCCAGAACGCCGCGAGGGTGGAGGGCCGGCCCAGCAGGTCTCGTCGCGAGCTGCGCTCCGACAACCAGTGCGTCAGCAGCAACCCCAGCGTCGAGCTGACTGAGATCGCCAACGCGCCGAGGAGCCGCTTCGGCAATGACTCAGGGCCCGGGAAGACGATCACGTTGAGAATGAACGAGCCCAGGGTGATGCCCGGCCACACCCCGCGACCGAAGGTGATCAGCGCCGCGAGCGCCAGGCCCGCGGGCACCCACACCGGAGTCACGTTGCCCGGCTGCGCCGCCAGCTGCATGCCCAGCAAACCGGTGATCGCGTACGCGGACGCGAGCAGCAGCGCGACCAGCGCCGTGGCGGCCGGGGAGCGGGGGCGGGTCGTGGGCATCGAGATCCTCGGTCTAACAAGTAACGGCGCTCGGAATAGATTGAACTCCACGGCCTGCTGCGAAAGAAGGAACGCCGCGTTTCCATGGCCCGAAAGGGCGGAGGTCAGATGAACAAGGTCGTCGCTTCGGCCGCAGAGGCCATCAAAGACATTCCCGACAACGCCACGTTGATGTCGGGTGGTTTCGGGTTGTGTGGAAACCCGGAGAACCTGATCACCGCGATCCTGGCGAAGGGCGTCAAGGGCCTGACCATCATCGCCAACAACTGCGGCACCACCGAGCTGGGCCTGGGCGTGTTGCTCAAGAACAAACAGGTCAAGAAGATGGTCTCGTCGTACGTGGGCGAGAACAAGGAGTTCGAGCGCCAGTACCTCTCGGGTGAACTCGAGGTCGAGTTGAACCCGCAGGGCACGCTCGCCGAGCGCATTCGGGCCGGCGGCGCAGGCATTGGTGGTTTCTACGTGCGCACCGGCGTGGGCACCGAAGTCGCCAAGGGTAAAGAGACCCGGGTGATCGACGGCCACGAGTACGTGCTCGAGCAGCCGCTCAAGGCCGACTTCGCCATCGTGCGCGCCTGGAAGTCGGACACCTGGGGCAACCTGGTCTTCCGCAAGACCGCGCGGAACTTCTCGCCGCTGATGTGCATGGCCGCGAAGGTCACCATCGTCGAGGCCGAACACATCGTGCCCGTCGGCAGCCTCGACCCCGACTCGATCCACGTGCCGTCGGTGTACGTGAAGCGGGTGATTCAGTCGGCAGGGCTCAACAAGTGGATCGAGCGGCGTACCGTTCGCAAGCAGGCCTGAAAGGAACTCCGATGCCCCTCTCTCGTGAACAGATCGCCATGCGGGTCGCCCAAGAGCTCCGCGACGGTTTCTACGTCAACCTCGGCATCGGCTTGCCGACGCTGATCCCCAACTACATTCCGGCCGGCGTCGAGGTGGTGCTCCAGTCGGAGAACGGCATGCTGGGCACCGGCCCGTACCCCATCGAAGGCCAGGAAGACCCCGACCTGATCAATGCAGGAAAGGAGACGGTCACCGAGCTGCCCGGCGCGGCGTACTTCGACTCGGCGGCCTCGTTCGGCATGATCCGCGGCGGGCACATCGATCTGGCCGTGCTCGGCGCGATGGAGGTCAGCGAGTTCGGCGATCTCGCGAACTGGATGATCCCCGGCAAGATGGTCAAGGGCATGGGCGGCGCGATGGATCTCGCCGTGGGCGCCAAGCGGGTGGTGGTGGCCATGGAACACGCCACCAAGGACGGCGGCCACAAGATCCTCAAGGCCTGCACGTTGCCCCTCACCAGCAAACGCTGCGTGCACGCCCTCTGCACCGACCTGGCGTGGATCGACGTCACCCCCGAGGGGTTGCTCCTGCGTGAAATTGCCCCGGGTGAGACGGTGGAGTCGGTGCAGAAGTTGACCGGGGCCCCGCTGAAGAGGGCCTCCGACCTCAAGACGATGGCGATTTGACCGTGTTGTGGGGTTAGGCTCCGCGCCCATGAGCGACGACGACAAAGGCTCCCAGCCCGTACGCAAGTCGGAGCGCCTCCAGCACGAGCTGCTGGTCGCCTACCGCACTGTCGACGGCTTCATCACCGACTGGGCAGTGAACATCAGCCGCGGCGGCATCTTCATCAACACGCGCAACCCGCTGGCCGTGGGCAGCATCGTGCGGCTGATCGTCTCGTTGCCCGACGCCGCGTTTCCTTTCGATCTCACCGGCCGCGTCATCCGCGCGCACCCGCCCGATACCGATTCAGATCAGGTGCCCGGCATGGGCCTCGAGTTCGTGGACATCGACGAAGACAAGAAGGGCCGCCTGGCCCGCTTCGTCGATCGCCTGCGCGCCGAGCTGCCCGACGCGACGGTTCCCGTGAAGAAATGACCGTGAAGCTGGAGCTGCTGGTCGATCGGTTGTCGAACTCTGGTGACGGCGTGGCCCAGTACGAGGGTCGCGCCGTTTTCCTTGCGGGTGCTCTGCCCGGTGAACGGGTGCTCGCCGAGGTGGGCGAGGCCGGCAAGACGTTGCGCGGCGACGTGCTGCAGTTGCTGACCCTCAGTCCTTCGCGCCGGCCGCCACCGTGTTCACTGGCCGATCGCTGTGGTGGTTGCGACTGGATGCACCTGCAGGAAGAAGCGCAGCTGCAGCACAAGCAGGAGATCGTGCTGTCGTCGCTGGAGCACCTGGGCGGGGTGGATCGCGGCTCGTACGAGCTGCTGCCCACGGTGAAGTCGACCGAGTCGTTGGGCTACCGGCGCCGCGCGGTGCTGCACCCGGTGAACGGTGCGCTCGGTTTTCACGGGCGCGCCACGCACGAACGGGTCGAGGTGCCGCGGTGCCCGGCGCTCACCAAACCGCTGGCTGACTTTCCGGCGGTGCTGGCGAAGCGGCTGGGCGCCAACACCCTCAAGGAGCTGGAAGAGGTCCGCCTGCTGGAGTGTGAAGGGCGCGTGGCGGTGAGCCTGCACTTCAAGGCGCAGCTGCGGCCCAGGCATCGCGAGGCGATCCAGCTGGCGTTGCGTGATGGGCTGATCGACGGCGCGATTCTTCAGCCGGGCGACGGCAAGGGGCAGGCAGAGCTGGTGGGCAACCCCGTGCTGGAAGAAGACGGTGTGCTGCACCGGCCTGACGGCTTTGCTCAGGCGAACGTGGCGGTGAACCGGCGGCTGGTGCAGGCGGCGGTGGAGTTGCTGGAGCTGCGCCCGGCGGATCGGGTGCTCGAGCTCTACGCGGGCAACGGGAACTTCACGTTCCGCATCGCGCCTTCGGTGACGCAGGTGCTCGCGGTCGAGTCGGCGTCGCTCTCGGTGGCGTTGGCTCAGCAGGCGATCTTGAAGAGTGGCGTGGGCAACGTGCGGCTGGTGCAGGGTGATTCGAGCTCGATTGCCGATGGGTTGGTTCGGGAGGGCGCTCGCTTCGAGAAGCTCCTGGTGGATCCGCCGCGGTCGGGCGCTCCCGGGGTGGCGCGGTGGGCCGCGGGGTTGCTGGCGGAGCGGGTGGTGTACGTGGCGTGCGATCCGACCAGCCTCGCGCGTGACGCGAAAGAGTTGAGTGCTCGCGGGTTCCGGCCTTTGGCGTTGCAGGTGTTTGATTTGTTTCCGCAGACGCATCACGTTGAGGCGTTGATGGTGTTCAACAGGTAGCCCCTCACCCCGCAGCGCAGGGAGAGGGAGACGAGGTTTCGTGGAGCAGCGCATCGTCGAGTTCGTCGAAGTCTTGAGGCAGAACGGCCTCAAGGTCGCCATCAGCGAGGCGAACGACGCGGTGCGTGCGCTGGCCGAAGTCGGAGTGGAGGAGCGTGATCTCACCCGCGCCACCCTGAAGGCCACGCTCTGCAAACGCGCGCAGGACGTGCTGGTCTTCGACAAGGCCTTTGACTTCTTCTTTGCGGGCGCCTCGAAGACGCTGGAGAACCTCGAGAAGTCGCTGCTCGCGCGCATCGAAGAAGAAGGCCTGCTCGGCAAAGACGAGATCCAGATGATCGTCTGGATGCTCGATCGCCTCGCAGGTCAGATGTCGCCGCTCACCGCCGCCGCCATGCAGGGCAACCGGGGTCAGCTCGCGCAGTTGTTCCGCCAGGCCTCGTTGCAGATCGACTTCTCGCGCCTGCAGAACACACTGCAGACCGGCTTCTACAGCCGCCGCCTGCTCACCGCGGCCGGCGCCGAGAACATGCGCAGCGACATCGAGAGCATCGGCCGCGAGCTCACCGATCGCGGGCTCTCCGAGCGGGGCGTCGAGGTGGTGTCGCGTCATCTGTCCACCGCGCTGCGAAAGGTGGAAGACGCTGCGCGCCTCGAGGTGCAACGGCAGTCCAATGCGCGGCTGAAGAAAGCGGGCGCGACGGTGGCCGACAAACCGCTGCACACCCTGTCACGGCAAGAGGTCGATCTCGCCCAACGCGCGGTGCGTGCGCTGGCGGAGAAGCTGAAGGCCCGGCTCATCCGCCGGCAACGTTCGAAGAAGAAGGGCCAGCTCAACCCCCGCCGAACGCTGCGCAAGAACCTCACCACGGGGGGCGTGCCGATGGTGCCGCAGTTCCGCACCCGGCGGCCTCAGCGGCCCGACGTGGTGGTGTTGTGCGACGTGTCTGACTCGGTGCGAAACGCGTCGCGCCTGATGCTGCTGTTCACCTGGTCGCTCCAGTCGCTCTTCACCCGGGTGCGCAGCTTCATCTTCGTCTCCGAGCTGGGCGAGGTGACCAAACACTTCAAAGACGCCAAGCCCGAAGACGCGCTCGAAGCGGCGCTCAGCGGTGATGTGATCTCGCTCTCGTCGAACTCGAACTACGGCAACGCGCTCTCCACGTTCGCGAAGAGCTACCTGGGCACCATCTCGCGCAAGACCACGGTGTTCGTGATCGGCGACGGGCGGAACAACTTCAACGCGCCGCACTTGTGGGCGCTGGAGGATCTCAAGCGCAAAGCGAAGCGGGTGGTGTGGATCTGCACCGAGCCCAAAACCAACTGGGGCTTCGGCGACAGCGAGATGACCAACTACGCGCGCGCGGTGACGCAGGTGGTGACGGTGTTGAACTTGTCGGACCTGGAGAAGATCGCGCCGCAGCTCGTGCCGACCTAGTGGTGCTGTTCCACCAGGAACACCGTGTAGCGCAGCACCGTGAGCTTCTCGTACTTCAGCTTCCGCGCGACGAGCCCCGCCTCGACGTCTTCGAGCGTCAGTTCCGGCCGGTCGGGGTGGATCAGGTACGCCACCCGCGAGGCCTGATCGAACTCGAGCCGCCACCGCGGATACCGGTCTTCGCTGTTCTCCGACACGACGATGGGGTTCTCACCCGCGATGAAGGTCAGCCGGTACGAGAGCCAGTAGTTCGCAGCGGCGTACTTCACCTGCCGATCGCGCAGCAGCGAGATCAGCGCGCGCTCTTCGCTCATCGCACCTTGCTCCGTGCGCTGAGGCACCGGGCCGTCGACCATCACACCGTAGGAGAGCCACCCGCCGATCACCGTGGTGAGCAGATACGGAGAAAGCACGAGGCCCAGCCGGGGCGCGGTGGCCGCCAGGAACGCGAGCGGCGCCAGCGTGAAGGGCAGCGTCAACACCACCGGCAGCAGCAGGCGCGAGCCGACGATGTCCACCGCGGTGCTGCTGCACAAGAAGCCGAAGATCGAGGTGAAGGCCACGCCCGAGCCCACCGCGCCGAGCACGCGGATCCGCCAGGGGATGCGCTTGGCGAAGAACAACGCCGCCCCCGAGACGAGCCCTGCGACGAACACGGTCGCACCGAGAAACTGCACCGGCGCAAACCACCCCGGCGAAGCGGCCAGCGCCACCGTCGCGTTCTGCATCGCGAACACCTTCGAGCCGATCACCGAAGGCAGGCACTGCTCGACCAGCAGCGGCCAGTTCTTCGGAATGAGCCGGGTATTGAGGTGCGCGCGCCCCGTGGAGACGTGCGCCACCCACCGCAACACCGTGAGCACGACCACACCCAGCGCGGTGCCCAGGATGACCCGGGGGAGCAACGGCGGCCAGGGCTTGAACTTCCAGGTGCCGTCGAGCGCCGACAAGCAGGCGAAGAGGAGCAAGCCGGGCAGGAACTGCGCTGCGAAGAGGTCGACGAACATCGCCACGAACGCGGCCAGAATGCCCAACACCAGCAGCAGCGTGGGGCGCCGTGACTCCGCCGCGCGGTCGATCAGGAAGAACGACAGCAACACGATCGCCATGCACCACTGCCGCATGTTGAAGAACAGATAGATGTTGAGGCCCATCGTCATGAAGACGAGGGGCAGGGTGAGCACGAAGCCCAGCCACGGCCCCAGGCGCCGCGCGACGATCGCGTACGCGAGCCACATGGAGACCAGCTGCGCCAGCACTGTGACGCACATGAGGACCAGCGGGGTCGCGCCGAACAGCGCGAAGAACGGCAGCGCCATCACCGAGTCGATCGAGGTCAGGTAGTCGCGCGCCCAGTGCAGCACCTCCCACTCGCCTTCGAGCATGCGGCTGGCCTGAAGCCCGGCGATCGCCCCGTCGGAGTTGATGAAGCCCGGGTTCATCAGCGCCGGTACCCGGAAGAGCACGAACGCGAGCGTCAGGAGGACTGGGGGGAGCCACCGCTTCATCTGCGGCCGCTCGTATCAGAGGCGCAGCCGGGGCTCACGAATGGTGGCCTGCGGGAGCGCCGCTTTCACCGCCTGCACCCACTCGGGGTGATGGCGGTCGGCGACCAGCTCCAGCCGCTCCAGGTGCGCGAAGGAGTCGATCGTCTCGATGAGCGTGGTGTACCAGCCCGTCTCTGCTTCGGCCGCGATCTCCAGGCGCTTCAGGCCTCGCAGCAACGCGCTGACCGACAGATCGCTGAGCTGCTGCGGCCACAAGGCGCCGGTGATGGACAGTGACTGGAGCGAAGGCGCCACGTCACCTGCCAGCAGGGCCAGCGGCAGATCCAACCGGCGGAAAGGCAGCTCGAGCGCGAGCGCCTCGAGGCGGGGAAAGCGGGCCTCATCCAGCCCGCGCGCGGGGTTCTGCAGGTTGATGCTCAGCGTGCGCAGGCTGCGGCTGCTGGCGCCGTCGAACCTCAGGGCCCAGGAGCCGAGCACCAGGTGCTGCAGAGCGCTGAGCCGCGCGGTCACGGGCGCCACCTCGAGCACGCCGGGGAGCTGGCTTGCACTGCCGAACCGCAGGCTCGAGATCGTGCGGGGACCCCGTTGGGAGAGCACCTCGACGATGGGTTCGATGGTGAGGGGGTTGACCTCGAGCTGTCGCAGCAAGCGGCCGACCGGTCTGTCGATCACCGCCTCCAGCTCGCGCACTTCGGCGACCACCACCGACGAAAGGAAGCCGCGGGTGAAGCGGGGCAGCCAGGTGGTCAGGTGAAGCGGGTCACCCAACAGCTCCGCCGCGTGCGTGGCGAGGTGCTGGTGGGCGCCGTCTTCGTCACTTGCGAGCTGGAGCCGGATCAGCTCGCCGTGCGGATCGCCGCGCTCCATCAACGCATCGGAGAGCACCTGCAGGGCCCCATCGTCATCGGGCGATCCGAGCACCGCCTCCCACGCGGCCTCGAGCGGTTTCATGCGGTAGGCGTCACCGCCGCCAATCCCACCATCGAATCGCGCCGGGTGCCGCCCTTCACGAAGTCCTGCACCGTGCGGGCGATCGCTCCGCACAGCAGGCCCAGCAGCGGCAGATGTTCCCCGCCTTCGCAGGTCGCCTGGCCCGCCACGTCTTCGGCGTCGGGGGTGAACCGTTCATCCCAACGCACCAGGCCGAAGGTTCCGTCTCCGCTGACCGCTGCGTGAAGCAGGGGCGTGGTGGTGGCCCGCGCGAAGTCGGAGAGCAGCTTGCGGCTGGCGGCGTTGTCGAAACAGTCGACCAGCAGCTGCGCGCCTTTGCAGAGCGTGGCCACGTTGTCGGCCGTGACTCGCACTCCGAAAGACTCGGCCTTCACGCCGTAAAAGTTGAGCAGCTGCAGCTTGAGCGCCTCGGCTTTGTTCTTACCCACCGACTGCTTCACGTAGGCCTGCGCGAGCAGGTTCTTCGACTCCACCCGATCGAAGTCGACGAAGACCAGCGTGGCCTCGAGGTTGCGGCAGAGCACCGCGGCCGTCGAACCAAGGGCTCCCACACCGCAGAAGACGATGCGCATGGGAGCCCCTTACTGAAGTCACGCTCCGAACGGCACCTTCGGGCGCAGGTAGATCCGGTGGCCACCCTGCAGGCGATCGACCACGAAAGCGTCGAAGGCGGCGTCGTTCAGGTGGGGCAGGGCGAGGCCCGGCACGTTGCCCGAACGCACCACCTCGACCGCGATGCGCCGGATGTCTGCGTCGGAGACCTGGTGGTCGAGCTCGAGCGCGTAGTCAGCCGAGAGCCCGTTGTAGGTGATGTTCAGGGTCGCCATGGTGTGTGTACCTCCGTGAGGCGGTGACGACGGGCGCGACGCCCTGACCCTGACCCTGCGCCCGAAGGGAGCTCGGCTTCGTCAGCCCAGGCCGTCGGCGTTCTTGAGGTCCTTCAAGCGCAGGCCGTTCTTCTTGAGCAACCGGTAGAGCGACTGCATCGACAGCCCCGTGCGCTCTTCGGCCTGCTTGATGTCGTAGCCGCACTGCTTCATCACTTCGGCGAAGTAGTGCTTCTCGAAGTCGTTGAGCACCCGGTCTTTGGCCTCGTGATACGCCAACCGCACGGCCACCTCGAGCAGCGACGTGCGATCGGGCCTGCGATCCGTGGGCACCAGCAGCTCGAGCCACGAAGAATTTCCCGTCGCCTGCATCAACGCGCCCCGCTCGAGCACGTTGCGCAGCTCGCGCACGTTGCCCGGCCAGTCGTAGCCCTCGAGCAGCGACAACATCTGCGGCGAGAGATCGATCGGCGTCGAGAGGCCCTTCACCAGGTGTTTGGCCAGCAGCGGAATGTCGATCTTCCGCGTGCGCAGCGGGGGCAACCGCACCCGCGCCACGGCCAGGCGAAAGAACAGCTCCTGGCGGAACCGTTGTTGCTGCACCTCTTCGGCGAGGTTGCGCGAAGTGGCCGCGATGATGCGCGCGTCGAGCTTCTTGCCGCCCGGCAGCTCCTTGCTCTCGAGGATGCGCAGCAGGCGCGGCTGCACGGCCGCCGGCACCTCAGCGACCTCGTCGAAGAAGATCATCCCGCCCTGGGCGGTGGTGAACGCGCCGTCGGGGCCGAACAGCTCTCGATCGGCCGCGGCCTCCGAGAGCATCGCGCAGTCGACCACCCGGAACGGGCCGAAGCGCCGCACCGAGTAGGCGTGCACCGCGCGGGCCGCGAGCTCCTTGCCGGTGCCGGTCTCGCCTTCGATGAGCAGGGTGACGTCTTCCCGGGTCACCCGGCGCAGCTCCGCGAAGATGATGCGCATCGCTTCGGAGACGCCGACCAGATCGCCGAACTGCTCGCCACCATCGAGCTCGACCTCGGTCTCTCTGCTTTTCTGCTTCACCGTCAGGCGCGTCTTGCCCAGGTCTATCTTGTCGCCCGGCTCGACGAAGGCCTGCAGCGTGAGCCGCCCCGCGAGGAAGCTGCCGTTGCGCGAGCCGAGATCCCGCAGCAACAACCCGCGGGAGGTGCGCTCGATCTCCAGGTGCTTGCGGCTGACCGTGGAGTCCGTGAGCACGAGGTCGTTACCCTCGTCGGAGCCGACGCGAATCAGCCCAGAGAGCGCCGAGATCGACTTGCCCTTGTCGGGGCCTCCGATGACTTCGACGGTCCACTCGCGGATGGGAACTCGGGTGATGCTGTCACCCGGGATGGTCACCGATTCGGTGGTCTCAACCATGAGCCGCAGACCTTAGCCCTACGGAATCACCGCGTCCCGCTCGTTCCCACCCCGGCCGACGCGCACCTCCACCGGCACCCCGGTGAGGCGTTTTCGCGCCAGCACCTGGGGCAGCGGTGGCTGGCCGTCGACGGAGAGGATCAGGTCGCCCGGCTGCACCGAAGCGCCCCCGGGCGCCGCGAGCACCAGCAGCGAAGGCCCCGTGCGGGCGAGCTTCGAGGCCTGGGTGTCGCTGAGCCAGGGCGAGAGAAAACGGGCGCGCGCCTGCATCCAGATCTCCGCCTGCAAGGCGTCGGTCTGTGCCGCCGCGGCGTCGGGTTGGCCCGCGGTGATCGCCGGAGAGAGCGCGAGGGTGAGCCCTGAGTCGTGCACGGCCGGGCGGTCGACTTCCCATCGGCGGGCGATGCGCACCGCCTCCAGGGTGAGCCGCTCCAGCAGATGGGTCATCGGTGCTGCGTCGTCGTACTCCTCTTCACCGGTGGGCTCGGCGAAGGGGTCGATCACCACCTGGGCGCTCAGCTCCGCGAGGCTCTGCCGGCTCGAGGGGTGGAGCAGCTCGACGGTGAGCAGCCACGTGGTCTCCTGGCTCGCCACGCCGCCCTTCGCGCGGCCTCTGTGGTCTTCACGCTCCTGCGTCGACGACGCGAGGCGTTGTTCGACCGTGGTGCGGATCAACACGGCCTGATCCACCGGCAGCGCAGCGCGAGCCAGCAGCGGCACGGCGGTGTTCCCCAGCCACCCCGGTTCTTCCCAGCGGGTGATCTGCACCTCCGACGGCCCGAAGAAGGCGAGGCGGTCGCCGCAGTCACGCAGCCCGACCTCGACCTGCCGCTGGGCCAGTTCGAACCGCCGCCAGCCCGGCGCCTGCGCCCCGGTGATGCGCACCGGGGTGATCACCACCGCGCTGATGCGCAGGGGGCTCTCCGGCGGCCGGAGGGTCCTGGTGATGCCTGCGGAACACCCGACCAACGCGAAGCAGAGACAAACCAGCAGCGGTGAACGCATCAAGGCGCGCAGGTTAGAAAAAAAGAGTGCCGGCCTGTTCAGCATTCCTCCTGCGAAGCACGCCCCCGGGAGCCTTGCGGCAGCCTCGGATCTTGTGTCGGGAGGACCGCAAAAAGGCCGGCACTCCCCTCATGAGTACCATGGCAAACAGGGGTTGGGCACCTCCCGAGAGGTCAGGATTCAAGCCGTTGAAATCAGTGTTGTTTCGAGCGATAAGGCCGCGTGCGCGAGCTGCTGACACCCGCTTTGGCGGGGCTCAACCCCAAGGCCTACACCGCGCATTTCCGCCGGCTGGAGCCCGACGATCAGCGGCAGTACCTGGGCGCGCTGGCGGTCGACGATCTCAAGACCCACTTTCGCACCTTGGGGGAGACGGCCACGGTCGGTCTGTTCCTCACGGTCGACGCGGACTCCTACCGGCTCGACGCCACCGTCGGCGGGGCGGCGCTGGGCGATGCGGTGGGCCCGGGCTCCATCGAGCTGCAGACCCGGGCGCTGAGCCTCGGCGCTGCGCTCGAGGCGAAGGTGGTCAGCGGCATGCTGGTGACCTCGCTCAACCTGCTTCCGCAGACCGAGAGCGCGCTGGCGGCCCTGCGCTGGTCGCCCAGAACGTTGATCCTCGCGGGTGACTCGGGAGGCCTCGACTGCGCGCCTTCGTTGGGCTGGGCGGTGCGCGGCTCGATCGGCGAGAGCGGCACCTTCTACATGCCCAACGAAGCGCTCCTCTGGGCCGAGCGGGCGCAGGTCGAGTCGATGCTCCGTACGCTGGCAGATCGCACCGGCGCCGTGCTCGACGTGCGCCTCGGGTAGTGCTCCCTCTCCCTTCCGGGAGAGGGCCTCGCCGCTTATGTGCTCAGCTTCGAGTCGAGCTCACCCTGGCGGTGCAGCGCCATCATGTCGGAGTACCCACCGATCGCTTCTCCGCCGATGAAGATCTGCGGCACGGTGCGCCGGCCCCCGCTCATCTCGACCAGCTTCTCTCGCATGGCGTCGTCGTTGGTGACGTCGACGCTCTTGAAGGCCACGCCTTTGTCGGTGAGGAAACGTTCAGCCTGTCGGCAGTAGGGGCAGTAGTCGGTGCTGTAGATGGTGACGTCTTTCATGGCCGCGTTTCTAACGGCCCCGCAAACAAAAAACCTCCCCTCGCGTGAGCAAGGGGAGGTTCTTCGAGGTCTCGGAGGGAGGACGAATGCCTCACCCCGAAGGGCTTACATGCCCATTCCGCCCATGCCGCCCATGCCGCCGCCCGGAGGCATCGACGGGCCGTTGTCCTCACGGGGACGCTCGGCGACCATCGCTTCGGTGGTCAGCATCAGCGAGCTGACCGAGGCCGCGTTCTGCAGCGCGCAGCGCGAGACCTTCGCGGGGTCGATGACGCCCGCGGCGATCAGGTCTTCGAACACGCCGGTGCCGGCGTTGAAGCCGAACGAGCCAGAGCCTTCTTTGACCTTGTTGACGATCACGGAGCCCTCGAGGCCGCCGTTCGCCGCGATCTGGCGCAGCGGCTCTTCGACCGAGCGACGGATGATGTCGACGCCGAACTTCTCTTCAGCGGTGACGGAGATGCCGTCGAGCGCCTTGAGCGCGCGGATGTACGCCACGCCGCCGCCAGGCACGATGCCCTCTTCCACGGCCGCGCGGGTCGCGTTGAGCGCATCTTCCACGCGCGCCTTCTTCTCCTTCATCTCGGTCTCGGTCGCAGCGCCGACGTTGATGACGGCCACGCCACCGACGAGCTTCGCCAGACGCTCCTGCAGCTTCTCCTTGTCGTAGTCCGAGGTGGTCTCCTCGATCTGCGCACGGATCTGCTTCACGCGAGCCTGGATGTCCTTCTCCGAGCCGGCGCCGTCGATGATGGTCGAGTTGTCCTTGTCGACCTTGAGGCGCTTGGCCTTGCCCAGGTCGTTCAGGGTGACGTTCTCGAGCTTCAGGCCGAGGTCTTCGGCGATCAGCTTGCCGCCCGTGAGGATGGCGATGTCTTCGAGCATCGACTTGCGGCGATCGCCGAAGCCGGGCGCCTTCACGGCGCACACGTTGAGCACGCCGCGGATCTTGTTCACCACGAGGGTGGCAAGCGCTTCGCCTTCGATGTCTTCAGCGACGATGAGCAAGGGCTTGCCCGAACGCGCGACCTGCTCCAGCACGGGCAGGAGATCCTTCATCGAGGAGACCTTCTTCTCGTAGATGAGGATGAAGGGGTCAGCCAGCTCGACCTCCATGCGGTCGGGGTTCGTCACGAAGTACGGCGAGAGGTAGCCGCGATCGAACTGCATGCCTTCGACGACGTCGAGGGTGGTCTCGAGGCCCTTCGCCTCTTCGACGGTGATCACGCCTTCCTTGCCGACCTTCTCCATCGCTTCGGCGATGATCGTACCGATCGTCGTGTCGCCGTTTGCGGAGATGGTGCCGACCTGGGCGATGTCTTTCTTGCCGGCGGTGGGCTTGGAGAGCTTCTTGAGCTCGCCGACGATCACGGTGACGGCCTTGTCGATGCCGCGCTTGATCTCCATCGGGTTGTGACCGGCGGCGACCAGCTTCGCGCCTTCACGGTAGATCGCCTGCGCCAGCACGGTGGCGGTGGTGGTGCCGTCGCCGGCCACGTCGCTGGTCTTGCTCGCGACTTCCTTCACCATCTGTGCGCCCATGTTCTCGAACTTGTTCTCGAGCTCGATTTCCTTGGCGACGGTGACGCCGTCCTTGGTGATCGTGGGGGAACCGAACGACTTCTCGATCACCACGTTGCGGCCCTTGGGCCCCAGGGTGACCTTCACTGCGTCGGCGAGGGTGTTCACGCCGCGGAGGATCGCGTCGCGCGCCTTCGTATCGAAAATGATGTCTTTGGCAGCCATGTTGTTGAGTCCTTTGAAAGGGTTTGGAGAGTTACGAGATCACTTCTCGATGATGCCGAGAACGTCCTCTTCACGGATGATCAGGTGCTCGTCGCCCTCGATCTTGATTTCCGTGCCCGAGTACTTGCTGAAAAGAACGGTGTCGCCGGCCTTGATGTCCATCGGGCGAACCTTGCCGTCTTCCAGGATCTTGCCGTTGCCGACCGCGATCACCGTCGCCTCGAGAGGCTTTTCCTTGGCCGAGTCGGGGATGATGATCCCGCCCTTGGTCTTGGTGTCTTCAGCGATGCGCTTGACGATCAGCCGGTCGTGCAGGGGACGAATCTTCATGGTCGTTGCTCCGTGTGTTGGGGACTGGTTGTGACTGCGTGATGCCGGTTAGCACTCGCCTACGTTGAGTGCCAGAGCCGTTGGCGCGGTGGATATAACCGTGCCTCCCCGAGCGTCAAGGCGCCCACTGGCACTCGAGCCATGAGTTTGCCAACCGTTTCTGGGGGCCCGATTGGCGCTCCGAAGGTGCGAGCGCCAGCGCAACCTACCGAAATAGCTGGGCGATTTTTGTCAGAGCGCCTCCGTGCCGATACGATCAGTGAGCAACGTGGAGGTCACAATGAGTCAATTGGTGCTGAGTGGTTCCCTGAAAGAATTCTTCAGAAACCTGGTTGGCGAGGTGGTCAAGCGGCAGCGGGTCTCGATCGAGGAGGTGACCGAGTTCTACGTGGTCAACCTGCTCTCCGACTACGCCAAGGCTGAAAAGCTGTTCACCCAGGAGGTGGACGGCAAACGGGAAGCAGAGCCGCTGGCCGTGCTCTACCACCGGGCCCTGCAGCAAGAGCGGGAGGAGCGGATCCGCACCCTGCGGCAGCTGGGCGACGTCTCGCTCTACACAGCGGGGTTCTTCAACAGCTCGCTCAAGGACAGCGTGGTGGGGGCTGACTACTACGTGCAGATGGGCCGCAACGCGTACAGCGCGGTCGCCGATCTGGCAGGCAACAGCTCGTTCGCGCAGGTCTACCAGGAGCTCTGTCTCAAGTTCGGCTCGCTGGTCGAGGTGCTGGAGGAGATCTCCGCCCGCGGTCTGGCCGCCACCGGGCCGCAGGGTCAGCTCAAGGTGTTCGAGACGTGGTCTCGCACTGGCAACGGGCGGCTGGAGCAGGTGCTCATCGACGCGGGCATGTTGCCTTCGAAGAAGCTGCTGGCGAATTGAATGCTCGACGCGCTGCAGGAACAGCTCGAGGCGATCTACGGAATCCGCGCCGAGTACCGGGCGAAGGATTTCCTGATCGATTCGGAGGCAGCGCTCAAGCTGGGCGGTTCAGGGCGGGCTCGTGAAGAGCTGCTGGTCTCGGAAGGCACCGAGGGGCTCGAGCTGGCGCTCTATGTCGAGCCGGCGTTGCTGGCCCGGGTGACGGCGGCCGGCCCTGAAGGCGCGATGACCGCTGACATCGGCGACTTCTGCGAGGTGGCCGAAGGCGTCTCTCACTTTCTCTACGTCGCTCACACCGTCAATCAGGAGCGCACGGTTTCGCTGCTCGAGCTGGAGGCCCAGGCCGAGGTCGACAAGTTTGCCGTCTGCACACTGCTCAAGTGGGGCCTCAACGTGGGTCGTTGGGCCGGGTCTCTCGTCGGTCGCCTCTTCGAGCAGGTGCAGCTCCGGCACACCCTGTCCGAGCCCGAGCGGTGGCGGTACCGCGAGGCGAACCGGCTGGCGAAGTCGTACTGCGAGCGGTTGCTCCCCCTGGTGCGTGCGGGGCGCATGGACAAGCTGCTGGCCGAGCTGCGGCACGGCTACCGGCTCGGCGCAGAAGCGAAGCTTCAGTATTTCGGGCGTGCCCGCTGACGCTGCCGTGATTAAAAACGAGGGCTGTGGTCGCGACGCGTGAGTACTCAGCTGGTGGCGTCGTGCTCCGCCAGGTCGATGGACGCACTGAGGTGGCGGTCATCAAGCCGGCTGGCCGCAACGTGCTCGCCTTGCCCAAGGGTCACATCGAGAAGGGCGAGACGTCTCAGACGACCGCCGAGCGCGAGATCCTCGAAGAGACTGGCCTCGTGGTGGTGTGCATCAAGAAGCTGGGTGACGTGAAGTACGTCTACCGGTTCAAGGGCAAGACCATCTTCAAGTGCGTCAGCTTCTACGTCTTCCGCTGGGACTCAGGAGAGATCGATCAGATCGCAGAGGCGATGCGAAAAGAGGTCGACGTGGCGAAGTGGATCCCCATCGAAGAAGCGGTCGCGAGGCTGAGCTACCCCGGGGAGCGCGACATGACCGGGCGGGTGCTCGACGAGCTCATCAGCGAGATCGTCACGCCTTCATAGAGCCGCAACGGCAGCTGCTGCCGCCGCTGTCTCCCTCTCCGCGAGGGCCCCGAGGGGGAGGGTCGGGGAGAGGGCAAACGAAAACCCCGCTCCTCAACGAGGAACGGGGTCCGGTTCAGCACGAAGCCGAAAGTCTCAGCTCTGTGCGGCGGGCGCGTTGAACTTGCCCATGAGCGCTTCACGAACATCACGGTCGAACTTCACGTGACCCGTGGCGATCTCGCGAATGGCGAGCACGCAGGGCTTGTTCTTCGAGTGCTCCACGAGGGGGCGGGCGCCGGCCATGAGCTGACGAGCGCGCTTGCTCGCGAGCAGCACGAGGGCGAAGCGGTTGTCGACGTGGGGGAGGGCGTCTTCGACGGTTACGCGAGCCATGGGCAGGTCCTTTGGAAAGCCAGACGAAAGAGCGTGTTCCTAAGCGGGGCGCCGCATGGCGTCAAGGCGAACAGGTGCTTCAACCTGTGTTTCTCCTCCGAGGGCGGGGAGTTCTCTCG
The DNA here is from genome assembly GCA_030695565.1 of Archangium sp. Lineage (GTDB taxonomy): Bacteria > Myxococcota > Myxococcia > Myxococcales > Myxococcaceae > Archangium_A. Next base: position 23,892 of record JAUYRZ010000017.1, read on the forward strand.
AGGATTGTGAAGAAACGTGGAGTCAGCCCTCGCGCCGATGGGCCCGCATCGTCTTGACGAGCTGCAGCGACTCGCCCACCGACACCGCGCCGCTCGCCAGCACCAGGCCCACGTACACCAGGGCATCGATGAGCAACCGCACCGACCCCAGGTCGTGCAGCACGAGCCGATCGATCGCCATCACCACCACGCAGGCCAGCGTGGTCTTCACCACCATCTTCACCAACCGGGGGTCGAACACCATGCCCCCCAGCCGGTAGAACATGATGGCCACCACCATGGCCTCGGTCAGCACCGCCGCGATCGCGCAGGCCGCGCCCGCACCGCCCGCGCCCCAACTCTGCGACAGCTCGACCAGGCCCAGCACCAGCAGCGGGTTGACCACCATGCTCATCAACGAGGTGACGGTCACCGTCCACTCGCCGCCGCCCAGATTCAGCGCGATGCCCAGCACCACCGCCACGTAGGTGAGCAGGAACGTCGGGCCCAGAATGCTCAGTGCCCACGCCGAGGCCGCGTACGGCTCGCCCAGCACCAGGTGCACCCAGACGTCAGCGCCGGCGGCGATCGCCAGCGAAGGCGGGAAGGCGAGCACCAGGATGAGCTCGAGCGTGCGCCTCAACATCTCGTGGTACTCCGCCTGCCCGCGGGTCTGCATGCGCGCGAAGAGCGGCATCACCACCCCGGCCAGCATGGGCACCAGCATGAAGGTCATCTGGGCCAACTCGGCGGCCGCGCTGTACAGACCAATCTCCCGATCGCTGCTGCGCATGCGCAGCACGCTGACGTCGAAGCGGTTCACGATCACCAAGGCGACGGCGTTCACGTAGAACGGGAAGGCACTGCGCAGCACCGGCGCGACCTTCTTCCAGTCGATCGTCATTCGCAGCTTCACGTGCTTGCGGGCCAGCCCGTACCCGACCACCAACTTCATGAACTCGGCGATCAGCACCGAGAGCGGGATGCCCACCAGCGGCAGCTCGAAGACCATGGTGACGATGAAGCCCGCGGCCCACATCAACTTGGCCACCACGTTGAGCGCCGACAGCCCGTCGATGGTGCGTGCCGACTGCAGCAGCGCGACCAGGGTCTGGTTGTAGCTCATGCAGATCTGCGCGGCCGCGTAGGCCCACACCAGCACCCGCACCTCGAGGGGCTGCCCCATCCACGACAGCACCAGGTTCATCAGCACGAAGACGACCGTCGCCATCACCGCGCGGATGGCGAAGACGGTGCCCAGGAACTCGTTGGCGCCCTCCAGGGTGACGGGCACGATCTTCCGCACGTAGAGATCGATGCCCAGGCTCAAGAAGACGAACGAGGTGGTGGTGAAGGCGTCGGCGAAGTTCACCGGGCCGATCACCGTCGGGCCCAGGTAGCGGCGCAGCGCGATGCGCACGCCGAACCCGATGCCCAGCGTCAAGATGAGCGATCCGCCGAGCGTCAGGGCGTTGCGCATGCTCGTAGCAACATCGGAGCGCGCTGCGTCGCCGTGCGTGGTCTGCTCGTTCACGCGGAAAGCTATAGCTTCCCGCGTACCGTCCGGTTGGACTTATCGTTGGGCGTCAGGCCCCATGAAACACAGGGGTCGAATTCGCCACGTCACCGGCGGCACGCATCGAATTGCAGTTCGCCGCGCAAGCGGTGCGTGAGGAAAGCCCTCACTCTGACCCTCTCCCAGGGGGCCCAGGGGGAGAGGGGATCTGGGATCTCAGCTCGCCTTGGTGCCCGACGTCAGCAAGGCCGGCATCTCGACCTTCACGGCGCCAGGCCCCATGCGCTCGGCCACCCGGGCTGAGAGCTTCTCCATCATCGGCGCGTACTCGGCGCCGAGCTGCTTCTGCAGCGCAGCCAGCGGCGCGCAGCTCGAGGGGAACCAGGCCCAGAACTCAGCCAACGAAGGCGCTTCGAACGCGAAGGTGACCTGCTCGACCTTCACGTCGCTGAAGCCCGCGGTGGCCATCTCGGTGATGCAGGCCTCCGTCGTCTCCAGCACGCGCGGCGCGGGCGGGGCGGGGGGCAGCAGCTCGGAGAGCGACCCGAAGAGCACCTGCATGAAGGGCAACTTCTCCATCGGCGCCCAGCTGGCGACCACCGCGCGCCCACCGGGCTTGAGCACCCGGAACAGCTCAGAGAACCCGCGCGCCCGGCTCGGGAAGAAGATGAGGCCGAACATGGAGAAGGCGGCCTGGAAGCGGTCGGCCGGCAGCTCGAGCGCCTGGCCGTCGCACACCTTGGTCTCCAGCTTCATCTTGCGCGCGCTGCTGGCGGCGCGAAGCCGGTCCATCATGCCGCGCGAGAAGTCGACGGCCGTCACGAGGTGGCCCGCTTCAGCAGCCATCAGCGCGAGTGTGCCTGGACCTGCGGCGACGTCGAGGATCTCCGAGCCCGGCGGGATGGCTGCGATGCGCAGCGCCTCTCGCGCGTAGTTCTCGAACACAGGTACGACGTGCTGCGTGTACGACTCAGCGACCGAATCCCACGTCGCTGCCGCTGCCATTGGGCCCCCGGGTTTGCTCATGCCGTGGGCACCTAGCCTCACCCGCGCTTTCAGGCCAGCAGTCGTTCAAGGGCCAGTCGAGTTTCCGGCGGAAGGGCGGGGGTCAGCCGGAGGGCCCGCCGGGAGAGCAGGCGGTACAAACTCCCCAACTCTGGAGGCAAAGACTCGAGGTGAGCCTGCACCACGCTCACGTCGCCGCGCACCACGGGCCCAGTCAAACCCTTCTCCAGACCCCTCGATTGCACCCCCCGGAGGGCCGAAGCCGACAGAGGAAGCAGTGACTTGAGGGCCACTTCGCGGTTCAGGCCGGCTTCTGCAAAGGCGCTGACCGCTCCATCCAGCAGGGCGACCAGCAGGCCGGCGCTGAGCACCGCCCCTGCGTGGTAGGCGGCCCGGCCGGTTTCAGGCACCTCCAGGGGCGACATGCCCAGGGCCACGGCCATGCGCTCCAGGTTTCCGTGCAGGGTGCGATCGGTCGAGGCGAGGGCCACCGCGTTCCCGCTCAGAGCGTCTTTGGGGTCTGAGATGGCCACCAGCGGGTGAAACGAGCCCACGGGGCGCTTGGTGCGCCCGGTGGAGAAGACAGTCAGCGGCAAGGCGCCACTGCAGTGCACCAGGGCGGTGGAGGGGCCGAGATCCTCTTCGACCAGCTCCATGGCGGGGCCCACGGCCGAATCAGGCACCGCCAGAATGCACAGCTGGGCCGCCCGCAGATCGTCGTGATCGGCCAGGAAAACGCGCAACGCCGCCGCCTTACGCACGGAGTCGGCCGAACGCGGCAACACCGCCACGTCCCAACCCGCTTCGCGCAGCCCGAGCGCAATGGCCCCACCGACCCGCCCAAAGCCGACGATCACCACCCGAGGGGGAAGGCGCGGCTGTTTCTTCGGCTTCTTCAATTCGCTCTTTCGTTCAGAACAATCGGGCTGAAATGCAGCTGGCCGGCCGCCAGCTCGATGCGCACGCGATCACCCTGGGCAAAATCACCCGCGAGGATGCGTTCGGCCAACGGGCCTTCGACCAGCCGCTGCACGGTCTGGCGCATGGGGCGCGCGCCCAGCGTGGGGTCGAACCCGCCGCTCTTCATCAGGTGGGTGATCACCTCGTCGCTCGCCTCGTAGGCGATGCCCTTCTCGGAGTGCAGCCGCTTGCTCGACTCGGAGAGCAGCAGGGTGGCGATCTTCGCGACCTCGATCTCCTTGAGCGGCTTGAAGGCGCACCGTTCGTCGATGCGGTTCCACAGCTCGGGCGGCAACGATCGGCGCGCGCTGTCAGAGGCGGCCTGCTCCCCGGTGACCTCGATGCTCTGGCCCCCGAAGCCCATCGAGCGGCCCTTGCTGGAGAACGCCTCGGCGCCCAGGTTGGTGGTGAGGATCACGATGGTGTTGGAGAAGTCGATGTGGCGGCCCTTGCCGTCGGTGAGCCGGCCTTCTTCGAGCACCTGGAGCAGCAGCAGCAACACCTCGCGGTTCGCCTTGTCGATCTCGTCGAGCACCACCACCGACGAGGGCTTGCGGCGCACGGGCTCGGTGAGCTGGCCACCTTCGCCAAAACCCACGTAGCCGGCGGGCGCACCGATGAGCCGGGAGACGCCGTGACCTTCGGACATCTCGGACATGTCGATGCGGATCATCGCGTCGCGGCTGCCAAAGACCACGTCGGCGAGGCCACGGGCCATCTCGGTCTTGCCCACGCCGGTGGGGCCGAGGAACAAGAAGCTGCCCATGGGGCGGCGGCTGGAGAAGCCGGCGTAGTTGCGGCGCACCACGCGCGCGACGCGGTCGATCACGTCTTCGTGGCCGATGACGCGCTTCCGCAGATCGCTCTCCATCGAGAGCAGGCGCGCGGAGTCGTTCATGAGCAACCGCTCTTCAGGCAGCTGCGCGATCTTGGCGATCACCCGCGCGACGTCTTGCGCTTCGACCAGCGTCTTGCCTTCGCGGTGGCAACGCGAGCCCGCCAGATCGAGCACGGAGATCGCCTTGTCCGGCAGGAACCGATCGCTGATGTACTTCGAGGACATCGAGGCGGCGGCCTGCAGCGCGTCGGGCGCGTACTTGAGCCGGTGGTGCTGCTCGTAGCGGGTGATGACCCCGTTCAAGATGTAGACGGTGTCGGGGATCGACGGCTCGTTGACCACCACCGGCGTGAAGCGGCGCTCGAGCGCGGGGTCGTTGCCCAGGTGCTTGCGGTACTCGTCGTGCGTGGTGGCCCCGATGCAGGGGAACTCGCCGCGCGACATGGCCGCCTTGAGCTCGTTGGCCGCGTCTTGCGGGCCTTCACCCGTGGAGCCGGCGCCCATCAGGGTGTGCACCTCGTCGATGAACACCACCACCTTCGCGGCGTTCTTCACTTCTTCTTTGAGCGAGTTGAGGCGCTCGGAGAACGAGCCGCGCAGCTGCGTGCCGGCCACCAGGGTGGCCATGTCGAGCTCGATGATCATCCGCTCGCCCAGGGGGCCCTTCAAGCTGGCCAGCTGCTGCGCCACGCCTTCGACCACGGCCGTCTTGCCGACGCCGGGCTCACCGAGCAGCACGGGGTTGTTCGTGCGGCGTTTGCCGAGGATGTCGATGATCTCGTCGATCTCGCGCGCGCGGCCGACCACGGGGTCCAACTTGCCTTCACGAGCGAGCGCGGTGAGGTTTTTTCCCAGCGAGGTGAGCAGGGGGAAGGTGCGCGGGTCGAGCTGCCACTTGCCCGACATCACGCTGGGGGCCGCGCGCGGTGCGTGCGCGACCGGGGCGGGCAATGAAGCGAGCTCTTCGACCTCGTCATCGGAGACGTCGTCGACCAGATCCCGAATCGACATCGCTGGTTTGAGCGTGGCCGGCCTGGGGGCGGGCGGCGGCACCACGGTGGCCACGCGCGCAGGCGGCGCGAAGGGCAAAGGGGGCGCGCCGACCGGGCGGCCGGAAGACGCGCGCGGCATGTTCGGGGGCAGCTCGCGCTGCAGCATCAGCCTTCGGGGCATGCGGCCCGACGTGAAATACGAGAGCGCGGTGTTGCGCAGGGCGGTCAGATCCATGCCCGTCTTGAAGAGCAGGTCTTGCGCGGAGCAGCGCACCCGGGTCATGGCGATCATCGCGTGCAGGCAATCGGCTTCGGCCGAGCCGCAGTTGGCCGCGATCTCTTTGCCCTTCTCGCGCAGCTCTTTGATCAAGCCTTCCGGCTCGCTGGGCGCCGAGGTGAGCAGCTCGAGGAGAATGTCCTCGTTCACGCCCTTCTCGCCGAGCAGCAGGGCCGCGCGGTTCTCGACGGTGAACATCGCGAGCAGCACGTGGGCCGTCGTGAGGCGTTGGTTGACGCTCTGGGCAATGTCCTCTGCCTCCAGCATCACTTGAGCGAAGTCATTGCTCTCGACCATGTGGCGGTGGACTCCCGGGAGACGCGTGAGGGCCGAGTTGTACACCCCCGAGATCGTTGCCCCAAATTTTCCGCTACAGGTCGCCACAGAACTGTCTTTCGGCGTTTTGGGAACCCAATCGGGGCGGCTGCGGTCGAGAGGCCACTTGCAGTCACAGCGTCAAATTCCGTTCGGGCCAGTGCTTCCGGGCTGTTGGGCTTTTTCGCTTTTCCGTGGCGAAACAAAAGGGTTGGTGAAATCAGAGTTGCCCGCTGGCGTTGTGTCCGCGCCCGCCCCCGACCCATGGAAGCCCTGACGTTGCCTCTCCGCGCCTTGCTCGATCCCGTGGGGGCCATCCCCCGTGCGGTCGAGACCCGTCGATGGTTCGTGCCGTTGCTCCTGGTCGCGGTGCTGACGGCCGGGGCCGGGGCTTCGATCGCCGTGCGCCTCGACACCGCGCGCACCGTCATCCCCAAGATGCAGATGAGCGGCGAGCTGATGAAGGCCAGCGAACGCGAGGTCAATGAGGCCATCGAACAGGCCGGCCGCGTGGCCCTGGTCGGCGGCATCGCCAAGGGCCTGATGCTGATGCCCCTCTTGGTCCTCCTGCTCGCCGTGGTCCTGAAGATCGCCGCCTGGCTCATCGGCCGCAAGGCGCTGTTTGCCGACCTCTTCACCGTCGCTGCGTTGGCGATGCTGCCGTTGGCCGTCTTCCACGGCATCGAAGTGGTGGCCGCGCTCAAGCTCGAGGTGATTACGCCCCTCGTGGCAGAGACGCTGGTGCCCACCTCGCTCTCGTCGGTGATGGCGATGGCCAGCCCGGCGCTCAAGCGGGTGTACACCGCCGTCGATCTCATCAACATCTGGGTCGCCTTGCTGATGGGGCTGGGGTTCGCGGCCGCCTCGAAGTGGGCCCCGTGGAAGGGCGCGCTGTTCGGCCTGTTCCTCTACGTGCTGTTTGCCGCGGCCTTCTTCGTGGGGCTGCCGGGGCTCACGGAAGGAATGGGAGGGTGAACGTGAGTCTCTTGAGCCTGCTCGTGGCCAGTCAGCTGGCGTCCACGCCCATCACCATCGAAGAAGTGAAAGACGCCTCGCGCGAGTCGCTCGACGCGGTGCAGGCGCGCCTCGACGTGCAACGCGCGGTGACCAACACCACCACCTCGCGCTCGGTGATCCTGCCCCAGGTCGATCTCAACCTGGGCGCGGGCATGGCCTTCATCGGCCAGACGCGGCAGTTCAACACCGTGCCCGTGCTCGACGACAACAACTTCCCCACCGGTGAGTTCGAGCAGCGGCTGACCACCACCAAGCCCACCGAGCAGGGCCGCTTCAACTTCGGCGTCTCGGTCAACCAGCTCATCTACGACGGTGGCCGCTGGTGGAATCAGCTGGCCCAGTCGGGTGCGCAAGAGGAGGCCGCCCGTGGGCAGCTGCTGGAGCAGCAGCTGTCGAGCGAGCTGGAGGCCGTGCGCCGCTTCTTCGAGCTGGTCAAGGCGCAGCTCACCTTGAAGGTGTTCGTGGAGACTCTGGAGCGCAGCAAGCAGCAGGTCGATCGCGCCAGCGCGCTCTACGAAGCGGGGCGCAGCAGCCGGGCCGCCGTGTACGACGCGCGCACCAACCTCGCGAACGACGAGATCAACGTGGTGCGGCAAAAGCAGCGCATCGCGCAGACGCGCCTCTCGCTGCTGCAGTGGATCGGGCGCTCCGATGCCGATGTGGTGGCGGTGGTGCCCGAGAAGCTCGATCAGCCCGCGCCGGCCTTCGACACGGTGGCCGCGGTGAAGGCCGCCCGCGAGAAGCGCCCCCTGTTCAAGTCGCTCGACGAGCGCATTCGCGCCAGCGAGCTGGGTGTGGCGGTCTCCCGCGCCGACTACTTTCCCCGGCTGGGCGTCAGCGCGAACTACTCGCGCAACTCGCCGGAGCTCTCGCAGTTCGTCGACCCCACGCAGCAGAACGTCTTGAGCATCGGCGCCAACCTCACCTGGGATCTGTTCAGTGGTTTTCAACACGTGGCGCAGGAAGAGCGGGCGCGCATCGAGCTCAGTGACGTCGAAGCGCAGCGCCGCCAGGCCATCGTCGATTTGGAGACCGAGATCTCCCGCGCCAACCAGGCCTACGCCACCGAGGTCGAGGTGTTGGCCATCTCGGAGCGCAACCTCGGCGTGGCCCAGGAGCAGACCCGGCTCGAAGAGGAACGTTTCTCCGCTGGTGCAGGCTCGACGCTCGAAGTGCGCAACGCGCAGATCAAATACACGCAGGCACAGCTTTCAGTGCTGCAGGGCAGGGCGGATGTCGCCACGGCCCGGGCAGCGCTGGAGCGGGCAGTCGGAGGCACTCCATGACGTGGTGGAAGGGTTTGATCGCAGCGCTCATCATCGCTGCAGTGGGCGGCATCACGTTTGCGGGTCTTCGCGAAAAGCCGCCTCCGGCGACCGAGGTGCAATTCGGCAAGGTGAAGAAGGGCCCCATCACGCGCACCGTGACGGGCGCGGGAAAAGTCGAGGCGGCCACCACGGTGAAGATCAGCTCGAACCTCTCGGGCGATCTGATGGAGCTGCCGGTGAAGGTCGGCGACACCGTCAAGAAGGGCCAGGTGCTGGCGAAGTTGGACAAACGCCGCGTCGAGGCCAGCGTGCGTCAGGCTTCGGCTTCCTGGTCTGCCGCGAAGTCCGAGATGACGACGGTGCAGGTCGAGATCGATCGCCTCACTCAGGAGCTCGGCCGGGTCAAAGGCCTCGTGGAGAAGGGCCTCGCTTCGAAGGCCGAGCAGGAGCGGGCGATGTCGGATCTCGCGTCGGCCAGGTCACGTCTCGCCTCGCAGGCCGATCGCGCCGCGCAGGCCGCCGCCGTGATGGAAGAAGCGGCCAACAACCTCTCGCGCACCACGCTGTTCTCACCCATCGACGGCAACGTGATCGAAGTCACCCGCGAGGTGGGTGAGCGGGTGCGTGGCTCTGACTTCAATGAAGATGTGGTGATGACCCTGGCCGCGCTTCACACGATGGAGGTGAAGATCGAGGTCGGTGAACACGAGGTGGTGCACCTGATCCTCGGGCAGAAGTCAGACATCAAGATCGATGCGTTCGATGGCCAGACCTTCGAAGGCACCGTGGTGGAGATCGCGCAGAAGGCGCTCATCCGCAACCCGGGCACCGAGCAGGAGACCACCAGCTTCCCCGTGACCGTCGCGCTGGTGGCCAAGCCCGATCGGGTGCTGCCGGGCATGAGCGCCGAAGTGAAGGTGACCGCCGATCAGCGTGACTCCGCGTTGATCGTGCCGGTGCAGGCGGTGACGGTGCGGCCCGAGCGTTCGTTGGCCGACACCGCCACCAACATCGAGGGCAACAAGCTCTCGGCGCCCAAGAAGGGCGAGACCTTCGCCAAGGTGGTCTTCGTCGTCGACGCTGAGAAGAAGGTGCACGCGCGCAGGGTGAAGACGGGCATCTCGTCTGACACCGACATCGAGATCCTCGAGGGCCTGTCGGAGGGCGACGAGATCATCGAAGGCCCCTACCGCACGCTGGCCAAAGACCTGAAGGAAGGCGACCTCGTGGAAGATCAGAAGGCGGGCGGCGGCAAGGGTCCGGGCGGCCGCGGCGGGAAGCGCGGTTGAGCCATGCTGATTGAGCTCAGCGACATCCACCGCGAGTACACCGTCGGCGGTGAGCTGGTGCGCGCGCTCGCGGGCGTGAGCATCGGCATCGATCGCGGCGAGTGGGTGGCCATCATCGGCCAGTCGGGCTCGGGCAAGTCGACCTTGATGAACGTGATCGGCTGCCTCGATACGCCCACCCGCGGCAGCTACATGCTCAACGGCAAAGACGTCTCCCGAATGGATGACGACGAGCTGGCCGGCATTCGCAACGCAGAGATCGGCTTCATCTTTCAGAACTTCCAGCTGCTCCCGCGTGAGACGGCGCTGGCGAACGTCGAGCTGCCCCTGGTGTACCGCGGCGTGCCTGCCAAAGAGCGCCGCGCGAAGGCGGTGGAGGCGCTGCAGAAGGTGAAGCTCGAGGCGCGCATGCACCACAAGCCCACCGAGTTGTCGGGCGGTCAGAGACAGCGCGTGGCCATCGCGCGCGCGCTGGCGGGAACGCCGTCGTTGCTGCTGGCCGACGAGCCCACCGGCAACCTCGACTCGGCCACGGGCGAGGAGATCGTCAAGCTGTTCGAAGAGCTTCACCGCGCCGGGCACACCATCGTGCTGGTGACGCACGAGCCCAAGTTGGCGGCGCGGTGCCCGCGGGCGATCCGCTTGAGCGACGGCAAGGTGATCGGTGACGGGCCTGGCGCGAAGATCGCCTACCTCGACGTGGCGCAGCCGCCGGTGGCGGTATGACGCGTACCCCTGCCTGCGGGGCGAACGGTGGAGGGGGGTCATGAGCCTGCGCATCGACCTGGTCGAGGGCATGCGCATCGCCATCAACTCGCTGGCCAACCACCGGCTGCGCACGCTGCTCACCACCGTGGGCGTGGGCATCGGCGTGGCCACGTTGCTGGCGATCTTAGGCATCGTGCAGGGCATGGACACCAGCTTCCAGGCGCAGCTGGCGAGCCTGGGCAGCTCGTCGGTCTACGTGAGCAAGCACCCCTGGGTTCAGATGGGCAACTGGTGGGAGTTCCGCAACCGCAAGAACCTCACCGTCGACGACATGGAGGCGGTGCGCGCGCAGTGCACCCTGTGCGCCGCGGTGGTGCCGATCCTCGATGACAACGACGACGTGGAGTTCATGGGCCGCTCGCTCAACTTCGTGTCGATCACCGGCTCGACGGCCGAGTGGCTCACCGTCAGCGGCTTCGAGACCACCAACGGCCGCTTCATCACCGACGCCGACAACGAGAGCCGCCGGCTGGTCGCGGTGATCGGCACCGACATCGCCGACACCTTCTTTCCCAACGGCATCGATCCCATCGGCTCGACCATTCGGGTGGCGGGCAAGCCCTTCACGGTGATCGGCGTGCTGTCTCGCAAGGGGAAGATCCTCGATCAGAGCCAGGACCTGTCGGTGGTCATTCCGTTCAACACCTTCAAGGCCTTCTTCCGCGGCCGGCGATCCATCGACATCGGCATCCAGGTGAAGGATCCCGAGACGCTCGATCAGAGTGAGGATCAGCTGGTGGGCATCTTGCGCCGCATTCGAGAGACGCCGCCCGAGAAGCCCGACGACTTCGCCATCAACAAGCCCGATCAGCTCGCGTCGACCTACGAGCAGCTCACCGGCGCCCTCTACGGCGTGGCGCTGGGCATCGGCTTCATCACGCTGCTCGTCGGGGGCATCGGCATCATGAACATCATGCTGGTCTCGGTGAGGGAGCGCACCCGCGAGATCGGCATTCGCCGCGCGCTGGGCGCGACCAAACGCACCATCATCACGCAGTTCGTGCTCGAGGCGACGCTGGTCTCCGCGGTCGGTGGCGCGATCGGCACGGTGGTGGGGTTGGGTGGGGCGAAGATCGTCAGCTTGATCACCCCGCTGGCGGCCACCGTGAAACCCGGCACCGTCTTCTTCGGCGTGGGCTTCGCTGCATTGGTCGGCCTGGTCTTCGGCATCTGGCCGGCGGCGCGCGCCGCGAACCTCGACCCCGTCGAAGCGCTGAGGGACGAATGATTCGCGCCTTCTTCGACAACCTCGCGCTCGCCTTCGGCACCTTCGTGGCGCACCCGCTGCGCACCATGCTCACGCTGCTGGGCATCGTGATCGGCGTGAGCACGGTGATGACCATGATGGCCCTGCTCGAGGGGCTGCGGGTCAAGGTGAACAAAGACTTCAGCCAGCTCGGCGCGAACGTGTTCCGCGTCGACAAGTGGCCTCAGGGGTTCCGCTTCGGCGGTGGCGGCGTCGACTGGAACCGCATCAGCAAGCGGCCCATTCTCACCGTGGCCGACAAACGCGCGCTGGCCGAGCAATGCCCGTCGGTGCTGCGCACCTCGGCGACCTCGTGGCAGCCCGCTCAGAAGGTGCGCACCGCGATGTCGGAGACGCAGCCCAACGTCTTCATCATCGGCGCCACCGTCGAGTACCCGGAGACCTCGGGCATCACCATCGCCACCGGCCGCACCTTCAACGACACCGAAGAGGTCGATGGCCGAAGGGTGGCGGTGCTCGGGCCCGACGTGGCCGACAAGCTGTTCCCGTCGCTCGACCCCCTCGGTCAGGAGGTGAGGCTCAAGGGCCGGCCCTACACGGTGATCGGCGTGATGGAGCGGCGCGGCAAGTTGATGGGCATGTTCAACCTGGACAACCAGGTGATGATCCCCATGACCACCTTCCTCGGCGCGTACGGGAAACGCCGCAACGTGTCGCTCAACATCGAGGCGATCGACAAGGACAGCACCGACAAGGCGATGGAAGAGGTCACCCGCGTGATGCGTCAGCGCCGCGACGTCGCCCCGATGGACGACAACAACTTCGAGATCTCCACCAACGAGTCGATGGCCAAGTCGCTCAACGATCTCTCGAACGTGGTGACCGCGGCGACGTTCGGCGTGTGCATCTTGTCGCTCATCGTCGGCGGCATCGGCATGTTGAACTTCATGCTGGTGTCGGTCACCGAACGAACCCGGGAGATCGGCATTCGCAAGGCGCTCGGTGCACGCCGCAACCGCATCCTGATGCAGTTCGCCACCGAGGCCATGGTGCTTTCTCTGGTCGGCGGCATCATCGGCATCGGAATTGGTTTTGGCCTCGCCTTCCTCGGGAGGTGGACCTTCGGCCTCTACACCTCGGTTCCCCTCTGGTCGGTGATGATCTCCCTGGCGATGTCGAGCGGGGTGGGGCTGGTGTTCGGCATCTACCCGGCGGCCCGCGCGGCGAAGCTCGATCCCATCGAGGCGATGCGCTCCGAGTAGGGCCCCCTTGCGCTCGGGGGTGGATCTGGGTGAGACGACGGCCTCGGCCGCTGCTTTCGGGGAACCCACTTTGAAAACCTTCCGTCTTCTCCTGCTCGCTACCTTTCCGTTCTTCGCCCTCACGGGCTGCTCCCCCAAGCCGCCGGTCTGTGATCTGTCGACCTGCGGCACGGGGTGTTGCGACCTCAGCGGCCAGTGTCAGCCCGGCTCGGTGGGTGAAGCGTGCGGCAGCGGCGCCCAGCTCTGCTCGCAGTGTCTGCCAGGTCAGCTGTGCAACCAGGGGTTCTGCCGTGCTTCGGGCACGGGCGGCGGCAGCGGAGGAGGCACCGGCACGGGTGGCGGCACCGGCGGTGGCACCACGGGGCCCTTGATGTGCGGCGCCGGAAGGACGGCCTGCTCCAGCTCGTGCGTCGACACGCGCACCGACGGGCGCAACTGCGGCGCCTGCGGAAATCTCTGCAACTCGAACCAGTTCTGCAGCAGCGGCACCTGCACGTTGCTGCCCGCCGCGTGCGCGGGCGGCTGCCCGTCGGGTTTCTTCTGCACCCCCGGCAACGAGTGCAAGCCGGGCTGCGCGGCCAACGCCGACTGCCCTCAGCCGGGCTCCTGCGACACCCGCCTCAACGCGTGCACCTGCTTGACCGGCTTCCACGCCTGCGGCCAGGCCTGTGAAGCCGACAACAACACCGGCGCTTGCGGCCCTTCGTGCGCGAGCTGTGACGGCGTGCCCAACGCGGTGGCGGCCTGCACCGGCAATCGCTGTGACTTCACCTGCAACCCCGGGCTCCACCGCTGCGGCAACGAGTGCAAGAGCGACAACGACATCGCCACCTGCGGCACCAGCTGCACGCCGTGTACGCCGCCTCCGAACTCGGTGGCCTTCTGCGCGAACGCCGCCTGCGACTTCGCCTGCAACTCGGGCTTCCACCGCTGCGGCAACGCGTGCGTGGCGAACAACTCGGTCGACTCCTGCGGCGCCAGCTCGTGCTCGCCCTGCACGGCGCCGGCGAACGGCACGGCCACCTGCAACGGCTTCTCGTGTGACTTCACCTGCAACGCCGGCTTCCACCGCTGCGGCAGCGCGTGCGTGTCGAACACCTCGGTCAACTCCTGCGGCTCGTCCTGCTCCGCGTGCACGCCGCCCTCGAACTCCACCGCCAGCTGTGACGGCGTGTCGTGCGGCTTCACCTGCAACAGCGGCTCGCACGGCTGCAACGGCGCGTGTGTCTCGAACCTCTCGGTGAACTCCTGCGGCGCGACCTCGTGTACGCCCTGCACGCCGCCTTTCAACGGCGTCGCCACCTGCAACGGCGTCAGCTGCGACTTCACCTGCAACACCGGCACGCACCGCTGTAGCTCGACCTGCGCCACCAACACCGACGTCAACTCGTGTGGCAGCAGCTGCACCCCGTGCCCCAACGGGCCGGCCAACTCGGTGCGCACCTGCAACGGCGCGGCGTGCGGCTGGCAGTGCGCCACCGGCTTCCATGATTGCGGAGGCACCTGCGTCTCCAACACCAGCGTCACCCAGTGCGGCGCGGCGTGCACCCTGTGCCCCGCGGTGGCCAACGCGGTGCCCCAGTGCCTCGGCGGCGCCTGCGACTTCGCCTGCAACGTGGGCTTCCACAAATGCGGCAGCGCCTGCGTGGCGAACACCGACGTCAACGCCTGCGGCAGCTCGTGCAGCCCGTGCCCCAACGGCCCGGCGAACTCCACGCGCACCTGCAACGGCACCAGCTGCGGCTTCAGCTGCGGTGGTGGCTTCAACGCCTGCGGCGGTGAGTGCGTGCCGCCCGACTTCGCCAGCGCCTGCGGTTCGGCCTGCTCGGCGTGTACGGCCACGGGCACCTTCGATCGTCCCATCTGCTCCGGAGGCGCGTGCGGTACCGCGTGCATCACCAGCTGCAACTCGGCCTGCGTCGACGTGACGCGCGATCCGGCCAACTGCGGCGCCTGCAACCAGGCCTGCAGTGGCGGCCAGGCGTGCACCGGCGGTGAGTGCCGCGCGAGCTGCACCACTGGCCCCGCCTTCGATGGCGCCTTGCCGTACGTGCCGGTGAGCGCGAACGCTGGGTACAAGTTGCTGGTGGAGGATCTCAACGGCGATGGCCGGGTCGACCTGGTCGACAACGGGTCCACCGCGGGCCTCCACGTGCGGTACTCGAACGCCGACGGCACCTTCCAGGCGCCGGTGTTGATGGGTACCGCCAGCAGCCGCGCGAACTCGTTCGTGCTGGTCGACGTCAACGCCGACGGCCGCAAGGACATCGTGGCCACCCGCGCTTCGACCGTCACCCCCAACGTGTTCGTGTGGCTGAACACCGGCACGGCCTTCACGGCGACCTCGTCGATCGGCATGTCGGGCTACCAACCGAGCCTGGTGATGGTGGCCGACATCAACAACGACACGCGGCCCGACCTCATCGTGCCGGCCAGCGCGACCTACTTCTTCTATTTCGTGCAGACGGTGAGCAACACGTTCCCCACCACGTACTCGCACTGGTCGACCAACACCTTGACCAACCCGATCTACGGCGAGGTGGGCGACTTCAACAAAGACAGCCGGCCCGACCTGGTGGTGGCCACCACCACGCAGTACCAGGTGCTGCTGAGCAACCCGGCGGCCTCCTTCACCAGCCCCATCACCGCGTGGTCGCCGCAGACCTCGACCGCGTTGACCAGCATCGGCGGGGTGAAGGTGGCTGACTTGAACGCCGACACCAACCTCGATCTGATCTTCCGCACCGCCTCGTCGGGTCACGTCGTGCTGGGCACCGGCACCGCCACCTTCAACGCCGGCACCGCGCTCACGTTCCCCGGCGCTCCGGGCTCGGCGATCCTTCCGGTCGATCTGAACGGCGACTCGGTGCTCGACCTCGTCTCCGGTGGCAGCGGGTTGGTCTACTACTCGATGGCCAGCGCGCCGGGCGTGTGGCCCACGGCCAGCAGCAGGCTGCTCAACGCGGCGGACACCCAGCAGATCGCCATCGGCGCCGGCCAGCTGATCGGCACGGCCGCGCCGGAGATCTTCAGCGCGCCGCAGAGCTCCACCTCCGTGCAGGTGAGCATTCTGCTCAACGACGGCACGGCCACCTTGCCGGGGGCGCGGGTGAGCGGTACCTCCACCACCAACGCGGCGGCTGCGACGGGCGACGTGGATGGTGATGGCGATCGGGACCTGCTGGTCGCGCCGGCGATCGGCACCGGCGGCTCGGGTACGGGCTCGGTGCTGGTGGGCGACAACACCGGCACCTTCGGGGCGGCGCTCTCCACGGTTGCGCTGCGGGGTGACGAACTCGCGTTCGGCCGCCTCAACGGCGATGCCTTCGCCGATCTGGTGGCGAGCATCGAGAGCACCACCACCCCCGGCGTCGACGTGTTCCTCGGCGGCGCGGCGGGCACCTTCGCGGCGCCGGTGCGGCTGGCCACCACCTCGTTGCCCACGCGCGTCGCCATCGCCAACGTCGACAGCGACGCCATCGCCGACATCGTGGTGGGCACCACCACCGCCGTCGAGTGGTTCCGCGGCAACGGCGACGGCACTTTCGGCGCGGCGCAGGTGGCCGTGGCGGGGCAGGGCAACACCCAGGCCTTCGCGGTCGCCGACCTGAACCTCGACGGCAAGGCCGACCTGCTGGTCAACAGCGGCACCACCACCGGCACGCTGCGGGTGTTCCTCGGCTACGGCACCGGCGCCTTCGCGCTGACTGCCTTCGCCACGGTGACCACCGGCCTGGCCAACGACGTGGTGGCCACCGACTTCGATCGTGACGGCCGGCTCGACGTGGCCGTCGGTACCTCGACTGGAGTGGCGCTCTTCAAGGGCTCGGGCAGCGGCGCGTTGGTGGCGCAGACGCCGCAGAGCCAGCTGCTGGGCCGGCTCAACGTGGCCGACCTCGACAACGACGGCTTCATGGATCTGATCAGCATGAACGGCGAAGTGCAGGTGGCGCGCGGCCAGGCGAACTTCACCTTCTTCGCCCGCCAGAACTTCGTGCCGGGCCGCCCGCTGGTGCCGGGCACGCTGCTGGTCGACCGGTTCAACGGCGACACGTTCCGCGACGTGCTGGTGCTGTCGACCAACACCGAGGTGTGGACGTACACCGGCCTGTGCCGCTGAGCGGGGGGCAACGGGCTGAAATTGCATGGTTTCCACGCGAGACCATGCAGTTCAAAACGGCTTGAACTATATGAACGGGCATGGACGCCCCTCCCGAGGCCTTTGGCGCTTTCAAGCCGTTCCTCAGCCAGGTCGAGTCGCACATCACGGCTCAGCTGGGTGGTGAACAACCCAAACCCGACGACACGCTGCTGCTGGCGGCGCGTCACCTGTGCCTGAAGGCGGGCAAACGCGCGCGGCCGATGCTGGTGAAGATCTTCGGCGACACGTTGGGGGTGCCGGAGTCGAAGCTGGTCGACCCCGCAGTCGCCGCAGAGCTCATTCACGCGGCCTCGTTGCTCCACGACGACGTGGTGGACAACGGCATGTTTCGCCGCGGCAAGCCGACGGTGAACGCGCGCTGGGGCAACATCGTGGCGGTGATGTCGGGCGACCTGCTGCTGTCGGGCGCGCTGCTGCGCTTGAGCAAGTTCGACGCGCGGGTCACCGAAGCGGCCCTGTCCACCGTGACCGAGATGACCCGCGCCGCGATGGATGAGGTGGAAGCGCGCGGCAACCTCGAGCTGACCCTGGAGCAGCTCAAAGCAATCGGGGAGGGCAAGACCGGCTCGTTGTTCGGCTTCTGTGGCCGGGCCGCGGCGCTGGTGGCGGGTGATGAAGACGCCGCGCGAAGATTCGACGCGTTCGGCCGGCGCATCGGGGTGGCCTTTCAGATGGCCGACGACATCCGCGACATCTCCGGCACCGACGAAGGCAAGCCGCAGTACGCCGACCTGCAGTCGCGTACGCCCAACCTGCCCGTGGTGCTGGCGGTCTCCCGCGACGCGCGCTTGAAGAAGCGCATCTCCGAGGCCTGGGGCTGGAGCGCGCTGACCGCCGACAAAGTCAGAGAGCTCGGCACGGCCGTGTTGGTGACCGGCGCGCTCGACGAGGCGACCGTCATGATGAACCAGGAGATCGACGCCGCGGTGCAGGCGCTCGGGCCCTACGCGCAGCGCGAGTCGGGGGCGAACCTGGTGATGTGGGCACGCACCCTGGCGCGCGGCATCGCGCTGAAGGGAGCGGCATGAAGGGATACCTCTGGCAGGAGGCCTCGACCGAGGAGCACCCGAAGAAGCTGCTCCACTGGGAGAACGTGGCCATCGACGCGGTGGGCAACGTCATCGAGTTCTGGGGCTTCAAGCGCAACCAGGGCCGGGTGTGGGCGCTGCTGTACCTGCGAGACGTGGCGCTCTCCGCGGCCGAGATCGAGAAGGAGCTCTCGCTGAGCAAAGGCGGCGTCTCCATGCTCACCCGCGATCTGGAGCGCTGGGGCGTGGTGCTGCGCGTGCGCACGCCTGGTGATTCGTCATGGCGGTACCGGGCCGAGACCGACCTGCTCAAGATGGCCAGGCGGGTGATCGAGGAGCGCGAGTTCTCCTTCATCGCGCGCATCCGGGCGGATCTCGAAGAAGCCCGCAAGCTCGCCGAAGCAGACGCAGCGACCACCAAGTCTCAGATTCAACGGCTGCGCCGCATGGAGACGCTGGCGGAGGCCACCGAGAAGGCGCTCCGGTTGTTCCTCAAGACCTCCCGCCTCGACGTGGGCAGCATGTTCGATGTGTTTCGCACCTGACCTGCGGGGCCGAACGGCGTTACAGAGCGCGGTATGGACGCGCACTACGACATCGTCATGAAGGCCCGGCAGCAGGCCGGTGAAGGCAGCCGTTTCTACTTCGCGTACTCGACCATTCTCGACCGCGCGGCGTTCGAGGAGTGGCGCGCCCAGCACGCCTACGAGTTCTTCGATCTGCCCGAGGGGCGGCCCGGTGAAGCGGTCGAGCTGACGCTGGTCTACGACTTCCCCTCGCGCTGGTGGGGCGGGCGCGTGGCGGGCCTTGCTGATGAGAAGAACGGCGTGGTGCACGGCCTGGTGTTCGAGATCGCCGAGAAGGACTGGGCGATCATTCAGCACAAAGAAGGCGCGGTCACGGGCATGTGCATCGAGCGGCAAGTGCAGGTGAAGGTGGCGGGTGGGGTGGTCGAGGCCACCGCGTTCACCACCAACCCTCAGCGCGCTTCGAGTGACGGCCCGGTGAGTGATCGGTTCGTCGAGGCGCTCACCCGCGGCGCTCAGGCGGCGAAGTTGCCCGCGCCGTGGCTCGAAAAAGTGCGAGCACTCGCCAAGTGAGAATCGTGCCTCCCTCTCCCTCTGGGAGAGGGTCGGGGTGAGGGTGCCGTGGTCGAGAAGGCGCGGGTTGAAGCGCTGCTGCCGAGGCCCTCACCCCAACCCACTTCATTGATCATTGACGTTGGATGCCATCGTTGGCGTTGCGGGCCATGTCTTGCTCGAAGTGGTGGCTGAGGGTCAACGCGCACCTCTCGAGTTCCTCGGTTTGAAACGCGTCGAGCTCGGCTTTCGAACCCTTGTGCTCATCGCTGAGCAACACATACGACTGCCACACGATGCCCGTCCTCTTGGTTCCAGGAATCAGATCCGTCGCCGACGCGAAGCAGGCCACAGATGTGCTCGTCATGATCACCGTGAGCTCCAGTGTCGGAGTGACGACACGGCTCGTTCCTTCGCCCAGATCGATCCTCACCCCCGTTGCGCGGGTCGAGACTCCGACACGAGCCAACGCTGCGCTGAAGGACTTCTCGATCTTCCCGAGCGCCGCTTTGTCTTGACTGCTTGACCTCGTTGACGCGAGCCGCACCGTCGGCTGCCAGCCCTTCTTCGTGAGCAAGGGGAAGTCGAAGAACGAGGTGAAAGACCCGCCAGCGTGACAGACGTTCGCGAGGATCAGGATGAGGCTCAGTTTTCGCACGCGCCGCATACTGGCCGAAGCGTTCGGCTATTCAAACCGCCCGGCTTTCCCCCAGGGCTGCGCAGCGAGATGGGAGGGAGCGACACACGCCTTCATTTGGGATCGTCGATGGGCGCCAGCCAGCACACCCCGAGCGGGGGCAGGGTGATCACCACGCTCGCCGGCTGGCCATCCCATGATTTGTGCTCGGCCTTGAGCGGCGCGTTGACCACGTTCGAGCCTCCGAACTCAGTCGCATCGGTGTTCAGGATCTCTGCCCACCAGCCACCACCCGGCACGCCCACCCGCCACTGACGAACGAGAGGGGAGAGGTTGGCCACGCAGACGATCTCCCTCCACGCGTTGTGACCGCGCCGAACGAAGATGTAGACATTCTCGGCGGCGGCGTCGGCTTGCACCCACTGAAAGCCCTGCGGCCAGAAGTCGCTCTCGTGCAGCGAGCCTTCCTGCTTGTAGAGCGCGTTGAGCCGCGCCACGAGCTTCACCAGGCCTGCGTGCCGGGGAAGGCTGGCGAGGTGCCAATCGACGCTGGCGTCGTGGTTCCACTCCTTCCACTGGCCCAGCTCGTTGCCCATGAAGAGCAGCTTCTTGCCGGGGTGCGCCCACATCCACCCGTAGAGAGCGCGCAGGTTGGCCAGCTTCTGCCACTCGTCGCCGGGCATCTTGTTGGCGAGCGATCCCTTGCCGTGCACCACTTCGTCGTGGCTGATCGGCAGCACGAAGTTCTCGCTGTACGCGTAGAGCAGGCCGAAGGTCAGCTGGTGGTGATGGTGCTGCCGGTGAATCGGATCCTTCGAGAAGTAGCTCAGGGTGTCGTGCATCCACCCCATGTTCCACTTGTGCGTGAAGCCCAGGCCGCCATCGCGGGTGGGGCGTGAGACGCGCGGCCACGAGGTCGACTCTTCGGCCATCACGTGCACGTCGGGGTGGAGCGCCTGCACGGTGTCGTTGAGCTCGCGGAGGAAGCCGATCGCCTCTTCGTTCTCGCGGCCGCCGTGCTGGTTGGGCAGCCACTCGCCCTCTTTGCGCGAGTAGTCGAGGTAGAGCATCGAGGCCACCGCGTCGACGCGCAGCCCATCGATGTGGAACTGCTCGAGCCAGAACAGCGCGTTGGCCACGAGGAAGTTGCGCACCTCGTTGCGGCCGAAGTTGAAGATGAGCGTGCCCCAGTCGGGGTGCGCGCCCTTTCTCGGATCGGCGTGCTCATAGAGCGCGGTGCCGTCGAACTGCGCCAGCGCGAAGGTGTCGCGGGGAAAGTGACCCGGTACCCAGTCGACCAGCACGCCGATGCCCGCCTGGTGGAGCGTGTCGACCAGAAAACGAAAGTCGTCAGGCGTGCCGAAGCGCGCGCTGGGCGCGTAGTAGCCCGACACCTGGTAGCCCCAGCTGCCGCCGAAGGGGTGTTCGGCCACCGGGAGAAACTCCACGTGGGTGAAGCCCAGCCGCGCCACGTGCTCGGCCAGCCTGGGCGCCAGCTCGCGGTAACTGAGGCTGCGGTTGCCTTCTTCGGGCACCCGCATCCACGACGCGAGGTGCACCTCGTAGATGCTCATGGGCGCGCGGGTGGCGTCGAGCTTCTCGCGCTGCCGCAGCCAGACTTCGTCGCCCCACGAGTAGCCCTCGAGCTTCGTCACCACCGAGGCCGAGAGCGGCGGGGGCTCGGTGCGGAAGGCCATCGGGTCGGCCTTCAAGAACGGCGCTCCGCCGCGCGGGGAGATCTCGAACTTGTAGCGGTTGCCGGGCGTGACGCCGGGCACGAAGAGCTCCCACAGGCCCGACGCGCCCAGCGAGCGCATCAGGTGACGCCGGCCATCCCAGCGGTTGACGTCGCCCACCACCGAGCAGCCTTCGGCGTTGGGCGCCCACACCACGAACGCGGTGCCGGCGATGCCCTGATGGGTGAGGGGGTGCGCGCCCAGGCGATCCCACAACCGGCGATGCCGGCCTTCCCCCACGAAGTGGAGATCGGCGGGGCCCAGGGTGGGCAGGAACGCGTAGGGATCTTTCTCTTTCGAGACGCCCGTCGCGAAGTGCAGCTCGAGCTCGTAGGGGGCGACCTTGCCGCTCAGACGGCCTTCGAACACGCCGGGAAAATCGTCGCGCAGCGTCAGCGTGGCCTGCCGGCCCGCCATGCTCACGACGACCTTCGTCGCCTCGGGGCGGAAGACGCGGAAGAAGACCTCGTCACCTGCCTGGTGCGCGCCGAGCAACCCGTGGGGGTTCGCCAACCGGAGCGCCAGCAACTGCCGCAGAGCTTCTTCGTGCATGGGGTCAGCAGCCTGTAACAGAACCTCAGTTGCAGTTCGCGGTGCTCAGGGGCACCCCCGCGTCGAGCCAACCGATCAGTAACGTCTTCTCTGCCGAATTCAGGGGAGTCGCGTTGAGCGGCATGAAGTCTGATTCCACCGCGCCCACCGCCCGCTCAGCCACCGTGCTCCCGCCGAACGGACGTTGGAAATCAGCCTGTGTCACGAGCGGAAACGGAGCGTACTGCGTGGGCGGATTGCTGTGGCACACCCGGCACCGCGCGGTCAGCAGGGCATCCACCTCACACGGAATGTGGGGAACACCTGCGTCCATTTCCGGGGACGGGGTGGGCGCACCGCACGAAGCGGCGGCCACCCCGGCCACGAACAAGCTGATCAGGGGAACGAGTTGCACGCCGCCGAGACGAAGTTGAAGTTGTGGCTCTGCGTGAGGGTGACGTTGGCGGTCACCGCGGGCACCACCTCGCGCCAGATGTGATCGTTCCCGCCGCACTGGTTGTTGCCGTTGACGTCGGCGTAGTAATCGACGTTGTACGCGGCGCCAGACTGGAGCAGTCCGGTGAACGTGAAGTTCACGTTTCCGTTCGCCACGACCAACGACTGCGTGTTGAGCACGCCGCCGTCAGACTGCTGAACGAGCGCCATGCGCACGGTCTGGCCGTTGTGGGGCGAATACCCCGTGCCGTTGAAGACGAGATCGAATCCGGCCGCGCTACCGCCGCCACCACCTGCGCCGCCGCCG
>JAUYRZ010000093.1 GCA_030695565.1 Archangium sp.
TCTACGCCGTCCGCCTTCGCCACGGCGCTTGGTGCTTCGGTTTTTCCGTCAGCGTGGAAATGGCCTCCTGAGCCACTCCTGATCCACTTACCTTCGTCACCCGCCGCGACCTGTCCGCGACGGGCTATTTCACCGCTCTCCCGTCGGGAGAGGGTCAGGTGAGGGCCTCAGCTCACGACAGCTTCTTCTGAGCGGCCTTGAAGTCCTTGGGAGGCTGCGCCGTAAACGTCAGCGCCTTGCCACTGCGAGGATGTTCAAAAGCCAACTTCCACGCATGCAAAGCCTGGCGGGCAATCAGATCGGGCCGCTGCGCCTTCTTGGGCCCGTAGAGCGAATCACTGATCAACGGGAACCCCGCCTCGGCGAAGTGCACGCGAATCTGGTGGGTGCGCCCGGTCTCCAAACCAATCTCGACCAAAGCCGCATCCGCGAACCGCTTGCTCACCCTGAAGTGGGTGATCGCCGGCTTGCCACTGGTGACCTTGCCGGTGAACCGCGTGCGGTGTTTCGGGTGCCGGCCATGCAGCGTGCTGAAAGTCCCCTCGGCGGGCGGCTGGCCCAGCACGAGCGCCAGGTAGGTCTTCTCGACCGAGCGTGACTTGAACTGGGCCTGCAGCGACCGAAGCGCCACGTCGTGCTTGGCGATCACCAACAACCCCGAAGTGTCCTTGTCGAGGCGGTGCACCAGGCCCGGCCGCATCACCCCACCCACGCCCTTCAGATCTTTCACGTGGTGCAGCAGCGCATTGACCAGCGTGCCGCCGTGATGGCCTGCACCCGGATGCACGACCATGCCGGCTGCCTTGTCGAGCACGGCGATGTCGCGATCCTGAAAGACGACGGTGAGCGGAAGGTCTTCGGCTTCGGGTTCGGCCGCGACGGGCTCGGGAACCTCGAGCTCGACCTGCTCCATGCCCTGAATTCGCAGCGACGCCTTGACCGGCTTGGGGCCGATGCGAACGTGGCCCGCGTCGATCAGCGCCTGCACGCGTGCCCGGCTCAGCTCAGGGCGGCTGCGGGCAAGGAACTGGTCAATCCGAGCGCCCTTGTCGGTCTCGGTCGCGACGACGACGACGATCACCCGATCACCAGATCTTCGACTTCACGTGCCCCTTGGGCTTGATGATCACGTCGACGATGGCGCGATCGAAGAAGTTGGTGCGCGTGAAGATCTCCTTGCTCACGCGGCTCTTGAAGAGCTCCCGCCCCTCTTCGATCTCATCCTTGAGGGTCTCGAACAGGTTGTCCTGCTCGATGCCTCGGACGATCTTCTGCTCGTTGTAGAGCGAGATGTCTGAAGCAATGGCCCGAGCCAAACGCATCGCCTTCGTTCGTTCTTCTTCAGTCATCGGTGCAATTTCGTAGTGCTGCGAGGTGGAGGGGTCAACCTTTCGACCGATGCGCTTCGACGAAGGTCAGGTAACTCCGCGAGACTCTAAGCCCATCCAGGCCCAGTTCCCTCGCCAGGTTCATCAAAATGCCCCGCAGGTACACCGCGGCGGGCAACGCGTCGTAGCGGTCGCCCTCCACGTTTTCGAGGTGTTTGACGCCGATTCGGGTGCGATCGGCGACCTGAACCAGCGACAGCCCCTTGGCCATGCGCACCTGCTTGAGGAGGTCACCGTTGATCTCCACCCCCTCGGGGATCTCGTAGGGGCGGGGCCGTTGCTCCAGGCGGAACTCCCGGTTCGGAGTCGCCCGGGCCGGGATGATCGCCACCTGCACGTCATCGCCGAGCATCGGCATGGGAGGCACTTCGGGAATGGGGGCGGGCTTCTCCGGCTCTGGGGCGCGAGGCGGCTCGGCCACGACGACGGGGGCGGGCTCTTCGACCACCGGAGCAGGCAGCGGCTCAGGCGCGACCGGCTTGGCGCCCCAGGAGGGAACACCGGGCGAGACGTCGAGCGCGAGCTGACTGGGCTCAGGCGCGGGAGCGGGAGCGGGCGGCTCGGCCAGGATGCGAGCAGGCACCGGAACCACCATCACCGGAGGCGGGACCACCGCGTACGTATACGCAGCCGGCTGACTGGGAGGGGGCGCCGTCGGCGTCACATATGAGAATGAAGCAAACCGCTGCTGAGCCCCCTCTCCCTTCGGGAGAGGGTTGGGCTGAGGGGCTTTGGGAACCAGGACCAACGCCGGAACCGAAGGCCGGGAAGCCGGAGGAACCGCGCCCTTCACCACCCGGGGAGGCAGCCCGATCTCCGCGTCGTACAACTCCCGCAACTCATCATCGCCCAGAATCTCGAGCGCCTGATCGAGCCGCTTGCGAAGCGCCGCCGAATGCGCGGGATCGACGAGGCCATACAGGGCCGCCTGGTCATCCGAATACAACCGCACGAGCCGCTCGTGAGAACCCCGCACCTCGGCGGAGCTCGCGCCGACGGAGATCTCGAGCACCTCGTAGTGCGTCTGTGCCTGAAACGACTTCACCGTTCCAATGCAATCAGGTTTTCGGCCACGCGCAACACGCCACTGGCGGCCGCGCTGTCCGGGAACATGTCGAGCAACGATCTCCGGGCCCTGACGGCCTGCCACACGGCGTCATCGTGATTGACCGCGCCGAGGTACCCCAGCTCCAGCCCGAAGAACTTCTTCCACGCCGCGGCCACCGTCGGGCCCACGTCGAAGTCAGCCCGGGTGCGGGCCTGGTTGACGATCACCAGGGGGCGAAAGCCCCCCAGGGCCTGCTCCAGCCGCGCCGCCTTCTCAGGCTCCTTCGCGCGCAGATCGGCCACCACTTCCCACGGGGTGCGGCCCAGTTTGCCATCGCGGGGAGCGAGCGCCTGGCCCACCAGCTGCGCGAAGTCGTCTTCGGGAGCGAGCGCCTGCAGCCGGCGAAAGAAGGCCGCCTTGATGAAGCGGTACGCGTTCTCGATCGAGGTCGGCTCGGGGAGCATCACCACGATGCCGGTGTCGGCCACGAGAAAAAAATCGAGCACGTTGAAGGCGGTGCCGGCGCCCAGATCGAGCAGCACGTAGTCGACGTCGAGCATGCGCAGGTTGCGAATGAGCTTCGACTTCTGTGCGTGGCGCGGGTTGGCGGCATCGAGGCCGTCCATCGCGCCCGACACCAGCGAGAGCCGCTCGAAGGGCGTGGGCACCAGCACGTCTTCGAGGTGGGTCACCTTGCGATCGATGAAGTCGGACAACGTCACCCGCGGCTGGCCCACGCCCAGGCAGGTGTGCAGGTTCGCGCCGCCCAGGTCGAGATCGACCAGCACCACCTTCGCGCCCCGCCGAGCCAGGGCGATGCCCAGGTTCGCCGAGAGCAACGACTTCCCGATGCCCCCCTTCCCGCCCCCCATCGCGATCACCCGGCGAGCGCGTGCCTTCTTGGCGGCCGGCGCTCGGGGCCTGGGCAGTTCGATGACTTCAGCTTCTGATGGGTTTCCCATGGATCACTCTTGTTCGAGCTCCACGTTCCAATACGACGCATCGGTCAGATTGAGAAACGGTAACCACGCGCGGTGGGCGCCTTTGACGGGCGAGCCCCGCAGCAGGGGTGTCCAACGGGGGCGAACGGGCTCACGCAAGAGCTTGATGCCGGCCTGAGGGGGCGTGCGGCCACCCTTGCGCAGGTTGCACTCGATGCACGAGCACACCACGTTTTCCCAGCAGGTCTTGCCGCCCTGCGAGCGGGGAATCACGTGGTCGAGGTTCAGGTCGGCCCGCTTGCGCTTGCGGCCGCAGTACTGGCAGGTGTCTTCATCGCGCGCGTAGATGTTGAGGCGCGAGAACCGCACCCTCACCCGCGGCAACTTCTCGAAGGCGGTCAGCACCAGCACGCGCGGAATGCGGATGCGGCGGTTGATGGTGCGAATCGAGTCTTCTTCTTCCACCGCGGCCGAGAGCGCGAACCAGTCGGAGAAGTCGTACAGCCGATACTGCTCGTCGATCGCGCGGGCCACGCCCTGGTACAGCAGCGAGAACGCACGCTTCACGTTGGTGACGTGCACCGGTTGATAGTGACGGTTGAGCACGAGCACGGCTGCGTTGACCATCGGTCAGTCTCCTCGGTTTCGCGGAACGGCGTTGGCGACAGCGCGCGCAACGGCGCCCAGCTCGGTGTCGCGCAGACACCTCACATCCAGCCACACCTCGTCGTCGACGATACGCGCGACGACGGGCGGGTCTCCGGCCCTCAACTTCTCGTGAACCTCGACGGCTTTGACACCCGACACCGCCACCGCCCACGACTTCGGCGCGGCCAGCGGCATCGACCCACCGCCGACCCGACTGGTCGTCTCCACCACCCGATGCTCGAGCGCGCCCAGGAGCGAGCCGAGCGTGCGGGCACGCTCAAGTAACACCTCAGATTTCACCAGCAACGAAGAGCGCGCCGGTACGTCGTGATCTTCGCGGCCATCGCGGTACAGCTCGAGGGTGGCCTCGAGCGCGGCGACCGTCAGCTTGTCGATGCGCAGGGCGCGGTTGAGAGGGTGCTTCTTCAGACGATCGAGGGTGGCCTTCTTGCCGACGAGAAGGCCCGCTTGTGGACCGCCCAATAATTTATCGCCGCTGAAGGCCACCACGTCAGCGCCCGCCGCGATCACCGAGGCCACGGTGGGCTCACTCGAGAGCCCCTCAGCGTGCATCGCCCGGAGCGCGCCACTGCCCAGATCTTCGAAGAACGGCACACCTCGTTCGGCGGCCAGCTGGGCGAGTTCACGGGTGGTGGCCTCTTCGGAAAAGCCGACCACTGCGAAGTTCGATCGGTGCACCTTCACCAGCAAGCCGGTGCGATCGGTCATCGCCCCGGTGAAATCTTCGAGCCGGGTGCGGTTGGTGGTGCCCACCTCGATCATCGTGGCGCCCGACTGGCGCATCACGTCGGGAATGCGAAAGCCCCCGCCGATCTCCACCAGCTCACCACGCGAGACGATCGCTTCTCTGCCCTGGGCAAGCGCGCTGAACGTGAGCAGCACGGCGGCAGCGCAGTTGTTCACCACCATCGCGTCTTCCGCGCCGGTGAGGGCGCACAACAGCTCGACCACGGGCTCGTAGCGGCTGCCCCGTTCACCTTCGTCGAGATCGATCTCCAGGTTGCAGTACCCGCCTGCAATCGCGGCGATGCGTTCGACCGCGGCGGCCGGCAGCGGCGCGCGGCCCAGGTTGGTGTGCAGCACCACCCCGGTCGCGTTGAGCACGGCTTTCAGTTTCGGTTGGCCGACCCGGTTGAGCGCCCGGGCCACGTCACCGTCGACGAGCCGAACGTCTTCGCCGGCCAGCACGCGGGTGCGCACCGAGGCCACCGCTTCACGCAGCGCGGCAACGGCGACGGGGCGCGAATGAGGCGACAACAAGGCGGATAAAGAGGGCCGAGCCAGGAGCTCGTCGATCGACGGGAGCGCCCGGAGGCGCTCCATGCGAGTTTCATCATCCATGCCCTGAGCAGAACTGTAGCTCAGGCAAGGTCAGGGGCGAAAACGGCAGCCTCCCCGGCCGCGGGTGAGCGGAGGGCACATCCCACCCGCGGCCTTCAAAGGAGGCAAAGGCGACGCCAGTCAGCAGAGTCGATTCGGGGCACCGAGGTCCTGTGTTGCGCGGACCAGCACCAAGCGCAGGTATTGCTACCGGCCACTTCTCTCCGTTTCTGCCCTGCTCAACACGGCAGCCCCGATCAATCTTCCTCGAGACTCCCGTGCCAGTACGTCATGTCCCTGAGCCAGTTCGCCCAGGTCGACGGCATCCCCTTCTGGAAGGCGAAGGTCAGCCGCAGGGTGTCGGGAAGCTTGGTGGGCTTCACCGGCACGACCTTGAGCTTCATCTTCGCCTGATCCGGCGTGCGCCCACCCTTGCGCTGGTTGCAGGGCACACACGCGATCACGATGTTTTCCCAGTGCGTGCCTCCACCCTGGGAGCGCGGAACCACGTGATCGTACGTCGCTTCGGAGCGGGTCACTTTCTTCGCGCAGTACTGGCACTGCCCGTGGTCACGCGCGAACACGTTCTCACGGCTGAAGCGGATGACCGGCTTGCGGTGCTTGAGGTGACGCAGGAACCGCACGACCGACGGCATCTTCACTTCGAAGGTGACCGCGCGGATCGTCTTGTCCTCGTACTCCTCGACCACCTGCACCTTCCCGAGGAACAGGAGGGTGATGGCGCGTTGCCAGGGGATGCGGCAGACCGGCTGCCAGACAGCGTTCAAGACGAGCGTTTCCATCACGACCTCCTTTCGGAGAGGTCAGACGGAGCCCGCTGCTTTTCCTGAATGATTCTGTCGCGACCTAGCCGCTCTTGGGGGTCTTCACCGGGGGAGCCACGGTCTTTCCCAGCTCGCCCGGTGCGTAGAGCAGCTTGTAGGTGTTGTAGCTGCGCAGCACGCGCTTCACGTACCCGCGCGTCTCCTGCAAGGGCACGAGCTCGACCCATGCAGGGAGATCTTCATCGCCGTTTTCACGGCGCCACCGGGCGACGGCAGATTCCCCGGCATTGTAACTGGCGAGGGCGAAGGGCTTCACGCCCTTGAGCCGGATCACCAGATCAGACAGGTAGCGCGCGCCGAGCTGAATGTTGAGCTCTGGCTCGAGCAGCTGCGCTTGTTGAGGCTGCTTCAACTTGAGCTGCATGGCCACGCCAGCAGCGGTGGCCGGCATCAGCTGGCACAGGCCCAACGCACCCGCCCACGAGAGCGCCTTGGGATCGAGCGCGCTCTCTTCACGCATCAACGCCTGGAGCAGATCGGGATCGAGCTGGTCTGCCGACTTCGAGTGGGTCACCACCAGATCGCGGAAGACCTTCGGGTAGGCGATCTCCCAGATGGCGCGGCGTTCAGCGGTGATCGGCCCCGACAGATCGCGGCGCAACCAGAGGCGCGCCAGGCCGTGAGCAGCGCGATCTTCTCCGGCCAGGGAGAGCACCAGCACCATCAGCCGCAGGGAGTCAGGCGGCAACGCGGTGCGATCGATCGCGAGGACCTCCATCGGCACCAGCTCACCGAAGCCCAGGCGGAGCAGCTCGACGGCGCTCGCGAACTGAGGATCGTTGCCGAGCGGGCCCGCGTGAATCGGGAACGGATCGCCCGCGGCGGGCGCGGCGGCGATGGCCGCGTTGAGCACCGCGCCTCGTTCAGCGTCGACGGCCAACACGCGCTCGCGGGAGAGCAGGCCGTAATACGTGGCCGGATGCTCGGTGGCCAGGCGCTCCAGGAGCGCGACCGCTTCGGGCACCTTGCCCTGCTGCTCCAGCACCCTCGCCCGCCAGTAGCCCGCGCGCTCGAGCTCGTAGCTGTCGTCGGCGTGCGCCCAACGGCCTTCGATCTCGGAGAGGTAGATCAGCGCTTCATCGAGCTTGTTCTCGCCCCGCGCGACCCAGAAGAGCTTGAACAGCGCGTCGGCGGCGAAGTCACCGGAGGGATAGCGATCGACCACGTCGAGCAGCCGCTCCATCGCCTGCTCACGTTCGCCGCGGCGCAGGTGCACGTCGGCCGCGAAGAAGAGCGCGTCATCGGCCAGCGCGTGTTCGGGGAAGCTCTCGGCCAGCGACTCGTAGGTGCCCGCCGCAAAACCCTGCGCCGAGATCGTCTGGCTGAAGCCCAGCGTGAAGAGCGCCTTCGCGCGCAGCTCGGCGTCCATGCACTTCTTCAGAGGCGACAACATCGCCACCGCTTTCACGTGCTGCCGCTGTTTGCGGTAGCCCTTGCCCAGGGCGAATTGCGCACGGCAGGCGATCGGCTCGGGCAGCTTCAGCTTCGCCACCAGTGGCTCGAGGATCGCGATGCCCTGCAGGTTTCGGTGCGCGTCGATCAACGCCTCGGCGCGGGTGATCATCGTCTCCTGAGGGAGCGTGGTGAGATCGCCCAGCCGCGGCTCGGCCTTGACCGCTTCTTTCGACATCGGGTGCGCCGACCACAGCTTGAGCAACGCCGCCTGCTCCGCCTTGGCGTCCTTCTTCGCCGACATCAGATCCGCGAGCACCAGCAACGACTCGGCGCCCACGTCACGGCCCCACGGAGGTGAAGGCCGCGCGACGTAGTCAGCGATGATCTCCTGCGCCTTCGTCAGGTCGCGCAGCCACCGATGCGCGCGCGCCATGCCGAGTCGAGCGTCGGGCGTGAGCCGCGAGGTCTTGCCGACTTGAGAGAACACGCGCAGGGCCGCGTTCCAGTCTTTGAGCTGCTCGTAACCCCAGCCTGCATGCACCAGGCACCGATCGCGCAGCGGCCGGTACGTCGCGGCGAGGCTCTCGAACTCGGCTGCCGAAAACTTCCAATCACCGATGCGGTGCGCGGCGAGCGCCCGAAGAAAACGCGTGGGGCCTGAGTCCTTGATTCCATCGAGCAGCGCGATGGCGCGGCTGTAGCTGCCCGCCTGAAACGCAGCGCGGGCTTCGGCGAGCTTTCCTTCGGTGAAGTACGGCGCGAGATCAGCGCGTTCGATCTTCGGCCCGCGATCGATCGGCACCGATCTCACTTCGGGTGACGGAAAGACCGGGTTGGCGAGGCGCGCGAAGCCCGGGTCAGACTCTGCTTCGACTTCGGCGGGGAAGTCCGTCTCCTGCCCGAACACGGGGAAAGCGAGAAGGACGGCTGCAAGAAACCAGTGACTGCGCACGCTCGCATCGTACACGGCTACACTCTGGGTCAACTTCATGGACATCCGCACGCAGAGCAGCCTCCTGGCTGCGATCGTTGGCCTCGCTTTGGGGATGGCGATGCTGCTGCGTACCCAGAGGCCGCGCGTACTCACCCTGTATGGAGTGTTCGCCATTTCGGTCGGCGGCTTTCATCTGGCGCGATTCCTCGAAGGGCTGTTTCCGTTCGTACCGGACGGGCCGCTGGTCGGCCGGATCTTCCTGGGCATCACCCTCGGCGCGGGCGCGCTGCTGCCTTCGACCGCCCTGTCCTTCTTCCTCGAGTTCCTGAACTTCAGCCCGCGCGCTGCCCGCTATGGACGGCGAGCCTCGTTGTTCTCGGTACTTCTGGGCCTCACCGTCGGCGCCACCCCGCTGGCCGAGATGTTGTGGGCGCGCGTGGCGGTCTCGGTGTGGGTGCTGCTGGCCCTCTCCTTCTCGGTCTCTCTCGTGCTCGCGCGCATGCGCACCAGCGACTCGCGCATCGATCGGCTGCGGTTGTTGTACCTGGCCGTTGGGGCAGCTGCCGTCGTGGTGTTTAGCTGCCTCGATTTTCTCGGGCGCTTCGACATCGCCTTCCCCACCCTGGGGCCGATCGTCTCGACGCTCTACCTGTTCTTCCTGTCTCAAACGCTGCTGCGCCTGCGCTTGATGGACCTGCACGAACTGCTGGGGAAAATCGCCAGCCAGGCCGTGCTCGCGGCGATCCTCGCGGTGGTGTTCGTGGTGCTCACCGCGTGGGTCGAGCGCAACGCGAGCCTCTACTTGTTCAACACGGTGGTCGCCGCGTTCGTGATGCTCATCTTGTTGGAGCCGTTGACCGACTGGGTGGAAGAGCGCGTCGTGGCGATCTTCTTCCGCCAGCGGTTCGCGTTCCTCGAGTCAGCCCGGCAGCTTCAGCGGCGCACGGCCAACGTGATCGACGCGCCTGAGCTGGCGGCGCTGCTGCTCGACGGACTCAACGAGACGCGCCGGGTGACGCATTGCTCGATCTATCTGCTCGCTGAAGATCGCCCGGGTTTCCGGTTGCTCGACAGCCGTGGTCCGGTGCCGGCGTTGTTCGTCGATCAAGGCACGGCGCGCGCGCTGGTCAGCCGCACCGAACGCGCTCAGCTGCTCGAGACCGTCGAGCGCCGCATCGCCGAGATTCGCGGCCAGCCGCTGGAGGCCCGCAAGTCACGCGACGAGCTGCGCCGGTTGAACGACGTGCGTGCGGCGATGCAGCAGATGAAGGCGGGCATCACCGTGCCGCTGATGGGCAACGACCGCGTGCTCGGCTTCTTGAACCTGTGGGACGAGCGTGTGCCCGAGGCCTTCGCGTCCGACGAGATCGCGCTGATCCTCGAGCTGGCTGATCGCGTGGCGACGGTGATCGAGAACTCCAAGCTCTACGACAAGATGCGGGAACGCGACCGCCTGGCCGCGCTGGGTGAGATGGCCGCGGGTCTGGCGCACGAGATCCGCAACCCGCTCGGAGCGATCAAGGGCGCGGCGCAGTTCCTCGACCCGAAACACCTGCCTCACGAAGAAGGCGAGTTCGTCGAGGTGATCGTCGAAGAGGTGAACCGGCTCAACGGCGTGGTGACCGCGTTCCTCGACTACTCGCGCCCGCTCAAGCAGACCTTCGGCCCGACGGATCTGCAGGAGGTCGTCACCCGCACGCTCAAGCTCATCGTCAACGACGTGCCCAAGACGGTGACCATCAAGGAAGAGCTGTCTGACTCGTTGCCGCGCGTCGATGCCGATGCGGAGCAACTCAAGCAGGTGCTCATCAACCTGGTGCAGAACGCGATGCAGGCGATGGGCGACAAGCCGGGCGAGATCGTCATTCGCACCAGCCGGCCTGAGCGGTTCGGCGACTTCCGTGCGCCAGAGCAGGTGGAGCTGCAGGTCTCCGACAATGGGCCGGGCATTCCGGCGGATCAGCAGCTGAACATCTTCGTCCCGTTCTTCACCACGAAGCAGAAGGGTACGGGCCTGGGCCTGGCCATCTGTCAGCGCATCGTGAAGAACCACGGGGGGACGATCTCGGTGCAGAGCAAGGTGGGCGAAGGGTCGATGTTCACGATTCGGTTGCCTGCACTCGCGGAAGAACTCGCGACGACCGAGACGCCTCCGATGGATGGAACGCCGATGCCTTCAGTTCCTGCGCCGCCGGTGGTGCAGAAAGAGAACAAGCTGTCGCGCCGTGATCGAAAGAAACAGAAAGCCGGCTGATGGCTCCCTCTCCCTGCGCTACGGGGAGAGGGGCCGTTCGGATGGCTTGTGGTTTTCAGAGAGTCGGCAGCTTCCGGCTCCAAACTCGTGCAAGCGTCAGCTCACGGCACATGGACCGAGTCGATCTCGAAGCGCAGATCACCGCCATTCTCGAACACGCGCGCGGCCAATACCAAGTCGCTCTTTCCCTGGTCCGTCCAAAGATCGACGTCGATTTCCCAGTGCGTCGGCTCCACCCACTGGGCGCCCGAGGTCTCCCACGTCTCGTCGGGAAGCTCAGTCAGCTTCTTTCCATATTCCTTGAGGTAGCTCTCGATCTGGGTCCTCGCCCGGGGCCTGATCGGCGCGACACCGCGGATCCCGGCAGCGAGCGCGAAGTCTCCTTGCGCGAAAGATTTCACCACCTCGCGCAACGTGGGGCGCCACGCGGTGGCAATAGGGTGAGAGGCGTTCCTGTCCTTGATCGCCGCCTGTTGTTGGTCGGTCTCAACCATGTGTGACATCTCCGGTTCGCTCAGGGCCTGTGAAGATCATCGTGGCAATCAATGCACACTTGCGCATGGTTTGCCTGAGTGGTTGGTCCACCATCGGCGTGACGCTTGACGTGGTGACCTCGCGAGTTGGTGGCGTCGATGGAACCGTTGCAACCGGGGCACTTATCACCTTGCAGCGCGCGCTGCGCGGCTTTCTCGGTATCTGAAAACCTGCGCTGAGGATCTCGCAGGGCGCTCGGAACCGAGCCGTCACCACGGGGTGGCTTGGGTACGGAGCCGACGTAGCCCTCGCCGCCCACCGAGTTGAGGCCCGGCGGCCTGCTGATGCTGCTGTTGTTGTGCACCGCGACTGCGAGCTCGCCGACGAAGTAGTCGTTGTCTTCCTCGACTTCGAAGTTGAAAACCTGTTCGTCGCGGTCGACGTCTCCAGAAGAGACGAGTACGGCCGTGCCTGTCCCCGTGAGCAGGCAGTCCCCGGGTCGCAGCAACGAGGCTTCGACCCACCGTGTGTCGCACAGAAGAAACGGGTGCTCGGCGGTTGCTCTGAGCGTGCTCGTGGCACCGCTTGCAGTCGCGATCTGGAGGACAAGAGTTGCGGACAAGAGCGCGCTGGTGGTGAGTACGTGGCGCCGAGTGACCGTCCCGCTCTGGACGTCGAGTGCGAGGACCTGATCGCCCACGCGGATCGACTCGATCGGTTGGGGACCGGAAGGTGTGAGCACCGGAGTGCCCGCAGCGAAGCAGCCACCGCCGCGAATCACTGAAGTCCCCTCGGACAAACCACCCTCTACCGCTGCGCCTGTCGCCTTTCGCGCCAGCGCCGCAGTTCCAACTTCGACGACGGCTGCGACGTTCACGCCTGTCTCCAGCAACTTCCCGGTGCCTTCGACCGCGTTCTCGATCCGCTGTTCGGTCGACAGCTTGCTACTCAGGATGTCTTCGCCCGTACCGGCGCGAACGAGCGAGTTGATGCCCGTGTCCTCGCCCACCTCGAGCACCACCTGCTCGGTCCAGGTCCCCGTGTTGATCAGGTTCCACAGGCGTGCCCCGACGCTGACTGCCGCCGTCTGGAGGTTCCAGTTCTCCTGCCCGTCCTGGGCCGTCTTTCCCTGGCGGTTGTGGATCGCGAGTGCAGCCATGGCCGGATCGACCGGCTTCACGCTGATCGGCTCCGGGCCCCCGTCCGGACTGTTGCACTTGACGTCGTCAGGATGCGTTTTGCAGTAATCGTAGAGAGGAACCTGCCTATTCCTCTCCTCTGCGCTTCCACGGATATGGGCTTGTTCTGCTTGGTTCGCCGCCTTCGGCACGTGGCCCGAGGGGTCGACGAGGCCGATCGGAGAGTTGTACGCGTAGGCGTAGCGATCGTGCGCCTGCGTGTTCTCGATGTCCGGAATGACCGAATCCGCCGAGATGAACCGGCCGATCTCGGGATGATAGTAACGGGCCCCGAGAAGCACGAGCCCGGTCTCCTCGTCGTAGTGGTCGGCGCGGTAGCCCAGCGTCGGCCGCTGGCCCGTCGATTGGTACTCGCGGCCGAACGGCTCGTAGTCGAACCGTCGGGCGATGGCGCCGCTCGCGTCGGAGATGGCTCGGGTCGAAGAGACGAGGTCGCGATGGAGCCACTCGACGCGGCTGCCGTTGCGCTCGGCGATCACGCGATCGCCGATCTTGTAGAAGTATCTGAGGTTGCCGTTCTCCTGCTCGATGAGACCGCCGAAGTAGAAGACCGGCTTGTGACTGAGAACCTTGAACACCCGCGAGCCATCAGGCGCGTAGCCCCACGCGACGTTTCCGGAGTTCGTCGTGCCGCGGACCAGTCGACTGTTTTCGTCCCACTCCAGCCGGTTCGAGTCGATTGTCTTCGCGTTGCCCGACGGGTCGTAGGCCAGTCTGATCTGCCCTGCCGTGGTCACACCATGCGAGGTGGGGGAGCCGTAGTAATAGGACCCCGCAGCGGAGTTGAAGGTCATCCGACCCGCGTTGTCGTAGGCAAAGTGCTGCCGCAGGTCGCCGGTGACATCGACCAGCCGGTCGAGGGTGTCGTAGGCGAAGTCGAGCTGATGGAACGCAGGGTCGGACCAGGTGTGGTGCTCCGGTCGGCCAGCGACGTCGTACTGGTAGCCCAACGCCAACCCGTCGCCATAGGCGGGGATCACCTCGAGGCCGGTCATCCACTTGCGTTGTGGGTCGTAATAGCTCTTCTCGACCACCCCGTTGCCGAACACGGCCGCGTCGATGCGGTCTTCGGGATCGTACGTGGCCTT
Organism: Archangium sp.; assembly: GCA_030695565.1. Classification (GTDB taxonomy): domain Bacteria; phylum Myxococcota; class Myxococcia; order Myxococcales; family Myxococcaceae; genus Archangium_A. The sequence continues at coordinate 13,556 of JAUYRZ010000093.1, forward strand.
CTCCAGGTACACGCCCAACTGCGACCACATCCGCTCCACGCGGCCCAGCGAGTCGTAGTCGTACTCCAAGACCTCCGAGTTGCCTGAGATGACACCGTTGCTGTCGGGATAGGTCAGTGCGCTGGGTCGACCGACCAGGTCAAAGGCCATCTGCCACTCGGCGAAGGCCATGGTTCCCAACGCAGAAGTCGCGCGCTGCTGAGTCGCGGGGCGACCTCGGTTGTCGTACGTGAAGGCCGACTCTCCCGCTTCGTCTTGCCGGCGAGCCACGCGACCAACGCTGAAACCGGCCGGTCCGCCCAGCACCGGGTCCTCGTCCCACCAGTTTCGCTCGAGAACGACGGTCACGCCGTTCCGATCAGTCGTTCGGCGCTCGAGTCGGCCGAGCCTGTCGTACGTGTAGTCGACCTTCATCCCACGGGCGTCGTTCGACGACTGGAGTTGGCCGTCGGCGTAGTACCTGAAGTCCATGCAGCCGCGGTCCGGGTCGCAGTTCTGCAGCCGCCAGCCCAGAGAATTGAACTTCGCGCTGGTGATGCCTCCGAGCGGATCAGTGGCCTGGGTCAGGCGATCAGCGTCGTCGTACTCGAAAGTGGCCTCCACTGGCACCCAGCCCTGGTTCGGCGCGTCGTGCCAATCGCGCGACATCAGCAGGTTTCCTCGCGCGTCGCGGAAGAGCTCGCGCAGGTTTCCGTTCTCATCTTCAGCGGCGATGTGCCCGGGGGCGTAACCGATGTGGCGTTCGCTGCCGTCGGGGTTGGTCACTCGCGCGGGCCGGCCCAGGTACTCATAGAACGTCTCGGTGGTGGTGCCGCTGCCACCGATGGCGTGCCAGGTCTCCGCCGAGCGGACCAGCGTGGTGGTGCCCCAGTGCTTGACGAAGCGCTCGTACGTGGCCTGCCTTACCTGCCGCCACGGGCGCATCATGCCGTCGAAGTGCGTCACGACCCCCATCGAGTTCCTGGGGTCCGGTTCTTCGCCGGGTTTGGAGCACACGCCCTCGAACGAGAACTGCTTCTTGGGATCGCCGAGATTCCCCCACGTGTGCATCAGGCACGCGCCGTCGTTGAACGTGGTGCGCGTGAGCCGGCCGAAGACGTCGTACGAGTACGACGTCACCTCGCCATTGGCGTCCTCGTTTCGGTCGAGCTTGCCAAAGCGCATGTTCCAGCGCTGGGTGTTGCAAAAGACGGCGTTGCACACGCTCTCGGGGAAGAGCCCCTGAGCCGAGTCGTACGTGGTCTCCTGCCAGACGCCGTTGGGTCCCTCAGTCCTGCGGGGGGCGCCGTTGGGCCAGTACGTCACGTTGGTGGCGATCCATTGGCTTCCCTCGTCGTCCCACTCCTCCTTCATCGTTGCGTTGCCGACCGTGGGCTTGTCGCCGAAGCGCTGGAGGTCGTAGCTGAAGCGCTCCTGGCCGACGAGCTGGTTCCCCGGGCCATAGCGCGTGGTCAGCGCCGGGAAGGCAATGAGGTACTTCGTCGGGTTCTCTACGAACTCGATCTCCGTGCGCCGGTTGTCGCTGGTGTCCTCGTCGATCCCGTCCTTGTTGGTGTCGACGTACTTCCCGTCATCGTGGATGACGGTCACGCTGCCCCAGGAGTTCCGCTCGAAACGCTTGCGGGTCAGGAGCGGCGTGCTGCTGTACTCGAAGCGACCGGTCAGCTCCGAAGCGAGGATGCACACATTGTTGTGGTTGGCGGTGCTCTTCTCGTAGCTCCGCACCATCTCGGTCAGCTTGCCGCCGCCGCCCTGCAACTCCAGCAACTCGCGCGTGCGTCTTCCGGAGCAGATCGGATCAGGCTCGTTCTCAATCGTGAGTCGAACGCCAGCCGTCACATGCTGCGATGACTCTGCCGCGGCCGTCTGGTAGCTCAGGCTGCGGCGCATCGCGTGGTCGTAGCGAAAGTTGTCGTAGGTGTACGCCAGGTATGAGTAGTCGCCGGTCGGCTCAATCTTCCGACGGATCGAGGCGATGTTGGTCTCGGCCATGCCGGTGAGCAGGCCGTTGTGATGGCCCTTGGACGAGACGTACGTCAGCTCCGTCTCGAGCCCGTAGCCCGTCACTTCTCTCACGATCGCAGGAGGCGCCATGTCCGCGCCGAACACGCTCACGCCGATGGTTCCGTCAGGCGCCTTCCCGGGCGGGTGCCACGCATAGGGCCGAACGAGGTCCAGTCGGCCGTCAGGGCGCTCACCCCTGCCCACCACGTCAGCGAGTGTCCACGCGCCCGTATCGTCATCGGCAGTCGGGCCCAGGGCGGCCATGGAGAAGCGCTCCCAGCGCGCCGCGCTCGCGCCGGTTCGATGGAGGACATGGACGTAGGTGTAAATGTTGCCCGAGCCCTGCCCGCGAGCCACTTGGGTAAAGTCCTCGAGCCCGTCGTTGTCGAGGTCGCCCTGCATCCACGCGCCACCGTTGAGTTCGACCTCGATGTTGGCGGGCGCGACCACTTCGAACCCGGTGAGCGCGTATGCGTTCGGCGCACGCCGTCCGCTGCCGACAAGCTGGGTCACCGTGAGCAAGTTGGCTATGCGGTCACGGTCGCGCGCGACTCGCACGAGGTCGGTCACGCCGTCGCCGTTCACGTCACCAGATCGAAACTGTCCACGGAAGAGGGTCTGGGTGCAGGCCGGGGCACCGTTACCGAACTGCGGAACGCAGAGGGAGAGCGCGACGGCTTGCGTGTCGACTTCCCAGCCGAAGGCCGTCTGAATGAGCCGATCAACCGTTACGCCATTCGCCGTGCTGGGGCCACCAACGGTAACCCGGAGGAACTCGGCACGTTCCCCGCCAGAGACGCGCGCCTGCTGCCACGCGCCCGAGCCGAGCGTGGCATCGGGCAGCAGAACCTGCGTGGCGCTGCCCGCCCACCCACTCACCGTGTCGCGCCGAAGTGAGCGGATCGTGGTGGCAGAGCCCTCGCTGAGAACCTGCACGAGTTCGTCGGTGCGGTCGCCATCGAGATCCACAGCGTTCCAGCGGGTCGACACGTAGCCCATCCCCCCGGACGTGGGGATCGACGACATGTAAAATTGCCCGTCGCCACGCGAGTACGCGATCCTCAGCCACGCGCTGCCCGGAAAGCCGCCGTCGGAAGTGACCCAGGCGAAGTCGGTCTTTCCGTCGGCTTTCGTATCGCCCACCGAGCCGAAGTCACCGCTCACGATCTGCCCGACCCGGCCCGTTGGAATGAAGGCCGTCACCTGGGTCGTGCCAGACGCTGTGCGCACCACGCTGCGGATCTCGTTTCGGAGGGGGTCGAGCCGAACAATGTCCGGGATTCCCTCGCCGCTGATGTCGATCCAGCGAGTGCTCGCCAGGTTGGTGGCGGAAGCTTCCTGCGGGAAGACGCGCACCGACGTGGTGCTTGCACCCGAGAAGTCTGTCCACGCGATGTCGTTGACGCCGTCACCGTCGAAGTCGGCGATCAACCAGCCGTGCCGGGTTTCGACGAAGTTCGTGCTCGCCTGAACACGCCACGTGTACTGGGCCACCGGTGCTGCCGCAGCCCCCCACACATTTCCGCGGGTCTCGACGATGCCGTCCGGCCCGAGGATGAGCGTCATAGTGCTCACCGAGGAAGTCCCCGAGGCGGTGACGGCAGTGCCTGTGGGGTTGCCGGTCCACGCCACTGCGCTGGCGAATTCATTCGACGCAAAGAGGTCGTCGATCCCATCGCCGTTCAGGTCTGCCTGCAGCAGCGTGAGCCCGCTGGCGCGTACGGACTCATTGGCACGGCAGAAATTGTTACCGGTCGGAGGACAACAGACGACACCCGGGCTGAAGCACTCGGTCGATGTTCCACCGTTCTGTGCGTAGTGGTTTCGAGCGTTCTGCAGCGACTCGATGAGGGCGAAGTTCATGCCTGTGTCGATTTGCGGCTTCGACGCGAAGGAGCCGTCTCCGCGGCCCACGTAGGGAACGAGGACCAACTGGCTTCCCGAAAAGCCCTGCACGAGCAGGTCGGAGCGGCCGTCGCCATTGTGCTCCACCCACATCAGTCGCGACGTGAGGTCGGCTGGGTCCTGGAAGTAGGCATTGCCGAAGGAGTCGAGCGTCCCGTTGATCAGCTGGTAGTTGAGGATGGTGAGCGGAGGCGCGCCTCGATTCGCAGGCGCTCGCAGGTTGCCCGATGCATCCTCAGTGATGAAGTGGGGCGTGATTCGCAACGTGACGTTCGTTGCCCCACTGCCGCCTCCTGGCACCGCTTCAACGCTGATCAGCTCGGGAACATGGTCGCCGTCGATATCCGCAGAGGTCCACTCCGGCAGCGGAAGATAGGCGTCCGCGGTTTGTTGGATGCCGATCAAAGGGAGATCGATGGGCAAGTCGGTCGTGCGATCGGCAAAGAGGGAATTGAGGCCCGTGGGCAGGGGCGAGGCGATCAGGCCCCCCGCAGGTGGGAACCGGATGAGCGTGACGACCTCATCCTCGATCTGGCAGCTCCAGGGTTCTGTGTGACAGGGCAGCGTGGATCCAGCCGTCTGCCGCATCGCTCCAACGTCGCGTGAGTAAGCAACGAGATCGGTCCGACCGTCCCCGTCGAAGTCGCCCAGCAGGAACCGGTTCCCCTTGTCGTGCATGATCAACACGCCATTGGTGCTCATCGCCCCGAGGGTGCCGTCTGGCTTGCCTCGGGCGACGGAGACTGAACGGCCTTTGATTGCAACCAAGTCTGCCATTCCGTCGCCATCGATGTCGGGCCGCAAAACCGTGCTCTCTCTGTCAAGTGAGGTCGGCGTGCGAGCAACGGCGAAGACCCCCGAAGCGGGGAGAACGTGCGGGCCAACTGCGCTCAGCAGCTCGACCGCCCCCGTCGTCGTGCTCTGCGGCGTGACCACGCCGAAGAAGTCAGGGGCACCGTCGCGGTTCGCGGAAGTCGTGCTCAACCGGAGCGAAGTATTCGCGGGCAGCGTCGAGAGCTGCGTGTCCAAGGACACCGTGAACTCGGCGGTGGTCTGGGGCGACGCTGGAGGCACGGTGAGCCCGAGTTGGGCGGTCTCGTCAAAGCCACCGATGAGCGGCGCCGCTCGCTCAAACTGCACGGCGGGCAGCTTCGAGCCGCGGTAGCGCTGGTCGAGCTGGAGAACACCGTCAGAGCCCACCTGCTGGACCGAGCTCAGGAACGAGCCGGCCGTGTCGGTGCGCGCATCGTCGTACCCGAGGTTGTAGGCGCGTACCAAAAGAGGGCCCTTGGCTGTGCCTCTGCTGTGCACAGAGATCGACGCCAGCCGCTGGGTGCCATCGACCAGGCCGTCGCGCGAGGCGTGGCTCAGCGCGTCCGGGCGTGTCTCATAGTGAAAGACGATGGCTGACTGGTGCGCGCCCGACGCATCGAACCCGTAAGTGACGGACTCCGGGTACAGCTGTCCGGAGACGCTCGTGTAAGCGTAGACGGCCCGCTGTCCATTGCGGTCGACGACTTCGCTCTGCGTCCAACGCCCGTCGCCCGCGGCCTCGTAGCGGGTCTCCGTTCCGTTCGGTGCCCAGGTGCTCCAGCCGAAGTCTGTCTTCTTCACCCGGTGGAAGTTCTCATCGAGGAACGCATAGTTTCCTCCCGCGTCGCAGCTCGGAGTTGACGACACGAGCGAGGTGCACGACACCAACTCGGCGCCATCCAGGAAGTAGCGATCCGTCTGGTTACCCGCAGCGATCCCCATCGCGAAAGATTTCGCAGTGATCGTCGAGAAACCCGTCAGCCGCCAGCCGTGCCCGACGTGGCCGTTGGGACCCGAGGATCCGTAGACGAGCGCCAGGGCCGGCTCCGCGCCGCGGGCGGAGGGCACCTCGATGGCGACGCGACTGCGCCACGGGCCGAAGTGGTCGAGGTCGAGCGTGGCACTGTCAGCCATCTCCTGCGGTGCGTTGAGAATGCTGAGCGCCGTTTTGCGCATCTGCGCCGCGCTTTGAGCGCTGGACTCGTCCCCGCCGCAGGCAATCACCACCGAGGCGGCTGCGAGAGCGGCGAGCCACCGCCTGAAGCGAATGGGACGGCTTCGAGAAGTCGAGCGTCGGTGCATGCGAGGCTGAGTCAAGAGGTGGTCTCCATGATGTGAAAGGGGCGAAGCGGGGAAGTTGCGCTCAGCGACAGAGCGAGAAGGAGGGTTCGCAAACGAAGTCGTACCCACACGCCAAGCCGGCGATGCAGGCGGCTTGTCCACAAGGCTCGCCCTCACGCGCCGAGGGGAAGACACACACGCCCTCAACGCAGCGGGCGTCGAGTTCGCACGGCGAGTCCACGCTGCAGGCCTCGCCGACCCTCGCAGTGCGATCGACACAAGGACAACCTTCACCGATGGGTCCGGCGTCAGCGCTTGGAATTGCCGGCACCGTGGGCCCCCAGCATGCCTCGTCACAGGTGGCCGGCCATGCACACTGCGGCCTGAGGTGCGGCGCCGTCAGGCACGTCTCGCCGATCTCACCCCGACCGGCGGCGGGCGCAGCAGGCCTGCCGCAAATGCCCCCTTCAATGTGAGAGCACTCTAGCAACTCCAGACACGGACGACTCGAACTGCATGACTGGCCCAGCGATGGCCTTGGCCGGCACCGGCCCGTTATGCCTCCATCGAAGTCGGGGTACAAACCGACGCCACACTCCTTGCTGCCGCGGCTGTTCGTGACCTCTTCATCCACTTTCGCGACGGCCGTGCAGGTGCCACACAGGCTGCTGAATTGCCCCGCTGGGTGGGAGCACCTGAGGTCGCGACCGCAAACATCGACCGCGGCCCGCGTACAAGGCGCGCCCTCGCCCAACTGACCAGCGAAGGCGACTCGGCACTCCACCGAGGAGAAAAGACGCGCCTTGAGATCGTCGATGCAGCCCACCTTCGAGAGAAGATCGGCGCAGCGCCGAGCGTCCGCGGCCGAATACGTCACAAGCCCCTCTCGAATGGCCTCGAGTTCTTCAGGCCATACGGCCCAGAAGCCGGGGCGCGTGCAATCCACCGCAGTGGAGACCTTGTGGCACTCTTGCTCGTGCTTGCAGAGGGCGACGCCAAACTCCCGCGCCCAGTCGTCTTGGTGCACGGTGCAGCCTGTCGCGGCAACCACCAACACGCAGACAGTCGAAAGTCGTTTCATCCCCGCCTCCCGTCTCCAATTGCCCACCTGGCCCAACTGCGATCGACTTACGGGGCCCTGGTGCGCATGGGCAAGAAGAAACGGCGCATGCACGTGGTGGTTTTGCTCGCGCTGCGCGAGACCCCGACAGCGTGCAACGAGAACGGCCAGCCCTGCACGGTGATCAGCGTTGCCGTCGATCTCGACCGCACGCGACCGATGCGATCCCGCCCTTTTGAGAGGTTCAGGTGAGGGCTCAAAGCGTGAGCAACTTGCGGCGAATGGTGAGCTCGAAGCTCTGCCCACTCCGCATGAACCGCAGCACCACGGGCGAACCCGAAGGCCCGCGAATGCGAGCCACCACCGCATTGAGATCCTGACCCGCGACCGAAACCCCATCGACCATCAGAATCTGATCGCCCGCCTGAACCCCGGCCCGCTCCGCAGGACTGCCCTCACTCACCAGCGTCACCAGCACGGACCCCGACCGGCCATCGAGCGTCATGCCCACGCCCTCGAATTGGTTGAACTCCGATCGATTCGCGTCCTTCCGCTGAGGCGCACTCTCGAGCGCCACTTCCCAGCGCGCGCCATCGACCACCCGGCGCCACTGCGGAGCAAAACCGTCACGCGTCACCGCCACGGTCCCCGAACGCGCCACCGGAGGCAGCAAGAACTCGCCCCGAGAATCGGTGAGCACCGAGACCCGAGAACCACGCCCGAACTCACCGCTGATCGCCTCGACCCGCGCCGACGTGATGGGCAACCCCGTCGCCTTGTCAGTCACGTGCCCCGACACCACGACCGAAGTCTCCAGCGAGAGCCGCACGTCGGCGCCGGCCTCCGTGACCGTCACGTCGACCATCGCGCTGCGGCCGCGCCCGGAAACCTCGAGGCTGAGCTGCCAGCGCCCGGTGGGAAGGTCGAGCCGCGTCACGCCATCCGGAGCGAGCACCAGCTGCCGGCGGGAAGCCCCGGTCTCCAGGCTCTTCGAAAGCAACACCCCGTCGGTCACCGGCGCACCGGTGTCGTCCTGCAGGTGAACGGTGACGAAGCCCTTCTTGAGCACCATCACCACTTCATCGCCCGCCTTCGCGCGCGCCGTCGCAGCACCACCGGGGCCTTCTGCATCGAGCGAGATGAGCTCTTCCGGAAGGCCTTCGAAACGAAACGCACCCGAGGCGTCGGTCACCGTCTGCGCCACGGGACCCGACCACGTGCCTGAACGCCAACGCACCGCCACACCGGCAGCAGCGGGCTCGACGCGGCCGACGATCGTCCCGCCGGCCTTGAGCGTGACCTGCCAGCTCTGACCATCTCCGCGGTGATCGAAAGGACCCGCCGAAGCCATCAGCGCACCCGAACGAACCTGGAGCACGTACTTGCCCACCGTCAGGCCATCGAAACGAAACGAGCCGTCGAGGTTGGTGGTGCCCAGCGCGTTGACGTCTTCCGTCGACGCATCGATCGCCGAGACCTGCGCGCCCGCGACCGGCAAACCACCTCGCGTGACCACGCCCGACGCGCTGGAGACCTCACCCGCATCGAGGATGAGCCCCGTCTTCTTCTCGCCCACGGCCACGCGCACCAGCGGGCCCTTCACGCGAATGCCACTGGGCGTGACCGCGGCCAGCTGAAGCGTGCCTGCCGCGCACTCGAGGCTGTAGTGGCCCTGCTTGTCGGTGAAGACGTTGATGCTGCGCTCGCCCCGGCGTGCACCGTCGGCGACCTCGGCCCAGACGGTCGCGGCGGCGACGGGCGCGCCTGACTCGAGCACCGTGCCTTCGAGGTGCGAGCTGGGGGTGAGCACGAGCTCCAGCTTGCCGCCGGCGGAAGCGAGCTCGAGCGAGACCCAGTCGGTGCGCGAGAGGAACCCGGGCGCGGAGACGTCAAGCCAGGTCTGGGTCTTGGCGCCGGTCAGCACGAACTTGCCGGCCTGGTCGGTGACACCGGCCTGCGTGGGCGAGATGACCGTCGCTCCGGGGATCGGCTTCTGCGTGAGCAGGTCGATTACCCGGCCTTCGATCTTCACCGAGGGCGTCAGGGTGAGCTGGATGTCTTCGAGGCGGCCTGCAGGTGTGACCTGGAGCGGGCCGACCACTTCGGATGCGGCGTCGGCCGTGGAGGCGGAGAGGAAGACCTGACCGGAAGGCACGTCGTCGAAGAGGAAGCGGCCGTCGTCGAGGGTCAAGGTGACCAGCAGGCCCGCCGCCTTGAGGGAGACCCGGGCACGCGAGACGGGTTGGCCGTCACGCATCACGAAGCCGGAGATTCTTCCTCCGGTCAGGCGCGGGATCTGGGGGGGCGGTGCGTCGAAAGAATCAGAGGGGGCCGATTGCTCGGCAGCACTCGCGTTCGTGGAGTCGGCTTCGTCTGGCCAGAAGGCGAAGAAGGAGGCGGCTGCGAGTACGATCCCTGCGGCAATGGGCAGCCTGCGTTTCACGCGCGGCAGCTAACCAGATTCGACGGGAGCTGGACCTGCCGTCTTGGGCTGGTTTGATAGGCCCTCCCCCCGACCCTCCCGAAGGGAGAGGGAGTTCAGGGTTTGCGCGGATCTTTGCTGCCGGGGTCGGTCGCTTCTTCTTCGAGCAACACGATCTCTTCCGCATCGTCGTCCCCGCCTTCGACCTCGAGCTCGAAGACCTCCACGGGGCGATCGACCAACGGTGGCACGACCGGGCCCGATGGCCTGGCCGGAGGCGTCGAGGCCGTCCGCAGTTTGGCTTCGAGATCCTCCACCTGCTGGGCCAGGCGCTCGCGCTCGTTGTCGAGCAGCTCGTTCTCGGCCTTCGCCTCGGTGAGATCTTCCGTCGCGGTGGTGAGGTTGTGCTGCAGGTCGCCGTACTTCACACGCAGCGCCAGCAGCAGCTCTTCAGCCTGCTGACGGGCCGCCTGCGCAGTCTCCACGTCGTGACGCGCGCTGACCTTCGCGATCTCGACCTCGGCCTCCAGCTCGGGGAGGCGCCTTCGAACCTGGGCCATCTCCTCGTCCGACTGCGGGGCCGCACGACTTGCCTCGGCCAGCTGCGCCTCGAGCAAGGTGTTGCGATTGCGCAGCTCGAGGTTGGTCTCGTCGTCCGTCAGGCGCGCTTCACGCAGCCGGGTGGCCTCGGCTTCGGCGATGTTGATGCGATCGCGCAGCGTCTTGAGCTCGGCCTCCAGCTCGCGCCGGCTCGACGAATCATCGACGTGAACCCCTTCCAGCTCGGCGGCCTGAGCGCGGGCCTGCGCCAGCGCGAGATCGAAGTCGACCACCTGCCGCTTGAGCTCGCGCTCCGAGGCGGTGAGCGTGGCCACCTGCTCCTGGGCCGCGGAGAGCGCCGTCTCGATCTCCGGCACCCGCGTGCGGAGTTGGGTGAGCTCAGGTTGTTGCGCCTTGAGCTGCGTGAGCTCGGTCTCCAGGGGGGGCAGCCGTTCACGCAGGCGCTCGACCTCTGCCTCCAGCTGCGCCCGGGCTTCCAGCGCCGCACGCGACTCGCCGCCGACCTGGGTCAACGAGGTGCGCAGTGAAGCGAGCTCGGTGCGCAGCTTGTCGAGCTCCTGCTGCATCGCCAGCTTGCCGGACTGGTGACCGCGCGCTTCGGACTGCGCCTTGTCGATCGAGCCGCGGGCCTCGAGGTAGAGCTTGTTGACCGCGTCGAGCTGCTCGGTGGCCTTGCGCCGGGCCTCTTCAGCGGCGGCGTTCGCTTCGTCGAGCGCCGCCTGCAGCTGGGCGCGCTTGTTCTCGAGGTCGGTGAACCTCGTTTCAGAAGCCGCCAGAGCGCTCTTCAGCTCCTCTTCGCGGGTCTGCAGGGCCTTCTGCGCTTCGGCGCGGTGGCCCTCGAGGCTCTCCTGATAGGCCTTCGCCTGCTGATCGAGCGAACTCTGGTGCTCATCGCGCTGCGTCTGGAGCCTGGTTTCGCCTTCAGCGTGTTTCTCGTCAAGCGCTCGCACGGAGGCCTGCTTCGTCGCCTCCAGCTCGGCCTGCAGATCGGTGCGCGCGCGGGTGGTGCCCTCGAGCTCGGTCCGCGCCGCGGTGAGCGACTCGGTGAGCTGGCTGCGCTCCGAGCGCAACGCCTCGAGGTCCTGCGAGATCGCCGCCAGCCGGCTCTCGAGCTCGCCTCGAGCGGTGGTGCTGCTCGCGAGATCGGTCTCGCTCTTCTCGCGAAGCTCGCGCTCGATCACCCGGGCGCTGAGCGCCTCTTCGAGCTCCAGCCGCACGTGCTCGGCCTCGCTCATCGCGGTGGCCAGCGACTGGCTGAGCAGTGTCTTCTCTTCTTCGAGCTTGAGCAGGTTGGCGCTGGTGGTGCCGAGGCCTTCTTCCCGCTCCTTGAGCAACGCTTCCAGGCGCTCGACCTGCGACTTGCGTTCGTCGCGGGCGTTCTCCGCGGCCGAGGCGCGCGCCCGCATTTCTTCGAGCGCGGCACCCAGCCCGGTGACGGACTCGCGCTTGACCGCCAGCTCGATGGTGGCCGACTCGAGCTGCTGAGTCGCCTTCTCCAGCTCGTCGCGGGTGCTGGCGTGCGTGGCCTGGAGCTCGGTGAGCGAACTCTGCAGCCGCTGCGCGTTCTCCACCGAGGCACTCAGCTCGGCGTTGATCTTCTCCAGCCGGGTGTCGCGCTCGGCGGTGGCCGACTCAGCGGCGGCCAGCTGCGTGGTGAGATCCGACGCGGCCCGCTCGAGACGTGCAGAGCGGCCAGCGGTCTCGTCGAAGTTGGCGCGGAGCTCGGCAAAGCTCGCGGTGAGCGTCTCGAAACGAGCTGACGCTTCGGAGAGTTCCTGAGCAGTCGAGCCCGAGTTCGCCTGGAGCGTCTGAAGCTGCTCGCGGGCCTGCTGCAGCTCCGCGTCCAGCGCCTGCTTCTCGCTGGCCGTCTTCGTCTCGAAGTCGCGCAGCGATTGCTGGGAAAGATCGAGCTGCGCCTGCAGTGCTTCACGCTCAGTGGTGGACTTCGACTCCAGCGCTTCACGCTCGCGGCCCGTCGTGTCCTGAAGTTCGCGCAGCGCACGCTCGGAGCGCTCCTCGAGCTCCGCGCGCTCGCGGGCTGCTTTCGCCTCGAACTCGTCGGAACGAGCCTGAAGTTCTTCGCGCTCGCGGGCCGCCTTCGCCTCGACCTCACGCAGCACTTGCTCGGAGCGAGCCTGAAGTTCTTCGCGCTCGCCAGCCGCCTTCGCCTCGATCTCACGCAGCGCCTGAGCCGCGCGCTCCTTCAGCTCTTCGCGCTCGCTGACGGCCCTCGCCTCCGCCTCGCGCGCATCACCCAAGAGCGTGCGAATCTGCGTCTCGAGCTCGAGCGTGCGATCGACGGCGAGCTTCGCGTCGGTCTCGAGGCTGCGGTACTTCTTCTCGAGCTCGAGGCGCTCGAGGTCGATCAGATCGCGGTTGTCGGTGAGCTCGGCCAGCGTCTTCTGGGTGGACTCCAGCAGCGCCTGCGTGCGCTCGCGGTCTTCCCGCAGCAAGGTGAGCTCGAGCTTCGCTTCTTCGAGCGCCTTGCCCGTCTCCTCGAGCGTGCGCTGGGCCGCATCGCGCGCCGTTTCGACGGAGCCGCGCGTCGCCCGCTCCGAGGTCAGCTCGAGCTGAAGTTCTTCGATGCCGCGAAGCGCATTGGAAAGCCGCTGCTCGCGTTCATCGAGCACGTGCTTGAGCGCACGCTCCTGCGAGGTCGCGTCTTGCGCGGTGCGATCGAGCTCACCGCGGGCACGGGCCAGCTCGCCTTCGACCTGGGAGAGCTGGGTGGCCAGCTTCTCGGCGCGCTCGGAGACCTCGTTGAGGCGCCCACCCTGCTCCGTACGGACCTTCTCCACGTCGGAGAGCGAGCCCCGCAGATCGTCACGCTCGATCAACAGCGCGTCGCGATCGTCGGTCAGCTCCTTGATGCGCGACTCGGCGAGGCCGACCGCCTGCTCCAGCTCCTTTTCGTGGCGCGCGGTCAGCGTGAGGGCCGCGGCCAGCTCTTCTGCCTGCGTCCGAACGGTGAGGAGCTGCGTCTCGGTCTCGGCCAGCGTCTGGCTGAGCTGCGCGCGTTCACCGGTGGTGCTGGTGAGCTGACCTTCCAACGTGGCGAGGCGAGCGCGATCGCTCTCCACCACCTCGGTCAGCCGTTCAGCGTTCTGCCGGGAAACACGGAGCAGATCTTCCAGCTCGTTGACCCGACTCGCGGCGCGCTCGAGTTCTTCGCGGAGTTCTTGCGCCGACTGGTCAGACGTACCGAGCTGACGCTCGAGCTCCGTGAGCCGGCCCGTGACGCGTTGGAGCTCGGTGGAGGTGTCGCTGAAGCGGAGTTCCTGCTCGCTGGTGGCCTGACGCCAACGCTCTTCGGAGGCGCGACTCGACGCGAGCTCGCTCTCCAGACGCTCCAGGGTGGCCTTGAGCGCGGTCGCTTCGGTCTCGGCGCCGGTGCGTTCGCTGGTGCGCTGTTGGAGGTCGACCGCGAGCTGGGCCAACTGCGCGCGCTCGCGCTCCAGCTCGGCTTCGATCCCATGGCGCACCTGACGTTCGACGTCGAAGGAGCGCACCGCTGAGATCCGCTCGGCTTCCTTGCGGTCGACGACGTCGCGGGCTTCGGCCAGCTGGCGGCGCACGTCGGCGAAACCGGCCTCGAGGTTCTCGATCGCCTTGAGCGCGTCGGTGCGGGCCTCGGCGAGTCGCAGCTCACGATCACGAGCGTCCTGCAGCTCCTTCTCGCGGCCCTCGATGGACTCCTTGAGCCGCTCGATGGCGATCTTGGTGCGCTCGTGTTCGACGCGCTCGGAGGCCGCCTGATCCTGCACCTTGCGCAGCTCTTCGTACGACTTGGCCAGGCGCAGCCGGCTGTCTTCCAGCTGGGTGGCGAGCTCTTCACGGCGCGCACGCTCGAGGCGCACGCCTTCTTGCGCGGCGAGGTTGGTGATCGCGGCGTCCTTCTGCTGACGCGAGATGGCCTCCAGCTCGTTGCGTGAGGCAGTCACCCTGCCCTCGGCGTCGATGGCGCGTTCGCGGGCGACCTGCAGCTCGGCCTCCATCTGGCGGATGCGGGTGGCGAGATCTTCGCGATCGCGCACCACCTCTGGGCGCTCGCGCACCGACTCCAGCTGGGCGGTCAGCCGGCTGACGGCGTCTTTGGCGCCCTCGAGCTGCTGTTTGTTCTCGTGAAGATCGGCCTCGCGGACCTGCAGCTCAGCGGTCTTGCGCTCGAGGATCTCCTTGAGCTTCTCGGTGCGATCACGCCAATCACGGGCGCGGTTCGAGGCGTCTTCCAGCCGGCCGCCGGTGAACGCGAGCGGCTCGGGCGGCAGCTGCACCCAGGTGGGATCGAAGTTGCGCACCTCTTCGTGACCGGCGAGCACCACGTAGTACGCGGCCTCGCTCAAACCCGCGAGTGAACCATCGACCTGCAGCCCTTCACCACGCTCGAAGGCGAGCTGGTAGCCGAGCACCGGTGACTGCGTGGCCACGTCGACCGACTTGAAGTAACCCGAGAGCAGGTCGAGCAGCTGACCGTACGTCGGCGGCACGTCGGTCTCGTCGGCCTCGAGCACGGTGGAGAGCGCGAGCCCGGCCGGGTTGCGCAGGCCGCCCATGAGGTAGCCGCTCTTGGCGACGAGGCGGGCGATCTCCTTCATCAGTTCGGGGGCGCGTACGTACGGCGCGAGGTCCGAGACGATCACCAGGTCGAAGCTGCCCGACTCAAAGTCATCGAAGACTGCGGCGCGGAAGCGGAGCGTGGGGCTGGCGAGACGAGCCTGCGCTTCCTGCACGGCGGCCAGGTCATTATCGGCAGCGACCACGATGCGGGCGCCGCGCGTGGAAAGAAAGCGAGCCGACTGCCCCGCGGTGGAGGCGACCGCACCGATCTCCAGCACGCGCCTGCGGGCGACCAGACTTTCAGCAAAGATGTAGCGCGGGAGCAGTTCGCTCGGTCCCAGGCGCTTGAAGGTCGAGGTCACGCGGCCCCGACTCTATCCCCCGCCCGAAGATCGCCAAGTTATGCGCTGGGTCGGTCTCCCTCTCCCCCTCGGGGCCCTCGGGGAGAGGGTCGGGGTGAGGGGCCAGGTGGCCTTCACTGCCAGTCCAGGCCTAAGAACGCCTTCATGCGAAGTTCCAGATGGATGGCGGTGGCGGCGCTGGTCCTGACCTCCTGCGGTGGACCCCGACTGGTTCACGACACCGAGCTGCTGTTCGGCGACGTGCCGGTCGGCGAGTCACGCGCCGTCGCCCTGGTGCTGAGCAACGAGGGAAGCTCACCGGGTGTAGCGAACTTCTCGGTCGATGAAGCTGAGTTCGCGGTAGTGGGCGAGAACTCACGCTGGCTGAACCCTGGAGAAACCGCCACGGTCCTCGTTCGGTTCACCCCCACCGACCTTGGCCGCCGAAGCGGAACGCTCTCGATCGGAGGCGCCCTGGTCGCCCTCTCGGGCCGGGGAACCGGACCGCGACTGAGCGCCCCCGACCCGGTCATCCTCGCGCCGTTCGCGCTGGTGACGGGGCAGCCACCGGTCGCGCAGAGTTCGACGATCATCCTCCGCAACACGGGCACCGCTGGGTCGCTGCTTCAGCTTGCAGCCCCGCGCGTCGATGGCGCTGAGCTCTGCGTGGGCACCTTCGTGGGCTCAGTCTGCGAAGCGTGGCAGCCGCCCGCGACGCTCGACACGGAGATGTTTCTCGAGGTGCCCCTCTCGCTGCGCCCAACCAGCGCCGGCGCGCGGCAATGGGCGGTGACCTTCCCCTCGAACGATCCGATTCGCCCTGAATCCACCCTCGAGGTGCGTGCATTGGTCGACTCCTATGAGCCCTGCGTCTTCGAAGCCCCGCCGGAACTGGAACTTTCAGCCGGCCCCGCCGTGCTCACCGTTCGCAACATCGGCCCCGGCACCTGCCTCATTCGCCAACTGAGCGCGTTCAGCACGCCGATGGGACTTCTCAACATCACCGAGCCGACCGCGTTCCCCCTGCGGCTCGAGAACAACGTGCCTCTCCGCGTGACGATTGGGTTTCAGCCCGGAGCGCCGGCCGAGTTCGACGGGCGCATTCGCATCGAAGCTGCCGGAACCGCCCCGCTCGAGGTCCTCGTGAAGCGCCGGGCGCCGCTCACTTCATGCCTGGTCACGAACCCGTCGGTGCTCGACTTCGGAACAGAGCGGCAGAGCTGCAACTCTCCCATCCTCAACTTTCAGCTCTACAACCCCTGCGCGCGCCCGGTGGTCGTCGACTCAGTCTCGATCGGTGCAGCGGCGGGAGAGGCCCCCGGCGGCCCGAACTGTGCGGGCACTGCTGCGTGCCCCGAGTTCTTCATCGTCAGTGGCGTCCCGGCTGGCATCGTCATCCCGAGCGGCGGCACTCCCGCGAACATCGCGGTCAAGTATCGACCGATCAACGTCGGCGCGGATACCGGCACGGTCGTGATCTCCGTGCGCGACTTTGGTGACGTCATCGTCGTGTTGCAGGGGCGAGGCGACACGGGCACGCGCACCACCGACACCTTTCGCCAATACACACCGTCGAAGGTCGATCTGCTCGTGATGGTCGACACCTCGCCGTCCTTCCTGCCGCGCCGGGCAGCCACGCGCACCAACCTGCTGCCGCTGCTGAATCGACTGAGCAGTCCGTGCATCAATGCGCGGGTTGCTTTCGCCCCCGCCGATGGCGCTCCCGATTCCGGAGTGCGCTTGCAGCAAAACGACGCTGGCTCGACCTGGACGACCTCAGGGCCGCTCTTCGTCGATCGCGCGCTCTCGGCCTTCGACGCGTTGCCGATCGGCTCTGAGGTCGAAGCCTGCATCGGACCCGCGGCAGACCTGATGGAAGATGCGGGCGTGCGAGCGAACAGCTATTTCAGCGGCCTTTGCGTCACAGACGCGCTCGAGCAGTCAGCCAACCCAACCGCTGCGCTCCAACGTCTTCAGGCGCGGGGCAACGCCGCATGGAACGCAGTCGCGGGCTTTGGAGCAACGTGTGGAGTGGAGTCGATCGACGATGGCGTGCACGCGAGCCTGGTGACGGCAAGCAACGGAAGCAGCGAAGAAATCTGCGCAGCCGACTGGGGCCCGCGCCTGGTCGGGACCAGCAATCCGACCTGCGGTTACAGAACGAGCTTCTTTCTCAGCAGTCGTCCGTCATCGACGGCGGTCCCCGAGGTCAGAGTCGATGGCGTCGTCGTGCCGCAGGCAGATTGGACGTACGATACCGTCAGCAATGCGATCGAGTTCGTTCGGAACAGAGTGCCGGGGCCGGGTTCGACCGTCGAAGTCAGCTACGACATGAGCTGCGACCCCTGAAGGTTCTCAACGGTCGGCCGGGCGGAGGCGCGTTTCTCTACCTGCTTGGGGCAGTGTTTCTTCTCGGCGCCGGCTGGAGTTTCGTCAACATCCGTCGATACCAACTGCCCGTCGCGCCCCCGTAGAACGAACGCTTCGTAGCGGTGCCTCAGCGCGAACCGGCAGGCAGCAATGGGGTCTGCCGTCGGTCCGTACTAGCGTCGTGCACATGGACTCGCAGCCCTCCTTCGGAGCACGACTTCTTCGCGCAATCCGCAACCTGTTCGTCCTGACGCTGATCGTCGGGCTGGGCGGCGCGGCCGTGTATGCGTTGTCTCTGGTCAACGCGCGCACGTTCGTGCTCGAGGTGCAGAACGGTCACCTGGTGGTGCTCAAGGGCAAGATGATGCCGGTGGGCGCCGCGCAGTGGGCCCCGTCTGATCCTCAGCTGGTCGACGCGTATGCGCCCATCGATCTCGAGGGCAATGTCTCGCTCACCGTGAATGGGCAGAAGTTCGAAGACCGCGATGAGTTGGATCGCGCGCTGTTTCAGGTGCTCGAGATGCTGGCTCGACCGCGGCTGAACTCGGATCTTCCGAAGGATCTCGAGCGGGGGCTTTCGCTCATCCGCCGCGCGGAGAAGCTGCACGGGCTGACCGATGACCAGCGCAGCTCGCTCAAGAAGATGCAGTCGGATGTGGCGTTCTTCCTGGCTCGCATGCGGCTCGATGATGCGCGCAGGCAGTTGGAGGAGGCGCTCGTGCAGCTCAAGCTCGCCGCGGAGTCGGACTCGAAGTCGCGTGGTCAGGCGTCGCTCATGCTGCTGGCGGTCGAGCCGCAGGTGAAGCTGCTCGCGACGACTTTGCGGGCGACGAACCTCACTGCGGATGGTGCGGGGACGCTGGGAAAGGCGCTCGAGCCCCAGTTGCAGAAGTTGTTCGAGGAGCTGGGGAAGCAGGTGGCTCCGGCTCCCGTAGCTGCTCCTGATCCGGTTGCGGCTCCCGCTCCGGCGGCGGATGCGGGTTAGCCCTCTCCCCGACCCTCTCCCCCTCGGGGGAGAGGGAGACTCGTTCGGTTGTGAGGTTGTGAGGTTGTGACGGCTCAGTCGGTGCGCATCACTCCGACGAACGGCAGGTTGCGGTACTTCTCGCCGTAATCCAGCCCGTAGCCGACCACGAAGCGGTCTTCGATCACGAAGCCCTTGTAGTCGATCTGCACCTTCACCTTCGCGCGCGACGGCTTCTCCAGCAGCGTGGCGACCTTCACCGACGCCGGGTGCCGTGCACCCAGGTTCTCCAGCAGGAACTTCATCGTGAGGCCCGTATCGATGATGTCTTCCACGATGATCACGTGCCGCCCGTGCATGGGCTTGGTGAGATCGTTGGTGATGCGCACCTCACCGGTGGTCTCCGTGCCGCCCTGGTAGCTGGAGACGCCCATCAGCTCGAGAGTGATCGGCAAGTCGACGTGCCGCGCGAGATCGGTGAGGAAGAAGATCGACCCCTTCATGATGCCGACGAGGGTCAGCGCCTTGCCCTGATAGTCCTTCGTGATCTGCGCGCCCAACTCGGCGACGCGCGCCTGGATCGTCGCTGCGGACAACAACTCTTCGACTGAGGTCTCGTGGAAAGGCATCTGCGTCCTTTTCAAACGTACGCGTTGTTCATCACTTCGCCCATGCCGCCGCCGCCGGGCACGATGTACTGGCGATCATCGAGGCCGCGCTCCTTTTCCCAGAGTTCGCCGGGCGCCGTGCTGAGCACCTCCGGCGGGGAGAGCCCGCGATCGAGCCGCAGCGCGTAGAGAATGGTGTCCGGGTGATCCGTGGTCAGCCGCTTCACGAACTCGGGCGTGACGATCAGGTTCACGCAGATGACCTTGCGGATCTTCCCCGGCACCTTGTGCTTGTACATGTTGATCGCCGTCGACAGCGAGCTGCCCGTCGCGCCCATCGGATCAGGGAAGATCACCATCGCGTTGTCGACGTCGCCGCCGATCTTCGAGCCGCCGATGTTGCTGCCCACCACGTGATCCTTCGCGTCGAGCTCACGGCTCATGATGATGTGATCCTGCCGCACCAGGCGCGGGTTCAAGATCGTGTTGAGCAGATCGTAGGTGACCTGGCTGGGCAGCGTGCCCGCGCGCGCGATGTTCACCGAGATGGCGCGCACTTCAGGGTCGAGGATCTCGCCCTGGTAGATGCCACGCGGCGTGTACTGGATCATGCGCGAAGGAATCGTGACCTGGCGCCTTGGGAACTCGTGGTTCACCACCATGGTGATCAGATCCGCGTACAGCGTGCGCACCAGCGTGTTCACCGCCGGCTGCTGCGTGTCTTTCGCGCACAGCGACGCGAGCAGAGACAGCAGGTACGGGTTGCCCACCAGGTGCACGTTGGGGCCGTAGAAGTGCTTCAGTTCAGACAGCGCGTAGGGGACGTTTTCGTAGAGGGAATCGCGCATGGTTGAGGTCACCGGCTGAAGAGTTCGAGGTTCTGAGGAGGCGTGGCTTCGACGGGCGTGGGCACGTGGCACTTGCGGCAGCGCGCCTCGTAAGCGCCGGCAGCACCGACCACCACGCGCTCGGAAGAATCAGACAGGCGCTGGCTGCGGTTGGCGGGGTTGCCGCACACCACACAGATGGCCAGTTCCTTGGTGACGTACTCGGCCACCGCGAGCAGCTGGGGCATCGGCTCGAAGGGTTTGCCCTGGTAGTCCTGATCGAGACCCGCGCAGACCACCCGCTTGCCTTGCGCGGCGAGCGCTTCGACCACCGCGATGATCTCCATGCCGAGGAACTGCACCTCGTCGATGCCCACCACTTCGGTGTCTGGCTTCACTGCTTGAAGAATCTGATCCGCCCGCGCCACGGGTGTCGCCACGATCTTCAACTGCGAGTGGCTGACCACCGCGAGCTCGTCATACCGGTTGTCGATCTGCGGCTTGAAGACCTGGATCTTCTGCTTGCCGTAGAGCGCCCGTTTGAGCCTCCTGATCAGCTCTTCGGTCTTGCCGGAGAACATGGAGCCGCAGATGACTTCGATCCACCCGATGTCTTTGGGGAACTGATGCATCGTCACGAATCCAGGTCGAGCAGCTTCGCCAGCGTGCGCGCGTCTGCGGGGGGAAACTGAAACTGGCCCATCTCGTCGAGCGAGGCCCAGCGGTGATCGTTCACCACCCGGTGGCTGACCTCTTGATCGGAGTGCGCGAGCTTGCAGTGAAAGACGCGGAACTCGACCGAGTAGGTGTCGTACTCGTGGCTGGTCACCATCGCCTCTTCGTCGACGATCACGTCGATGCCCAGCCGCTCTTCGAGCTCACGGTGCAGCGCATCGGCGTCGCGCTCGCCTTCGTGCACCCGACCGCCGGGGAACTCCCACAGCAGGGGCAACGAGGCGGTCTTGGAGCGCTGGGTGATCAAATAGCGGCCCGGCTCGCGCTCGAGCATGGCTCCCACGACGCGGATCTTGCGGCGGTTCACGAGGCGTCGCGTAGCAGAACGAACGGGTCAGCGCAGCCCGTAAAGACCCCGGGTACGCGCGACCTCCAGGGCCCTCCGCGGCACCAGCTCAGCAGGCGATTCCCCCGCCTCGAAACGTTTGCGGATCTCGGTCGAGGACACCTCGGCCATCGGAGGCCCGAGCGCCCGCGCAGCGGGGTAGCCCGCCCGGTGCAGCACCGTCACCTCGACCATCGCCTCGATGCGATCCCACGACTTCCACTTGGGCAGATCACCCAGGATGTCCGAGCCAATCACCCAGCGAAACTTCACCCCGGGATGTTTCGGCAGCAGCCACTCCAGCAGCTCGATGGTGCGCCCTTCCCCACCCACCTCGGCCTCCGCACGACTGACCTGGAGCCACGGCCCCACGTCGAGCGCCATCGCCTCGCACATGGCCACCCGGTCGCCGAACGGCTCGAGCGGTTTGCCGAAGGGGTGATTGAAGCTGGGCAACAACCACACCTCGTCACAACCCAGCGTGGTGCGCAGGTAGAGCGCGGCCATCAGGTGCCCGACGTGCGGCGGGTTGAAGGAGCCTCCGAGGAGCGCGATCTCCTTCACCTCACTTCACCGAGATCTTCGTCTTGCCGCCGCCCAGCTGAATCGGCATGCGATCGATCACGGCCTTGCCGTCGAGCGTGAAGGCAGAGAACACCACCTGCCGCTCCACCATCTCCAAAAGCCCCACCGTGGGCTGTTTGCCCGTCAGCCGGCCCGGGGTGATGAACGTGCGCGGGCCCACCTTCACCACGCGCGGCTCGGCATCTTTGCCGTGCACCAGCACGATGGCGTTGAGCATGTCCTCCTTGTCGAGGTCGTTCTTGTCGTGCACCAGGCAGCACAACGAGTCGCCCAGCATCTCCAGCACCTTTCGGGGCACCGCGGTGTCGGCGTAGGCGAGCGAACCCTTCTCGGGCGCGCGGAGAATCTTGTCCTTCATCTGCGTGAGCTCTTCGATCTCGCGCACCTGCTCGTGGGCCGTGCCGAAGGCCGCGGGGCGATCGACCTGGCTCAGGCCGATGAGGTAGTTCCGCACGTCTTCGAGGAAGTCTTCGCCGCTGTAGTCAGACTTCGCTTTGACCTCGGCACGTTTCCACTTCACCCACTCGTCGAGGTCGGAGAACTTGCCGCCCGCGAAGAGGAATCGCCGCGCCCCCTTCGAGGCAAGGAACTTCAGCGCCGCGTCGAACGCGGTCAGGTCACCATCGCTGTCTGAGAAGACGCCGATTGAAACCATCGCTTAGGGATAAAGAGCATAGCGTCGCCTCAGCGGCTCGAAAGAGCGCAACTGGCCCTCAAACCCATCGAACAGCGAATCGAGCGATTGGCCCGATTCGATGCCCTTTCGGACCTGATCCGTGCCGCACAGCAGATCGAACGCGGGGACGTCGTCGACGAACTCGTAGGCGTCATCGCGCCAGGCGAAGTCTTTGCCGCCCAGCTCGAAGCAGGCCTGGAAGATGGCCACGCCCGTTCTCAGGGGGAGAAACGCCTGCGCATCCGTCACGTGAATGAACGCGCCTTCACATGATTGGCCCTTCCACTTGTCGAAGGTGGGGGTGAACGCGCAGGGGCGAAACGTCACCCCGGGCAGCTTCAGGGCCTGCAGCTTCTCGGCGACCTCGTACGACTTGAGGTACGGCGCACCGAACTGCTCGAACGGGCGGCAGGTGCCCCGGCCCTCCGACACGTTGGTGCCTTCGCCCAGGCACATGCCCGGGTAGACCAGCGCGGTGTCGGTGGTGGGCATGTTGGGCGAGGGCGGAATGAAGGCGCGCCCACTGGCCTGCCAGGACGCACCTCGGGTCAGGCCTTCCACCGGCGTCACGTGGAGCTCGACGTCGATCTGCTCCTGAGCCTTGAGCAGCTTCGCGATCTCCCCGGCCGACATGCCGTGGCGGGTGGGCAACGCGTAGAGCCCCACGAAGCTGCGGTACTTCTCGCCGACCAGGTTGCCTTCGGTGAGCGAGAGGCCGATCGGGTTCGGCCGATCCAGCACGTGGAACGTGAGCTTCGCCTTCGCCGCCGCCTTCATCGCGAGCGCCATCGTGTAGATGTACGTGTAGTAGCGGCTGCCGACGTCCTGGATGTCGAAGACCAACGCGTCGAGCCCGGCGAGCCATTCGGCGCGCGGGGTCAACGACTCGAAGGTGTGACCGTAGAGGCTGTAGACCGGCACGCCGGTGCGGCGATCACGCGCCACGTCGTCGACCGCCACCATGTACTGCGCCTCGCCGCGCACGCCGTGCTCGGGGCCGAACAACGCGCCCAGGGTCACGCCGGGCGCCTCGTGCAGCAGATCGATCAAGTGCACGAAGCGGGAGTCGACGCTGGTGGGGTTGACGATCGCGCCGACCCGTTTGTCCTTCAGCGCCGCGAAGCCGTTCGCCGACTGCACATCGATGCCGAAACGCATCACTTGCCTTTCTTCTTCGCTCCGAGCTCGAACTCGAACACCGGCTCACTCTTCTGCTTCGAGTACTCCGCGTCGCGCAGCCCGAAGTACACGTGGCCGAGCAGGAGCGGATCTTTGAGCGTGTCTTCGAGCACGTCGACACCTTCTGCCACGCCCTCCTTCGAGATGCGGGCGCGCAGCTTGTACTTGCCCTCGAGCGCCCGGTTGGCGAGCTTGCGCTCATCGAAGAACTTTCCGAGTGACGCCTGCACCGACCAGTACACGTTGGTCGGAGCGCCCTTCGCCTTCTTCTTCGGCAGCTTGAAGTCGGCCTCGAGCTTCTCGACGGCGGCGCGGCTCTCGGTGCGCGTGGGGTCGATGGCCACGGCCTTGCGGTATTCCTCGAGCGCTTCGTGGAGCGCACCCGCAGCCATGCGAAGGCGGGCGATGGCTTCGTGCGCTTCGACCCGTTTGGGATCGCGGGCGAGCGCCTCGAGCCACTGGCCTTCAGCGCCTTCGAGATCTTTGCGCGCGAATCGAAGCTCGGCGATGCGCAGGTTGGGAACCGGGTTCTTCGCGTCGACCGCCGCGATGGTCTGAAGGATGCGCTCTTCACCTTCCACGTCGTTCAGCTCACGGTACAGGCCCGCGAGACGCTCGAGCACCGGGAGCTCTGGGTTGCCCAGACGCACCAGCCGGTCGTATTCCTTCGCGGCCGCGGCCTTGTCGCCCGCTTCGTAGCGGAGCTGAGCCAACATGGTGCGCGCTTCCCGATCTTTCGGGCGCAGATCGGCGAGCGCCTGTGCAGCGATCACCGTCTCGGGGTCCTTTGCTTCCTGCGAGAGCTTCACCAGCACCGCCAGGGCGGAGGGCTGCTCGGGCTGCGCCTTGATCGCCTTGCGCAGCTCGACCCGCGCTTCGTCGCTCTTGCCTTCGGCAGCCAGGGTCAGACCAAGGCCGGCACGGGCGAAGGGATCTTCTGTGAGGGCCAGCGCGGCCCGGTATTTTTGCTGCGCGAGCGCGTAGTCCTGCTTCACGCGCGCGACGTCGCCCAGGCCGATCAGCGCCGGGTAGAACTTCGGGTCTTTCTTGAGCACCGCCTCGAACTCGGTCCGCGCCAGATCGCTCATGCCCTTCCAGTGCGTGTAGATGCGGCCCATGCCGTACCGAACCCACGGGTTGTCGGGGAAGATCGTGGCGATCGCCTTGAGCTGATTCCACGCGTCGTCGCTGGGCAGCGTGCACCAGGCCACGAACACGCGCGGCATGGCGTCACCGGGTTTGGCGCGCGCCGCGTCCTGGTACTTCATACGCAGCGTATCGACGGTGCCGCGGTAGCTCGCCGCTTCGATCTTCTGAAGCTCGGCCATCGTCGGCGCGACGGGAGGCAGGACCTCAGGAGCCGCTTGCGCAACGCTCGCGACCAACAGGACGGTGACCAACACTCTCACCGGGCTAGCGAAGAACGGGACGGCGCCAGACGCAACTAAAGGCTTCGGCTGAAACAGGTGGAGGCCCCCACGCCGGTCTCCCCGAGAGAAGTCGAGGGGGCAGTTGCCGCGCGAAGCAGAGGTGACAGCTCGACTTCGCTCGATGCGAACGGTGCTCATCGGCTGCTCGGTTTGAGCTCGCGCAGCTGCCGAGCGGGTGGATCGATGGTTTGACGGAGCTTCTGCGCCTCACCGCTGCGGCCCTGAGAATCAAGCAGCGCCAACAGCTTCCTCCCCGCGAGCACCTTGAGAGGCCCGACCATCAACAGGGCCCTCAACTCCTTCTCAGCTCCCGCTGCGTCACCCGACCTCATCAACGCCTCGGCCAGCTGCAGCCGCGCACCGTTCGCGTCGGGGTGCGCCGCCACGTACGGCCGCAACAACCGGGCGGCCCCGGCGTCATCGCCCTCGGCACTCAACACACCCGCCAGCCGAACCTGGGCATCGGCGTAGCCCTCGCGCAGCACCAGGGCCACCTCGAGCGCCCGCCGCGACTCGTTGCGCCGACCTGCTTCATCCGCTGCGAGCGCAAAGAGGTAGTGGGCGCGCGGGTTCTCAGGAGCCAATGAACGGGCGATGTCGAGCTGCTCGAAGGCCTGCTCCGAGGCGCCTTGTTTGAGCTGCAGCCGGCCGAGCTCCACCCGGGCCATCGCCCAGCGGGGATCGCCGGCCACCGCGATCTGCAGCAGGGCCAGAGCGGCGCCGTCTTCGCCGTTCTGCTCCAGCGACTGCGCTTGTTCGAGCGGAGAGGCGGCGAGAATGAGCAGGAGCGCCAGCATGGGGGAGCAGACCTACAGCATTCCTCCGGGGCGGGCACTTGCCTTCGAGCCGGTCACGGGCCACAAGGCGCGCGAATGCCGCTCGTCAGGAACTCAGTGCCGCTGCGACAAGCTCCCGCATGTCGCCGCCCGATTCTCAGCTACCCGACCCGCCAGGTCCTGCCATGGAAGTGAGCGATCGCACCCTCGCCTCCCTCGGCTTCGACGACATCCGCGCGGCGCTCGCCGGTCGATGCCGCACCGAAGTCGGCCAGGAGCGCGCTCGCGCTCGCGGCTTCCTGCAGACCCGTGACGAGGTGCAGGCCTCGCTCACGCTCTCCGAAGAAGCCCGCGCGCTGAAGGCCGAGCCGATCACCTTGCCCATCACCGGCATCGTCGACGTGCGCACCTCCATCGATCGCGCCTCCAAGAGCGGCATGTTGGAGCCCCGCGAGCTCATCAACATCTGCCAGGTGCTCTTCAGCTTCGAGCGCAGTCACGAGCTGCTGGTCGATCGCCGCGATCGCCTGCCCGGTCTGGCTGCGTTGGGGCACCGCCTGCCGGTGCTCACCAAGCTGGCCACCCGGCTCGATCGCAGCTTCGAAGCGAGCGGCGAGATCTCGGATCGCGCCAGCACCGACCTGCGTGACGCGCGGGAAACGGCGCGAGGGCTTCACCGTCGCATTCGCGGGCGGCTCGACGAGCTGCTGCGCGACGAGAAGTTCAACGAGACGCTGCGCGAGGGCTACTACTCGGTGCGCAACGATCGCTACGTGGTGCCGGTGAAGTCGAGTCACCAGCGTGACGTGACGGGCATCGTTCACAACGCCAGCCAGTCGGGTCAGACCCTGTTCGTCGAGCCGGCCGAGATGATCGGCATGGGCAACGAGCTGGCGATCGCGCAGTCGATCGTGCTCGAAGAAGAGCGCAAGGTGCTGCTCGAGCTGTCTGGCCTGGTGGGCCGTGAAGCAGGCAAGCTGGTCGACGGTGTCGACGCGCTCTCGTCACTCGATGAACTCGAGGCGATCGCCTCGCTCTCGAACGATCTCAAAGCGGCTGCACCCCACCTGGAGCCCGCCGACGGCGTGCTGGCGCTCAAGGGTCTGCGCCACCCGCGGCTGATGCTCAAGGGTGGAGAGATCATCTCCAACGACGTCGAGCTGGGTGACGCGCGTTCGCTGGTGGTCTCAGGCCCGAACGCGGGCGGCAAGACGGTCACGCTCACGGGCGTGGGGTTGTGCGCGTTGATGACGCGGGCGGGGCTGCCGATTCCGTGTGACCCCGGGTCGCGCATTCCGCTCTTCAATCAGGTGCACTCGGCGATCGGCGATCAGCAGGATCTCCAGGCGGGGCTCTCGACGTTCTCCGCGCACGTCACGATGTTGCGCGACATCACCACGGTCGCCAAACGCGGCGCGCTGGTGCTGATCGACGAGATCGCGGCCGACACCGATCCCCGTGAGGGCGCGGCGATCGCCACGGCGGTGCTGGAGGATCTGCTCACCCGCGGCGCGATCGTGCTGGTCACCACGCACCTCGAAGAGCTCAAGGCGCTGGCGCACCTCGACCCCCGCTTCGTCAACGCGCGCGTGGGCTTCGACGGCAAGCGCATGTCACCGACGTACCGGCTGCAGATCGGCTTCGCGGGTGCGTCGTCGGCCATCGACATCGCCCGGCGGGTCGGTCTCTCCGAGTCGATCTGCGTGCGTGCGCACGATCTGGCGATCAACACCGGCGGTGCGCTGAGCAAGGCGCTCGCGGCGGCCGAAGAAGAGCGCCGCAAGCTGTACGAGCAGCGTGATGTCGCTGAGCGTGATGCGCGTGAAGCGAAGCTCGCGCGCGAGCAGGCCGAGGCCGAGCTCTCCGCGGCGTCGAAGAAGCGCAAGGAAGAGGAAGTGAAGTTTCGCGAGGCGCTGCGGGCTGAGCTCGAGTTTGCCCGCAATCAGATCCGCGCGATCGTCGAGAAGCTGGAGACGGAGAAAGGCGAGAAGGCACTCAAGAGCGCGCAGGCCGTGGGTGCCGAGCTCACCGCGCGCATCAACGAGCAGACCTCCGCCGAGCGGGGGGCGCGGCAAGAACTCAAGGGCGATGCGCGTGAGCTGGCGCCGCTCGAGCTGAAGGTTGGAGCGAGGGCGCGGCATCGTTCGATGGATGCGGAAGTGGAGATCATCGAGCTCAACGGTGAGACCGCGACGGTGGCTGCGGGTGCGCTCAAGATGCGCGTGCCCGTCAGTGAGCTGGGGCCTGCCACCAAGGCGAAAGAAGTCGCGAAGTTTCCCGGTGCGAACAAGAAGGAAGCGCGGCTCGAGAAGGTGAAGGAGGTCGCGGCGCAGGTGCTCACCCTGGCCAGCCCCACCATCGACGTGCGCGGCGAGCGGACGGAAGACGCGATGCGGAAGATCGATCAGTTCCTCGATCGCTGCACGCGCAACGGCGACGAGGCGGCGATCATCATTCACGGTCACGGCACCGGGGCGATCAAGAGAGACCTCCGCGACTCGCTGAAACGATCTCCGTACGCGAAGTCGTTCCGGCCCGGTGACGCCAGCGAAGGCGGCGACGGAGTCACCGTCGTCATCTTTTGAAAACCTCTCCCTGCGTGAGCGGGGAGAGGTCGGCCGCAGGCCGGGTGAGGGGCTC
>JAUYRZ010000130.1 GCA_030695565.1 Archangium sp.
GTGCCGCCGCCGGTGCCCGTGCCGCCGCCGGTACCCGTGCCGCCACCCGTACCCGTGCCGCCGCCCGTCGCCGTGCCGCCGCCCGTGCCCGTGCCGCCACCCGTACCCGTGCCGCCACCCGTACCCGTGCCGCCACCCGTACCCGTGCCGCCACCCCTGCAAGCCGCCGAGGCATCGGTGGAGAAGGTCGAGATGCAGTTGCTGAAGTCGCTGATCGCCGGGGTCTCGTTGCCAGGGGAACAGGCCTGCGCCCCTTCGAGACAGCTGACGTAGGCGGTGAAGGCCGCGCGGTCGGTGCTCGAGCTGCAGTTGGCGATGCCCGCGTTGCAGCGATCAGCGCCGATCGAGCTGACGGTCAAGGAGATGGCGCCGTTGCTGCACGTGGTGCTCCCCGCGAAGAACGTGGTCGCCGCCGTGCTGAGACGCGTGCAGAGGGGATCGCTGGTACCGCCGCCACCGCCCGTGCTGCTACCGCCGCCAGAACCGCCAGAACCGCCAGAACCACCGCCGCCGTTACCGCCGGCGCCGCCGAGGGTGCAGAGGCCCAGGTTGCAGCTCTGGCCGAGCGAGCACGACATGCAGGTGTTGCCCTGCACGCCACACTGGGAGTCGGCGGTGCCGGCCTGACACGCCCCTCGGTCGTCGCAGCACCCGAAGGCACAGTTCGACGCGGTGCACTTGGCAGGACCACAGGACACGCCCATCGCGACGGAGAAGCCGAGTGCGGCTCCGAGCGTCATCCACTTCACAGTAGTCATCATGATTGTCAGGCCCTCACCACGTTCATCGAGAGAAGTCCACGGCATGACACCCCACTTCCCCGTGGTGTGCAGATGGACTTGTCGGTGCCGGTTTGGGAGACGCAGCCCATGTCATTGCCCACGGTTGAGTTGAGCCTCGCTGATCATGTCGCCACCCTCACGCTGACCGACGTCGCCCGCAAGAACGCGATGTCGCCCGAGCTGGGCGATGCGCTGCAAGCCCGGGTCACCGAGCTCAAAGGCCGCCGCGACGTGCGCGTGGTGGTGCTCACGGGCGCCGCCGGCGCGTTCTCGGCGGGCGGCGATCTGGCCATGCTCTCGCAGCTGCGCACGTTGCCCTTCGAAGACGCGCGCAAGCACATGCTCTCGTTCTACGGGAGGTACCTCTCGGTGCTCGACCTCGAGGTGCCGGTGATCGCCGCCATCGAAGGGCCGGCCATCGGTGCGGGCCTGTGCGTGGCGCTGGCCTGCGATCTGGTCATCGCCGGGGAAGACTCGAAGCTGGCGCTCAACTTCGTGCAGCTGGGGCTCCACCCCGGCATGGGCGCGACGTACCTGGTGGCTCGCAAGGCAGGGGCCCAACGGGCGGCCGAGCTGCTCTTCACCGGGCGGCGTTTCGATGGGCGCGAGGCGTTGAAGCTGGGCCTCGTGTTGGAGACCGCCGCCCCGGGCCAGGTGCTTTTCCGCGCCCAGGCGCTCGCCGGACAGATCGCCAGCGGCGCTCCGCTCGCGCTTCGGGCGCTCAAGACGGTGCTTTCAGTCGACCGGGAAGCCCTGCAGACCGCTCTGGAGCACGAGGCCCGGGCGCAAGCCGAGAGCTACGGAAGCCAGGATCTCGGGGAAGGCCTGCTCGCCGCTGCAGAACGCCGCGCGCCGCGATTTACCGGCGTCTGATCAGGCTTTGAAGATTGGAAAAACGGAAGTTCGGTGCGGTGTGACACAGAGAACGCTGAGAATCCCCCCGCGCTCATCGCTGCGACTAGCAGACATATGTCTCACCGACCGACTCCCTACATGACACAGGCTGATCAGCAGCGCCAGTGTTTGTCCTGACAGACGTGGCCTCCCCCCAATCTCTGACTCAGTTGTCCTCGAATCCGTCGCCTCGAAAATAGCGGAGCTGATCAGAAGGACCGCTTCGATTGACGGCGTTCAGCGCGTTCTCCAGGTCTTCGAGGTTCTTCTGCTCGGTCACTCCGTCGAGCATGGTGAGCAGGTTCGAGGCCGTGACGTTCCAGTACAGCTCGGTGGTCGAGCCGATGACGTCGAGGTTCTTGGTGGTCTTGCCCGGGGTCCTCGAGCGCAGGTCGTCGAAGTAGTGGAAGGTGTTGCAGCCGTCGAAGAAGAGCAGCTGGTAGGCGGTGGTCAGCGGAGCGGCGCTCAGATCATTCGGCCCCAACGTCACGTGACCGGGCTCGAAGGGCGGGCCGATCACGAAGTTGCCCGCGGGCGAGTGGATGTCGTCGAAGTCGGGGCCCGAGCCGTAGCGGCCGTGACCGCCGTAGAGCACGAACTCGGTGCTGCGCATCGCGTCTGCGAAACGCGCCTTGGCGTGATCAGTGTCGGCGGTGATCAGCTCGAGGATCACCCGGCCCTGCGGGAGCATCCTGGTGAGGTAGCGGCCGTGCGCGTCGAGGCGGAGACGCTCTCGGTCGGCGTCGCTCACGTGGGTGTAGCCGCGCTCGGCGAGGCCCTTGAGCACCTTGGCCTGCTCGGGCTCGTGGGAGCCGGCTTCGTCGTGGCCGACGGCGAGGGCTGCTCTGAGCGTGCCGTCGGCGAAGAGGGCGGCGTAGTCGGGTGAAGGCGAGGTGGTGTTCTCGAGGGCAGCGAGGGTCTTCGCGTCGAGGATTCCGGTCGGTGGGAGCTGGTTTGCGGCCTGGAAGCGGGCCACGGCGGTGGCGGTCTCGCGGCCGAAGTCGCCGTCGGCTCCGTAGCGGGGCAGGGTGAAGCCCGCTCGGAGGAGCTGGTTCTGGGCGTCTTTGACTCGCTCGCCTTTTGCGCCTCTGGCGATGGGTTCGGGTTGGGTTTCGACTTCGGGAGACGGCGCCTCGGCAGTGCTGATTCGCATGAGGCGCCTGTCAGCAGGCGCGATGCCGCCATCAGGGCGAGGAGATTTATGGGTTTGTGATTCGAGGGGGGGCGTTTTGCGGGATGGGGTCTGGTTGGTCCAGTTGCGACCTCAGGAACCGAGAGTACTGGCCCCTCACCCCGACCCTCCGGTGGGGAGAGGGAGTCACTCGTCGGAGGTGTTGATGCCCAGGCGGCGCAGCATGCGGTGCACCGATTGGCGCGGCAGGCCCGCTCGTTGCGCGGCTCGGGTGACCACGCCGTTGGCGGCTTTGAGGTGCTCGAGGAGATAGGTCTTCTCGAAGCTCTCCAGCACCCGATCTTTCGCGTCGTGGTACGGCATCGAGAGCAGCTGGTTCGACATCTCCGCCCGCAACTTCGCGCCGGAAGATTCGTCGTCACCCGGCTCCATGTTCTTGCCCAGCGCCTTGGCGATCGCCCCAGCCCCGAGATCCGGAAACGCGGCCAGCCGCTCGAGCACGTTGCGCAGCTCGCGCACGTTTCCCGGCCAGTCGTGGCGCGCCAGCATCTCGATCGTCTCGTCGCTGATCGCCTGCCCACCCTTGTTCTTGAGCTCGAAGCTGCGCACCAGCTGCGGCACGTCTTCCGGCCTCTCACGCAGCGGCGGCACGCGCACGCGGAACACCGAGAGCTTGAAGTACAAGTCTTCGCGGAACCGGCCCGCCTTCACCTCGGCCTCCAGATCCTTCTGCGTCGAGGCGATCACCCGCACGTCGACCTTGGCGATGCCGCCCATCACGCCGGGCCGTTTGATCTCCCGGGTCTCCAGCGCGCGCAGCAACTTCGCCTGCAGCCCGTTGGGCAGCTCGGAGACCTCGTCGAGATACAACGTGCCGCCTTCGGCCTCTTCGAACGCACCGGGCCTCGCCGACGGGCGCGCCGACGAGACGTCGTGACCGAAGAGATCGCTCTCCATCAACGGCTCACTGGAGGCGCCGAACTCCACCACCACGAACGGGCCTTCGCGCCGGGCGCTCTTCTCGTGAATGGATCGCGCCAGCACTTCTTTGCCCGTGCCCGGATCACCTTCGAGGATCACCGGCGAGTCGGTGGGCGCGGCGCGCTCCAACAAGGCGAACAGGCGGCGCATCACCAGGCTGCGGCCGAGCACCTCGCCGAAGCGTTCGTGCGGCGAGAGGGGCCACTGAATCTCGTGACGCTCGGGCTCGAAGCGAAGCTCGGTGCGGCCGACCGAGAGCCGCGCCTTGTCGGAGAGCTTCGCGTCCATCACCTGCACGCCCTCCACGCGCACGCCGTTGGTGCTGCGCAGATCGCGCAGGCGGTAGCCGCCGGGGCCACCGGTCAACTCGAAGTGCCGGCGCGAGACCGAGGTGTCCGTGAGTTTGAGCTGGCACGACTCGTCAGTGCCGACCACCACCGGCTGCCCTTCCAGCACCACCTCGAGCCCCTTGTCGGGGCCCTTGGTGACGGTGAGTCGCGCGCGGGGGAACCGGGCCACGTCGGCCTGCAGCACTTCTGTCATCTGATCCAGAGCCATGAGCGCCGCAGGCTACCGCGAATCCAGGGGTTTGGAGGTGCACACCTGCCTGCATTGCGGTTGAATGAAAGGGCGATGATCCCGTCTGATGGCCCGTCGCTCGCTTCACCAGCTCCCGAGGAAGACGCCATGCGCCTGTCAGTCAAAGGTTCTCTCGTTGCCGCTCTCGCCGCCATCGCGTTGCTCTCGAGCGGCTGCACCGTGCGGGCCTACCCTTCGACCCGCGTGGTGACGACCACCACCAGCTGTGACCCGCGCTACCCCTGCGCGAACACGTACTACTGGGACGAGTGGCGCACCTGCTACGTCTTCTACGACGGCTACCGCTACTACGACGCGCTGGGCACGCCGGGCACCTACCCGCTGCCGCCGCAGAACATCGTCATCACGTACCCGCCGCAGAGCTACGTGCCGCCCTCCTATTACGTGCCGCCGCCGAACACCTACCGGCCGCCGTCGCGCTACGTGCCGCCTCCGCGCGGGTACCACACGGCGATCCCCGTGCAGTGGCACTCGGCGCCCCCGGTTCAGTACGTGGGCAGCAACAACAACTACGGCAACAACGTGCCGCCTCCCCCGCGGAACAACGGCTACGGGAACGGCAACGGCTACAACAACGTGCCTCCCCCGCCTCCCCCGAACGGCAACGGCTACGGCAACGTGCCGCCCCCTCCGCCTCCGAATGGCAACGGCTACGGCAACGTGCCGCCTCCGCCCCGGAACACCGGTGGTGGTTACGGCAACGTGCCTCCGCCTCCGAACAACAACGGCGGTGGCTACGGCAACGTGCCGCCTCCGCCCCGGAACACCGGTGGTGGTTACGGCAACGCGCCGCCCCCGCCTCCGAACAGCGGTGGTGGGTATGTGCCGCCGCCGAACACCGGTTACGGCAACGCGCCCCCGCCTCCTTCGAACGGCAACAGCGGTGGTGGTTACGCGCCGCCGCCCCCGCCTCCGAGCGGTGGTGGCTACACGGTGCCGCCTCCCAACACGGGTAACACCTCGCCTCCGCCCTCGGGCGGCGGCAACTACGGCAACCTCGCGCCCCCGCCGCCTCCCTCCAGCGGCGGTAACTTCGGGAACACCGCGCCTCCGCCCCCGGGTGGCAGCCGGCCGGTCGGCAACGCGCCGCCCCCGCCTTCGAACACCTACGTTCCTTCGAACCCGGGCCAGAACAACACGTACCAGCCGGGCCCCGCGCCGGCGCCGCGCCCCTCGAACACGTACGTTCCGGCGAACCCGGGGCAGACCAACACCTACGTGCCGCCGCCCGCGCCTTCGAACAGCGGCAACCCGCAGCTCAACGTGCCGCCGCGCCCGTACTACGGCGAAGTGAAGCGCGACCTGCCGTACACCGTGACGCCGTCGCTGCCCCAGAACAACGCGCCGCCCCCGCCCAGGAGGCAGCCGCAGCCCGAGCCTCAGCCGGGCCCCGCGCCGGGCCCCATGGGTGGCCGCCCGCCGCCGCCGCCTCCCCCGCGCCGCTGAAAGTCAGACCGTGCTGAACCGAAGCGCCGAATCCCCAGGGACTCGGCGCTTTGTCTTTGTCTGGGTGCTCGCTACGGTCCGCTCGCATTTTTTGCCGAGGGGACCCTGTGAATCGTTTGGTCAAGCTGTGTGCGTTGTGCGCTGCCGGTGTCGCTCAGGCCTCAGGGTTCTACCTGGGAGACAACGGCGCGAAGACGATGGTGCAGGGCGGCGCGTTCACCGCCCAGGCCGACGACGCCACGGCGATGCAGCACAACCCCGCGGGGCTGGCGCAACAGCCGGGGTTCTCGTTCCTGGCGGACCTCCAGGTGATCCGTCACGACGTGAGCTACCTGCGGCAGGATCCCGGGTTCGATCCCAACAACCCCACCACGTTGATCAACAAGGTCAACAACCGGCCTGATCCGTTCCTGCTGCCGTTCGTCGCGGCGACCTACGGCTTCCCGATTGCGGGCCGCACCTTCACCGTCGGCGTCGGTCTCTTCGCGCCGCCCTCCCAGGGCAAGTACGACTACCCCGCGCCCAACTACGAGCGCGATCCGGCCGACCCAAACAAGTACCTCGAGCGGCCCAACAAGTACGCGCCGCAGCGCTACGCGTTGATCAGCAACAACATCATCATCGCCTACCCCACGCTCTCGCTGGCCTACGACATCCACCCGAAGTTCCAGATCGGCATCTCAGCGCAGCTGACCGTCGGCCAGTTCGTGCAGAAGCAGACGATGTACGGCGGCGATGCGCTGGGCAGCAACCCCGACCGGCAGCTGCAGGAGAACCCCGACTACGACGCCACCGTGGCCATCGATCTGCCGGGCCAGGTGGGCTTCACCGGCATCCTCGGCGTGATGTACCGGCCCACTGAGTGGCTCTCGATCGGCGGCTCGGTGCGGCCTCCCATTCCGTTCAAGAGCCGCGGGAAGATCACCGTCGACCTGCCGGCCTTCTTCACCGCGAACGGCGCGTCGGTGGTCGGGGCGAAGGGTGGCTCGTGCTCCACGGCTGATCAGGCCACGGTCACGAACTGCGAGGCCGAGCTGGTGATGACGCTGCCGCTCGAGGTGAAGCTGGGCGCGCGGCTGCTCCCCATCGAGGGGCTGGGCATCAACCTCGACGTGACCTACCAGGGCTGGAACTCCATCGATCAGCTGCTGCTCACGCCCGACAACGTGAGCCTCGCCAGCGGGCCGGGCGCGGAACCCGTGAAGATCGCTCCGTTCGGGGTGAAGAAGAACTGGATGCCCACCTGGAGCGTGCGCCTGGGCGCCAGCTACCGCGTCTTCAAGTACCTCTCGGTGCACGCGGGCGGCATGTTCGAGACGGGCGCTGCACCTTCGTCGACGTACTCGGTCGACTGGACTCACCCGACCCGCGTCATCGTCACCGGCGGCGTCACCGGGCACCTGGGCCCCATCGAGGTGATCGCCGGCGCCCTCTTCACGCCCACGGTGACCACCGTGGTCACCGACAGCATCGTGGGCCGGGGGCAGACCCAGCCGGAGATCGCGCCCCCGGTGGCCAACGGCATCTACACCTCGGGTGCGTGGGGCCTCATCTTCGGCGTCCGCGGGCACTTCGGTGAAGCGCCCGTGCGGAAGCCGCTGGTGGCTGCCGCGACGCCTTAACACTACTACGTCAGATCGCTTGGCTGCCCCAGCCGACGGAACGGGAAGTGGCCGCGGATAAAGCGGGTGACAAAC
>JAUYRZ010000077.1 GCA_030695565.1 Archangium sp.
TCGAGAGGTACGAGGTGCCCTTGGCCGCGACGAAGGTGTAGCCCCCAGAGCCCACCAGCGTTCCCACCAGCACACTCGCCGCCAGCGCCCCCCAGCCGGTGGCGTTCATGGAAGGCTGATGTCGCTCACGACGTCGGTCATCTGCGTGTTCACGGTCGCGTGGGGCATGCCCGCTGCGAACGGATTGACGGCCCAGGTCAGCGCATCGGTGATGGGGTTCGCGCCGTTGGCGTTGGTGAAGAGGCGCAGGTTGACCGTGGCATTCCCCCGGAAGGCAGCGCCCGAGTAGCTCGCCCGCGACGTCATGGTGGTCGTGTCCTGCATGAAGATCACCGGCATCAACACCGCCTGAATGCCGGTGCTCAGTGAGGCGGTCTTGGCCGCGACGATGCCGAAGCCCAGGCCGCCCGTGGGCGCCGACATCGAGCCGAGCACGAGGTCGCCCGAGATGGTCACCGGGCCGAACGCGAAGTCAGCCACCGTCTCTTGATCGGCCACGATGGTGACCGGCTGCAGCGGGTTGGCCAGCAGGTTGAGCGCGATGCCCCCGTTGCCGAAGCCGAACAACGACGGCACCGGGTTCACCTGGCCGGGCATCAGGTCGGTGATCACATAGGGGTACTCGGTCTCGTTGGGCGTGGTGATGATCTGGTAGCCGTTCTGCAATTGCTGCAGCAGCGCCGCCGGGTCGAGACCGCCCGTGAGCGCGCCGGGATCGAGCAGGGAGATCTGCAGGTTCTGCAGCGCGGGCGGGCGGGGCAGGGTGATCGTTCCACGCAAGGTACCCAGGCCCGAACCCGACGCGCCCAGATAGATGCGCACGTTCTCCGGGCCCGCCTTGAAAGGATCTTCCAGGTCGAGCGCGATGGTGGTGGTCGCCGATTGAAAATCGAGGAACGGAATCAGCGCGCCGTCATCGTTGCGATCCGAGATCGCGCTGAGGCGGTGATTGCCCGTGCGCAGGCCCGTGAAGAGAAACGGGATCTCGGTGGGCATGGCGGGTTTGCCCAGCTGCTTGAGCTCCTGGTTGCGGAAGAGGCCGACCTCTTTGTTCACCGCGAAGCCGCCGACCACCACCACGCCCGAGATGGTGCCTTTGGGCCCGCCCGCGCGGAGCCAGGTGCCTTCTTCGAGATCGCCGTCTTTGCCGTCGACCGAAGCGAAGTACTTCACCGAGGTGTTCGCGGCGATGGTCAGCGTGATGGGCGACTCACCCGAGACCCGGCCCAGCGAGCTGGTGCGCGGGTCTTCGCCGTTGGTGCTGTAGAAGATCGTCGCGGGCCGCTCCGACTCGAAGGTGATGGTGACCTCACCATTGAAGGGGCCGGCCGGCGGGCTCGCCTTCACGCGCGGAGGCCCGAGCTCGGCGTCGGGCTCGATGAGCAAGGGGCCGGGCTTCTGCCCACAACCAGACGACGCCAGGGCTGCAACGAGAACGAAGATCGGGAGGCGCATTTTCGGCGCGCATTCGGCTCGCCCACCGAGCGAATGTCAACTCAACGCGCGATGTCTGCTTCGAGCTGGGCGCCCGTGCGTTCCAGGCCGTTCTTCACCTGCTCGGGCACGGTGTCCGCCAGCTCGCAGGTCGGCGCGAGCGCGGCGAGGTCATCCATGTCGGAGAGCGGGCACCTTCGCGCCGCGAAAGTGACTCGCACGTCGCGCACGTGTTCATCGCCGTTGAGCAGGGTCACCATGCACTGGGTGAGCACCAGCCCCTCGCCGGTGTTCCAGGCGATCCACGGGCTGATGATGATGCCGCTCTCTTCGTTGGTGTCGCGCACCCCGCCGCAGTTCTTCTCGGTCGCCGCCACCGCGCGCGCGAAGAGCTCGTCGGGCTGCTTGCTGCTGAAATACGGCTGCGGCACCGTCCACGACTGCAGCGCGCAACCCGACAGAAGAAACAGCGCGCACCACTTCATCGGCGCTTCTTGTCTGACAGGTCGCTGTTCACCAGCGGCGAGAAGAAGCAGTCTTTCTTGGTGTACTCGTCGAACGAGAACGCAAACCGGTAGCTGGCCGCCGAGCGCTGGTTGCAGTCGGTGCGTTCGCAGAAACGGCACGACACGCCGATGGGCACCGCGTCACGTTTGAGGTCGGTGGTGGGTAACCCGTACGCGAGGTACTTCGCGTTCTCTGCGTGGGTGCCCAGGCCGATCGAATAGGCCGTGCCGCGCACGATGGTGCCTTCGATGGGCTGCAGCTGCACCTTGGCGAAGTCGAAGTACGTCGTGCCGTCGGGCATCGCCGAGTACTGCCGGGTCAGCTGCGAGGGGTTCAAGAACGCGAGGTGCACCGCCCACTTGCCGCAGTTGCCGGTGGAGGCGAACTTGATGCCCGTGCCCGAGTACCGCTTGCTGATGTTGCCGGCGATGTCGGTGCGGATGAAGTGAAACGGCAGGCCTTTGCGTTTGGCGTCGGCGAGGTTGCAGACCCGGTGCGCGACGGTCTCGTAGGTGGTGCCGAAGATCGAAGAGAGCAGCTCGATGTCGTAGCGCGTGCGCTGCACTTCTTTGAAGAAGTCGCCGTACGGCAGCATCAGCGCGCCAGCGAAGTAGTTGGCCAGGTTCACCTTGATGAGGCGGGGCGTCTCGGCGTGTTTGGTCTTCGCGCCCACGATGCGCTCGACCAGGCGCGTCTTGTCGAGCGTGAGCAGCCCGAGGGTCGCGGCGATCTGGAACTTGAGCGGCTGCTCGGTGAGGGTGGGCGAGACGTCGAGCAGCTTCTCTTCCATCGAGAGCCGCCGCACCACCGAGCTGCCTTCGGGCGCCGCGGCGATGCGCGTCACGATGCCGAAGCGCGCCTCGAGCATCTTCATCAACACTCCAGAACCCAGAATGCGATCGTTGCCGAAGTCCTGGCGCAACGACTCGGCCTCTTCTTCGAGCTCGGGGAAGTAGTTCTGGTTCGCCTGGAGGAAGTCGGAGACCTCGTCGAAGGGCGAGTAGTCGAGCCGCGCATCGCCGGGGCCGGCCGCCGATCGCCCGCGCTCTTCACTCGAGAGCTGGGCCATCACGTTCTCGAGCTGGGAGCGGGTGTTCTTGTAGAGATTGAAGAGCGCCGCGACGGTGCCGGCCAGCTTGGG
The DNA here is from genome assembly GCA_030695565.1 of Archangium sp. Lineage (GTDB taxonomy): Bacteria > Myxococcota > Myxococcia > Myxococcales > Myxococcaceae > Archangium_A. Next base: position 3,083 of record JAUYRZ010000077.1, read on the forward strand.
CTCGGCCGAGAGCGACTGCAGCGAGTCTTGATCGAGATCGAGCGTCTTGAGCAGCGGCTCGTCGAGCAGCTTGGCCAACGCCTCGTCGACGCGGCCTTCTCCGAGCTGCGCCATGAACTCTTCCGGATCGACCTGGAAGAACCGCAGCGCCTTCCACAAGAGGGGGAAGGGCGTCACCCGCTTCCCCTTCTCGATGAGGTTCAGATACGCCGGGCTGACGCCCAGCTCGCGCGCGCAGTCCGCCTGCTTCACGTTCTTGGAGAGCCGCACCGCGCGAAGGCGGTGCCCGACGTTGGCGTTGAGCGCGTTCTCGTTCACGGGTGAATCAGCTCAGCCGACTTCGATCAGCTCGATGTCGAAGACGAGGGTGGAGTTCGGGGGAATGACCGGCGGGTAGCCACCGGCGCCGTACCCGAGCTCGGGGGGAATGGTGAGCTTGCGGCGGCCGCCGACCTTCATGCCGGCCACACCTTGATCCCAGCCCTTGATGACCATTCCGGCGCCGAGCTGGAAGTCGAACGGCTCCTTGCGATCGCGGCTCGAGTCGAACTTGGAGCCGTTGGTGAGAGTGCCCGTGTAGTGCACGGAGACCGACTGGCCCGGCTTTGCTTCTGCGCCGGTACCGACCTGGATGTCTTCGATTTGAAGAGGCATGGGCGCGCACCCTACCAAAGGGACACGCACTACGCAGGCAACTCCGTGATCCCCTGCGCCAACAACGCGATGCCCTTCAGATCTTCAATTGCCTCCCCAAGATACGGCGCGGCAATGGCGAACGCGGTCGAAGGAACCTCGCCTTTCAACTGATCGAGCAACGCCCGATCCCTCGCCACGCGGGTGAGCTCGAGCCTGGCGAGCACCTTCAATTTCTCCAACCCCGACTTCATCGGCGCCGTCTGCTCGAGCGTGAGCGAGTCGGGATCCACGAAGCCATCGGTGCGAACCCAGCTGCGATTGAGAATGAACCCCGCGAACGGCAAGCCCATCCCCGTGATGCGATCGCGGAAGTAGCGCGCATCGGCCAACGCCGCCTGGTCGGGACTGGTCACCAGCAGAAACGACGCATCCTTCGAGGTGAGCAACGAACGCACGCCTTCCGCGTGCGCGCGCATGGGCCCGAACATGCCGCCCATCGCACCGAGGAACTCCTGGATCTCCTCGAAGAACTCCTTGCCGAAGATCTTGTTGAAGACGGTGCCGATGAGCTCGGTGGCCTTCTTGAAGATGCCGCGCGTCTTCGAAGGCATGAACAGCGAGAGGATCCGCTCATCGAGAAAGCGGGCGAGCTTTCCCGGCGCCTCGAGGAAGTCGAGCGCGTTGCGAGCGGGCGGGGTGTCGAGCACCACCAGGTCGTATTTTCCACTCTGTGACAATTCGTAGAGCGCCTCGGCTGCGGTGTACTCCTGCATGCCGGCGACGAGCTCGGAGAGGTGCTTGAACAACCGGCTGTCGAGAATGCGCTGCGCCTGCTCGGGCGACGGCGCCATGCGTCGCACCAGGCTCTCGAACACCACGTCGGGGTTGAGCATCCACGCGTCGAGTGAGCCCGTGGTGACGCCGGCTTCGAGCAGGCGCTCCTTCGAGACCGACGCGGGCTCACGCATGTGCTGGGAGAGCCCCATCGCCTGCGCCAATCGCTTGGCTGGATCGATCGTCAGCACCAGCACCCGTCTCCCCTGGCGCGCGGCCGCCAGGCCGATCGCAGCCGCGGTGGTGGTCTTGCCGACGCCCCCAGCGCCGCAACACACGATCACTTTTTTGCTCAGCACCAGCTGGCCCAGGTCGGGGGTCATGCGCGCGACCTTAGCCTCATGCCGTTCTTGTCCGTCGACCGTGGTTACCGTAACGTCCGCCGAATGAAGCGCATGTTGCTGGTGATCGCACCTCTGGTCATGCTGATGGGTTGCAGGCCTGTTTCCGACCTCAACAAGCGCTGCGTGCTGATCAAACGAAACCCTGACGGTGGTACGCCGTCGGCGCTTCGTGAATCCGAAGTCCGCAATGCGCAGGGCGTGAACAAAGACTTCATCGCGGTCGGTTCGCTCGATTGCGACGACCTCATCTGCGTGCGTGACTCGTTCTTCGTCTCCGATGCGTCGGCCGACTCCCCTGCTGAAGGGTACTGCTCGCGCGCGTGCATTCCTGAGAAGCCCTGCCCGTCGTTCGACGAGACGTTGGACAAGGGCCCGAACGCGCTCTCCTGCCGCGCCTTGCTCTTGTCGCCCGAGACGCTCGCGGCCCTCTCGGGCGGCGACGGCGGTTTCGCAGGCATCTACGACCCGAACTTCTGCGCGCGCAGCGGCCGTTCAGACGCCGGTATCTGAGCAGGTCACCCCAGCAGAGGCACCAGGTTCTTCGAAGCCTCGAGGCCCGCGCCTTCGACTTCGGCCAGCATCACCGTGCCCAGCGGGTGCTTCTCCCGCAGCAGCTCGAGCGCTGAACGGGCCCGGTCGATGCGCTTCATCTCTCGCGCCCCGAACACCGACGCCGGCAACGCCTTCATCAACTCGGCCCGCTCTTCACTCGAGAACGGATCGGCCGGCACGCGGTTCACCACGATCGCCGACACCGGCAGCTTGTGTTTGGCGAGGCCCTTCTCCAACTCCATGGCCTCGGTCACCGGCAGCGTTTCGGGCAACGTGACGATCACGCACGCGGTGATCGCGGGGTCGGTCAAGAACGTCACGCCCTCGAGCGCCGCGCGATAGATCGGCCCGCCCGGAATCACCCGGGTGAGGAACTCGGGAATCTGCGCGAGCGCCAGCGCGTGACCCGTCGCCGGAGAGTCGATGATGCACACGTCGAACATCGGCCCTCCCGAGGGGTGCTTGCGCTTGGCCAGATCGAGCATCCGGTACATCACGCCCATGTCTGAGAAGCCGGGCGCGGCCGAGAGGAACTTCTTGAGCCCCTGACTGCGCATCGCGGTGTCGGCCAGCAGCTTGAGCGGCAGGGCGTCTTGCAGGAACCGCAGGTGGCCCATGGTGGGCGTCAGCAACGTCACCCAGAGGTTCTCGCCGACCAGCACCGGCTCTTCGGTGGGGCGGGGGCCGCCGAGCGCTTCGTACAAAGCCGAGGGCGTGTCCGCGCTGGGCACGATCTCCGCCAGCAACACCCGCTTGCCGCGCTGGCTGAAGCCGCGCCCGAGAGCCGCGGTGACCGTCGTCTTTCCCACGCCGCCCTTACCGGTGACGATGATGCAGCGGCGTTGCACGAGATCGAGGAGCGACATCAGCTTCGACGAGGCTAACACCGGTGGGTGTTCCGCACGGGTACCCATTCGTCTGTGCTGGCGCTCCCGTCGTTGCCCGATAGATTCCCGCCCGAAATGCGCGCCATCAACTTCAGCGCCGGACCCGCTGGCCTCCCGCTCCCTGCTCTCGAGAAGGCCCGCGATGAGCTGCTCGACTACGCCGGCACCGGCATGTCGATCATGGAGCAGTCCCACCGCGACAAGCCCTACGAGGCGGTGCACCGCGACGCGACTGAGCGGTTGGTGAAGTTGCTCGGCATCCCCGACTCGCACACCGTGCTCTGGCTCACCGGCGGCGCTTCAACGCAGTTTGCGTTGCTGCCCATGAACTTCCTGCCGGCTGGCAAGAGCGCCGACTACGTGATGACCGGCGTGTGGAGCGAAAAAGCGCTCGACGAAGCGAAGCTGCTGGGTACGCCGCGCATCGCCGCCAATACGAAGGGCGCCGACGGCAAGTACCTCCGCGTGCCCACCCAGGCCGAGGTGCAGTTCGACCCGACCGCGGCCTTCGTGCACTCGACCTCGAACAACACCATCTACGGCACGCAGTTCCACACCTTCCTCGATACGGGCAAGGTGCCGCATCTCTGCGACATGAGCTCCGACTTCATGTGGCGGCCGACGGATGTCTCGAAGTTCGACTTCATCTACGCCGGCGCGCAGAAGAACCTCGGGCCTTCAGGGGTGCTGGTGGCCATCGCGCGCAAGGAGTTCCTCGCCAGCGCGCGCAAGGACATCCCGAAGATCTTCCGCTACCAGACGCACGCAGACAACGACTCGCTCTACAACACGCCCCCTACGCTCTCGATCTACCTGGTGCGCAACGTGCTCGAGTGGATGGAGGGGCAGGGCGGACTGCCCGGCATGGAGCGCCGCAACACGAAGAAAGCAGAGCTGCTCTACGGCGCGCTCGACCGCCTGAACGGCTTCTTCACCGCCCCCGTCGAAAAGGCCTCCCGCTCGGTGATGAACATCGTCTTCCGCTGCCCGTCGGAGGCGCTCGACGCCACCTTCGTGGCAGATGCGAAGAAGGCGAACATGATCGGGCTCAAGGGGCATCGCACCGCCGGCGGCATCCGTGTCTCTGCCTACAATGCGGTGTCCGTGCACGACATCGAGGTCCTCGTCTCTTTCATGGAGCAGTTCGCGAAGTCCCACGGCTGAACACCCGGAGTTTCCCAAATGAAGCGCTTCCTCTTGATCGCAGCTCTCGTCGCCGCGCCGGCCTTCGCCGCTGAATTCGAGGGCGTCACCTCGCCCGACACCGTGACCGTCGACGGCAAGACCCTTCAGCTCAACGGCATGGGCCTGCGCCAGAAGTTCGTCTTCAAGGTCTACGTGGCCTCGCTCTACGTCGAGCACGCCTCGAAGAGCGCCGCCGAGATCATCAAGGCCGACGAGGTGCGCCGCGTCGAGCTGAAGATGCTGCGCGATCTCGACAAGAAGGCCGTGGTCGACGCGATCAAGGAGGGCTTCGCGAACAACACGAAGGACATGACGCCCCTGCAGGAGCGCCTCAACAAGTTCACCGACAAGATCTCCGACGTGAAGAAGGGCGCCTCGCTCGTCATTCAATACGTGCCGGGCAAGGGCACCGTGGTCGAAGGCATCAAGGAGCCCTACGTCGCCGAGGGCAAAGACTTCGCCGATGCGCTCTTCAACGTCTGGCTGGGCGCGAAGCCCGTCGATGACAACCTGAAGAAGGGAATGCTGGGCACGAAGTAAAAGCCCGGGTGGTAGAAGCCTCCTCGCCATTTCTTCGAGGAGGTTCACCCGTGAAGACCCCGCATCTCGCAGCCCTGCTGCTCGCTTCGTGTGCCACGCAGCAGCCCGTCACCCGCCCCGCTGAGCCGGCTCCTGCGCCCGTCGTCGCGCCTGTTGAGCCAAAGAAGTGGGTCGCCGATCTGACCCGCCCGATGCCCGCGGGCCTCGATGACTTCGCGATGGACTTCACCGCAGACCCCTGCACCGATTTCTACCAGTACGCCTGCGGCGGCTGGATGGCGAAGACCGAGATCCCCGGTGATCGCCCGCTCTACTCGCGCGGCTTCGTGTCGATCTCCGACCGCAATGAAGAGGCGCTCAAGGGCATCCTCGAAGAAGCCGCGGCCGGCAAGCTGCCCCCCGGTACGCCGTTCGCCAAGCAGCTGGGCGACGCCTACGCGACCTGCATCGACGAGGCGGCGCTGGAGAAGACCGGGTTGTCTGAGGTGAAGAAGTTCATCGCCCAGGCGACCGCGATCAAGAACCCCAGCGAGCTCGCGAAGTCGATCGCGTTGCTGCACGCCGCCGGTTTCCGGCCGTTCTTCGCCATCAGCAGCGAGCAGGATCACAAGAACTCCACCGAGGTGATCGCCGGTCTCACCCAGGCCGGCCTGGGCCTGCCCGATCGGGAGTACTACGTCGCTGAGAACCAGAAGATGGCCGACATCCGCGCGGCCTATCTCGCGTACGTCGAGAAGATGCTCACCCTCGCGGGCGAGAAGCCTGAAGCCGCGAAGGCCTCGGCCGCGGCGGTGATGGCGCTCGAGACGCGGTTGGCGAAGGCCTCGTTGACCCGCGTCGAGCGGCGCGACCCCGACAAGATCTACAACCGCGTCGACCGCAAGGGGCTCGAGGAGAAGGCCGCCGGCTTCCCCTGGGCCGTCTACTTCGCGAGCGTCGGCCAGAAAGATCTGCAGGCGATCAACATCAGCTCGGTGCCGTTCTTCGCCGAGCTGGGCGCCATCGCGAACGACACGAAGCCCGAAGTGCTCAAGCCGTACCTGACCTGGGTGGTGCTGCGGGGCTCGGTGACGATGTTGCCCAAGGTGTTCCAGGAAGAAGCCTTCGCCTACAACGCCAGGAACTTCTCGGGCGCGAAGGAAGATCGGCCGCGCTGGAAGAAGTGCGTCACCTTTGTCGACGGTGCGATGGGCGAGGCGCTGGGCCGCGAGTTCACCCGCCGGCTCTTTCCTGAAGACTCCAAGGCGCGCACCACGGCCATGGTCACGGCGCTGCTGGGCAGCTTCGAGAAGAACCTGGGCACGCTGGGGTGGATGGACGAGACCACCCAGCAGGCCGCGCTCGTGAAGGCGCGCTCGATGGTGGGCCACAACAAGATCGGCTTCCCCGACAACTGGCGCGACTACGGCGCGCTCAAGACGGATCGGAAGTCCTTCTTCGCCAATGCGCTGGCCGCGCGCCGCTTCGAATCGACGCGTGAGCTCACGAAGATCGGCAAGCCGGTCGATCGCGGCGAGTGGTGGATGTCGCCGCCTACGGTCAACGCGTATTACGAAGGCCAGCTCAACGAGATCGTCTTCCCCGCGGGCATCTTGCAGCCGCCGTTCTTCAACAAGGCGGCGACCGACGCGGTGAACTTCGGCTCGATGGGCATGGTGGTCGGTCACGAGATCACCCACGGGTTCGACGATCACGGCCGTCGCTACGACGCCGACGGCAACCTGAAGGACTGGTGGAGCGAAGCGAGCGGCAAGAACTTCGTCTCGCGCGTCGCCTGCGTGAAGAACCAGTTCGACGGCTACACCGCGGTCGACGATCTCAAGGTGAAGGGCGACCTGACGCTCGGTGAGAACGTGGCCGACCTGGGGGGCCTCAAGCTGGCGCACGCTGCGATGGTCGACTGGTACTTGAAGCAGGGGGCCGCGAAGGAGGCTTCGCGCTTCACCGAGTCGCAGCAGTTCTTTCTCGGCTTCGCGCAGTCGTGGTGCACCAAGGTGCGGCCCGAAGAAGCCCGCCAGCGCGTCACCACCGATACGCACTCGCCTCCGTACTGGCGCGTGAATGGGCCGCTCAGCAACAGCGATGCCTTCAAGACCGCGTTCCAGTGCTCGGAGAAGTCGAAGATGGTCCGGGCCGGTTCGGAGCGCTGCAGCGTCTGGTGAGTTCCGTTCGTCTCAACCCCTTGAAACAGGCGAACAACCGGGGGGGCCTTGAGTTTGGTCAAACGACCAAGGTAGTTTGGTCGCATGACCAAGACGCAACCAGTCGCCCGACGGTCTGAAGCGCCTCCCGCGCCGGTGGACACCGATGAAAAGGTGCTGCTCGCCGCGGGCAAGCTGTTCCGCGAGAAGGGCTTCGCGGCGACCACGGTGCGGGAGATCGCGTCGGCCGCAGACATGCTGCCGGGCAGCCTGCACTACCGGTACTCCAGCAAGGACGACATCCTGGTGGCGCTGATGAAGCGCGGCGTCGAGCGGGCGATCAAGTCCGTCGAGAGTGCGACCGCCGGCGAGCCCAGCGCGATCGAACGGCTGCGCCTGGGCCTGCGCGCGCACCTCGAGCTGCTCTGCAACGGCGACGACTCTCTCTACGTCTTGCTCTTCGACTGGCGCTCGCTCACCTCGGGCGCGCTCAAGGGCGTCATCCGCGAGCGGGAGCGGCTCGAGAGCTATTGGGAAGGCCTGCTCTTCGAAGCCCATGCCTCCGGCGTGGCGCGCCCGCTGATCGACATCGCGTTGGTGCGTCACTTCGGTTTCGGCGCGATCAACTGGGTGGCCACCTGGTACCGCCCCAAAGACGGCCGCACGCCCGCGCAGATCGCCGACGCGTTCTGGAGCTTCCTCGCCTTCGGCCTGCTCCACGAGAGCGCCCGGCCGAAGGATCTCGATACCCACTTCGCCGCGCTCCTCGCCGCGAGCTTCAAGAAGGAGAGCTGAGATGGCCACCACCATGACGACGATCGGTAACCTCTTCCAGACCCTGCCCTTGATGCGCGATGCCAGCGCGAGCGGCAACCTCACCGTGCTCAAGTCGCTGCTCGGCCCCGCGTGGCGCGGCATGGTGCAGCAGGTCGGCAAGTCGACGCCGAACACGCTGATGCCGGTGAGCTACCCGGTGCACTTCGACTGGCACTACCTGCGCGATCGCCCCCAGCTCGCCCGGCTCTACGCGGCCGCGAAAGATTCGCAGTGGCACCCCCAGAAGGATCTCGACTGGTCGCAGCAGGTCGATCCGCTCTCTGACGAGCTCCCGGTGCTGCCGTGGGATTTTCTGCCCGTGTACGGCCTCAAGCAGTTCGGCAAAGCGAGCCCGAAGGAGAAAGCCGAGCAGCGCCGCGGCATCGCTTCGTGGTTGCTCTCGCAGTTCCTCCACGGCGAGCAGGGCGCGCTCTTCGCCGCCTGCCAGGTGACCGAGGCCGTGCCGTGGCTCGACGGCAAGCTCTACGGCAGCACCCAGGTGGTCGATGAAGGCCGCCACGTCGAGGTGTTCCACAGCTACCTCACCACCAAGCTCGAGAAGAAATACGAGGTGAACGACAACCTCTACGTGGTGATCGACGCGCTGATGAGCGACTCCCGGTGGGACATGAAGTTCCTCGGCATGCAGATCATGATCGAGGGCCTCGCGTTGGGCGCCTTCGGGATGATTCAGCAGAAGACGCGCGAGCCGCTCCTCAAGCAGATGCTCACCTATGTGATCAGCGACGAAGCGCGGCACGTTCACTACGGGGTGCTCGCGCTGCAGGAGTTCATTTCCCAACTCACCGACAAGGAAAAGCGGGAGCGGGAAGACTGGGCGTTCGAGGTCTCCCTCTTCTTGCGCAACCGCTTCTTCGCGCACGAGTTCTACGAGGAGTACTACGCCCACGCGATGACCCGCGCGCAGTGGGAGCAGCTCGTTCAGCAGTCGGAGATGATGAAGATGTTCCGGCGCACGATGTTCAAGCGGGTGATCCCCAACTTGAAGCGCATCGGGTTGCTCAGTGATCGCATTCGCCCGAAGTACGCCGAGCTGGGGCTGCTCGACTTCGAGCATGGCCGCGCCGCCCCGGAGCTGAGCGCGAAGGATCTGATCGAAGATCGCGACTGAGGCGACGATGAAGAAGACCAAACGATCACCTGCGGCGAAGCTGAAGGGTGAGGCGCTGGCCGCCTACGAGGCGCTGCAGGCGCGGGTCGCCTCCCATCCTGGCTCAGTGGCCAGTCAGTTGCGTCTGCTCGACCTGGGCATCGGTGAGTTCGCGACCCGCCTTCCCGCAGTCGTGCTCTCGATGCTCGACGCGGCACAACCGATCTCCGTCGACGACGCCAAGCTGAAGGCAGGCGCGTCGAAGACAAGCTGGCAAGACTTCAAGGCGACGCTCGAGTTGCAGCTCCGCCTGGTGCGGGCGCGCGCGCACTGGGAGGACGGCGACCCGCAGCGCGCGGCCGAACAGTTCAAGCAGATCTCCGCTTCGGCTTCCTCGAGGCGGGCCGAGCTGATTCTCGAGGCGGCCGCGCTGTGCGAGGGGTGGACGCCCGCCTTCAGTCTCGCGCTGCTTCGCTCGGCCTCGGGCGCGCTCTCGAACTCGTTGGAGGCCGCGCTCTCTCTCATCGACGCGCTGACGGGTTCTGGCGAGCACCAGGCAGCCGCGTTGGTGCTCAGTCAGCTGATCGCCGGATGGGCCGCCTTTCCCACCCTGGACCGAGGCCAACTGGTGACCCGGGTCGAGAGGCTTCCTGTCGAGAGCCGGGCGGGGCTGAACCGAGACCTGGACCTGATAAAAGATCGCGCCTGAACTCCCTCTCCCCCTCGGGGAGAGGGTTGGGGTGAGGGGCCGTGAGGCCGGTGCTGCTCTCAATTCTGCTGGCAGCCTTGGCCCTCTCCTCGAGATGGAGATCGGGGAGGCCGTCCCTGGCGTTCGACCTGGTGATGCACCGCCCAGCTCAGTCCTCGAGGCAGATGAGCCCGGCGGTGAGCGAGCACGACTGGGTCGTCACGCCGGTCCACCGGTTCAATGCGGAGGCGGTGCCGACCTCTCCGTAGGTGCCGATGGCGGTGCTGCTCGACCAGGTGCTGCACGCGTTGCCGATGGAGCCGCCGAGGTTCGTTCCCGTCCATACCTTGAAGGGTCCCGCGATCGTCGCGGCGTTCTCGTCGGTGTTGATGGCCACCTGCGGAGAACCCGAGAGGCCGGCCTTGTTTGCGAAGGTGAGCACGGGGCCGCTCGGGCGCGCCTGGTACCAGGGCCCGTCAGAGGTGATGCGCGAGCTGGCGCTGACGCCGCCCGACGAGCCGCCGACGAAGGCCTTCCAGCTCCCGGACATGCCCGCTCCCGAGGCCACGCTCGAGCAGCGCGCGTCGGCCCCGGCGATGCCGTTGAAGACGCCGCTGGTTTGGGTGGAGGTCACGAACATCCGCTTCATCGCCGTCGGCTGGGTCTCCTCGAAGCAGATCAGCCGCGCGAGGTTGCTGCAGTCCTGGGATCCGAAGCCGGTCCACGTGGAGAGGGCCGCGCCGGGACCCACCTGGCCGTAGGATCCGCTCGTACCGGTCGAGGCGCCCGCACTCCAGGTGATGCACGCGAACTCGATCGCGCCTGCCGTCGTCGTTCCCGTCCACACCGGGACGATGCTGGTCAGGGGGGCTCCCGTCTCGGTCATGGTGATGGCCACCAGAGGAGGCGAGGAGAGGCTGGCCTTGCTGTTGAAAGTGAGCACCGGGCCGCCGCTGGCCGGCTGCTGGTACCAGGGCCCGTTGGCGATCAAGCGCGAGCTGGCGGTGGTCGCCCCGGTGGACGACGTGCCGACGAACGCGCGCCAGCTGCCGCCCAGCATCGCGGAGTTCGCGGCCGTGTTGCACCGCGCGTCTGCGCCGGCGGTGCCTCCCATGGCGCCGTTGGATGAGGTGGAGGTGACGAAGAGGCGCAGCTGAGTTCCGCCGCCACCGCCAGTCGCCGTGCCACCACCGGTCGCCGTGCCACCACCGGTCGCGGTGCCGCCGCCCGTCGCGGAGCCACCACCGGTCGCGGTGCCACCGCCGGTCGCGGTGCCACCACCGGTCGACGAGCCACCGCCCGTCGCAGAGCCGCC
>JAUYRZ010000098.1 GCA_030695565.1 Archangium sp.
TTTACGCCGTCCGCCTTCGCCACGGCGCTTGGTGCTTCGGTTTTTCCGTCAGCGTGGAAATGGCCTCCTGAGCCACTCCAGATCCACTTACCTTCGTCACCCGCCGCGACCTGTCCGCGACGGGCTATTTCACCGCTCTCCTCCGGGGAGGGTTGGGGGCCGACCTGCTGACACCCACGCCGCATTCACCCCCTGCGCGCGGATGCACCACCACCTCCTGATCGAGCGGGCAGGCATGGTCCGCCACTTGCTCACGCGAGCCCTCAGTTGGGGCCGGTGGGAGCAGTTCGATGAAGTTCGTTCACGGGGTGACCGCCGGCCTGGCCGCGGTCGCAGTGGTGTCGTGCAGCGCCAGCTCGGTGTACCGGGGCGGCGACATCCCCAACGGGGAGAACCTCGGCGGCGGCGGCGGCTTCATCAGCGGCGCGGGCGGTGGCACCGGAGGCGGCGCAGGCTGCCTCAACACCGCTCAATGCGTGCCCGGCTTCACCTGCGACAACGGCACCTGCGTTCCCCCCGAGCAGGAGAGCAACCGCGGGCTGGGCGACGCGCCCCCGGTGGCCACCCCGCGCTACGTGTACGCGCTCAACCCCACCGCCGCGTCGGTGGCGCGCATCGACCCGACCTCGTTGCAGATCGAAGCGGTGCCGGTGGGCCCGCGCCCGGTGGGGCTCGCCGCGTTGCCCGCGGAAGACGCCGCGGTGGTGCTCTCGCTCGACGACGGCTCGCTCTCGGTGCTCGACAGCAGCACGCTGCCCACCAAGGTCACCCGCGTGGCGTTGCAGCGGCAGTACGCGAAGCTGAGCGTCTCACCCGACGGCAAGTTCGCGGTGGCCTGGCCTGATCCTTCTTCCGCGCCGGCGTCGGGCGCCGAAGGCATCTTCGCGCTGGTCGACTTGAGCAAGGTGCGCAGCAACACCGCCGGCGCCGTGCAGGAGCGCGCAGGCGGCTACCGCATCACCAACATCATCTTCCGCACGCAGGCTGGCGTGAGCACCGCGTTGCACGTGTTCGCGAAGTCGACGGTGTCCACGTTCGATCTCACCACCGGCGCCGCGTTGCCCGCCCGCCTGGCCCTGCCCGCTTCGATGTCGGCCGACGTGTCGAGCCGTGAAGTGGTGGCCAGCGCCGACGGGCGGATCATCATGCTGCGCAGCACGGTGGCCCCCGAGCTCGCGTCGTTCGACGGCACGCGCATCGACACGGTGCCGCTGCCGGAGATCGCCACCGATCTCGATCTGATCGCCGACGGGACCGCCGCGGTGGCTGCCCTGCGCAGCAGCAGCAGCGTGGCGTACATCGAAGTGCCGGCCGACCTGATCAGCCCCGCGGGCATCGACACCATCGTGCTCGATGGAGGCGTGGTGGGGCAGATCGCGCTCCCGCCCGAGGTGCCGGGCAGCGGCATGTTCGCGCTGGTCTATTCGACCGTCACCGACGCCGAGTCCTTCGCGCGCATCGAGCTGCCCTCGGGCGTGGTGACGCACTACGCGCTGGAGAAGAAGGTCGACGAGATCGCGCTGTCGCCCGATGGACGGTCGGCGTTGATCATTCACAAGGCCAACCCCGCCACCACCGCGACGGATCCCTACGAAGCGGCCGTCGACAAGGACCAGGGCTTCTCGGTCTTCGACGTGGGCAGCGGCTTCTGGCAGCTCCAGCGCACGGGCACGACGAAGCCCACCCGCTTCGCGTTCTCCCCCGCGGGTGGTTTCGTGGGGGTGGCGCTGCGTGACGACGCGCTCAAACGCTTTTCGTTGATGGCGGTGAACCTGACCTCGTTGGTCTCGACCACCTTGCCGCTCGCGTCGACGCCGTTGTTCATGGGCACGGTGCCGCAGGCCAGTGGGGTGACGCCGCATCGGGTGTTCGTCAGCCAGGATCATCCCGCGGGAAGAATCAGCGTCATCCAGCTCGACACCGGCCAGGTGCGTACGGCGACCGGCTTCACCCTCAACGGGGAGATCGACTGATGCGAAACGAACTCAAGTCTCTCCCTCTCCCTTCGGGAGAGGGTCGGGGTGAGGCCCTGGTGCTGTTGTCGCTGCTCACCCTCACCGCCTGCGGAAGCCGAGGCACGCTCTTCACCGCGCCGCTCAAGCCCCTGCCCATCATCGCCACCTCGACGGCGATGGTGAGCGTGGTCCCGCAGACCAACCGGGCCATCATCCTGAAGCCAGACGTGGGCACCCCGACCGCGCTCCGCCTCACCCCGGGAGCCCGCCTGGCCAAACGAATCCCCCACGCCGACGCCCTCGTGGTGCTCACCGGCACGCCCCGCGCCTCCACGGTCGACCTGGTCGACCTCACCACCAACGAAGTGCAGGCGCTCGAGCTGCCCGGCTTCTTCGACGGCGTCACCTTCAGCGAAGACGGCCGCTTCGGCGTCTTCACCTACGACGGCGCCTCCACCGCGGGGCCGCTCATCGCGAGGAACCTGAACGAAGTGGGCCTGCTCACCGTGGGCGCGCGCACCCTGCACCGCCTGCAGCTCGACACCGAATCACTCGCCCCCCGGGGTGTGCTCTTCGGGCCGCTCGAGCCGAACCGGCAGCTGGTCTCGGTCGCGCTCGAACGCGGCGTGGCGATCTTCGATGCGCTGCACCCCGAAGTGCCCGCGCGGCGCATCACCATCCGTCCGCCCGGCACCAGCTCGGAGTCCTCCGTGGTGGAGGCTGTCTTCTCCCGCGACGCGCACTGGCTGTTCCTGCGCGCGACCGCGCTCGACGACGTCATCGCCATCGAGCTGGGCCCCGAAGTGGGCCAGCCCGTCGCCGCGTCGATCAACTTCGTTTCAGGCGGCCGGGGGCTGACGGATCTCGAGACGGCCCCTGCTGCGTTCCCCGACTCCGTGCTGGCGGTGTACGCGACCTCGCAAGAGCTCTGGTTGCTCGACGCGCGCGGCATCGCCGACAACGCGAAGAAGCTCATTTCACCTGAAGCCATCTCGACCATCTCGGTGCTGGGAGGCAGCCGCGTGCTCGCGTGGGATTCGCGCGGCAGCAAAGGCGTGGTGGCGTGGGATCTCGCCGACGGGCGCAGCGGCAGCTCGGTGCTCGACGGCGCGACCGGCTCGGCGACGCTGGTACCCGCGATGGGCAAGGCGCTCTTCTTCCACGCGACCACGCAGAGTGGAGGCCCTTCGCTCTCCACGGTGACGCTCACGGAAGAGACCAACCGGCTGCGGCTGCGACTGCAGAGCATTCAGCTCTCACGCACGGTGCAAGCCTCGGCGGTCGACGACGCGAGCCAGCGGTTGTTCTTCGCGGTCAACAACTCGAACTCGGTGGTGACGTTGGAGCTCGCCACCTTGCGCCTGGCGGAGATGCCGTTGGACACCGCCTCCACCACCCTGCACTACCTGCCGGAGCTCGACGTGCTCGCGTCGGTGAACGGCAGCTCGGATCGCCTGGGTGACGTGACCCTCTGGCCCGCGGGCGACGTGGAGCGCACCCACGCCATCCGTTTCACCGACTTCTTGTTCACCGGCGATCTCGATCGCGCGGAGGCCCCATGAAGATCTTCTCCTGTCTGCTGCTCGCCTCCACGGTGGCTGCGGCCGAGGTACCTACGCTCGCGATGAGCGCGGGGTACTCCACCCAGGTGTTCGCCGCGCGCGGGTACGATCTCATCGGCTTCGACGACGCCCTGCATCAGGGCCGACTCGCGGTGGGGAGCGGGTTCACGCTGCCTTTCGGAGCGCTCGATCTCGAGGCCGCCTTCGCCACGGGCGGCACCAGCAGCGCCTCGCACGGAACGGTGCCGGTGATGTTCGCGCTCAAGGGTGTGCAGCTGGGCGTGACGTACCGCGTGCCGGTGAAGAGCTGGTTTCACCCGTACGCGCAGCTCACCGGTGGCTACGACTGGGCGACGCTCACGTTGGTGAACACGTCGCGGCTCACCCAGACGGTGGGCAGCTTCTCGGGCTCGGGGTTGTTGGGCGTGCAGTTCGCGATTCGCATGGGCGGCAAGAATGAGGCGCGGGTGCCGCATCTCATCTTCGATCTCGGGGCGGGGGCGGTGTTGCGGCAGGTCAGCCGGTTCGACGCGATGGCGCCCGAGGCTCCGCAGCAGGCGCCCAGCGAACCGCCCTTGTCGCAAGGCAGCGTGAACCTCGGCAGCGTGCCGCTGAGCGGCTTCACCGCGCGCGTGTTGGTGGGCGTCAGGTACTGATGTGTGCTCCCTCTCCCTGCGCGAGCGGGGGCGAGGGTTGGGGTGAGGGTCCCTGCGGGCAACGGAGACGGCCCCTCTCCCCGACCCTCTCCCCGCTGTCGCACGCTGTCGCAGGGAGAGGGAGACCAGAGGGGGCAGACATGCTTGAAGCTCGCGTCGGAACGCCCCCGTGGACACCCCCGAAAAAACGCGCCCCGCAACGCTCGGCACGCTGCTCGCCCTGGCCGGCCCCATCATCATCAGCCGGGCCAGCCAGACGGTGGTCGGCCTCTCCGACGCGTTGATGGTCGCGCACCTCGGCGCCGCGGCCCTGGCCTCCACCGCCACCGGAGGCCTTAACGCCTACACCGTGCTCATCCTCCCGATGGGGATCACCTTCATCGTCTCGAGCTTCGCCAGTCAGCTCTTCGGCAAAGGTGATCTCGCCGGGGCCCGCCGCTATGGCTGGTACGGCCTGCTGGTCGCGCTGGCCACGTTGGTGCTTTCGCTCATCGTGCAGCCCTTCATCGAGCCGGTGCTCTCGCTCCTCTCGTACAGTCAAGAAGTGCAGACGCTGATGGCCGGGTACATCCGCGTTCGCCTCCTCTCGGCAGGCGCGGCGATCGGCATCGAGGCACTCGCGAACTACTACGGCGGCCTGGGCCGCACCTGGCCCGGCATGGTGGCCAACCTCATCGCCATGGTCTTCAACGTGCTGGGCAACTGGCTGCTCATCGACGGCCACTGGGGCCTGCCGGGCCTGGGCGTTGCGGGCGCAGCGTGGGCGAGCACGATCGCCACCTGCATCGGCTGCCTGGCCTTCATCGGGTACTTCTGGCTCGACGGCCGCCCAGAGGCCCGCGCCCGGCTTCGGCTCGCGGAGTTCGGGCGCATGCTCAAGTTCGGCCTTCCGTCGGGCTTCAACTGGCTCTTCGAGTTCGGCGCCTTCGTCTTCTTCGCCAACGTGGTGGTGGGCGGCCTCGGCACCGCCGCGCTGGCCGCGATGAACTCGGTGATGAGCATCAACTCGGTCAGCTTCATGCCCGCCTTCGGGCTGGCCAGCGCCGGCGCGATCCTGGTGGGACAGGCCATCGGCGCAGGAAAGAAGGACGAGGTCCCCGGCATCGTGAAGCTCACCGCGTTCACCGCGTTGGCCTGGCAGTGCAGCGTGGGCCTCGTCTGCGTGCTGATCCCCTCGTTGCTCATCTCGTTCTTCGCCAAGGGTGAAGGGGCGGTCGACGTGGCGACGATTGGCGCGCGCATGTTGATGATCTCGGCGGCGTGGCAGATCTTCGACGCCATCGGCATGAGCGTGGCGGAGTCGCTGCGTGGCGCGGGCGACACGTTCTTCCCGATGATCGCCCGCATCGCCATCGCGTGGATCGTCTTCGTGCCCGGCAGCTACATCACGGTGCGCTTCTTCGGCTGGGGCGACGTCGGCGCCACCTTGTGGCTGGTGGCCTATCTGGCGCTGCTCGCCATCACCCTGTTCCTGCGCTTCCGGGCGGGAAGCTGGCGGCACATCGTGATGGTCGAAGGCGGCGTACCGGCGCACTGAAAGCCGCGGCTGGCTCCGAGCGCGATCAGTGGTTACATGAAGTACTCACCTCGCCGGACAGGAGAACCCCCCCATGGGCGCGACCACGCTCGAGCTGACTGAAGCCAACTTCGAAGACACGCTGAAGAAGGGTGGGATTCTCCTCATCGACTTCTGGGCTGACTGGTGTGGTCCCTGCCGCGCGTTCGCCCCGACCTTCGAGGCCGCCGCCGGCAAACACACCGACATCACCTTCGCCAAGGTCGACACCGAGAAGGAGAAGGGGCTCGCCGCCGCCTTCGAGATTCGCGGCATCCCCACGCTGGCCATCTTCCGCGACGGCATCATGCTCGGGCAGAACGCAGGTGCGCTGCCCGCCGACGCCCTGGAAAAGACCATTCAGCAGATCCGCGCCATCGACATGGAGAAGGTGAAGAACGAAGTGGCCGCCGCGCACGCGAAGCAGGCCACCAAGTGAGGCTGACGAAGGCGCCTCATTCGGAAAACGGCTAAAGAGAGGGGCATGCGTCGCTCACTGATCGCTGCCCTCCTCTGTTGTTCGTCTCTCGCGCTCGCCGACCTCTCACTCGTGAATGAGGCGGTCGCGGGGGGAAAGACCCGTCTCGTCACGCTCTCTGCCAAAGGCAGCAAGGCGTTCTTCGAGATGAAAGAAGCCGACGGCCCCGCGCGCACCATGTTGCGCGATGCCGACGCGAAGAAGCTCTTCATCATCGATCACGATCGCAAGATGGTGATGGTGATCACCGATCAGGACAGCAAGCAGCTCGAGGCGAAGCAGGCCGAGCTCAAGGCGCAGCTCGCCGCCCAGCTGGCCAAGATGCCGCCCGAACAACGCGCGCGCATGGAGCAGGGCCTGCTCAACCAGGTCGACGGTAAGCCCGTCGTGTTCGCCTACGAGAAGAAGAAGACGCCGGCGCGCAAGGTGAACGGCTTCTCCTGCCAGGACTACGCGATCAAACGCGAAGGCCAGCCCGCGGGTGAAGGCTGCTTCGCCACGTGGAAAGACGTCGGCATCACCGCCGACGAGTTCAAGGCGATCATGGTGAAGGTGATGCCCACCACGCCGGGCGGCCCGATGTCGCAGGGCTTCGACTCGGCTGACGGCGCGCCGGGTTTCCCGGTGTTCCGCTCGCACATGAACGCGGATGGCGTGGTGACGGTGGAGACCACGGTGAAGTCGATCTCCCGCGCGACGATCCCGGCAGAGAAGTTCGAGCTGCCCAAAGACTATGCGCAGAAGACGATGGCCGATGGAATGAACCGCCCGACGAAGTGAGCATGTCGCTCGCGTCGATTCGCAAGAGTCGGGCTGTTCGTCACACCGGCGGCGTGCCATCGCTCAGGGGTCCACCCGAATGATCTTCGCCGCCGTCGTCCCGTTGCCCGCGGCGACGTAGAGGAAGTCACTCCCGGCGAAGGGCAGCACCACCGAGGAATAGACGCGGCTCGCTCCGACCCCCAGGCCCGAGGTCCCGTAGCCGTCGCAACTCAGCGGGTACTGCGTCGCCGCGCAGTCGCCCCGACCGGTGAAGTCGGCGCGCGTCTGCGGCGAGAGCGAGACGCTGCGGAAGGTCACCACGCCGCGCACGGTATTGTTGAAGCCCACGAAGAGATGGCTGGCCGTCGCCTGCAGCAGCGTGATGCGCGTGTTCCCCACGTCGTTGAATTGGGTCAGCTGGGTATCGCCGACCGTATTGGGCGCGACCAAGGTCCAGTCGCCTGGGTCGCAGTCGGTCGCGCTTCCAGAGGTCGCCGGGTCGCAGCCCCAGAGCTGGGGGCCCAGCGTGGTGTTTCTCGCCACGTAGAGCCGGCCGGCGTAGGTCGCGAACGCTGGAATGGCGCGATCTGCCGGTTCGAGGTCGGCTCGTTTGGTCGTGGTGGTCGAGGTCTTCGCCGCGTAGGCCGCGTCGGTGGGGGTGCACGCCGCCCAGTCGCTGGCGTTCAACGCGAAAGACCTCGGCGTCGCGACGGTCGACCGAACCCACCCGCCATACGCCCCCAGGTACAGCCGGTCGTTCAGCACACCCATCGCGTCGACCATGATGTCGTTGCCGGCGCCGCCTCCGTTGGCGATGCCCGGCATCTTGTCGGCGTCGAGGTCGACCAGTTGTGCCGAGGTGGGGTCGAGGCCGGGGCTCGGCGGCGCCGCGCTCAGCGCAAGGAGCCCCGGGCGCCTGCCGCCCGAGCTGCCGCCCAGCCCCAGATAGAGTCGGCCTGCGAGGGTCGTCGCTGATGACAGGATGCAGGTGCCACCGCCCACCGACGACGACACATCGACGTAGCGGAAGTCGAGCACCGCGTCGGAGTCTGGCGTCAGGTAGACGTAGCTGAAGTTCTGGCCTGTCTTCGCGCCTGCCACTCCCAGCCAACCCGCGTCGGCGACCTCTGCTGCAAAGAACAGGGCACGACCGTTCTCGTTGTCAGGCCCACAGCCTGCCGAGTTTGCGGTGCACCCTGTGGCGCCGATGCTCGGGTAGGGCGAACTCGAGGTGTTGGCAGAGCTGTTCCCGATCGAGTCGCGCTGGAAGGCGAAGGAGATCGATTCGGGCGAAGTACCATCGGGGTCGAAGCGAATCGCACCAGCGCCGGTCTTGTTGGGCCCGACGTAGACCTTCGAACGGTAGCCGACCACGAAGGTCGCGGTCGTACCGTCACCAAAAGGGTCTGCGAACAACGTGCGCGCCTCAGCGCCCGCATCGACAGCGCCCGCATCGACGGCGCCCGCATCGACGGCGCCCGCATCGACGGCGCCCGCATCGACGGCGCCCGCATCGGCAGCGCCCGCATCGACGGCGCCCGCATCGGCAGCGCCCGCATCGACGGCGCCCGCATCGGCAGCGCCCGCATCTTCAGCGCTCCCTGCGTCGGCAGCGCCCGCATCGTCAATGCTCCCTGCGTCGACAGCGCCCGCATCCTCAGTGCTCCCTGCGTCGACAGCCCCGGCATCGGCTCCTCCATCCGGGCTGCCCGTGGGGTTGCGGATCTCTACCGACACCGACGCCACGGCGACGTTGGTCGGTTGCGCCGAGTTCTCGTCGAACCCACCCGCCGCGACAGTGAGCACCACGGTGCCTGCGCTCACGGCCTGATATTGCCATTCAAAAAGGACGGGCGCGGCGCCGACGTCGGAGTCGTTGGGCGACAGAAGCGCGGTCAGGCCATCACCGTCGAGCCTCACCACAGGGCTGACGGCCAGCGCGGCGGCCTGCCCGGTGTTCAGCACCGTCGCTCGGAGCGTGAGGGCTTGCCCCACTTCCAGCTGCGGCGCGCTGGCCTCGAGTTGAAGCGAGAGCTGCGCCGTGGTGACGATGGTGAGGGTCTGGCGCTGCGGCGAGGTGACGACGGGTGACGCGGTGAGCGCCTCGACGCCGCGGGCACTGACGTCGATGGTGAGCGATCCGGGCGCGAGGGCCTCGAGGACGAGGGGGAAGTTCTCCGTCGCGCCACCCGCAAGGTCGCGCGGCGGCGTCTCTGTCAGAGGTGCCACCAGCGTCATCGGTGAAACCACGAGCACCGGGGCCACCCCTCGCACCAGCGTGGGGCCCGCATTGTGTGCCTGCACCTCGACCTTGATGGGCTGGCCGACGCTGTAGACCCGACGGTCCCAGGTCGAGGTGGCGCTGAGCGTGCTGGGCGGCGCGCGCACCTCGAAGGCCCCTGTCAGAGCGGCTTCGACCCCATAGGGGTCCACCAAACGAACGTCATACCTGCCCGGCGGCAGACCGGCCGGCACCACCGCGCGCAGCGCGCTCGGGTCGACCCAGGTCACCTCGTCCAGGCGCTGCTCCCCCAGAAAGACCACGAAGCGCGCGTCGACCGAAACATCATCGACGACGCTCCCCAGCCGCAGCGTGGGGCGCAACATGAAGGCCGCGCCGCGGAGCTCTATCGACGTCGTCTGGGTGGTGAAGGCCCACGCGGGCTCGACGCCGTCGAGCTGAGGCGGCACGTCGGGCTTGCCGCCCGAGGTGCACCCCATCATCAGCACCCAGGAGGCCAACAGCGCTGCGCTGCACTTAGAACACGTCAAAGGAGTACCCCACGCTCGAGCCCAACCAGACCAGCGGTCCCGTCACCGTCTTCGTGCCCAACGCCCCGGCCCAGCCCCCCGCAAGCTCCAGAAAGAGCACGCCTCGCCCCGCCTGCATGCCGAGGCTCACCGCCAGTCGCGCGGTCGGGGCCGCCGTGAGTTCGTTCACCTGCGGCTGATCCTGGAGCGCGAGCTGGGCGGCGCTGAGCGCCACGCCGCCCGACGCCGTCGCCCGCAACCGAACCGCTCCGAGCGCCGATCGCCATGACGTCGACGCGAGCAGCGGCACGGCCTGCACCGTGAGGTGGGCGGTCGACCCCGCGAAGTCGGCCCCCGCCACCTGCCCGCGGCGAGCCAGGAAGAAGAAGCCCGCCTCGGCCCCCACGCCGACGTGAGCCCCAGGCCAGACCATGAGCTCCACGCCGAGCAGCGGCGCCACGACGTTGCCGAAGTTGGTCAGCACCCCCACTCTCGGTGCGAGCGTCAAGATGGCGGGCGCAGGTGTCAGCGCGACTGGCAGCTCCGCGCGCAGTTCTCCCGAGACCAACGCCAACGTCGTGGCCCCCGATCGTCGTGGCGAGCGGTAGAGGTAGCGGGGGGTCGCGCCCGGAAGGCGCGTCAGCTCACCCTCGCCGCTGGTCGCCACCACCTCGCCTCCCGTCGGGTTTCCCCACGCGTCGACGAGCTGGAGCTGGACCTCAACGAGCGCCGACCCGTCACCCACCACGGCCAGGCGCTCAGGGCTCGAGCGAATCGACTTCGCCGGTCCCGCCTTCAACCTGACGCTCACCTCGGCGTCGGGCGCGCCGGCGAGGTGCGCGCGAAGGGGGGCGGCGGTGGCGCCTCCCAACTCGGTCGGCAACTGAACCCGGGCGCTCCACTTCCCCAGGCCTGCTTCCGTGAGCGGGCCAACGCGGCCCAGCCCGGTGGTGAACTCCGGGACCCCCTGGGTGAGAAAGCCGTTGGCGTCGCGGACCTCTGCGCTGAGCTTCACCTCGCCGGGATCACCCGCGGTGTATTCGGATGGCTCGACGCTCAGCGCAAGGCTCGCCGGAGGTCCACCCGGGACCAGCAGGCGCGCCGTGGTGACGGCCTCCGCCTCGGTGGTCGACCACGCCGACAGCTCGACCTCACCAGGAGGTGTGGCGGGAATCGTCCACTGCGAGACGTAGACGCCTTCGCTGACGGCAGAGAACTCGCCCACCGTACCGCGCCCCGCGCGCGCCTTCAGCCGCAAGCCTCCGCGCGGGCGCCCGTCTTCGGTGATGGCGTACAGCCGAACCCCCAGGCGCGGCGGGCGATCGCCGGCCTGCTCGGGCTCTTCGAGCACCAGCAACGTCAGCGCCGTGCGCGGCAGGCCCAGGTTCAGCACCCGGCGGCCGAAGTGGGCCTCTCTGATGCCAGGAGGGATGAGCACGGGGATGACGGCGCTCCCTTTCGCGTCGGCTTGCACCGGCCCGAAGGTGCGTTGGCCGATCTGAATGCTGACCTGCTGGTGTGGGCCGGTCTTCACCGCGGCCTCCGCGCTTCCCCACAGGGGCAGCGTCGTCCAACCATGCAGCGGGTGGCTCGCCGACGTCGCCCTGGCGGCGATGATCGCCACTCGGGGAAAGGTCTGATCAGGCGGAAGGTAGTCGACGACGAAATGACCCGGCGAAAGCTGCCGGGCCGGCCCGACCCGCCCGTGACTGACCGTGACCTGCAGACGCGAGAGATCCGACGGGCCCTCGATTTCGATCACAGCGCCCGGGTCGGCGCCGAGTTGATGGTGGGAGGGAGAGACGCGCACCGACAGGTCGGCGCCTGCGGCGGCCGTGCCCACAGTGACCAGAACGACGAGCCATTTCCAGGCGCCTGCTGCTGACACGTTTCTGACTCGCACGTCGTCGTCCTTGACCCCACTGCGTCGCCGTTGACCTCTCGGGAAGTACAGCGGCGGCCCTGATCACCCGCTTACTGTTCTGATTATGGATGCTGAGCGCGCCGCCCGAAATCCACTCAAAGCAGGGGAGCCGTCTCGGTGAGCTTCGGTTTCAGAATCGGTGTCGTGCTCTTCGCGGTCGCGCTCACCCCCGTGCTGGTGATCGGCCTCACCTCCTATCGCGCGACGCGCGAAGAGCTGACGCGCGTGGTGCAGAGCGCCCAGGAGGACAGCGCAGCCCACCTCGCCCAGCTCGCCGAGTCGGCCGTGCTCCACTCCGTCGAAACCCTCGCGCTCACCACCCACTCGCTCCCGCTCGAGAGCTTCTCGAACGGCGAACTCTCGGAGGTCCTCCACATCCCCCTGCGGCAGGTCGCGGGGCTGACCGCGGTCGCGGTGATCGACGAAGACGGTCACGCCATCGTGCCCCCGGTGTTCGAGCCCGAGCTGGGGCGCGAGGCGCCGACGCTCGCGGAGATGGCCGCGCACGTGCCTCTGGCCGAGGCCTTCGCGCGGGGCGCGGCCATCGGCCCTCCCTATCGCACCGGCACCGGCGCGCCCCGGGTGGTGATCGCCGTCAGCCAGGGCCAGCGGGTGATCGCCGCCGAGCTCAGCCTGAGCGACGTGGTCACCCGACTCGCCGCACTCGAGGCCCACGGCAGGCGCGCGGTGCTGGTCGACAGCACAGGCGCTCCACTCGCAGGCGCCCTCATACTCACGGCCTCGGAGCTCGCGCTCGTCAGGCGCCGCGCCCTGAGCAGCGCGTCGGTGGAAGGTGACGACGACGAGCCCCGGCTCGCCTCGTTTGCCCCCACCGCCACGCTGGGCTGGGGCGTGCTCGTGCTGTGCCCCAGCAGCCTCGCGTTGGGGGCCGCCAACCGGGTTCGTGACTTCACCGTCTTCTTTGCCGTGCTGTCACTCTTGCTCGCGGGGCCTCTGAGCGTGTGGCTGGCCAGGGGCTTTTCTCGCCCCATCGCCGAGCTGTCAGTCGCCGCGCGCGCCTTGTCCGAGGGGCGCTACGACGTCGAGCTGCCGTCCATGTCTCGAGGTGACGAGGTGGGCGCGTTCGCCGCCACGTTCCGACACATGGCCAGCGAGATCAGACGAAGGGGCGAAGAGATCGGCAGTTGGAATCGCCAGCTGCAGCAACGGGTCGAAGAGCGCACGACCGAGCTGCGCGCAGCTCAGCAGCAGGTGCTGCGCAGCCAGCGGCTCGCCGCCCTGGGGTCGATGGGGGCGGGCATCGCGCACGAACTCAACAACCCGCTCACGGGCGTGCTCGGGCTCGTCTCACTGGTGACCATGAACCTCCCCGAGGGCTCGGAGGATGCCGAGTCGCTCCAGCTCGCGCTCGAGCAGGCGCGGCGCATGGGAAAGATCATCGAGCGGCTCCAGGGGCTGACCGAGAGTGAGCGGCAAGGGGCGGGAGAAGCCCTGTCGATCGAGCGCCCCGTGACCGAAGCGCTCGGGGCCGCGAAGGACCAGCTCGCGAGCCTGAACATCGCGGTGTCCACCCGCTTCGAGCCCAGCGTGCCCGACGTGCAGGGCGACCCCGAGCAACTGCGCGAGCTGGTCAGGCAACTGGTCGACAACGCAGCCAACGCCATGCCCGGTGGGGGCCGACTCGAGGTGTGCTTGAGCGCCGTCGAGGGCCCGGCCGTGAAGCTGGCGATCACCGACACCGGTCGGGGCATTGCCGCCGAGCACCGCGAGCGCATCTTCGACCCCTTCTTCACCACCAAAGACCACGGCGCGAGCGGAGGCGTGGGCCTGGGTCTGTCGACCTGCCACCGCATCGTGGAGCAGCACTTCGGCAAGATCACCGTCGAGAGTGTGGTGGGCCAGGGCTCGACCTTCGTCGTCATGTTCCCTGCTTCGAGTCAGAAAGCCCACCTGGTGTGATGCCATGAACCTCGATTTGTCTGTCTGCGGCGCACCGGGTGAAACGCGATGAAGGCGCTGCGACCTGGCGTGGTGGTGCTGTTGGGCGCGATCGCCATCGTGCTGGTGATCAGCGCCGCCGGCGTCTTCGCGTTCGACCGTCTGTTCACCACCACAACGGTACCGGTGACGGCGCCGCAGGCGGCGTCGGTGGGGCTCCCGCCCGCGGTCGAGGAGCCGACGCTGCACTTTCGGGTGCTGTCCACGCGAGGCGTCGCCGAAAAGCACCGAACGAGCGGGGCCTGGGCGCCGCTCGCGGTGGGTGACGAACTCGGGGCCGATGATGAGGTGCGCACCGAGGCCACGGGGCAGGTTGAGCTGTCGCTCGGCGTCGGCTCGGTGATCACCGTGGCCGCTTCGACCGAGCTGAGGGTGGCCGAGCTGCGCCCGGCGCTGCACCAACTCCAGCTCAAACGCGGTCGCTTGGCGGCGACGTACGACCCCGATGGGAAGCGGGTGCTCCAGATCGAAGATGACAGCGGGAAGACGGTGGTGGTGACGCGAGGCGCGGCGTTCTCGGTTCTCGCCAGCGGCCAGGCGCTCGCCGTCGTGACCCAGACTGGCAGCGTGAGCCTGCAAGCTGCCGGTGCAGCGACAGAGGTCGGCCCGGGGCAGCAGGCGCACACCTACGGAGGGAGCGCGCCGTCGCCGGTGACCCCGATTCGCGCTGAGGTGCTGTTGAAGATCGCGCGCGCCGGTCGCCCAGCGTCGACGCTGTGCACCGAAGTGAAGGGTACCGTCGAAGTGGGCACCGAAGTTCAGGTCGACGGCCAGGCGGTCGGGGTCGACGGCGCGGGTCGCTTCAGCGTGAAGGTCCCCCGGAGAGAGGGCCAGGTCTCGGCGCGCGTCGCGGTGCGTGACGTCAGTGGCCGGCCCCGCGAAACGCTGGTGCCCTGCGCAGCCCCGGCGGCGGTCGAGTCCCACCTCGAGGTCGAGCTCCGCTGGGGCTCGCCGGCGGCTGCTACTGCACCAGGGAGGTGAGCGCGGCGAGCAGGTCGGCTGGTGGCAGGTTCCGCGAGAGGCGCTGGTGGGCCGAGACGCCGATCGCGGCGAGGGTGGCCTCGAGCGAGCTGGGCTCTCCCACCACGGCGATGCGCAGCGCCGGGGCGCGGACCCGCATCACGAACAGCTCGCGACGCACCTGTGCATCGAGTTGCCCTGGCATGGCGATCACCACCTCGGGGGCGGGGGTGGCCTGCAGGCCTTCGAGCAGCGAGGTCGCCGTACGCGGCTGGCACCCGAGGGTCATCAGCACGCCCTCGATCCGCGCGCCGAACGCGGGGTCGAGCGCGCCCACCAGCACCTGTCGTCGAGCCACAGCGGGCGCAGTCGCCGCGAGCCGCCGCAGCGCTCGCGCCTTCTTGATGCGCTCGAGCAGGTCGAGGAGCTCGAAGGGCTTGGTCACGTAGTCGTCGACCCCCAACTTGAACAACGCGTCGGCCGAGTCGGCCGATGCGAAGCCCGTCATCATCACCACCGGGAGGTCGGGGTCGAGCTTTCGCGCCGCGACCGCGAGGTCGACCCCGCTCTCGTTCACGCCGAGGTTCTTGTCAGTCAGCAACAAGTCGAAGCGCCGCTCGCGCAGCTGGGCGAGGGCCTCCGCGACCCCGGAGACCGCCACGCTTTCGATGGCCGCCTTGGAAAAGAGCCGACCCAGAATCAGGCGCGTCACCGGCTCGTCGTCGACGATGAGGACCCGGTTGAGGGGTGCAGCTGTCAGTGAGGGCGAGTCGGCTCCCGGGGAATCGATCTTCATGACGCACCACACTACTCCCCGAAGGAGGCTGCGAGCCTTCTCGACTCTCGAGATGGAGCGCCTCGCGCGACGACCTGGGGTTGTCCAGCGGTGACCTCGTTTCGCCTTCAGCGGCTCGCCACCGGGCTGGAGATGTGGGCGCAGGTCGGCCTTTCGCGACGATCGAGGTGGGCAAGCCAGAAAAGTCACCCGTTTGGCATAGGCAGCGGGAGAGACAGTGGGTCAGATTGCGCACTCCATGCGCCGTCTCCTGCTCGTCTGTGGTGGTGTTCTTTCTCTGTTCAGCTGCCGGCCCGAGACGGTGCCCGAACGCATCGAGCTGTCCCCCGACACGCTCTCCTTGCAGTTCGGCGAATCGCAGACGGCTTCGGCGCGCGTGTTGAAGGGGACGAAGGAGCTGGGGCTTGAAGGCCTCACGTGGACCTCGAGCGATCCTTCACTGGTGAGCGTGACGGAGACCGAGCCCGGCGTCGTCACCCTGCACGCCTTGAATTCGGGCACCGTCGCGGTGACTGCGTCGGTGCGGCAGGCGAGCGCGAGTCTGTCGGTGACGGTGGCCCCGCGGGTGATCGTGCTCGAACGAATCGAGGTCACCGCGCCCGAGCTCACCTTGCCCCGGGGGCTGCGCCAGCAGCTGACCGCGACGGGCTTCTACAACGATGGCTCCAGGCGCGACCTCACCAGCAGCGTCGCGTGGGCCTCCGGCAACAGCGCGCGCGCGACGGTCAGCTCCACCGGGCTGAGCAGCGCGGTGGGCCTGGGCGAGGTCGAGCTGCGCGCTCTCAAAGACGGCATCGTGGGGCGGCTGAGCATCACCGTCACCATGGCCACCCTGGTGGGTCTGGACGTTCGGCCCTCGCAAGCCACGCTCGCCAACGGCACCACCCAGCAGTTCTCGGCCACCGCACGTTTCTCCGACGCCACCACCCGGGTCGTCACCTCACAGGTGACGTGGACGACCTCCGACGCGAGCATCGCCACCGCTGACGCCGCCGGCAGGTTGACCGCCACGGGCGTGGGCGACGGCACGCTCACCGCGGCGATGGGCGAAGTCTCCGGCACGGCGGAGGTGACGGTCACCACCGCGCTGCTCCTGCGCATGGAGCTGACGCCCGCCGCGGCGTCGTTGCCGCTGGGCTCGACCCAGCAGCTCGAGGTGACGGGCCACTTTTCCGACGGCACCCTGCAGTCGCTCACCTCTCAGGCGTCATGGCGCTCGGGCACGCCCGCGGTCGCCAGCGTGACCACCAGTGGGTTGGTCACCTCAGCGGGGCTCGGCCTGTCCGTCATCACCGCCACCATCGACAGCATCTCGGCGAGCGCGTCGGTCACCTGCACCGCTGCGCAGCTCTCGACCATCGCCGTGGCGCCGCAGGGGCTGATGCTGGCGCGAGGGCTCAGGCGGGAGTTCACCGCCACCGGCATCTACACCGACGCCACCACGCGCGATCTCACCCAGACCCTGGTCTGGAGCAGCAGCGATGGCGGCGTCGCAACCGTCGGCAATACGGGCACCGAGATCGGCAAGGTGAACGCGGTGGCTGAAGGCACTGCGACCATCTCTGCCACCAACGGGGCGCTCACCGGGACCGCGCTGCTCAACGTGGTGCCGGCGTTGCTGGTCTCGTTGCAGGTCAGTCCCCTCACGGTCAGCGTCCCCGCGGGGCTGACGCGCCAGCTCACGGCGCAGGGCACGTTCTCCGACGGGTCGACGCGCGACGTCACCGCGAGCGTCACCTGGGCGTCCGACGCGCAGTCGTTCGCGATGGTCTCGAACGCGCTCGGCTCCCAGGGGCTGCTCACCGCCCTCGCGCAGGGCACCTCGAACGTCACGGCCACCGCGGGCGCAGCCTCCGCAGCGCTCGTCGTCACGGTCACCCCGCCCGTGCTGCAGCGCCTCGACGTCACCGCCCCGAGCGCCTCCTTGGCGGTCGGTCGCACGCAGCAGCTGACGGCGACGGGTGTGTACTCCGATGGGTCGACGCAGAACCTCACCAGCACCGCGACGTGGACGCCCTCGACGGGCCCGGTGCTGCGCGTCTCGAGCGCTGGCGTGATGACGGCGGTGGGCGTCGGCACCACGAACGCCACGGCCACCGTCGGCTTGGTGAGCGGCTCCTCGAGCTTGAGCGTGACGCCAGCGGTGCTCGACGCGATCACCATCGCGCCGGTCAACCCGTCGCTGGGGTTGGGCCAGAGCGTGACCCTGGTGGCCACGGGGCGCTGGTCTGACAACACCACCACGACGCTCACCGGCGTGACCTGGACCTCTGAGACGCCCGCAGTCGCGACCATCGACGCCAACGGGCTGGTGGCTTCGGTGACCGAGGGCACTTCGCTGGTGACCGCGGCGGTCGGAGCGATCGTCGACACCACGAGGGTGACGGTGACGCCGCCCGTGCTCACGTCCATCACCCTCACGCCCGCGAACCCCGCGCTCGAGAAATCCCAGACGGTGCAGCTGGGGGCGCAGGGGTTGTACTCCGATGGTTCGACCGCGCCGGTGACGAGCCAGGTCACCTGGAGCAGCAGCACGGCCGCGGTGGCGACGGTGTCGAGCACGGGCGAGGTGTGGGCGATGACGCCGGGCACCACCACCGTCAGCGCGTCGCTGCAAGGCGTGACGGGCACCACGACCATCAGCGTGAATCGGCCCGCGTTGTCGAGCCTCGACGTCTCTCCGGTGACGGCGACGGTGGGGGCGGGCGCGACGGTGTCATTCGTGGCCACTGCCACCTACGTCGACGCGTCGACCGAGGTGGTGACTGCGCTGGTCACCTGGTCGAGCAGTGATGTGAACGTGGCGACCATTTCGGCGAGTGGAGTGGCGCGAGGTGTTGCCGTGGGGACGGTGACCATCACGGCGTCGTGGGGGGCGTTCAGCAACACCGCGCAGCTCACGGTGAGCGCGCCGACGGTGCAGTCGATCGTGGTGAGCGGGCGCTCGAAGGTGGCGGTGGGCTCGGCGGTGCAGTTGGTCGCGATGGGCACCTTCGTCGACGGTGGTACCGCTGACGTGACGGGCCAGGCGACGTGGGGCAGTGATGTGCCGGCGACGGCGAGCTTCACCAATGTCGATGGCGTGCGCGGCGTGCTGCAGGGCGCGGCCGTGGGCACCGTGGCGGTGACGGCGAGCGTAGGTGCGGTCACCAGCGCGGCGTTCTCGGCGCAGGTGCTCGCCATCAACGCGCCGTACTCGGGGCGGTGCGGACCGGGGCTGGTGATCAGCCAGGTGTACGGAGGCGGTGGCAATGCGGGCGCCACCTGGCGCAACGACTTCGTCGAGCTGCACAACCCGACCTCGAGCGGCCTGAGCCTCAATGGTCTCTCGTTGCAGTACGGCGCAGCGGCCAACACGAATTGGAGCGCGCTGGCCCTGTCGAACGTGACCGTTCCGGCCGGTGGCTACTACCTGGTGCAGCTCGCCAGCGGGGGAACCGCGGGCGCGGTGCTGCCCGCGGTGGATCAGGCGTCGGGGGTGATCAACCTGTCCGCCACCACGGGCAAGGTCGCGCTCATCAACGGCACCGCTGCGGTCTCGGGGGCGTGTGGCATGAACGTGATCGACTTCGTCGGTTTTGGCAGCGCGAACTGCGTCGAGGGTGCAGCGGCCGCGCCTGCACCTTCCGCGACGACCTGGCTCACGCGTGGCGTGAGCGGGTGCCGCGATGGAAATCAGAACGGCACCGACTTCACGGCCGGCACCGTCGCCCCGCGCCCGAGCGGCACGGCGCCGCTGCTGTGCAGCTGCTCTGCGAACGGCACGGGCCTCACCGAGGAGCTCAGCTCGTGCGTGTTGCAGTCGGCGGCCAACCTGAGCGTGGCCGCAGGTGCGGTGAGCCCGGCGGTCGCGGCAGAGGTGACGCAGCCCGGCGTGACGGACTCTGCCGGCTTCAACGCTTCGCTCCAGGTGCAGGTCGGCCATGGACCCAATGGCGTCAATCCCACGACGAGCTCGGGGTGGCTTTGGTGGCCGACCGTCGCTCGGACCGCGGGGACGACCAGCGACACCTACGACGGCGTCTTCGTCGGGCCTGCTTCAGCGACGTACGGCTTCACCGCGCGCGCGAGCGCTGATGGCGTCAACTGGACGGCGTGCGACTTGAACGGTGCAGGGCGCGGCGCGGGCCTCGCGTTCGAAATGGGTCAGCTTGGCGTGCTGACGGTGCCGTAAGCCCAAACCCTCTGGCCCGGGCAGCGGCTCAGTTCCGGGTGCAGGTGGGCACAGGCGAGGTCACTGCGTCGCACGGGTGCCAGAGCCGGCCCAGCTGGTTGGGGTTGAGCGGGGTCGTCGGGGTCGTCGTGCCCATGAAGTTGCCGCACGAGTTGACGGCGTTGAAGCCGGTGCCGACGCACACCGTGGTGCCTCCGACGTAGGGCGCCACCTCGGCGACCGGCATGGCGAAGCCGGGCACACCCGAGTCGGGCACGTTCCCCGGGGCGACCTGCATCACGCTCGAGCCGCCGCCGGTGTTGTTGAACCAGCCCGTGTCGAGGAAGGCGCCCTGCATGTCGAGCGGCGAGATGCGCAGCCCGAACAAGCCGGCGCTCTGCGTGGCCTGCGCGAGCGACGCCGAACACACCGGCGCGAGCGGCTGCCCCCGAATCGCCACGTAGACCCCGCGCGGCGGCACCACCTCGTTCGGCCCGAAGTTCATCCACCTGAAGCTGTTGGGTGACGAGCTGTTGTTGCGATACGCGAAGTGGAACCCATCGAGTGAGACGGGGCAGTTCGAGAGGTTGGTGAGCTCGACGGCTTCGCCCACCTGGCACGTCGTCGCCGAGGGGCACGAACCTTCACCGTTCACCACGTACTCGCTGATCACCAGGTTCGCTGACGAGGGCGCCAGCGACGTGGTGCAGGCCTCGACCACGTTGACTGAGATCGCCGACAGCGTGGAGCAGCAGGTCAGGTCGTTCGCCTGGCACGCGCGCACCTCGAGCGAGGTCGCCGCACCGGGAACGGGGCCCCCCGCGCCGACCCGCACCGCCGGGCGCAGGTAGTTCTCGCCTGCGTTCGCGCGCGCCCGCACCAGCGAGTCTCCGGGCAAGGTGAGCTGATAGGTGAGCCCGCTGGGCACGGTGGGGAACTGCACGATGGGCCGGCCGTCCCAGCTGGTGCCGCACGCGGTGCTCACGGGGGGCGAAGGGGGCGAGACGCAGACCGTCGTCGAGATGGTGAGGTTGCAGCAGGTGGTCGTGCCCGCATTGTCGCGGGCGCAGAACGCGAGGGTGTAGCTCCCGGCGACGTCGGGGCGGAAGACGGTGTTGGGTTGGTTGACGGGCATCGGCAGCGCGGTCGAGCCGGCCGGCTTGATCACCACGATCCACTGGTTCGAGACGATCGTCCCGTCGAGATCGAGCGCCGTGGCGCTCAGGGAAATGTCGGTGCCGACGGTGCCGCTCACCGAGCCGGAGCAGAGCACCACCGGCGGGCTGCAGATACCGTCGTCGTCGATGCTGCCGTCGCAGTCGTTGTCGAGCCCGTCGCAGACGTCAGGCGCAGGGTTGCCCGGCACACACGCCTGCGGCGCTCCGTTCACGCAGCTGGCCACGGTGCGCGCACAGGTGCCCAGGCCACACGACACGGGACCCAGGCCGTTGTCGAGCTGCCCGTCGCAGTCGTCGTCGAGCCCGTTGCACTGCTCGGCCGACGGCGCGCCGGGGGAACAGACCTGGCCCTGACCGGCCACGCACGCCGGCACGGTGCGGCCGCACGCGCCCACGCCGCACGAGAGCATCGCCTGGGCTTCGTCGACCTCGCCGTTGCAGTTGTTGTCGAGCCCGTCGCAGACCTCGGTGCTCGGCGCGCCGGGCACACAGCTCTGCTCGATCGCGTCGGCACAGCTGGCCACGGTGCGCGCGCAGGCGCCCGTGCCACAGCTCACGGGGGGCAGCTCTTCATCGGTCTGTCCGTCGCAGTCGTTGTCCACGCCGTCGCACAGCTCGGCAGCGGGCTGGCCCGGCTCGCAGGTCTGCGCCTGGCCGTCGAAGCACGACGAGGCGGTGGTCGCGCACGCCCCCACGCCGCAGCCGAGGGGCGCGAGGTTGTCGTCGATTTCACCGTTGCAGTCGTCGTCGAGGCCGTTGCACGTCTCGTCGACCGGCGTGCCGGGCTCGCAGACCGTGGTCATTCCGGCGATGCAGCTCGAGGTGGTGCGCGCGCACGCGCCCAGACCGCACGACAACACCGGCAACCCGTTGTCGACCACGCCGTCGCAGTCCTGGTCGAAGCCGTCGCAGAGCTCGGCGACACAGCCAGAGTCGAACGCGCCGTTGACCCTCACGTTGCCGCAATCACAACTGAAGAGAGAGAGAGAGACGGCGAAGACGAAGAGACCTTGAGCGCGCATCGAGGCCCGAGCATCCGCTGGAAGCGCGCCCAGAACAACCAGCGCGGGCTTCGACGCGCCCAGCACGACCTCTTCGCGGGGCCCGGGCCGGTGCGCAGCATCGGCACCTGACCGATGAGCCGCGTGCGCTTCAGTTCTCAGAGGTGAAAGCGGGCTGCTCAGTCCGTCGGCAGCCAGCGGGCCAGTACCCGGGCAAGGGAGTTGAGGGTCACCGGCTTGGCGACGTGGTCGTTCATTCCTGCGAAGAGGCAGGTCTCACGGTCGCCCTGCAGCGCGTTCGCCGTCACCGCGATGATCGGCAGCGTGAGCCCCATGCGCCGCAGTGATTGCGTTGCCTCCAACCCGTCGAGCCGGGGCATCTGGCAGTCCATCAAGATGAGGTCGTAGGGTGCTGACCCTGCTTTCTCCACGGCCAGACACCCATCGGCGACGACGTCGATGGCGCTGAAGCCCAATTTCTTCAGCAGGCTCAAGGTGAGGAGCTGGTTGACGGGGTTGTCTTCGGCCACGAGCACCCGATGCTTGCTCCGCGGCCATTCGAGGGCGCGCAGCCCGCTCGCAGTGGTGGCGCCCGTGCGCCGGGGCTCCGGTGCCGCCGCCGGCAGCCAGGCGGTGAACCAGAACGTCGTGCCCACCTGTTGGCCGCGCTCGATCCCGATGGTCCCGCCCATCAGGCTCGTCAGGTCGCGGGAGATCGCCAGACCCAGCCCCGTACCGCCGTACTTGCGGCTGGTGGAGCTGTCTCCTTGCGAAAAGGGCTGAAACAACGACCGCTCCTGGTCGGGCGAGATGCCGATGCCGGTATCGGTGACGTTGAAGCGCACCAGCCCGGGGCCTCCGGCTTCGACGCGAAGCTGCACCGAGCCCTGCTCGGTGAACTTCAGGGCGTTGCTCAGGAGATTGTTCAGGACCTGGCGAACCCGGGTCGGGTCACCACGGGTATAAGCCGGAACCCCGGCGCCGATCTCCAGCGTGAGGGACAGCTTTCGCTCTCGGGCTACGGGCTCGAAGAGACGAACGGCCTCTTCCACCAGCGCGCCCAGCTCGAAGTCGATCATCTCGAGCTCGATCCGCCGGGCTTCGATCTTGGAGTAGTCCAGAATGTCGTTGAGGACGACCAGCAGGCCTTCGCCCGCAGAGCGGAGGCTGTTCGCGTACTTCAGCTGCTCGGCGTCGAGCGGCGTGTCGAGCAGCAAGCCGGTCATGCCGAGGATGCCATTCATCGGCGTCCGGATTTCGTGACTCATGGTGGCGAGAAACTCGCTCTTGGCCCGATTGGCCGCCTCGGCCAGGTCGCGCGCGCGCGCGAGCTCGACGTTGCTGTCGCGCAGCACCTTGTTGCTCGCCATCAGCTCTTTCGACATCAGCTCGAGCGAGCGCTCCAGCAGCAGGCGGTCTGCGTCGCCCTGAGCGTAGTCGTCGCTGATCGCTCGCAACAAACCCTCGAGCCACTCTGGAACCGTCTGCGCCCCGAGGTGTTTCCTCAGTCTGCGCTGCAGCACACCATGCACGTCAGTCAGACCTCGGACAGGGTGGTGATGGTCATCGTCTGGTTGTGGAGTTCACACCGCGCGTCGGGCGTGAACGGCGAGATCTCGCCGTACGAGTAGAAGCCCGTGAGCGGCACGAGGTCACCGAGGGCTTCACTGGCGGCCTCGACTTCTTCTTCCACCCGCCCTCTGAGCACGAGCTTGCGGCCCACGCAGGAGATGAGGATGCCCAGCTGAGGCGGTGAGCCCGGGGAGCGCACGCGGGTGGCCAGCGCGGCCCGGTGTGAGCCGTCGATCAACCGGTCGAAGTTCGCCTTCATCAGCCGAACGAACGCCCCCTGCCTGATGTCTCCAGCGAAGGTCAGCGAGCCGGCGGCGTCATCGACGGCGAGGATGGTGCGAACGACACCTGAGGTCTCGTCGTGGCGCATGCTCAAGGGGAAGAGCAGGCCGCTGGCCGGCAGCCCGAGCGCGTGCTCGCCCAGATACTCCTTGTACAGCTCCAGCGCTGAGCGGCCATCCAGCTCGTAGAGGACATTGCCGCTGGAGCGGGTGACCTCCCGTTCGGGGCCGAACGCGTCCCACCCGCCGAGTGAAGCGCAGCCGATGCGGAGCTGCGCACCATACAACCCGACCGCGACCACCACTCCGGACTCCGCGACAGCCCCCAGGGAAACCAGGGTGCGTTGAAAGCTTGCCCCGTCCCCGGCCAGCCCACCGGTGATCTCCACGCCCACCGGGATCGCCGCGGCGAGGCCCCGCACCAGCTCGCTGCCGTTGACGTTCAGCCCGTCGGACAGCACGAAGAGATGCCGAAGCTCCGGGGCAGCCAGCTCGCGGCCCACCCGGTACCCCACCTCGTAACTGTCGCCGTTGCCCAGCTTCGCGCGGGCGGCCCGCACGGTGGTGTCAGCTTCGAAGGTGAGCGCGGTGGTGGTGACGGTCTGGTCGAGCACCGTTCTGCCGTGGATCTCGCCCGACGTGCTGCAGCCCATCACCACCCCCTGGGGGAACGCGGCCGCGACCTCCTTCAGCCGTTCGCCGCTCTCGAGGAGCTCACGCGCTCCGAACACGAGCACGAGGTCGGCGGGGCTCGGTGCCTGTGCACCACTCCAGCCGACGCCCGGGCTCCAGACGCTCTGATCGATTCGCATGCCCCGGGCGTCGCAAGAGTCGATCCGGCGCTGCGGCGTGTCGATCCAGGGTGATGCAGTGCGCGGGGGTGGGTCATGGGGCCCTGGCTGGGTCGAACCCAACCTGTGGGTCGCGATGCTCCAACGGGACATGAGGCAAGCTTCATGACTTGCCAGCGGCGTCTGCGATACTTGGCCCCATGCGTTTCACCCTGGCCCTCGCGCTCTGCCTCCCGTCCCTCGCCTTCGCCGCCCAGACGGTCCGCTACAGCGTCGACCAGCGAGGTGACGTCACGCTCATCGGCAACAGCGGGAGCTACGACTGCGGCAACGGCCCCATCGCCCCGGTGGTGGGCACCGTGGGCGCCTGCGGCACCAACACCGGCGACACCAGCGGCGACGTGCTGTGGCGCTCCGACTCGCCAGCCGTCAATCAAGCTGAAGCCAACAACGGCATCACGGTCGCCAACGCGAGGACGACCGCGCAGCTGGTGCTGCCCGTGGGCGCCACCATCACCTACGCGCGGCTCTATTGGTCGGCGAAGACCGGCGGCACCACGATCGACACCGACGTGGTGCTCGACCGGCAGGGCGGCTTCACCGCCGCGGTCACGGCCGACGTCACCTACCCTTCGGTCAACTCGAGCTACCAGGCGTCGGCAGACGTGACCACGCTCTTGCAGGCCAACGGGGAGGGCGCCTACCGGGTGGGCGGCATCAACATGCTCAACCCGGTCAACCAGAACGACTCCACCTTCTACGTGGGCTGGTCGATGGTGGTCATCTACCGCCTCGACTCGTTGCCGCCGCGCAACATCACCCTGTTCGACGGCTTCGACCTGGTGAACACCACGCAGTCGGCGAACGTGACCCTCTCGGGCTTCGTGGTGCCTGACGCAGGCTTCGACGGGAAGCTGGGCATCATCGCCTACGAAGGCGACCCCGGGCTCACCGGCGAGACCTTCACCTTCGGCGGGGTGGCGGCCAGCGACGCGCTCAACCCCAACAACAACGCGCTCAACGGCACCAGGACCTACCTGGGCGCGGCGGTCTCGAACGCCGGCGACCTGCCCCGGTTGACCGGCGCCCAGGGGTCCGTCACCGGCATGGATCTCGACATCTTCAACGTCACCGCCGCGCTGAGCCCCAACCAGACCTCCGCCAACTTGAGCGCCACCTCCACCGGCGACGTCTTCATTCACGGCGCGTTCATCACCTCGGTCTCCACCCTCAAGCCCATCTTCGTCGACGTGCAGAAGACGGTGACCGACTTGAACGGCGGCGATGTGGTGCCAGGCGATGTGCTCGAATACGTGGCGACCGGCACCAACAGCGGCACCGACACGGCCATCGGGTTGGTGCTCACCGACGCGCTGCCCGCGGGCATGACCTTCGTCCCGGGCTCCATCAACCTGGTCAGCGGCGGGGTCACGGGGCTCAAGACCGACGCCACCGGCGACGATCAGGGTGACTACAACGCGGGCAGCCGCACCGTCACGGTGCGCCTGGGCACCGGCGCGAACGCCACCACAGGTGGGAGCCTCCCCGTGGGGGGAAGCTTCGAGGTGCGCCTGCGCGTCACCGTCGACCCCGGCGCGCCGGGCACCATCAACAACCAGGTCGATCTCTCGGTGCAGGGCTCGGTGGGCCTGTCGTTGGGCCTCACCACGCCCATCGTCTACCAGTCAGACAACGCGGGCACCGGCCTGCGGCGCCCCACCCCCATCACCATCCAGGGCGACACCACCATCGTCACCGGGCCCCCGCTCATCACCAACGCGGCCACCGCCACCTTCACCTTCGCCAGCAACATCAGCGGGGCCACCTTCGAGTGCAGCCTCGACGGCGCGCCCTTCGTGGCCTGCCCCACGCCTTCCACCTTCGTCGCCCTCACCGAGGCCAGTCACACGCTCCAGGTGCGCTACCGCTCGGGCGCCACGGTCGACGCCACGCCCGCCTCGTACACCTGGGTGGTCGATCGCACGGCCCCCGTCGCGCCGGTGGTGCAGACGCCGGCCGACAACACCTTCATCACCAACCGCCGGCCGGTCATCTCGGGCACGGCCGAAGCGGGCAGCACGGTGCGCGTCTTCATCGACGGGGTGCAGATCGGCACCACCGTGGCCACCGCCGGAGGCACCTTCTCGTTCACCCCCACCAGCGATCTGGCCACGGGCCTGCGCCAGGTGCGCGTCACCGCCACGGACCCTGCGGGCAACACCTCGCCCAACTCCAACACCAACACCTTCACCATCGACCTCACCGCGCCCGACACGGCCATCGTGACCGGCCCGCCCGTCAACTCGAACTCCACCAGCGCGACGTTCACCTTCAGCGCCACCGAGGCGGTGCAGCGCTACGAGTGCAGCCTCGACGGCGCGGCCTTCACCACCTGCACCACGCCCCAGACCTTCACCGGGCTGGCGGCGGGGCCCCACTCGCTGGCGGTGCGCGCCGTCGACCTGGCTGGCAACACCGACGCGACGCCGGCCACGGCCACGTGGACCATCGACTTGACGGCGCCAGCCGCGCCGGTGGTGAGCGCCCCTGCCAACGGGAGCAGCACCAACAACAACCGCCCGCCGATCACCGGCAGCGCCGAGGCCAACAGCACCGTCACCGTCTTCATCGACGGGGTGGCCGTGGGCACCACCACCGCCACCGCGGGCGGCACCTTCAGCTTCACCCCCACCTCCAACCTGAGCCAGGCCAGCCACACGGTGCGTGTCACCGCCACCGACGCGTCCGGCAACGTCTCGCCCACTTCCAACACCAACACCTTCACGGTGGACACCCCGGCCCCGAGTGCGCCGGTGGTGAGCGCCCCGGCCAACGGGAGCCGCACCAACAACACCCAGCCGCCCGTCACCGGAACGGCTGAAGCCAACAGCACCGTCACCGTCTTCCTCGACGGCGTCTCGGTGGGCACCACCACCGCCACCGCGGGCGGCACCTTCAGCTTCACCCCGCCCACGGCGCTGACGCAGGGCAGCCACACGGTGCGGGTGACCGCGCGCGACGCGGCCGGCAACACCTCGCCCAACTCGAACACCAACACCTACACGGTGGACACCACGCCGCCCGCAGCGCCCGTGGTGACCGCGCCTTCGAACGGCAGCGCCACCACCAACACCCGGCCCGCCATCACCGGCACCGCCGAGGCCAACAGCACCGTCACCGTGTCCATCGACGGCGCGGTGGTGGGCACCACCACGGCCACCGCCGGGGGCGCGTGGACCTTCACGCCGCCCACCGCGCTCGCCGACGGCTCGCACACGGTCAACGCCACCGCCACCGACGTCGCCGGCAACACCGGGCCCGTGTCCAACACCAACACCTTCACGGTGGACACCACCGCCCCCGCGGCGCCCGTCGTCTCTGCGCCCGCAGACGGGAGCGCCACCAACACCAACCGCCCGGCCATCACCGGCACGGCCGAGGCCGGCAGCACCGTCACCATCTTCATCGACGGCGTGTCGGCGGGCACCACCACCGCCACCGCCGGGGGCACCTTCAGCTTCACGCCGACGACGAACCTGGCCCAGGGCAGCCACACGGCGCGGGTGACGGCCACCGACGCTGCGGGCAACACCTCGCCCAGCTCCAACACCAACACCTTCACGGTGGACACCGCCGCCCCGGCGGCCCCGGTGGTGAGCGCCCCCGCTGACGGCGCCTTCATCGCCACGCGCACCCCCACCATCACGGGCACCGCCGAAGCGAACAGCACCGTCACCGTCTTCATCGACGGGGTCTCCGTGGGCACCACCACCACCAGCGCCTCGGGGGCCTGGAGCTTCGCGACCACCGCCTCCCTGGCCGACGGCCCGCACACCGTGCGCGCCACCGCCACCGACGCCGCGGGCAACACCTCGGCGCCCTCGAGCACCAACACCTTCACCGTGCAGGGCGGCCCGCCCGAGACGACGCTGGTCTCGGGCCCCACGGGCACGGTGAGCAGCACCACCGCCACCTTCGTGGTCTCGAGCGAGCCGGGCGCCACCTTCGAGTGCAACCTCGACGGCGCCGGCTTCACCGCCTGCCCCGCCACTTCGAGCTACATGGGGCTGAGCGACGGCCCGCACACCCTCGAGATCCGCGCCCTCAACGGCGCCGGTACGCCAGACCCCACGCCGGTCAGCCAGACCTGGACGGTGGACAGCAGCGTGCCCGACACCACCATCACGGTGCAGCCGCCGGCGCTCACCAGCAGCACCACGGCGCGCTTCGAGTTCACCGCCACCAAGGCCGACGCCACCTTCGAGTGCAGCCTCGACAGCGGCGCCTGGGTGGCCTGCACCTCGCCCTTCGTCACCGCGGGGACTCTCGCCGACGGCGTGCACGTGCTGCTGGTGCGCGCCATCGACGGGGCGGGCCGCACCGACGCGACGCCAGCGCGCGCCACCTGGCAGGTCGACACCACCGCCCCGAACGCGCCCGTCATCACCGAGCCGGTCGCCGGCGCCACCACCGGGCCGCTGCCGAACTTCGGCGGCCTGGGGGAACCGGGCAGCACCGTCACCATCACCATCAACGGGCAGCCGGTGTGCAGCGGCGTCGCGGCCGCTGACGGCCGGTGGACCTGCGCTGCCACCACGCCGCTCCCCGCCGGGCCCCAGACGGCCACCGCCACCGCGAAGGATCCCGCGGGCAACACCTCGATGCCCTCGATGCCCCGCCCCTTCGTGGTGGACGCTTCGACGCCCGACACCGTCATCCTCACCGGCCCCAGCGGCCTGACCAACCAGAGCATGGCCGCCTTCACGGTCACCTCCAATCGCACCGGCGCCACCTACGAGTGCAGCCTCGACGGCGCGGCCTTCATGCCCTGCAGCGCGTCGCCCAGCTTCACCGGCCTGATGGACGGCCTGCACACCCTCGAGGTGCGCGCGGTGGAAAACGGCATGACCGACCCCACCCCCGCGTCGCGCATGTGGACGCAAGACACCACGCCGCCGGTCACCCCGGGCATCACCTCGCCCGCGCCCAACGGCACCACCTCGCCCACGCCCACCTTCACGGGCACCGGCGAGCCGGGCAGCACCATCGTGGTGCGGGTGGACGGCCAGCCGGTGTGCACCACCACCGCCGACGCCACCGGCGCCTTCTCGTGCGCGGGGCCCGGCACCCTGACTCCGGGGCCGCACACCGTCACCGCGACGTCGACCGACCCCGCGGGCAACAGCTCGCCGCCCAGCACCACCGTCGACTTCACGGTCGCCGCGGGCGCGCTGGACACCGCCATCATCGCGGGGCCCAGCGGCACGGTCTCGTCGACCTCCGCCACCTTCTCCTTCGTGGCCACCGTGGTGGGCGCCACCTACGAGTGCAGCCTCGACGGCGCGGCCTTCACCCCGTGCACCACCCCGGTCACCTTCTCGTCGCTCAGCGACGGCAGCCACACCCTCGAGGTTCGCGCGGTCGACGGCGCCACGGTCGACAGCACGCCGGCCAGCCGCACCTGGGTCATCGACTCCAGCGCCCCGATGGCGCCGGTCATCTCGACGCCGGCTGACATGAGCACCGTCACCACGCGGCTGCCCACCTTCAGCGGCACGGCCGAGCCCGGCAGCACCGTGCGCGTCTCGGTCGACGACGCGCTGGTGTGCACCGCGGTGGCCAACGCCAGCGGCGCCTGGAGCTGCACCCCCATGGCCCCGCTCACCGACGGCGCGCACCGGGTGTCTGCCGTGGCGAAGGACGCCGCAGGCAATTTGAGCCCCGTCTCGATGACGAATCTCTTCACGGTGAGCGTGCCGGCCGTCACCGTCGCCATCACGCTGCCCGTCAACGACGCCCTGACCAACGACGCCACGCCTGACCTCGCCGGCACCGCGACGCCGGGCTCGACCGTCACCATCTCCATCGACGGCCTGGTGGTGGGCACGGCGCTGGCTGATGCCAACGGCCGGTGGACCTTCACCCCCACCACGGCCCTGACCGATGGCAGCCACGTCATCACCGCCACCGCGGCGCTGGCAGGCACCACCTCGCCGGTCTCGAACCAGGTGACGGTGCGCATCGACACCACGCCGCCCACCGTCACCGTGGTGGTGACCAGAGACCCCAACGGCTTCCCGGTCATCACCATCACCCCGGGCGAGATGCCCGTCACCACCACCTGCAGCCTCGACGGCGGCGGCTTCGGCCCCTGCACCAACCCGCTGGACATCACCGGGCTCTCACCGGGCACGCACACCCTGGTGACGCGGGTGACCGACTCCGCGGGCAACGTCACCGAGACCACCACCACCTTCGAGATCCCCGAGCCGCTGGTCAGCTCGCCGGACCTCGGCATGCGCGGCGGAGGCTGCGGCTGCGGGAGCACCGACGGCTCGGCGGGCCTGGTCCTCTCGGCCCTGGCGATGCTGGCCTTCGCCGCCCGAAGGCGCAGCCGCTGGGTGATGCGTGCCGCCGCCCCCCTGGCGCTGGTGGCGCTGGTGGCGGGCTCCACGCCGGCGGTGGCCCAGGCTCAGGTGGCGGGCTTCGATCTCGAGCGCATCGACCTGAACCCCGGGGCTTCGGCCAGCTTGATCACCGGCACCGGCGATCTGATGCGCAAAGGCGCCTGGCGGGCCTCGCTGGTGCTGCACTACCAGCACGACCCGCTGGTGCTCTATCGCACGGACACCGGCGATCGCCTCGGCGCGGTGGTGGGCAGCCGCTTCACCACCCACCTCGTCGGTGGGTGGACGCCGCTCGACTGGCTCGAGGTGGGCGTGCAGGTGCCCATCGTCGTCTGGCAGGGCGGCGACGATCTCACCCAGTGGAGGGTGCCGGCCCCGGTGGCCACCGCCCTGGGCACGCCGTGGATCACCGGCCGCTTCGGGCTGCTGCGTGAGCGCGCCGGCGCACCGCTCGACGTGTCGCTGCAGCTGGGCATCGGCCTGCCGTTCGGCAACGCGGCCGCCTACACCAACGCCACCCCGGTGGCCGTCGCGCCCCGGCTGGGCGCGGGCAAGACGCTTCTCCCCTGGCTGAGGCTCGGCGGTGAGCTGGGCTTCGTGCTCCGCGGGAGCCCGGGCGCGAGCACCGTGACGGTCAACGGCACGG
Source organism: Archangium sp. (assembly GCA_030695565.1). Classification (GTDB taxonomy): domain Bacteria; phylum Myxococcota; class Myxococcia; order Myxococcales; family Myxococcaceae; genus Archangium_A. Next base: position 31,388 of record JAUYRZ010000098.1, read on the forward strand.
CCTCCACCTTCACCGCGGCGATGTCGGCCACCACCATCGGGCCGAAGCTGCGCGGCGAGCTGACGTTGCGCGGGGCGATCGGCCTCGACCAGGCGCAGGCGGGCGGCGAGCTGCTGCTGGGCCTGCGCTACCCGCTGGGCAAGTGGGTCGAGGTGTTCGCCCTGGGCGGCCCGGGCCTGGGGGCCCTGCCGGGCAACCCCGCCTTCCGGTTGATGGCGGGCCTCGCCGTGGCGCCGCCGCTGGAGACCGAGCCGTCGCTGCCGGCCCAGGCCGCCCAGCCCGCGCAGCCCGTGTGCGACGCGAGCGTGTCTGACGAGGTGCTGCGAAGCGACTGCCCCACCCTCGACCTCGACGGCGACGGCATCACCAACGCGGCCGACCGCTGCGTGCGCGTGCCCGGCGTGGCGAAGGCCCAGGGCTGCCCGCTGGTCGACACCGATCGCGACGGCCTCACCGACGACGTCGACGCGTGCCCGAAAGAAGCAGGCCCGAAGGAGCGCAAGGGCTGCCCCCTCAAGGACACCGACAAGGACGGGGTGGCAGACGAAGTCGACGCCTGCCCGGCCGAACCCGGCCCCGTGGAGCGCAAGGGCTGCCCCCTCAAGGACCAGGACGGCGACACGGTCGAAGACGCGCTCGACAACTGCCCCACGGTCACGGGCACGGTGGAGAACTCCGGCTGCCCGGCCAAGCAGCGCCAGCTGGTGGTGATCACCGCTGACAAGCTGGTCATCCGCGAGTCGGTGTACTTCGCCACCGGCAAGTCGGTGGTGCTGCCCCGCTCGAACAAGCTGCTCGACAACGTGGCCGAGGTGCTCAACGCGCACCCCGAGGTCCCGCTGATCCGCATCGAGGGGCACACCGACTCGCAGGGCAAGCGAGAGAACAACGTGAAGCTCTCGCAGGCCCGCGCCGACGCGGTGAAGGCCGCGCTGGTCAAGCGCAAGGTCGGCCCCGAGCGGCTCAAGGCGGTGGGCTTCGGGCCCGATCAACCCAAGGAGTCGAACGACACGGCGGCCGGCCGAGAGCAGAACCGGCGCGTGGAGTTCAACTTCGAGGCGGTCAAGCCGTAGCTCGCCGCGCTCCCCTTTCACCGCGGCGCTGGGGTCGAACCTCAGCGGGCTCCCGGGGTCGAGGCAACGCGACGAACCGCGTCTCCTCCAAGGCTCAACGGGGCATGGGCCGCCCTTTTGACCCGCTGCGCGTGGCGCCGTACTCGAACACCTCGCGCACCTCTTCGCCGCCGGCGCTCGTGCTCACGGCGTCTCGACGGTGACGGTCACCGTCTCCGAACGCGAGCAGCGGACCTTCGGTGAGGGGAACACCGGGTTCATCGCCTGCACGGTGATGAACATCGACGCCGGCGCGTCGGGCGCGACGAACTGAGCCCGGTCGTTGGCGACCATCGGGAACTGGGCCCCTGAAATCGCGTTGAACAGGCTGGCGTCGCCCGCGGCCCGCACCCACGACACGTCGAAGGTCGCGCCGGTCTGCACGCGCATCGGCGCTGTGACGGAGAAGGCCGGAGGGACGACGCCCGTCTCCGCCCACACGGCCCGGCCCGGCATCGCCACGCGCACCACGTTCGGGCCGTCGAGAATCACTGCGCGGGTCGCCTCGAAGAGAAAGAAGGCGGTTCCATTCCACGTCAGAGGCTGCCCGTTCACCGTGACGCCAGCGTCAGCCGCACCGGGGATCACCTCGAAGCCTCCGTCGGCGTCCAGCCCACCGAGGGTGATGAAGGCCGAGGCCGTCGACCCGCTGACATAGAGGCTCGCGGTCACCGGCAGCGGCGCGCCGGCCCCGCTGGTGATGCCGCACGCCCCCGCACCGACGGAGGGCGAGGCGAGGCGGGCATAGAAGTCGGAGCAGGCCAGCAGGTTGAGCAACGGGGCGGCGGTCAGCTCGAGCGCCAGCGACGCCGTCGAGAGGCTGCGCCAGGTCTGGGTCACGCCCCCGTCCACGAAGACGGTCGAGACGAGGTTGTAGCCGGTGGTCGCGCCTGCCGGGGCGTCGGGGGGCAGCGACTCCACGTAGATCAGGTACCCCTGCGCTCGAACCCCGGGCTCGAGCAGGTTCACCAGCCCGCTCGCCGAGGCCCCCAACACCCGATCGACGACCGGGCCACCCGTCGACACGGTGAGCTCGCCATCGCCGTTGAGATCTTCGTAAGCGAGCAAGACGCCGACGGCACCGCGCACCCCGTTGGCGTCGACGGTGATGGCGTCTTGCGGGGGCAACGACGTGAGCGCGAGGGTGTAGGCCTGGGGGAAGGTGCCCGTGTACGTGACCTCGTCGGTCACCACGCTGCGCGGCGGCGCGGAGGGCACCCCGGCCTGCGGAAAGTTCGAGAACCACGCGAGCGCCAACCGCACGGGGTGGGTCAGCACGAGCTCTTCCTGCGCGGTCATGGTGCCGCGCAGCGTGGCGAGCGGCTCGCCCTCGTAGGTGTGGTTGGTGGCCGGGGCGCAGGCCGCGGTGAGCGCGGCGAGAAGTGCGACGGGGAAGCCGAAGCGAAGTGCAGTCACGGGTGTCTTCCTTGTGAGAGGTGCGCCCATGACTCGACTGGGCTCGAAAAATGGGAACTCAAAAGCGCACCCCCAGGCTCAGCTTGCCTTCGAGGCCGGCGCTCACCGGGGGCTGCCCCTCGGCGGGAAGCCAGCGCAGCAGCGCGTCGAGCTCGGCGGCCGCGAAGAAGCGCTCTGCCAGCGGCACCTCCAACCCGAGCAGCGCCCCGCCGGTGAGGCCGAGGCTGGTGCGCGGCGCGATCGGCCCGACCCCGAAGACCTGCGCGAGGCGGGCCTCGTCAGGGCGCTGGTAGCGCTGGCTGAGCACGCGGCCTTCGATCAGGAGCCCCGCGAAGGGGATGACGGGCCACTGCAGGTAGCGCCAGCCCGCCGACAGACGCACCCCACCCTGCCACTCACCCGTCGTGACCTTCGCCCCCACCGTCTGGCCGCCGGTCAAGCTCACCGCGCCGCGCAGCCAGAGCGCCCCGAACGTCGCGCGAAGCCCCGCGCCCCCCCGCCACCGCGCCGCGGCCCCCACGAGCTGCTCGCTCTCCACGCTGCCCTCGAGGAAGAACGCGAGGGGCCGCTGCTCGAAGCTCGAGCCCTTGGCCACCACCTCGGCGAAGTGCAGCACCGTCAGCTCGCGCTCGTCGAGCGTGCGAACTCCGCCGAAGGGCAGCTCGAAGGTGACCAGGCCCACGCTCATGCCCAGGCGCTTGCGCAGCACGTAGCGGCCCGGCGTCACCGCCAGGCGCAGCGGGCGGCCGCGGGCCTTCGACACCTCGGCCACCAGGTCGGGGCGCGGCTGGCTCATCAGCACGAAGTTCCCTTCGACCTCCGGGGGGAAGACGATCGCGCTCCGGGCGGCGCCGGGCTGCGAGAGGATCACGTCGCCCGCGCCCGCCGCGTCGATGTCGAACACGGGGTGCTGCCCCGCCTGCGCGGCCCCGGCCACCGTGCGGCGAAAGGTGTAGCTGTACGACTCGCCCAGGCTCACCCGCCCGTCGCCGTCGACGTCGGCGTCACCGCGCAGGCCGGTCAGCCAGTGGTGGGTGAAGAGCGAGCCCTTGAGCGACGCGAACTCTTGCGACGCCTCGGCCGGCCCGCTCGAGCTCAGGTACACCGAGCCCTTCACTGCGGGCGGCTCGAGCGTGAGGGTGAACTCGGGCACGGCGCGCGCGCCCTTGGCGCGGGTGATGGCGCCGCTCTCACAGGCGTCGACCACCACCAGCTTGAAGCGCGCGCCCGAGTGCTCGACCAGGGCCCGCAGCTCAGCCATCGAGAGGTGGGTGCCCTTCAAGTGAAACGCGCCGTTTTTGCCGTGCGCCGAAACGAAGACGAACAGGCTCACCTCCTCGCCCGCATCCATCAGCTCTTTGACCCGGCCCAGGGTCTCGGCGATGCGCTCGCGAACCACGGGGGCCGTCTGGCCGAGCACGAGCTGAACGCGCGGCGGAGCGATCTGGCCCAGATCGAGAAACAACGTCGCCACCCGCTCCGCGTCGCGCTCGGCGTGCTCCAGCGGCTCATCGGAGGGATCTCCCACGTTGTTCCCGATGCTCAAGAGCAGCCGAACGTCGCCGGCTCGGCTGGGGGCCGCGCAGAGCAGGCAGGCGAGCAGCGCCCATCGGCACATCACCACGAGGCAGCTCACGGGGCCCCCTTCACCACGCGCACCGCTTCGACCTTGCATTGACCGCACTGCAGCTTCAGCCGGGGGGTCCTGGCCTGACCCCGCAGTTGCGCTGCGAGCCCCTCGACGTCGAGCGGCGTGGTGGCGAAGACGGCGACGAACCACTCCGGCCCAGCCGAGTCGTCGAGGGCGATCGCCCCCGGCAAGACCGCAGCGCCCGCGCTCACCTCGGCCGAAGCGCGCACCTCGACCCGCTCGGTGCCATCGAGTTCGAACACCGCCAGCCAACCCGCGACGGGCGCGCGGTAGGAGAACCGGAGCTGATCTCCGGGTTCGACCGACTGATCCATTCGCACCGGGGTGGGTTCAGCGGCCCCGCGCTTGAGGAAGACCTGAAAGGCATCGCCCTTGAGCCTCGAGTCCGGCACGGGCTCGCGAACGAGCACCACCGCCACCACCGCCGCAGCGACGCCGACGGCCAGCACGCCAGCCCACCAGCGCCTCGCCCCGCCCACGAGCCGACCAGCCTCCTCAGTGGCCTGGTTGCGCCGCGAGAGCTGGCCCAGAAACAGCTCGGGCGGGTGCGCCTTCACGTACGCCCCGGTGTTGGCCCGAAGGGATGCGACGTAGGGCCCGCAGTGAGCGCACAGGCCGACGTGAGCGCCGAGGGTGGGCTCTTCCCCCGCGCTGTGGGCCTCGAGACGAACCCGAGAAGGGCAGCCGTCACCACGAATTGGAATGAGCTCTGGGTTCATGAGGTGACTCCGTTGGCCTTGTTCCAGTGCTTCTTGAAGGCCTGCTCGAACAGCGCGAGCTTCTTGCCGACGGTCTTGCGCGAGAAGCCGGTCTGCGCGGCGATCTCTTCCTGGGTCATGCCATCGAGGTGATGAAGCACCCCCATCTCGCGCGTCTGGGCGTCGAACTGCCCGAGAATGGCGCCCACCACGGCGCGGCGATCTCCATCGCCCGCGGCGCCCACGTGAGCGCCCGGCGCCCGGGCCAACACCTCTTCTGCCTGCGGCCTCTCGCGGTTGCGCTTGCGCGCGCCGTCAAAGCAGCAGTTGCTCGCGACCGAGTAGAGCCAGGCCAGCGTCGAGTTCACCCCGGGGGGCTTGCCGTACTTCTGCACCCTGCAGAACGTGTCCTGCAGGGCGTCGGCGGCGTCGGCGTCGTTTCGCAAGAGGGCCGAGCAGCGCTGGTGAACGAGGTACCCATAGCGCGTGTACAGCTCTGCCAGTTCAGACCGTTCCACGGGCTCTCATTCGCACAAGACTCCCCGAGATGTCTTTTTGGGGAACGTGGTTCCCATTTTTTCTCAGCTCGGCGGTCTGGGGACCCATGACCGCTCTCGTGCTTGCCTTGTTCGTCTCTCAAGTGCCACCCGCCGCCGCCGAGCCGCCCGAGGTGGGCGTCTTTGCCCAGTGGGTTCAACGACACCTCCTCACGCTCCACTTCGCTGGGAACGCAGCCGAGGTGCACCAGCGAGAGCGGGCGTTTCGGCTGCAAGACGACACCTTCGCCGACGCCTTCACCCTCGTGCCAGAAGCCCGGGAGCTGGCGGTCAGTGCCACCGCCGCCTTCCGCACCGGGACTGCGCTGCAGAGCACCGGGCTGGTCTCGGTGGGGGCCGGTGTCGGCCTCACCCTGGTGGCGACGCTCATTCCGTCGCTGCTGCTGCCGCTCCTCGTGGTGGCCCTCGTGATGTCGGGGGCGGCGCTGGTGCTGACGGTGATCGCCCTTCCCTTTCTGCTCAACGCCCAGTCGAAGTTTCTCTCGTCGGTCGCCACCTACAACCGGGGGTTGCTCGACCTGAGGCCGCCAGCGCAGCCGCAGACGAGCAGCGCAGACGGCAGCGGCGGCCTCACGCTCACCCTGTGACGAGCCGGCGCTCCATTTCGGAGCCTCCGCTCCACCCGAGCGCAGACCGAGGCCTTCAGCGCAGCAGTCTGCGTCAGGGCAGGGTGCGGACCATCGCCCGGGCATCGGACATGAGGTCCTTCGCGTTGACTTCCGCCTCGAGCTGAGGCGTCAGCTCGGCTCGACCGACAAGGTGTAGGGCTGGTTCCAGTCTGCTGGCACGACGACCGTGGGGCTGCTGATCAACGACCACTGGCTGACGAACGGCGTGACCCGGACGAACCACGTGCCCGCGCCGAGCGCGACCTGGTCTGAACGCAGCTCGGTGTTGGGTGCCCCGACGGGGTCGATGGCGGTCTGCACGACCCCCGCAGCGTCGATGAGGTCGACCGACAACGCGACGTCGCCGGGTTTGCGCGCCATCAGCCGCACCGTCGTCGGCGCGGAGAGGACCACCTTGTAGAAGTCGGCGAGGCTCGGGCCCACGATGCCGCTGTCACCTGCGATGACGCCAGCGTGGCTGAACGCGGTGATGGGCCGCCCGAGCGGAATGCGACGGGCCTCGGCGAGGGTGTCGTTGCGCTCGTAGCAGTCGACCACCGGCTCGTAGGTCCAGCTCACCTGGTAGGTGATGACATCGCTGGCCGCGAGCGTGACGAAGGGGTTGAGCACCAGCTCGTAGCGCTCGAAGCCCTGCGCGCGAAAGACGATGGTGTGAGTCGAGGTGGTGCCGAAGTCGGTGATGAGCTGGCCGCTGCCGTGCTCTTCACCGGCCGGCGCCCCGCGGCGACGCACCACCGAATCGAGGGGCCCGTTGGCGGTGATGACGAGGCGAAACAAGCCGCCCCCGAGGTCATCGGCGCCGAACGGAACGCGGCGCTCGGTGCGCGTCTGGGTGAAGGTGTCGCTGAGCTGCCCCTGCACGGCGTCAGGCACATACCTCACGCACTCGTCATCGCGGGTGGCGGGCCCGGGCACCGTCGGCAGGCAGACAGCCTTCCCCCCCGAAGACTCCGCGCCGGCGGCCACGACCACGCCCACCCGCTCGACGGTGAGGGTGTACGGCCGGGCCCAGTAGGCAGGTGCGGGCACGTCGTCGAAGGCCGTCGAGTGCTGGTGGACGAAGGGGCTCACGCGCACGTACCAGGTGCCCGCTGCGAGCTCGACCTCGGCTGACTTCGAGACCACGCCGGGCACCGCGAAGAGGTCGGTGGAGGCCAGCGGCGTCGAGGTGGTGCCGTCCCACAGCTCGAAGACGAGAAACTCGTCGGTGGGCTGGTCGACCGCGAGCCGCACGGTGGTCTGCGCCGTCAGCTCGAAGCGGTAGAAGTCGAGGAGCCCGCGGCCCACCAGCAGGCCGTCACCCTCGATGATGCCGGGGTGCGCGAAGGCGGTGATGGGCACGTCGAGCGGAATGCGCCGGGCCTGGGCCTGGGTGTCGTTGGGCTCGTAGCAGTCGGCCAGCGGCGTGTAGCGCCACGACACCGACCACGCACCGCTCTCACCCACGGCAGGCGTGACGAAGGCGGCGACGTCGAGCTCGTAGGTCTTCTGCCCCTGCGCGCGAAAGGTGAATTGCCGCGTCTTGCGCGGGGGCTGCTGGTCGACGAGCGCCAGCACGCCGTAGTGCACCTCTTCGATGGGGCGGCCCTGGAGAAAGACGTTCACCTCGCCGGGTACGTCGGTCACCGTCAGCGTCACTTCGACGAGGCCTCCGCTGGGGTCGCTGATGGCCACCGGCACGCGCGTGCGCAACGCGCCGGGGGCCCACGCGCCGGTCTGTTGGCCGCTGGAGGGCTGCGGTGGGTCGGCGCTGCACTCGCCCTTGTCCGTCACAGGCGCGGTGGCCGCGGGGCACTGGGGCGGCGCCAGCTGCGAAGGGGAACAAGCGGTGACGGCGACCAGGTGGACGAGGAGCGACAGCCGGAAGGACATGGGCGACGAGTAGCGCAGCACCCACGCCTCGAATCACCCCCTCGAGGGGGGGCTGGGGCGGTGTCGCGAGAGGTCGAAGGAGACGGCGCGGGCCTGGCGATCGAGGAGCGCCTTGAGCTCTTCCACGCTCGTGACGTCGAGCCGCGTGTAGAGCTCCTTGCGGTACGACTTGAAGGTCTCGACGCTCAGCTCGAGCTCGGTGGCGATCTGCCTGGAATCGCGGCCCTGCCAGAAGCGAAACGCGAGGCGCTTGAGCTGCGGCGCGAGGCGCTGGCCTTCGAGGGCGTGGAGCACCCGCAGCGCCTGACTGAGCTCGAGCGAAAGATGAATACCGACCTGGCCTCGTTCTCCCGGGGCGCCGATCGCGTAGCCCCGCAGCCGCAGCCGGCCGCCCGGCACGGGCAGACTCACCGTCGGTACTTCTGCGGCGGCCTTCGAGCCACGCGCCAGCTGCTGACACAGGAAGCGGCACGCCGCGGGCAGCAGCTCGCCGTCGCGCAGCAGGGCGCGCTCAGGGCCACCGCTCCCGTCTTCGAGCCAGCGCAGGGCGACCTCGGAAGCCCAGAGAATGCGACCCTCGAGGGAGGCCGTCAGCATGCCACTCTGGGTCTCTTCGAACGGGCTCTCGGCCGCGGGGTGGGCCAGCGCGTGCACCAGCCACGGGTACAGGGTGCGGGCGAGGGCCACGTCTTTCGCCGAGAAGGGGCGTGCGTCCTTCTCGCGAAAGATCCCCAGAATGCCCAGCGGGCAATCACCGTCGCGCAGCGCGAGATCGAGGCAGTGGTGAATGCCATTGCGCTTGAAGAGGTGCTGGTAGGTGTCGCCGGCCAGGTACGCGGGGCGGCCGTCGACGAGCGTGCCCACGGGGTCGGCGTTGCGCAACAACGAGCCGAACGAAGCGGGGTCTCCCGGGTTCCCCGCCAGGAGATGACCGCTGGTCGAGAAGAGGTGATGACTGAAGTCGTCGAAGTGCTCGCTGTAGTGGTGCTGCGGCGCACACCGCTCGTCGACGCGAATCATCGAGAGGCTGAACGCGGGGATGACGCGGCGAAGGTGCTCCGCGGTCACCGGCATCTGGGTCATCACGTCGACCCCCGACGTCAGCAGGGCACGCAGCGACGACAACGACTGAGAATTCCGCTTCGACACGGGTGACGCTTTTCCCTCACCTCGACTTCCGCTGGCAGAGAATTCAGCGCTGGTCTGTCAGGTCGACGCTCCGCAGCGCAAGACTCGAGGTCTGCGGGCTGCCGGGTCGACAGAGACGGCGCTAAGAAGGCGCTCATGCGAATCCTCCCTCTGCTCACGCTCCTCGCCGTGCCCGCCTTCGCGGGTGCGGAGCTCGGCAAGCCCGCGCCTGACTTCACCCTCAAGGACGTCGACGGCAAAGACGTCTCGCTCGCCTCGTTCAAGGGCAAGACCGTGGTGCTCGAGTGGTTCAACCCCGAGTGCCCCTACGTGAAGGCCGCGCACACCAAAGGCTCGCTGACCGACTCGGCGAAGCGTCAGCAAAAGAAGGGCATCGTGTGGCTGTCGATCAACTCGGGCGCTGCGGGCAAGCAGGGCGCAGGCGTGGAGAAGAGCAAGGCCGGCGCGAAGGGCTTCAACATGGAGAACCCCGTGCTCGTCGATGAAGCCGGCACGGTGGGCAAGGCCTACGGCGCCACCAACACGCCGCACCTCTTCGTGATCGACCCGAAGGGCAACGTCGCCTACCGCGGCGCGATCGACAACTCGCCTGACGGTGAAGGCCTCTCGCCTCAGGGCGGCAAGCTCATCAACTACGTCGACGCCGCGCTCGATGACGTCGCGGCCAACCGCGCTGTGAAAACCCCTGACACCAAGGCCTACGGATGCTCCGTCAAATACGCCAACTGAGTCTGGTCGCGCTGGCGCTGGCCGCGTGCACGAAGGATCCCGCACCGGCGCCGAAGGCCGAGAAGAAGGCCGACGACGCTCCCGCGTACGAGCTGAACCTCGCGGCGAGTGGACCGTGGGCCGCGGGCCAGGCGTCGAACGCGGCGGTCACCGTCACCGCCAAACCCGGCTTCCACGTGAACCCCGAGTACCCCGTCACCTTCAAGCCCGAAGGCTCCGAGGCGGTGAAGTTCGAAGGTGAACGCGTGGCGCTCACCCCGGGCACCAGAACGCCCTGCGCCGACAAAGCCGAAGACGCCTGCAAGGTGGAGTTCCCGCTCCCCGTGACGCCCGAGAAGCCAGGCCCCGCGAAGGTCGCCGGCATCGTCGCCTTCAGCGTGTGCAGCGCCGACAAGTGCCTCATCGAGAAGGTGCCGGTCACCCTGGCCATCTCGGTGCAGTGAGCGCAGGAACCTGGCGGCAGGCCACGCGGAATGTGCGCGAAGACGTGCTCCCGATGGGGGCCCGGACTCTGGTGACGCCCCGCCCGTGAAGCCAGTGCGGCCACTTGTGGGTTGCGCGCGAACGGGAGCAGCGTGAAGCCAACACCCAGGGGGTTTGCATGAAGCTCATTCGAGAAGTGTTCGAGGCGAAGTCTCTCAAGGAGTTGATCACCGTCAGCCCAGACGCACCCGTGGTGGAAGCGGCGCGGTTGATGGCGTTGTGGAGCGTCGGTGCGCTGCTGGTGCTCCAGAATGATCAGCTCGTCGGGCTGGTCTCTGAACGCGACTACGTGCGCGCGGTCGCCGTGGGCGAGCCGATGGAGGGGCGCCGCGTGGAAGACATCATGGTGCGCGAGGTGCGCCTGGTGCCCGCCGACCTCACCACCGACGAGTGCATGATGTTGATGACGCACCTGCGGCTGCGCCACGTACCGGTCACCGATGGCCGCGACGTGCTCGGCATCATCTCGCTGGGCGACCTGGTGAAGGACGTGGTGAGCGAGCAGGCGTTCGTGATCGAACAGCTCGAGCTCTACATCCGGCGCGCCGCCAACGCCTGACAGGAGTTCCCTCTCCCTCTGGGAAAGGGTTCAGGGTGAGGGCGGTTGCACATCGCCGAAAACTCGACTCGTCTCGGCACATGCCGAAGCGAGAACCGCCGCTCAGCCCCGCGAAGCGCCTGGCCAAACACCTCCCAAAACTCTCGCCACTTCTCCGCGAGGGTTTCCGCTCGATGTGGTCGGACAAACAATGCGACGCCTGGGCCCGCCGCACCAAAGCGATCGACGTGCTGCACCAGGCGCACCAGTGGCTCCTCGTGGCCAACGGCGCGCTCGCGCGCGAGCAGAACGAAGACGTGCCGTACTCGAAGCAACGCCTCGCCTGGCTGGCGGAGCTGACGGTGAACCTGGAAGACGAGCTCGCCGGCAGCCCGAAGGCCGCCCTCGTCGCCGCGCGGCAGAAGCGAGACGAAGCGCTCGGAGAATCGAACCAGCTCCGGGCGCGCCTGCGCAGCCGGATGGTGTTGCTCGTCGGTGGTGATGAAGAGCGCGGCGCGGCGCTGGCCATCGCGAACAAGGGCAGCCGCACGCCCGCTGAAGTGACGGGCGCGTTGACTCATCTGGCCGAGCTGCTCACCCGCTGGAGGCGGGATGCACGGCTGCGCGTGCTGGCAGACGAGCTCGGACTCGACGAAGCCTTCCTGGGGCGGGTGGAAGCCTCGGCGAGGTTGCTGCGTGAGGCAGAGATGCAGGCGCTGAGCATGCCTTCGGAGCGCGGCGATGCGCCCGGGGTGAACCGGGTGGAGGGCCGGGTGCTGCGCGAGTTGCGTGCACTGCAACTGGCGTTCAGCGCGGCGAAAGAAGAGGGCCTGAATGTGCCGTCACTCAAGGTGCGGCCGGCCATGAAGTCGATGTTGTCCTCGAGAAACGAATCAAGAGACTGAGCCCCCTCGCCCCATCGGGGAGCGGGTTGGGGCTGGCCAACGCGCAGCCACCGCGCCTGCGACGCGCATCACGCCGGGGGCAACGAGCACCAGGTGCGGCGCAACGCGCAACTCCTCCGGAACGACGCGCACACTCGCCGGCCCGACGCGCAGCCTCCTCGCCACGACGCGCACCCAGCTCGGCACGACGCGCAGTGGCCAAGGAGCGCCGGCAAGATACTCTCGGCGCATGGCGACGGAGGCGTGGGCCATCAACGGGCATCGCATCGAGCGGCACACCGAGTTCCTCGGGCCAGGCCGACTGGTCGTCCTCGACGCGGCAGGAGTGCAGCAGACCACCCTGCCCCTCACCCGCGGCAACGAGTGGGAGCTGCCCATCGGCGCCCGCACCTGGCAGGTCTTTCGGCTTCGCCTGAAAGACGCCCTCGGTCGCTCGGTCGAGCGGTTCAACATCCTCTCCGAGAGGGGCGCGCTGGTGCCCCCGGGCGCGGCCACGCTTGCGCAGCCCATCGACGCCGCCCCAGACAGTCGCTGTGCGACTCACGCCGAGGTGGCCGCGGTGCGAGTGTGCGTACGCTGCGGCAGCTTCATGTGTGAGCCGTGCCTCGCGGCGGATGCGGTTCATTGCGCCCCGTGCTTCGCGCCGGTCGTCGAGAGGCACGGCCGGGAACAGTCAGCGGCGTTCTGGGCGGCTCCCGCATTGGTCTTCGTGTATTTCGGATTGATCGGAGTGGTTTTCGGCTCGCTCGCGGCAGGCGCGTCGATGGCCTACGCGCGGCGGGTTCCGAAAGAGAAATTCTCCGCGTGGGTTCCTGCCGGCTTCTACGGGGCGGCGATCCTGGCGGGGCTCGGCACGCTCCACCTCCTGCGCAGGTGACTGCCGACCCTCTCGCGCGGGCAGGGGGACGGAGTACCCTCCGCACGATGTCGTGGTTGTTGCCAGCTGACGCTCGCGCCGGACTCGGCTGCATGCGGCTGTCCACCAGCCCGGATCGTGACGAAGCCCGCGCGCGCGCCACCGTGCACGCTGCGCTCGACGCGGGCTTCACGCTCTTCGACACCGCACACGCCTACGGCCGCGACGAGACCGAGTACGGCCACAACGAGAAGTGGATGGCCAGGTTCCTCGCTGAACACGCGAAGGGTGCGGGCGCGCGCGTCATCACCAAGGGCGGCATGCGGCGCGCGGGGCCGAAGTGGATCCCCGACGGCAAGGCCACCACCCTCCGCGCGCAGTGTGAGGCGAGCCTGGTCGCGCTCGGTGGGAGAGCGATCGACCTGTACCTGCTCCATGCGCCGGATCCGCGCGTGCCGCTGGCGACTTCGGTGCGTGCTTTGGAGGCGCTTCGCGCTGAAGGACTGGTGAAGGCCGTCGGCATCTGCAACGTCAACCGCGCGCAGCTCGAGGAAGCGATGGAGCACGCTGAGATCTCCGCGGTGCAGCTGGGCGTCAGCCTGGTGGATGACTCGGCGTTGGCGGGCGGCGTGGTGGCGCGCGCGGTCGAACGCGGCGTGACGGTGATCTGCCACTCGCCGCTGGGTGGGCCTCGCAAGTTCGCTGAGCTCAGCCGGCAACGCTGGCTCGCGGAGCGCGCCCAGGTCGATGGGTGCACGCTGCATGAGTGGGCGCTCGCGGCGCTGATGGCGATCGATCCCAACGTCGTGGTGATTCCCGGCGCGCGCCGGCCTGAGACGGTGGCGTCGTGCCGGCGTGCCGTCGATGTGAAGCTGCCAGATGAAGCGGCGATGGTGCTGCGCCGCTTCGTGCGGCCCCTCACCCCACCCCCCCAGACCCCGCTTCCGCAGGGAGAGGGAGCTCCAGAGATCGTGCTGCTGATGGGGCTCCAGGGTTCGGGAAAGACCTCTCGCGTCAGTGAGTCAGTGGCTCGTGGGTACTCGCGCCTCAATCGCGATGAAGCCGGCGGCACCCTCGCCCAGCTGCACGACAAGCTGGGGCTGCTGCTCCGCTCGGGCGTGCAGCGCGCCGTGCTCGACAACACCTACGTCACCCGTCAACAACGCCGCGGTGCGATCGAGGTGGCGACTCGCTCAGGCATTCCGGTGCGCGGCGTGTGGCACGAGATCGACGTTGCCCAGGCGCAGATCAACGTGGTGCTGCGCATGCTCGAGGTGCATGGCCGCCTGCTCGGCCCCGCGGAGTTGAAGGGCCGCACGCCTGACACGATTGGTCCGATGGTGATTCCTCGCACCGTGAAGACGCTCGAGGTCCCGGCGGATGACGAGGGGTTCAGCTCGTTGACCCGCGTGCCCTTCGTTCGCCGGCCCTGGCCTGATGGGGTGCCGGCGCTGTTTCTGGGCCTCGATCAGCTGAAGAACGGAGCGTGGCTCCCTGAAGCAGCCGCGGCGATGGCGCAGCGTCCTGCGGCGGTTCGAGTGTTGCTCGGGTGGAGCGAAGGGGGCGTGAGCGCACCTGATGGCTTCGTGAATGCTGTCTGCCCTCATGGCGGCGGACCTCCCAGTTGTTGGTGCCGGCCTCCCCTGCCGGGGCTCGTGCTGGCTCACGCTCGTTCGTTCGGGATTTGTCTCTCGAAGAGCCGGGTGGTGAGCGGTTCTCCTTCTTTGTTGAGCCTGTCTGCCTCTCTCGGAATGCAGGGGTAGCGCGGCCCCTCACCCCGGCCCTCTCCCCGCCCCTGGCAGGGAGAGGGAGATCTCGATTCGAGCGCGTTTCCTGCTAGTTGAGGAGGGGATGAATCCCATCCTCGTGTCGGTGTTTCTGTTCTGCGGCCTGAGCTTCTTCGCGGTCACGATGTTCGGCCGCCTCAGGGGTATCAGGGCCCTGGCTGGTGTGCCCGGCAACCCGCTCGACCGCGTCGGTGAACGCGCCAAAGCGCTGCTGCAGTTCGGCTTCGGCCAGAAGCGCATGGTCGACCGCGAAGAGTTCGTGCCCGGCATCATGCACGTGGCCATCTTCGCCGCCTTCCTCACCGTGCAGGCCCGCACGTTGATGCTCTTCGTGATGGCGTACTCCGATGGCGCGACGGCCGTGCTGACCGACCTGTCGAACCCCTTCTGGGTCGACGCGCCCGCGTTGGCCACCGTCTACAAGGCGTATCTGTTCGTGAAGGACATCATCGCCGGCCTCTCGGTGATCGCCATCGCCTACTACTTCTGGCTGCGCCTGGTGGTGAAGCCCAAGCGCCTGACCCAGTCGGGTGAAGCGCTGCTCATTCTGGGCTTCATCGCCGGCCTGATGATCACCGAGTTCACCTTCGGCGCCTCGCACTTCCGCGCGCAGGGCATCACCTGGAGCAGCTACGAGCCCATCACCTCGCTCACGCTCAAGGCGTTCGCGCCGCTGAGCACCGAGGCACTGCACGCGCTGGGCATCGTCTGCTTCTGGACGCACCTGCTCATCGTCGTGGTGTTCCTGAACTTCCTCCCCTACGGCAAGCACTTCCACGTCATCGTCGGCCTGCCCAACGTGTTCTTGAAGACGCTCGCGCCGGAGGACAAGCCGCGGATCTCCTCGAGCGCCAAGCTGCCGACGCCCAACCTCGAGAAAGAGGAGTTCGGCGCCAAGGTCATCAACCAGCTCAACTGGAAGCAGGCTCTCGACCTCAACACCTGCACCGAGTGTGGCCGCTGCCAGACGCACTGCCCCACGTACATCACCAACAAGCCGCTCACCCACAAGCAGGTCAACCAGGACCTGAAACACTTCATGTGGGATCACGAAGCGCAGCTGCCCACCGTCAAGAAGGCCGAAGACGGCCGCTTCCTCTGGCGTGGCAACGACGGCGCTGAAGTCGAGATGCCCCCGCTGGTCGCGGCCGAAGGCGGCATCTTGAAGCCGGAGACCGTGTGGGCCTGCACCACGTGCGGCTGGTGCGAGACCGCCTGCCCGGTGTTCATCGAGAACATCCCGCGCCTCATCGACATGCGCCGCTACAAGGTGCAGGTCGAGGCCGACTTCCCGCCCGAGCTGCAGCGCGTGTTCGAAGGCATCGAGCGCCAGGGCAACCCCTGGGGCATCGGCCAGGACAAACGTGACGAGTGGGAAGGCGACATTCCGCTCCCGAAGTGGGGCGACGGCGGCACCTACGAGTACCTGTTCTACGTGGGCTGCGCGGGCTCGTACGACGAGCGCATGAAGAAGGTCTCGAAGGCCGTGGCGAAGATCCTCACCGAAGGCGGCGTGAAGTTCGCCACGCTCGGCAAAGAAGAGACCTGCAACGGTGAAGTCGCCCGCCGCGGCGGCAACGAATACCTCTACCAGACGATGGCCAAGACCAACGTCGAGTCGTGGAACGCCAAGGGCATCAAGGCCATCGTCACGCAGTGCCCGCACTGCATGAACACCATCAAGAACGAGTACCCCGACTTCGGCGGCAACTACCGCGTCATCTCGCACACCGAGCTCATCAACGAGCTGCTGCAGACCAAGCGCATCAGGGTCAGCAAGGTGATGAACGAGAAGATCACCTTCCACGACCCCTGCTACCTGGGCCGGCACAACGGCGTGTACGACGCACCGCGCGACGCGCTCAAGGCGATCCCCGGGCTCGAAGTGGTCGAGATGCAGCGCAGCAAGCGTGAGTCGTTCTGCTGCGGCGCCGGTGGCGCGCGCATGTGGATGGAGGAGCACGAAGGCTCGCGCATCAACCACAACCGCGCGAACGAAGTGGCGCTCACCCTGGCGCACGCGAACGATCCCCACGTGCCCTACCCGTCGGCGACCGACAAGAACGCGCCGGGTCAGGTGGGCCTGTACTCCGGCCCCGCGCAAGGCACCGTCGCGGTCGCCTGCCCGTTCTGTCACACGATGCTCAAAGACGGCATGGCCGACACCCACCGCGAAGACGTGAAGGTGCGCGACGTGGCCGAGCTCATCGCCGACTCGATGGATGTGAAGGGTGCGCCCCAGTCCTGATGCTGCAACGCGGCGACATCGCTCCTGACTTCGACGCGGTCGACTGCCGCGGCGAACGGGTCACCATCGGCGAGTACCGAGGGAAGCGGAAGGTGGTGCTGTTCTTCTTCCCCCGCGCGTTCACGCCGGCCTGCACGCTGGAGGTGCGCAACTTTCGCGACAACCACGATCGCATCTCCACCGCCGGCGCCGAGCTGATCGGCGTGTCGGTCGATCGCGCCGAACGGAACTGCAAGTTCGCCGAGGCCGAAGGGCTGCAGTTCAGGTTGGTCGGTGACGAGAGCAAGATGATCAGTGAGCTCTACGGCGTGGTGTGGCCGGTGCTGCGCATCGATCGGCGCGCGACCTTCGTCATCGACGAGCAGGGTGTGATCATCGAAGTGATTCACCACGAGGTGCAGGTGTACCGGCACCTCGAAGACGTGCTCGAGCGCCTCGGCGCTTCGAAGACCTGAAACGTCGGTCGCTGACTGAGGTGCTACATTGGGCGCGCTGGTTGAGGGCGAGGAGAGGATCCCATGAATCGATGGTTGTGTTGTGTGCTGCTCGGAGCCTGTGCCCCCCCTTCTCCTGAGCCGCTCCTCGAGATCACCCTCGCGCCCTCTCAGCTCGACGCCCTGGGCCGCACCGGCAAGGTCCGCATCGTCGCGACCAACGGCGACGGAACGATCGGCATGGGCTCGGTCAAACTCGAAGCCGACCCCGGCGAGTTGGACGAGACCCAGTTCGAGCTCGATCGGTTCGGCACCGCGACGACGACGCTCGCCTGCCTCGCCACCGATCCGCGTTGCACCGAGGCCGCGCGAATCGACCTTCGAGCGACGTGGGTCCAGCCTGAAGGCAGCATCACGCGCACCACGAAGGCAGTCACCATTGGGCAGATCGGCGTCGGGGCGCAGGGCTCGACGTGGAGCCGCGCGAACTGCCCCCCCGAGGCGAAGCTCGTCTACGTCTTCACCGACACCCAGACGCTGTTCAGCTTCTACCCGCCGACGAAGGCACTCGTGGGGCTGGGTCGCCTGCAATGCCCGGCAGTCAGCGGGGCGCGACCCAACTCGATGGCCGTGGGCCAGGACGCGGTGGCGTGGGTCGGCTTCAGCGATGGTTCGATGTTCAGGGTCAACCTGCGCACGTTGAGCTGCACTGCGACGGGCTTCACCCCGCCAGCGGGGTGGTCGAGCTACGGAATGGGCTTCGTGCCCGACTCGGAGACCTCGCCCACGGAGGCGCTCTTCATCGCCAGCGAAAAGGGCCTGGCGCGGGTCGACATCCTCACCATGAAGCCCACGGTGGTCGGTTCGTTCAGTGGCGCGTTCGCGGGGCGAGGTGCCGAGCTGACGGGAACGCCCGGCGGCGATCTGTTCGGGTTCTTCCTGCCGCCTGCGACAGGCGCCGGCATGCAGCTCGCTCACCTCACCAAGGGCAATGCCGAGACCGTGCTGACGAAGGACTTTCCGACCATCACGCTCTCGGCGATGTCCTTCGCCTACGCCTTCTCGAGCTGGGGCTCGGACTTCTACCTCTACACCTCGTCAGATGGCGCAGCCACGAAGGTGACGAAGTACAGCCCCGCGACCGACGGGGTGGAGACGTACCTCACTGCGCCCGCCGGCGTGCGGATCCTGGGCGCGGGCGTCTCGCGGTGCGGCGGCGACTGAGCGTTCGCCTGTCGCCGGGTCGTCGTGGTGAGCCTTCGCTCTCCAGGGGATGATCGCGCCAGCGGGGCCTGAGGGCGAGACCTACGCCATGGCCGGAGGCACTGTTTCGCATGCCCAGTTGGGTGCGAAGATCATCTCGCTGTGCAGCGTGGTTTGCCCGCGGGTGTCGAGACCGCCGACCTCGCGACCGTCCCCGACGCGTCGTCGAGGTGACGAACTCATCCACCGAGAACTACGACCGAACTGAGAAACTTCGCAGTTACCAGCAGCTCGCGTCGTTGAGCGCCGTTCTCATCGTCTCGCATCGCGCGCGTCGCGTGACTCTCTTCCAGCGGAGCGAAGCCGGATGTGAAGAGGTCGACTTCCGCGGCGGCGAGACGGTCGGGGTCGCCACGCCGAACGTGAAGTTCAGCGTCGACGAGCTCTACGAAGGCGTCGCGCTCGAGGCGTGAAGGTCTTTCTCCGGCGGCCCTCTCCCGAAGGGAGAGGGAAAGAACTACCTCAAGCCGAAACGCTGCTTGATGGTGTCCAGCTCGCGCCGCGCTTCGTCGCGCTGGTCGAGGATGGTGAGCATCTCGCGGTGCAGCTGCTCGTACTGGCGATCGGTGTGACGCCACTCGTTGGTGGCCGTCTCGAGCTGCGTGGTGAGCTCGGCCACGCGTGAGGTCAGCGATGCGGTCGCTTCGGTGTGGGCCTTCGCCGTGGCGGACAGCTCCGCGGCATGTGCTGCGACCAGGCTTTCGAGGCGGGCGACCAGCTCGACGTTCTGCGCGTTGGCGCCCGAGAGCTTCTCGTCGGTCTCCTTGCCCTTGCCCCGCGCCTCCAGCAGCCGCTGCGCGGTGATCTGGTGCTTCTCTTTTTCCTTCGAGAGCTGCTGCTCCAGCTCCGACCTTTTGGCGCGCTCGGCTTCGGCCTCGACCGCGTGCGCGGCGTTGAGCTGCTCGCGCACCTGCTGGGTGGCGTGCTCCAGCTCGGTGGCCCGGGCGCGCGCGGCGTTGCGATCGTTCTCCACCTTGCCGAGCTCGATGTTGAGCTCGTCGCGCCGGCCCTTGAGGCCAGACACTTCCATCTCCAGCTGCGCGATGCGTGAGGTGGCCTCGAACAGCCGCTTCTGCTCGTCGCTCGAGCCCTGCTCCAACGACTTGAGCTGCTCCTCCATCGCCTGGGTGCGCGCGCGTTCGGTGGTCAGCTCGGTCTCGACCTGGCTCAGCTGCCCTGCCAGCTGCTCGAGCTGCGCGTGCTCTTCGTCACCGGCCGTGCGGCTGCTGGCCAAGGACTGCTCCAGCTCCTGGCTGCGCGCTTCCCACGCCTGCAAGCGGGTCAGCAGATCCGCCCCGCGTGCCTGCTCGACGATCAGCTGCTGGCGCGTGTTGGAGAGCTCGTGCTCCAGCTCGCCGCTCTTCTTCGCGGCCGCCGGGTTGGTGAGCTCACCTTCGAGCACCTTCACCCGCTCCTTGAGCAGCTTGCGCTCGGTCTCCAGGCCTTGAAGCTCGTCCTGCAGGCCTTTGACGCGATCCCCCATCAGGTTGAGGTCTTCGCCGCTCGAGCCGACGCTGGTCTTCTCGTCGCGCGGGCGCACCGCGTCGCTGCCGTCGGGGGTGCGGTGGAGCGAGACGGTCTTGCTGGTGAACTCCGAGCGCAGGGTGTTCGGGGGCAGCGTGGTGCTCCCCAGGTCCATCAGCTCGTCGCTCAACTGCCGGCGCTGGCGGCGCTCTTCTTCGAGCGAGACCTCGGCCACGGCGAGCTTCTCTTGAAGGCGCGCCACCTCGGCCTGGGCGGCCTTGAGCTCTTCCGCTGCACGTTGCAGCAGCTCGAGCAGGTGCTTCGCATCGGGGTGCGGCGCCATGGGGCCAGACATTTACACCAGAACCCCCAATTCCCCTCGGGGATGCTACCTCTGTCGCCCGTGAGGCTCGTGTGTCTGCTCCTGCTGGTCGCGAGCCCGGTGCTCGCCCAGGCTGATTTGCCCGATGCCGGGCTGCCCGACGCGTCGGTCGGGGGCACGGGCGCCGAGCGGGCGTCGGAAGAAGAAGAAGACGCCACCTCCAACCCCTGCCTCTCGGAGAAGGATTGTGATCGCGGCTTTGCCTGCGTGAACAACAAGTGCACCTGGCGGCGCTACCGCGAAGCCACCTTCGATGGCTGCGGCGCACAGAGCGTCACGGGGCTGTCCGTCTTCGCAGCGCTCTTGCTGCTGCGAAGGCGGGGGCCTTACTTCTTGGCGAAGTTCACGAAGTAGTTCTTCGCCGCGGCGTCGAGCAGCTCGGGCGTGAGCGCCGGCGTCTCACCGCGGTAGTGCGCGATGTCGATCACCTGCCCCAACAAGTCACGCGGCTGACAGGCCGCGAAGGGGCGCTTGGTGGGCCGGTAGTGCGTGTCGACCAGCCACTCCACCGCGTCGCCGTCGTAGGGAACGCGCTGCTTGTTACAGACGGTCGCCCAGATGTCGTGAAACTGCTGCTCATCGGGCGGCTGCACCGCGAGCTTGTAGCGAACGCGGCGCAAGAACGCGTCGTCGACGAGGTCTGCGGGATCGAGGTTGGTGGAGAACGCCACGAACACGTCGAAGGGGATCTGCAGCTTCTTGCCCGTGTGCAGGGTGAGGAAGTCGATCTCGCTCTCCAGCGGGACGATCCACCGGTTGAGCAGATCTTTCGGGCTCACGCGCTGGCGGCCGAAGTCGTCGATCAACAACATGCCGTTGGTGGCCTTCAGCTGAAACGGCGCCTCGTAGAACTTCACGTCGGGCGAGTAGATGAGGTCGAGCGTCTGGAGCGTCAGCTCACCACCGACCACCACCAGCGGCCTGCGCACGCGCACCCAGCGTTGATCGTTGGCGGGCGCGTTGGGATCTTCGGGCATCGGCACGTGCAGGTTGTTGTCGAAGACGCGAATGATGAAGTCGTCGACCAACAACGCGTGCGGAACCCAGATGTCGCCTTCGTAACAACTGACCAGCGCCTGGCAGAGCGCGGTCTTGCCGTTGCCCGGAGGGCCGTAGAAGAAGATGGCCTTGCCCGAGTTCATCGCGGGACCCAGGCCGTCGAAGATGGAGTCCTTCACCACGAGCTGGGTGCCGAACTTCTCCTTCATGCGCTCTTTGTTGATGCGCATGCCGCGCACCGTTTGAGCGGCGACCGCTTCGAACCAGTCTTCCAGGCGCACGGGCGCCGGGCCGTTGTAGCGGTTGCGATCGAGGATCTGCCGGAGCACGTCGGTGGCGAACGTGGTCAGCGTGTAGATCATCGACGACTTGCCGACGCCCAGGCCCGCGCCGCCCTTCAAGTCGACGAACTTCTGCTTGCGCAGACCTTCGATGATCTCGTCGACGATGAGCTGGGGCAGCTTGATGCGATTGCAGATGTCGGCGCCGCGCAGCTCACCGGCGAAGAAGAGGGCCTTGAGCACCAGCTCTTCACCCATCGTCTGGGAGATACCGGCTTCCTGCAGCGAACGCGGCTGCGGCGGGAAGAAGCGGGCCTGCGATGCGGGCCTGCCACCACCCGGAGCCGGGGGACGGGAAGGTTGGCTCATCGGCGGCCGGGAGCCCGCCATCGGCCGGCTGGGCAGGGCGCCCGAAGCCGACGGAGGCCGGGTACCCGCGGGACCACCAAAACCAGAAGAGACCTGGCCGGTGCCGCGACGTTGGGGAATGCCGGTGGTCACGGGCATCGACGGCCGGGGCCCTGCGGGGCGAATCTCTTCGTCCTCATCTGGAGGCGACCCGACGTGCGTATTTTCCTTCACCATGGCCGCGGAGCGTAGCCGCTTTGTCCCAGGCCGGGGTGTCTGGACATTCCCCGCCCGACCGGCGTGGGCGATAGTGGCGGGGTGCTGTCGTTCGTCGTGTTCATCGCCCTCGCCCAACCCCTGCCCTCGGCGCTCTACCGCGCCTCGCAAGAGGCCTCGGCCCTGGTGGAGCTCGAGCTGCCGTTGATCACCACCGAACGAAGGGACCTGCGCTGGCAGCGGGCCATCAAGCAGCCCAAGGTGAAGGCGATGCTCGCCTCCCGCGCGCCGATGGATGCGCCCGAGTCGGTGGAGCTGGCGCCTTTCGAGGTGATGCGCAGTTGTCTGCGGAAGACGGATCACCGGCTGACGGTGAAGGTGCTCGTGTTCATGACGGGCACTCCGCTCGAGCCGACGTGGTTGCCGCAGATGAGCTTCGGGTTGGGGCTGGAGACCACGCCTGGCTACGAGCAGCTCAAGTCGGCCCTGGTGGAGTCGTTCGACTGGGTGGAAGAGCGCATGCGAGCGGTCGGCGCGCAGCAGCTCTGGCAGCCTCAGCGAAGAGCACTCGCGTCTGACAACGGGTACCTGCGGCACCTCGCCGCGGAGTTCTTGATTGCGCATGGCGCGGCCGACGTGGTCGATGAAGTCTGGGGCGCGCCGGGGAGCGAGACGCGAACGAAGAATGAAGCGACGGCCCGGGTCGCTCCGGATTGCAAAGGGTGAGCAATTGAAAACCAAGATCTCCCTCTCTCTGCGACGAAACGGGGTGAGGGGCCTCACGGCACTGGTGCTCGCGCTGGCCGCCTGTGGTCCCCTGACGCCCCCAAAGACAGACGCAGGCGCACTCACCACCGGAGGAGGCACCGCGACGGGAGGAGGCACCGCAACGGGAGGAGGCACGGCGACGGGAGGAGGCACCGCGACCGGAGGAGGAACGACCGACCCGCTCCCGAACTACGGCACCGCGCTCGGAGCCGCCAACGCCTGGACACTCACCGACCAATTCCCCCCCGGCCAACGCCCCTACTACTACAACGCCATCCGAGGCCGAGACGCCACGCACCTCTGGGTCACCGGCCCCTTCGGCGACGTCTGGTTCTTCAACGGCACCACCACCTGGACGCTCGTCTACGACGACTCCGTCGGCAGTCTGGTGCTCGAAGATCTCGCCGTGAGCTCGGCCGGAGTGGTCGCCGTCGCGGGGCCCGAGCGCCTGCTCACCTGCGCGTCCAACTGCGATCAAGCGATGAGCTTCGACGGCCCGCCCCGCCCGAACAAACACATGAAGGGCCTGTGCACCCGCGGCACCTCGATCTTCGCCGTGGGCAGGGACTCCATGCTCTCGAAAGGCGTGCTCTACGAGTTCTCAAACAATGCGTGGACTGAGCTCACCCTCACCTCACCGCCTCCGAGCCTCGAGTCCTGCCATGTGTTGAGTGACGGCACGCTGCTGCTGGGTGGCAGTTCGCTCTGGCACCGCGATGGCACCGGCGCGCTCACGGAAGAAGTGGTGCAGCCCGCGTTCGCGTTGGCGCCGCTGGTGTGGACCCGGTTCGTCGAGAGTGACGACCGCGTCTTCGCGATGGGCACCTTCTCGCGCATTGCCCAGCGGCGCCCCAATGCGACGTGGAAAGCGGTCTACGAACCGGCCAACGGCGGCAGCGGTTTCTTCGACGCGTGGCCGCTCGGGAATCAGGAGATTCTTTTTGCCGGAGGCCCACCGAGCACTCGCGTGGTGCTGACTGGAACGACGTTCACCCGCCTGCCGGATCCGATCGACTTCATTGCGAACGGCGTGTGGGCGGCCGATGCGAACACGCACTGGTTGGGTGGCTCTCGGCAGATCAACACGAGCTCTTCGGCGTTCGTGATCAAGGCGACTCGCTGATCAGCTCTGGCCGGTCGCCTTCTGCGACTTCTCGTGCGCGTGCACCCAGCCGTCGTAGTGCCGCACGGCCGACTCACCCACCTGCTGAATGTGCTGATTGTTGAGGTACGCCGAGATGGGCGCCGCCACGAGCGGCATCGCGCGTGAGAGCACCTTGAGTCCACCCTTGGCCAGCAGGATGGACGCGACGGTGCCGACCACCTTGGGGCCCGAACGCTGCAGTGGACCAATGCCGTTCGAATAGCCGAGCAGGTCGATCAGCTCCTGCCGTTCACGCTCGCTCTTGAGCGACAGCTTGAAGACGGTCGCCACCTCGGTGAGCAACGAGAGCTGCAGGTACACCATGCCGATGAGATCGATCGGCACGGTCACCGCGCCGAACACGCCGGTCATACCGCCCACCATCGACGCGAGGCTCTTCTTCGAATCGATCAACCGCTGGCTGAGCTCGCGAGGCCCCGCGGTCGGGTAGCGCTGATGGAGCTCATCCACCTTCACCCGCGCCCGCACGGCTTCTTTCTCGATCAGGTCGGACAGCTGGGTATTGCCCAGCCTCTTGAGATTGCCTGGGCTGAGTTGACGAACGGCCTTCATCTGCTCGAGCAGTGGATCGAAGAAGCCCATGGGTTGAGTATGTCGCGAGCGAGGCGAAAAGTTCCATCGGGGCGCCTCACCCCAGATGGGGAGGTGTAGCGTGCGGCTGTGCGCTCGCTCCGATGGTGGGTGTTGACCTGCATCTTTCAAGGCTGTGTGAGCAGCCATGAAGTCGGTGGTTCCGTGGAAGGCTACGACCCGGCGCAGGGGCCACTGTCGGTCTCGCTCAACGGCGGCGAGCCTCTGAACCTGACCGCCGATGGGCCCTTCACGTTTCCTGTGAAGGTCCAGGCGAAGCGCCCATTCGCAGTCACGTTCGCCGCCACACCGCTCGAGCAGGCCTGCACGCTGGAGGGCGCGGAAGGCATCATCGAGGCCTCCGCGGTCGATTCGACCCGCGTGCGCTGCATCACGCGCAGCTACTCCCTCGGAGGATCCGCGCAGGGCCTCGACCTGACGGGCTCGCCCTGAACGAGCGCTTCAGCGCGCAGCGCGCCACCGTCGCGGCAGACGCCGGCGCCTTCAGCTTCCCCAACCCCGTGCCCTTCGGCCAGGCGTACGCGGTGTCGCTCGACACGATGCCGGTGGGTCGGGAGTGCAGCCTCGCCGCGGCCACAGGCGTGGTGGCCGGCCCCGTCACGAGCCTCGCGGTGACCTGTGCGCCGCGGCGGGTGGTGCTCGGCCTCGACCTCGCCGGAGTCGACGCCGATGGCCTCGCCCTCGAGGAGACCCGCAGCGGTCAGGTACTCACCCTCGCGTCCGGTGCTTCGACGGCCGAATTTCCTGCGCCCCTCGCATGGGAGTCCACCTACGACGTGCGCGTCACCACGGCTCCGCTCGGGCGGGCGTGCGCGGTCGACGGCGGCGTGGGCGTCGTGCTGGGCACCACGACGCGCCCCCAGGTGGCCTGTACTCGCCAACGCTTCACCGTCGGCGGCAGCGTGTCTGGCCTGGATGGAGGTGGCCTCGTGCTCTTCGAGGCGGCCACGCAGCAACAGACCGCTCCCGCGTCAGGCGCCACGGGCTTCCAGTTTCCAGCCCCCATCGAGTGGGACACGGCGATCTCGGTGGGCATCACCGGACAGCCGACGATGCAGTTCTGCACACTCGACGGTGGCGCGCGCCTGGTGCGTTCGAACATCACCGACCTCGACATCGCCTGCCGCCGCGGCGCCCCGGTGTCGGGCCTGGTTCGCAACCTGCGGGGCACGGGCCTGCTGCTGGCCGAACGCGGCACCAACCAGACGGTGTCGATCTCACCCGATGGTGGCGTGGTGGGCTTCCAGTTTCCCTTCGTCGTGCCCGAAGGAGACCTGCTCGAGCTCGTGGTGACCACGCAGCCTGCGGGCCAGACCTGCCGGGTCGAGGCCCCTTCGGCTCCCGTCGCCGGCCCGGTGGGGAGCGTGCTGCTCACCTGCGGGCCATCGACGAACGACCTGGTCATCAACGAAGTGGGCAGCGTGGCGGCGGCGACCGCGCCGCTCTGGGTCGAGCTCTACAACGGCACCCCGGCGCCCATCGCCCTGGGTGACTACGCGCTGCGCTCCGCGAGCCGGGTCGTCGCGGATGGCGGGGCGGGGCCCCTGGTCGACTTCAATCTCCCCGATGCGTCGATTCCATCGGGCTCGTACCTGGTCGTCTCGGGCAAGCCCTTCGCCGATTTGTACGACGCCCCGCAGCAGCGCTTCCTCGAACAGGCAGGCCTGACACCCGTGCCGGGCGCGAACCTCGAGCTGCGCGCCCGTGACGCAGGCGTCGACGCGCTGGTCTTCGACGGAGGCCCGCTCACGGGCCCGATGGACTTCGGGCGAAGCCTCGCCCGGGTGCAGGCGCCCGACAGCGACACTGCCAACGACTTCGCGGCCTGCGACTTCCCCACGCCTGCCGGGCTCAACGACGTGTGCAACTCACCCGACGTCGACCTGGACGGGCTGCCCGACGTCGCTGAGGTTTCGGGGGGCACCTGGAACGAGCAGCCCCTCTTCGATTGGGGCGCACGCACCGGTCAACGAGATCTCTTCGTCGAGCTCGACTGGCTCGACCCCACTGGGTACAGCGGCGCTTTCGACCCCGGTGTGCTCCCGCGTCGCGAGGCGCTCGAGCGAATCGAGCAGGTCTATCGGGCTCACGGCCTCCACGTGCACTTCGACAGCGGAGCGCTCTTTCACCCAGCAGCGGGTCTGAGCCCTTCAGACTTCGACCTGGGCGGCGGCAACCAGGCGCCCTGGGCCTGCACCATCACCTTGAGCAACGTGCCGGGCGCGACGTCTCTCTATCGGGTCAAGGCGGCCCACAACGATCTGCGACGGCGCCTCTCGTTTCACTACGCGCTCTTCGCCGGCGCGCTGGCTGACGTGACGTGCGCCAACGCAGGCCAGGGCGGCAGCGGCAACGCCGAGCTGGGGGGCAACGATCTGGTGGTCGCGCTGGGCAGGCTCAACCTCACCCTCACCCCGCAGCAGAACCTCAACCGCACCATCAACTTCCAGTCCTCCACCCTGATGCACGAGCTGGGGCACAACCTCGGCTTGCGTCACGGAGGCTTCGAAGACGCAAACTACAAGCCGAACTACCTCTCCATCATGAACTACTACTACCAGTTCGATGGTTTGCCGGTGCTGGGCATGAACGAGGGTGACCGCTACTTCCGCGAGTACGTGCTCTACGGCGCCTGCAGTGGCGCCCCGGGCATCACCTCGAGTGCCGGGCTCAACCGGAACCGCTTCAGTGCGCCTTCGCTCTTCGCGCTCGACTACTCCGACGGCAGCAGCGTCGCGCTCGACGAGACGTCACTGGTCGAGGCCAACGGCTTTGGCCGCCCCGGCTCAGGCCCGGTGGACTTCAACTGGAACACGGTCATCGATGCCGCGCCGGTGTCGGCGAACCTGAACGCGCTCAACACGATTCCCCGGGCGTGCCCGCGCGTGTCGCCTGGGAACGAGGTGCTCCTCGACCACGATGACTGGGCTGCGCTGAGCCTGCCGTTCTCGCGGACCCAGCGAGGCTCGAGCGGAAAGATGCGGGCGCCGCTGAAGGACTTTTTCGACGACCACCAACCGATCGCCGAAGAGACCCCGCTGCCTCAGTAACCGTGTTCAGCGACGTAGAGGTCGACGAGCGCGCCCTCTTCGAACCAGAACTGCGACTGCTCGTGCTTGAACCACTTCGACTCGGGCCGCACGTTGCGCACCTCGACCAGCACCCGGTTGGTCGCCGTATCCACGATGGTCGCGCGGGCCTGGCAGGCCGAGGTGGGCTCGTCACCGAAGCCGCCTTCGAGGCAGACCTCGTCGCCGGTGGCGAGCTTTCGCACGTACACCTCGCCCAGGTACTTCGCCTCGGCACACTGCGCCGCCGGAGCGCCGCCCGCCTTGAACTTCGCGCAGCGCAGCACCTCGGGCGTCTTGTACGTCGCCGCGCGCCCCGACCAATCAGCCGCGCCGCGATCACGCGTCGCAATGCAACCGGAGAGCACCACACCCAACACGACCGCGACCCTCATGCGCCCTCCGCCAGTTCTTTCGCAAAGCTCTCGATCTGCTCGGCGTCTTGCCGGGAGATGTCGAGAAACTGAATTCCCATTCCGTAGCCGCGCTTGTCGGGCACGTTGACGACCTCGCCGTCACATCGAATCGACTTCGTCTCGCCCGGCAGCGTGAACGCGAGCTGCACCCGCGCGCCCACCGAGTGCGGAATCGCGCGATCGAAATAGAGACCACCACTCGAGATGTCGCGGGTCGAGTGCAGCGAGAACCCGTGCGCGTCACGCACCTCGACGGCAATCACGACGTTGGCGCGGAAGTTCTGGCGGCGTTCGAAAGACATGGCGCGGTGACAGTACCCGAAGGCTCACTTCACCAGCTTGTGAATGCGGCGCACGGCCTCGAGGTCGGGCTTGAGGAACCGCATGCGCACACCGTCTTCGCGACCGAGCGGTCCCAACACCTCGGCCTCCAGCACCAGGGGGGTGGCCGGCTCGTCGGGCAAGAACAGCTTCAAGGTGAGCCGGGTGCCCTTCTTCGGCGTCTTGCCGCCGCTGATCGACAAGCCGAAGGTCGACAGGTCGTTGGTGATGAGCCGCATGGTCTCTTCACCGGAGCCCGCTTCCAACGCGAGGCCGACGTTCACGCGCGGGGTGGCCCTGCGATCGCGAAAGTTCCGCCGTTCGCTCTCACCCTGCTTGATGCGATCGAACAGCTTCACCATCGCCTCGCCGGTGTTCGTTCGGCGATCGAGGGTCTGGGGCAGCCTCGGCGTGAGCAGCGGCAACAACGCCTCGGGCTGCGACCGGGTACGGGGGCGTTTCGCGGAGGACACGGCCGGGTACCCTACTCCACCCGCACCAACCGTGCGCTCGCCACGCCGCGGGGCCGGACGACCTCGACTTCGTCGCCTTCTTTCTGCTCGAGCAGGGTGCGCGCGAGGGGTGCTTCGACGCTGATGTTCTGGCCCCCGGCTTCATCCACCCCGACCAGGCGCACCACCTGGGAACGGCCGTCATCCCAGGCCAGGGTGACCGTGCTCCCGAACCGCACCGTGCCGTCGGGGGGTGGCGGGGTGACGACGCGCACGCTCTCCAACGTGGCCTTCACCAGGGCCAGCTTGTGTTTGAGCTCGTCTGATTGCGCACCGAGCAGCCGGTCGCGTTCGGCCAGCAGCGCCTGGTAGCCCTCGGGCGTCATGGGCCGTTCTTGACCGGGGGCGGCGCGTTGCACCGGGCGGCCGAGCACCGGCTCGTCGGGCGTCTCTTCACTGGTGAAGGCCTTGGACACGGGGGTAAGTGTAACGGGATGAGGCACCTGACCGCGCTCGTGGTGACACTCCTGATGAGCGCCTGCGTGAAGACGGTCCCTGGAGGAAAGAGCATGCAGACGAACCCCATCGTGCAGACGGGTGACCCGGTGCTTCGGGCGGCCGCGCAGGACGTTCCCGTCGAACGCATCGGCACGCCCGAGTTCAACGCGCTCATCACGCGCATGGTCGACACCATGCGCGCGGCGCCCGGGGTCGGTCTCGCCGCGCCGCAGATCGGCGTGCCCTGGCGCGTGCTGGTGCTGGAGGATCGGGAAGAGCTGATGACCGCGCTCACCCCGGAGGAGCGGGCCGAACGCGAGCGCCTGCCCGTGCCGGTGCGCGTGTTCATCAACCCCACGCTCACGCCCATCGGGGAAGACAAGGTCACCTTCTTCGAAGGCTGCCTGTCCGTCGCCGGCTTCGCTGGCCTGGTGGAGCGTCACCACGAGGTGGAGGTGTCCGGCCTCGACGAGAAGGGCCAGCCGCAGACGTGGCGGGTGAAGGGGTGGCCTGCGCGCATTCTTCAGCACGAGGTCGACCACCTGCTGGGCACGCTCTACATCGACCGCATGTTGACCCGCAGCTTCGGCACCGCCGCGCAGGTGAAGGCGCGCTTCGCCGGAAAGTCCATCGCCCAGGTCAAACAGGAGCTGGGGTTCACGAAATGACCCGAAAAAACACGGTCATGCGTCAGACTCGGTAGGCGTTCCCATGAATCGGCGACTCAGCGACCTTCAGCTCGAGAAGTACCTGGCCGAGGCGGTCTCTCCGGAAGAGCGGGCGGCCCTCGACGCGGTGCTCGCGCAGTCGGTTCCCGATGCGGACGCGCTGCAGCAGCTGCGGGCGTCGACGGCGGCGTTGTTCGTGACTGCGCCTCCGGCTGCGTTCGTGGAGAAGGTGATGCCCACTCATCGCTCGCCATGGCGGGGGTGGTTGGGTGCGCTCAGTGCGCTCGCGGCGGCGGCGGCGTTGCTGCTGGTCGTTCGCAGTCAGCAGGACGATGACGAGACGCGGGTGAAGGGCGGCATCGGGTGGCATGTCACCGTCACGGGTCAGACGGGCACCCACACGCTGATGGAGAGCGCGCAGGTCGTTCCGGGCGACACGCTGACGTTCCAGGTCGCCACTGAGAAGCCCGCGTTCGTGGCGGTCATCTCGCACGCGCCCGATGGGTGGTGGGTCTACGCGCCTGCGGCCGGGAGCAATGCGGTGCGGGTCGAGCGCGGGTTGACCGTGATTCCCGATGCGGCGCGGCTGGATGAAACGGAAGGCGCTGAGACGATTTACCTGGTCTCGAGTGAGCAGCCTTTCGATCCAGAGAAGCTGCGCGAGAGCATGAAGAGCAACGTGATTCCCGAGGCGATCTCGGTCGAGCCGATCGGCATCGTGAAGCGCCGAAAATAGTCCCCCTCGCCCTGCGCCAGCGGGGAGAGGGTCGGGGTGAGGGGCCTTTACGGCCTGGCCCTGAAGAACGTCGTGTGGAAGGCCTTCGTTGGTTGCGCGTCGCGCGCAGGCATCTCGACTTCTGGCGCAGATGTTCATCTGACCTGCTCTGTTACAGATCAGCAATCAACCTCGCTTCTCACGACCTGCCGTACGGTGCGTCGGCAAAATCGACGTCGATTGCGAGTTGCGTAACAGCAAGGTGCGCGACCTGGTCGCCTGAACATCTTCGGCAGAAGTCGAGAGGCCTGACCGCGACGCGCAACCAACGACGACCTTCCACACCACGCTCTTCAGGGCCGGTCGGTCTCGGACTTGTTGCAGAACAGACAATCAACGAGGCAATCGGCCGCCCACCGCACGGCACATCGTGGAAAGCGGCTTCGATTGAACAATCCGCAACACGTCCTCACGGATGCCTCGCCCGGCAATCAGGAGCCCGCAGCAACTCGACCAACTGCCCCTCGACAGCCAGTCCCGTGCCCGCGAGATCGTGAAGCTGCTGCGGGTCGGCCAGCACGTCGTACAGCCGGCGAATCGGCCGCGTCTTCCCGGGGATCTCGATCAACTTCCACCGCGTGGTCCGCACCATCCGGTCCTTCGCGTTGATTACCGCTTCCCGATACGCGGGCCGCAGCACCAGGTTGTGTCTGAACTCAGGATCGACCTCGAGCGTGTCAGCCGCCCCCGAGAGTTCCACGACCTCGGCGCGTTCAGCCTCGGTCAACCCGCTCATCGCCTGCGCCTTGGGAAAGAACAGGTAGCAGGTCTCGGCGAACGAGATGAGGTCGGGCTCGTTGCGTTCACCGCGGAGTACCGGCGCGAGATCCACGCCTTCCATCGAAGCCGGCACAGGCAGGTTCAGCACCGACAGCAGGGTCGGAGCGAGATCCACGGTTCTGGTCAATGAACTCACCGTCGAGGCAGCGCTCTGCCCCGGCAACCGAAGAAAGAACGGAATGTGCGTGCTCTGATCACCGCCGAAGAAGTTCGTGCCGTGACCGAGCGTCGAGCCCGGATCATAAAGATCCTCACCGTGATCCGTCGTGATGATGATCACCGTGTTCGAATCGAGACCGCGCGCATCCAACTCACGCAGCACCTGGCCCACGCTGTCATCGAAGTCGCTCACCGCGTCGTCGTAGAGATCCTGCACGTGAGCGATCGCCTCGGGTGGCAGCGTCGGTGAGAACCCCGTGGTGATCAGCTCATGCGCGTTCACCTCGACGCGCAGCCGATGTGGCCCGGAGTACGCGGGATCTCCGTACTTCGCGTTGAACGGAGAGCGCGAGTTGTACGGAAGGTGCGTGGGGCTCAGGAACAACATCCCGAAGAAGGGCTTCTGCGCGGCCACGCTCGCGTCCACGTCGACGAAGAGCTGATCCACCAACGCCCCCGGCCGCACCAACGAGGCGAGCGACGCCCGGCCCGGCACGAGCAACTCACCGAGCTTCCCCGGCACGCTCCCGAAGAAGAGCGGCACGAGTGGATGCGCCTGCACCGTGGCCTCGCGCAACAACGCCTCGAAGTTCTGCACGGGAGCGACCCGTCGCTTCGTGAAGCCGAGGTCGACGAGATCGAAGCAGTTCCCCACCCAGTCCGACGAGACGAACGTGTCGTAGCCGGCTGTCTTCAGAATCCGAGGCAGGGTGGAGGCCAGCTGGTCGACCGCCTGGGCCTCTTCGCGGCTCGGGTACATGCTGCGAATGCCGTGCGTCGAAGGGAGCTGGCCCGAGAAGAAGGTGACCCACGACTCCAACGTGCTCGCCGTGGCGACGTGCAGGTTGGTGAAGTCAGTCGCCCGCTTCGCGAACGCGTCGACGTTCGGCGTGATGTCCGCGTGTTTCGCGCCGTGAACTCCGACGCGATCGAAGCGCCACGAATCGGTCGCGATGATCAACACGTTCGGTTTGTTCAGCGGCGTCGCACGCTGTGGCGAGGGGCGATGCAGTGCCCCCAACACCAACACCGAGCTCACCGCGAACGTGCCCACCCTGCCCTTCACGCTGCGCACCACGCTGGCCGCCGCGAAGACGACCACGAGAACCAGACCGGCCGTCAGCGCATCGAGCACGTGCCAGCGGTACAGCGCATAGAGATCGAACGCAGGAAGCCGGCGGGCGACGAAGTCCACCAGGCCCGGCCCTCCCCTGAGTGCGGGCCCGAGCGCGAGGAGGAGCAGCCCCAGGTCGAGCAGCACCACCTTCGGCAGCAGCTTCGTCTCGGAGCGGATCAACGGCACGGTGAGCACCGTCGCCACCACCGCCAACAGCCCGTACGCAGGGAGCAGGCCGAGCTGCGCGAACACCGCCGTCGACAGGTACGGACCGCGCGCCATGTCGACGAAACGCTGGGTGATGCCGTCAGCGATCAGGACGAAGCCGGCCACCGAGGCGATGTAGAGCGCTCCGAAGATCGACAGCTGCATCAGCGCGACGCGCTTCCAGAGAATCACAGGCGCTTGAGCCACTCCGCGATGAGGCGCTTCAAGCCGGGCAACTTCGCCTTCACGTCTTTCAGGTCGGCGAAGGTGATCATCGCGCGATCCGTGCCGAGCCACTCGAGCAGCGGGTCCTCCAGCTTCAGGCCCTTCGACTTCTTCACCTTCGCGCCGGTGTGCAGGATGAGCTTCACGCCTTCACCCCGCAGGTGGAAGGTGGCGAAGTACTCGACGGTGCGGAAGCTGGGCACGTTCCACTTGATGCCCTCCTCGATTTCCGGGTTCACAGAAAGAAGGGCCGTCCGAATCGCCTCGACCTGCTTCTTCAGCGTGGGGTCGAGGGCATCGATGAATGCAATGACGGCTGGATCCTTCATCGAGGCGAATGCTACGCGCAACCGCATGTCGCGCTGGGACGAAGTCACTTCTCACCTGGAACACCGGGTCACTTTTTCGGAGACCGACGGCCTGGGCTTCGTGCACCACCGCTGCGCGGCCGTCTGGTTCGAACAGGCGCGCGAGACGTTCTTCCGGCGCTACGGCATGCCGGCGGTCGAGCTCTACAAACGCGGCTGGTACCTCGCGTTGCGCCAGCTCAACATCCGCTTCGACAGCTTCATCGCGTACGAAGATCAGCTCTCCATCCGGTGTGCGCTCACCAAGCTCGGCCGGGTGGCAGCCGACTTTCACTACCGGGTCGACAACCTCACCACCGGCAAGCTGTGCATCCGCGGGCACACCAACATGGTGGCGGTCGAAGCCGCGACGCCGGGTGCGTTGCCGGTGCTGGGAAGGCTGCGGTTCGATCGCGCTCCGTTTCAGAAGCTGATGGTGACGGTCGACGATTTCTACGACGCACCCCAGGGCGCCTGGCAGCCCCCTCGCTGGGAGTCGGACGCCTCAGAAACCTGAGAGCGGGCCCGTGATTTCGGGGCTCTCGGCAGCGGCATGGATGCTGCTCATCGCGCCCTGCCCATGTCGCGAAGCGTCGGAATCTTGATGGTGGTCTTCTTTCTGGCCTGCGGTGAGGGCTCGGAGCGGGCCACCCAGGTGGCAGCCGATCAGAACGCGCCGCCCCCCCGGAGCTCGAGCTGCGAAGGCGACGTCGACTGCCCCACCGGCATGCTGTGTGAGAGCTGCGGCGATGGCTTCAAGACCTGCGTGCCCGGCTGCCGGAGTGACGCGCAGTGCGGCTCGAACATGATCTGCAGCCACGACGTGCAGTGCCTGAGCTGCCCCTGCCCTTCGGGGTATTGCGACCTCGATCCCTGCCGCGATCTCGATGGTGATGGGTACGCGGCCGCGCTCACCGGCCTGTGCCCCGGCAAGCAGGTCGGCGATTGCAACGATGCCGTGCCCACCACGCACCCCGGCGGCAAAGAACGCTGCGCCAACGGGCAAGACGACGACTGCAACGGCCGCACGGACGCGCGCGATGAGCGGTGCCGCGACACCTGCGAGCCCGGCTTCGGCTTCTGCGCCGCCTCGTTGTACTGCGGCAACCAGCGCTTCTGCGATGAAGGCTGCTGCGAGCCGTGCGCGCCTCCGGTGAACCCGGTGTGTGCCCAGGGCGAGTGCCTGGTGCCCGGTGGGCTCGATGGCACTGGCTGCACGGCGGCCGGAGTGTGCAGCCCGTGCGACAGCTGCGCGGGGCTGAACACCGCGCCGGTGTGCGGGAAGAACTTCGCCACGTACAACAACCGCTGCCTCGCGGAAGCCGCGGGCACCACGGTGATGCACGACGGTGAATGCGCGCGAGGAGAAGGCTTGACCTGCGAGGCGCAGAACGACTGCTCCTTCAACCAGGTCTGCCGTGACTTCGGCGACGCGGGGCTGCGGTGCGCGCGCGTGGGCACCTGCACGGTCGACGCTGACTGCCAAGCCGTGACCTCGGTGCTGGCGTGCGGCGATGCGGGGATCGCGCCCTGGTTCTGCCGCGCTGAGAAGTGCGCGGCGGTCTGTCCGTGAAGAAGGCGTGGGTGCTGCTGTGCCTGGCCGCCTGCGGTCCCCTCGTTCAAGACGAGAACGTGCCCCAGGCCAAGCACCACGCCGAGATCGCGCTGCTCGAAGACGAGACGCCGATGAAGATCTCCGACGAGGCGTACGGCCGCAGCTAGAGGCCCACGCCGAAGAGCGAGGTGCGCTTGCCGCGCGCCTTGCTGTCGAAGGCCTGGATGATCCAGCCGCGCCCTTCGGCAGCGAAGCTCTCGACCACGAAAGTGCCCGGGCCGACGCCCTCGGCCGCCCAGCTCGGCGTCTCGAAGGGGCTCATCGTCGACTCCTCCTCGTGCTCGCCTATCTTGGTGCAGTTGCTCCGGTAGACGACCTGGCCCTCAGGGGTGATGCGATCGACGATGTTCGTCTCCACGCACTTGTAGTCGGGCACCTTGAACTTCTCGGTGCGGAAGACGAGCTTCACCAGCGCGCCTTTCTTCTCGACCTCCTTCACCACGCCTCCCCCGAGCGTCCCGTTGGGGTTCATCGAGTTCGAGTGGCCGAAGACGCTCCCCGGCAGCTCGGCGGCGTCGACCGGTGAGCGCTCAGGAGGCCGCACCTCGGCCGGCGTCTCGGAGCTGCCTTCACGTTTCCCCGGCTGAAAGCCGCGCCCACCGCCACCACCTGCGAGCTGGTTGAAGGCGTCGAAATAGCCCTGGTACGCCGCGCCCATCGGCCCGCGCACCGGCGGCGAACGCTCGGCGTAGTACGTGAAGATGGGCTCGAGCCCCGGCACGTCGCGGTCCTTCCGCGCGCAGAGCGCGACGGCGTACGCGAGCATCGGGTTCAGCTTCACGTCCTCGAGTGACGGCTTCACCTGGCCCTTGAGCTCGGCCTTCACCTGGGGCCACAGCTTCTCGGCGCAGCCCTTGAGATCGCCCTGCGCTTCCAGCGAGAGCATCGTCTCGAGCAGCGGCTTCTCTTGCGCGGCGCGGGCAGCGAAGGCCTTCACCGCGGCCGCGGGCGCGTCGAACGCCACCTTTTGCAGGCCCGATACCCTGCTCGTGAGCGCCTTGAGCGTGGCGACCCAGCCGTCGAGCCGGGCCTTGCCGCCGAAGTAGCTGACGATGGCCTGCTGCTGCCCCCACGGGCCGAGCCTGAGCGCGTCGAGCTGCTGCTCGAACTGCGCCGCGTCGAACACGAGCGCGGCGTTGAGCAGCGCCACGTCTGAGGCCTGGCTGAGCTGGTACGACGCGTTGCCGCCGGTCGACTCCTGCTCGAGCACGCGCTGCACCACCATCGAGGTGGCGAGCTGCGAGGTGAGGCCGCCGGGCACGTCGATGTCGCGCAGCTCCATCCTGTTCTCGTCAGAGAGGCGGTTGCCGCAGCCGACGGCCATGCGTTCGAGCGCCCGGTTGCCCCGGACCTCGGCGGTACCTTCCGTGCGGGGCGCGAGCTCAGTCGTGCACAGCGCCTGCTTCGCCTTCTTGAGCGCGTCGTCGTCGAGCTTCTGCACGAGGGCAGCCGTCTTGATCAGCCGCTCGTTCATCGCCGCCGACAGCCCCAGCGCGTTGCTGACCTTCTGCCGCCACGCCGCCACCACCTGCTGCCGGACGTCCCAGTCGGGGTCGAGACAGGAGAAGAGGATGGCCTCGGTGGGGTTGCCGTTCCATTCCTTCGGGATGGCCGCCGTGTAGTTGTCGAGGTTCTTGCCCATCGCCTCGAGCACGCCGTCGCACCAGGTCGGCTTCATGGGGGTGATGGCCTGCACGCCGGCTGCGGGCGCGACGGGGGCGGGCGCCTCGATGTTCTTGCGCAGCTTGCCCACCTTCGCATCACCGACGCCGCTCTCGACCTTCGCGAACAGGGCGTCGCGGCGGGTCTGCGCGCTCGTCTTCGTCTCGCCGTCGAGCTTCGCGATCAGGTCGTCGAGCTCCTTCTTCGACTTCTCGATGTTCTTCGGGTCGACGTTGAGCAGGTTCTTCTTCTCGGGGTTGAAGTCCTTCTCGGCGCGCTCGAGCTTCTTGTCGAACTCCTCCGAGAGCTTGCCTGCCTCCGCGCCGCCGACGGCCTGCTTCGCGCTCGCGACCGCCGCGTCGCGACGGATCTTGAGCTCGGCTGCGCCCGCGGCGTCCAGCGCGGCCAGGGCGTCGAGCTCCTTGTCGAGGTCGGCGACGTCCTTGTCGAGCTCAGCGCCCTTGCGGGCGAGGCCCTTCTTCGAGGGGTCGTATTCCTTGGTGAAGGCCTCGAGCTTCTTCTCGGCCTTTTGCTTCGCTCTCTCCGCGTCCGTGAGCTTGGCGCCCAGGACGGCGGCGGTGATGACCGCCGGCGAGAACGCGCTCGCCACCAGTGGCGCCAGCGCGAGGAAGAGAACGACACCAAACCACGGCCCGTGTGTTGTCTGCTTCAAGCGTGCCCCCTGGGAGATGATCTGCCGCGCTGATTGCAGCGAGGATCCAATCTGGATCTTCGACGACGATACCAGCGCTTCGCACGCGCTGACGAAATCGTTCCACAGAGCTGGCCCAGCTTCACCAGCGGACCTTCGGCTGCGCTGCCCCAGTGGCGGCCGCCGCACCATCAGAAGCCTCCACTCCACCCGCAAGCAGGCCGAGGCGCGCGAGGCGAAACTCGGCGTCGCGCTCCCCTCCCGAGTCCTGCCTCCCGCCACGGCTCCACCGCAGTTGCCCCTCGCGATGTGACGGACGCCGCCCGCTTCACACCGACCACCGCCGTCGCGCCACAGCTGCGCCCGGCCACCTTCGTCACCGGCTGACGTCCCCCCGAAACGGCTCCGCTCGGCCCGTCCTGCTGCATTTCTCGACGCCCCCACTTCGACCTCCCCTCCGGCTGCCGCTCTCGGTTTTCCGGGTTGTTCTTCTTGTTCTTCGGACTCGGGCGTCTCCGATCAGGGCAGCGCCACTCCGCTCTTGATCTCCGGTGTGCGCAACGCGGTGCAGCTCACCTGCGGCCTTCGCCTGCGCGATGACCGCAGATTTCACGGTGCCTGCGGTGTTGGTGTCGTTCTCGAACGAGAAGCTGTGGGTCTTGAAGACGAAGTTGAAGCCGCCGACGCGGGTGCTGCCGTCGTCGGTACTGCTGCCGCCCTCGCCCATGACGGGGCCGACTTCGGCACGCAGAAAGAAGGATGAGGGCAATTGCCGAAAGGGAGTTGTTCATCGGAGCTGCCCAACAGGGCTCAACTGCCACAGCCCTGGGGTGCGTGGTGTTGTGGGGTCGGTTGCGTCGCCCAGAGCGAACAGGCCTCTCGGCGTCGGGCTTCCAGTGCTCGAGGGCCCGAAGCGTCGACTCTTTTAGAAAACGAGAATCTTCGGCCGGGTCGCTTCGGGGGCGCGAGGCGAGTACTGGCGCGGGTTGCGCGGTCGGGAGGCGAGGTACCCGGACGGGAAAGGGGCGCCGATAGCTCTGAAAGAGAGTTCACGAGGAGTTCTCTTTTAGAGTGATTCGTAGGCTCAACGCGCGTGCAGGCACCCTGAATCACGGAGTTGGAGCGCACACCAGTTCTCTCAAAGAGAAGTCTGCCGACGCGGTTCTCTTTTAGAGCGACGACGGGGACGCAGGTATGTGATTGCGTGGTGTTGCTCAGCGAATTGCGGCCTCTTTGACTCTGAAAGAGAGTCGCTCTTTCAGAGCTATCGGCGCCCCTTTTCTGTCCGGGTACCTCGCCTCCCGCGCGCGCAACCTCAGCAAATACATCCACGAGACTGGCGCACGCGCGCACCTTCCGGATTCTCGTTTTCTAAAAGAGTCGACGCTTCGGGCCCTCAAGCACTGGAAGCCCGACGCCGAGAGGCCTGTTCGCGCTGGGCAACACCACCAGCCCCATAGACACCACGCCCTCCAAGAGCAGCCTGATCAGCAATGTCATACCCACCTGATACCTCTTCACCATGATCAACAGAACCGCACGCGTCATCCTCGGCCTGTTACGCCAATCTCCAGAATCCATCTGGAGCCTCAAGGCCACCCTGCGCCGCAAGCTCGCGCACCTCTGGACTGAGTCCGACGGCCAGCTCTACCCAGCGGTCAAATCGCTCCTCGCTGTAAACCTGATCAGCGCAGGTCCACCCGAGAACCGTCGAGAGCGCACTCCACTCAGAATCACCGAGGCAGGCCTGCGCGTCCTCCGTGGGTGGCTCCGCGAAAACCCCAAGCCCGATACGCCTCGCGACGAGCTCGCCCTGCGGATCTCCTTGCTCACAGAGGCCGCCGACGCCGACACCTTCCGCCATCTCGACGAGGAGCTGCAGCGCAGTCTCCACATCGCCGACCTCGAGCGTGCGCTGCTCGGTGCTCCGGGCCGCCACATGCTGATGGTGTCTTCCTTCGCGGCGCACTGGCTCGCGCGCCGATGGGTCATCCTTCACCACGACGCCCGCGCTGCCTGGTGCCGTGAGGTGATCACTCACCTCCGCGAGATCGCTCATCCCGACCTCAATCCACTCATGAACGATCCCCCGCCAAAACGAAGTGAGCCGGACGCCGCCGAGATGGAGGCCATCCTCGCGCTCGCTCGGCGCGGAGAGCTTCCTGCTGACTGGGACGCCCGCTTCCGCGACGACAGCGCGGTCAGCCCTTCCACCGGGTCATAGCGCGCCGAAGCGATGCGGAATCGCCGGGTGGCGCGCTGACTCAGAGCGGCTTGACGACGGGGAGCGTGAACTGCGTCAACGTGCGAATCGGCAGGTCGCCGAACGCTGAGGTCGGCATCGCGGTGAGGGAACGGTCGCGCTACCGTGACCGGTCACGGTGCGCTGCGTGTCGATGCTGCTGCTCTTCACTGCCTGTGCAAAACCACCCGAGCCGGCGGCCCGGGCCCCCGTGCGCCAGTTGGTGATGCCGCTGCTCGAGGCGAGCGACGACGACATGTTCGGTTGTCAAAGCGCCGCCGACTGCGTCGGTCGAGCCACCGCGCCGAATTCCCGCCGAAGCGGGTGCAGGCATCGCAGCCGGCCAGGTGGGTTTCAATCTTCACCCGCGCCTCGGCCGACAGCTCTCCATCGACGTAGTCGGAGAGCTGCGCCTGTAGTCCGAGCGTCTCAAGAGACACCTCATCGACCGGCTGGTGCCGGGCTGCCGGCGCCCGTTTCGACATCAACCAGCGGGACCGCGCGATGGACATCAACCAGCCGCGCAGCACCTTCGCCCCGCCACGAGTCCGCGTGCTGCAGTGCGGTGACGAAGGTCTCCTGCGTGAGATCCTCCGCCAGCGAAGCGTCGTGCGTGAGCCGCGTGAGGAGCCGCAACACCGCCGGCCGGTGCGCCCACGACTTCCGGCGCCGACGGGTTCTCCCCAGCGGCGCCTGCCTTCACCTCGCCGTGGCCCAGACGGTGCTCCATGGGTCAGGCTCTTACCTGCTCCACGCCACCTGTGGGCCGCTCAGAATCAACTCCGTCTCCCCCAAGGGGGAAAGGGTCGGGGAGAGGGGAAGCCGTCGCCGGCAAGGTGTCGGCACACCCACCGCCCTCCGCGCCAAGTGCGCTTGATCTCACGCCCGCCCGCTTGGCCGCGCGCGTGCAGGGCGACCCGCCCTATGCGGACTCGCGAAGACAACCAGGGGATGTACGAGATGACGCTGTTGGCTGCCGCGCTGCTAAGCGCCTGCGCGCCGGGGCAAGCCGGGCAAGCCGGGCCTGCCGGGAAAGACGGGAGCTCCTGCAGCATCGAAGAGGTCGGCGGCGTCAAGACGCTGACGTGCTCCGACGGCTCGACCTTCGTGCTGGCCAACGGGAGCGACGGCCAGAGCGCAACCCTCACCGCCGAGCCGGCTGGGCCCAACTGTGCCCACGGTGGCGTCAGAGCGCAGGTCGGCGCAGGCGCGCCCAGCTTCGTGTGTCACGGGGCCGACGGCGCCGACGGCCAGAGCGCGGTCGTCACCACGGAGGCTGCTGGCTCGAACTGCGCGCGAGGCGGCGTCAAGGTGCAGGTCGGGGCGAGCGCGCCCACCTACGTGTGCGATGGGGCCGACGGTCAGAGCGCGAGCATCACCGCGGAGGCCGCTGGGCCCAACTGTGCCGAAGGCGGCGTCAAGGTGCAGGTCGGCTCCGGCGCCCCGGCCTACGTCTGCACTGGCGCCGCGGGCAGCGACGGGCAGAGCGCGAGCGTAGCGGCCGAGCCCGCTGGCGCCAACTGTGCGGCCGGCGGCGTGAAGATCCAGGTCGGCACCGGCGCCATCGCCTACGTCTGCGACGGTGCCGCGGGCGCGAGCGCGGCAATCTCGGTCGAAGGGCCCGGCGCCGACTGCCCCTTCGGCGGGGTGAAGCTTCAGGTCGGCGCAGGCGCGCCAACCTTCGCCTGCAACGGCGCCAACGGGAGCAACGCGCTCATCGCCTCCACGGCCGTGACGGGCGACACCCAGACCATCACCTTCGATGGGGCCGACACCATCGCCGGCGGCATCAGGAC
Source organism: Archangium sp. (assembly GCA_030695565.1). GTDB lineage: Bacteria > Myxococcota > Myxococcia > Myxococcales > Myxococcaceae > Archangium_A. The sequence goes on from JAUYRZ010000098.1 coordinate 72,929, forward strand.
GATGCGGGCCTTTCAGATCTACGAGACCGCGGCGCTCGAGGTCGTCTCGCCGACGTCTCCCGCAGCGATGTACGTCGGCGGCGCTGGCTCGAACGCGGCCACCAACTATTGCCGGCCGAACGACAACACCATCGCCCACTACGTGGTGCGCACTGCCGACGGCTCGGAGGCACGCTGGACCAGCCTCAAGCTGGGCGACGACGGCAACTGGCCCACCGCGTACATTGACTTCATGGCCTACAAGAACGGCGCTCAGACGGGGACCGAGCGCCGCATGGGTGACGTGCCGTGGGGCTACCCGCTCACGCTGACGCCCTACAGCTTTGCCGACCCCGCCTTCGGCGACGCCGACGCCATCGTCATCGCGCCGCGGCAGGCCGACGGTCTCACCGGCACCCCCATCGGGCTGGATGACATCGTGGTCTCCACCGGCTGCGTGAACGGCGGCTACGAGTACCGCTTCGGCGTGGACGACGGCGCCGGTGGCGGCACTGCCGGCAACGGCGTGCTCGAAGCCGGCGAAGAGCGCGGCCGCAACACCATCTGCAAGCCCTGACCTCGCACCCGAAGACAGCCCAGGGGCCTCTCGACTCCGCTCGAGACGAACGGAGTCCAAAATGAAGACCGAAACTTCCGGCTCCTGACCTCGATTCTCCGGCCTGATCAGGGCGTCGGGTCAGCGCAACCGCCGCACAGGCCGTTGGTGCACACGCCCGAGTTGCACTCGCCCCCGCTCTGACAGCTCGCGCCGAGGCCCTTCCTGAGGGCGCACACGCCGGCGCTGGTGCTGGTGGCCGTGCAGTAGAGGTCCACGCTGAACCCGCACTGGAAGCCGAAGTAGCTGCATGACTCGCCCAGCGTGTGAATGCGGCTGCAGCTCCCTGTGCTCGCGCCCGTGGGAATGTCGCAGATGAGGTTGGGCAGGCACTCACCGCTACCCTGGGTGGTGCACGTGGCGCCGATGTCGCCAGACACCACGCACACGTTGGCCGGGCCGCACTGGGAGCCGAAGCTGCACGGTCGCGTCGAGTCGCAAGGGGCCATCGCGCAGTCCGGGCTCGAGCCGCAGCTGTTGAAGGCGGCCGCAGTGTCTTCGCAGATCGTCCGGTTCGAGTAGGTGCCGCAGCGCACCGCCGCATCGCAAAGGCCGGGCACATAGGTGTTCGTGCACCACCTCTCCCACGAGCCGCTGTTGCCCCGGCCGCCGCCCGTCATTCCACACCACAGTTGTCCGGCGAAGTCACACCATCGGGCGGATCTGCGTCACAGCGACGTTCCGATTCCCTGATCAGTCTGATGGGCAGTCTTGCAGGTGCGTCGAGAACGGGACTGGTGTGATCACTGCAACCGGAGCTGATTGACCACCCCGGACAAACCCTCGGGCAGGTTCGAGTAGGCCGGCCCGAAGTTGTACACGCTCACCTTGTACGTGCCCGGCGGCACCGTGAGGTTGAAGGCGAAGTTGGCCGAGCTGCACGACGTGTCGGCGCGAAGCTGAGTGCCGGTGACCTCGTTGGCGAAGGTCACGTAGCCGGAAGACGAGGTCGAGCTGCTGCATGACGAGCCGCGCACCGGGGCCGCGCCGTTGAGCCGCACCGTGCCGCTCACCGGCACCGCGAGCACGTTCAAGTCGAGGGCGGAGACCGCACCAGACACCACCAGAGCCGGGTTCACCCCGGACAAGCCCTCGGGCAGGTTCGAGTAGGTCGGCCCGAAGTTGTACACGCTCACCTTGTACGTGCCCGGCGGCACTGTGAGGTTGAAGGCGAAGTTGGCCGAGCTGCACGACGTGTCGGCGCGAAGTTGAGTGCCGGTGACTGCGTCGATGAAGGTCACGTAGCCAGAGGACGAGGTCGAGCTGCTGCACGACGAGCCGCGCACCGGGGCCGCGCCGTTGAGCCGCACCGTGCCGCTCACCGGCACCGCGAGCACGTTGAGCACCAGCGACGAGCTCGAGCCCGTGCACACGCCTCGCGGGTCGCAAGAAAAGCCACTGGGGCAGCCATTGCCGCAGGTGGCGCCGCACACGTTGGGGGTGCCTCCACCGCCGCAGCTCAGCGCTCCGGAGCAGCTGCCGCAGGCGAGCATGCCCCCGCATCCGTCCGAGACCGAACCGCACTCTTTGCTCAGCTCCGCACAGGTCTTCGGGGTGCACGAGCCCGTGCCGCAGATGCCCGGAGCCCCTCCACCACCGCACGTACGCCCGCCGCTGCAGGAGCCACAGCTCAACATCGCCGAGCAGCCATCGCTCACCTCACCGCATTCGCGCCCGAGCGTGGAGCAGGTGGTGGGCCGGCAAGCGCACCGGTTGGGCGCGTTCAAGCCGCAGCTGGAGCCCGCGCTGCAACTGCCGCAGGTGAGCAGCGCCGCGCAGCCATCAGAGACGCGCCCACACTCGGCGTTGAGCGCAGCGCACGATGCCGGGGTGCAGACGCCCGGAGCGCACACGTTCCTCCGCCCTCCTCCGCCGCAGGTTCGGCCGACGCCACAGCTGCCGCACTCGAGCACGCCGCCGCAGCCATCTTCCGCCTGGCCACAGTCGAAGCCGAGCGCGGCGCAGTTCGCAGGTAGGCAGGAGGGTGCCTGGCAGCGGCCCAGCGCACATGTCTGAGACCCGACACAGACGTCGCAGCGGTTTCCTTGAGCTCCGCAGGCGTCGGTCGCACCGCCCCCCTGGCACTGCCCGGTCGCGTCGCAGCACCCAAAACAGGTGGTCGAGTCGCAACGAGGCGCGGTGGGTTCGCAGCTGAAGAGTCCGAGGACCGCGATGACCAGGAGAGTGCGAACCATGAGGAGCCCCGTAGCATGGGCGCGCAAGAGGCTCCCAGCCACTGGAGAACCGAGCGCAGGTTGCCCCGCCTCTATTCGGGGACGATCTTGACGATGCGATCCTTGTCGGAGGGGCAGTCACCGCGGCCATCGCAGTTGCTGGTGGTCAGGTAGAGCTGACCATCGGGGCTCATGATGACCTCCCGAATGCGGCCCAACGATCCCTCGAAATACACCTCGTGCGAGCTCACGCGCCGCTCGGCGTCGAACACCACGCGCTGCAGGTGCGTCGAGCCCAGCACTCCGACCAGCAGGCTGTCTTTCCACGAAGGGATGGCGGTGCCCGTGTAGAAGGCCGCGCCTCCGGGCGGTACAGCGTCGTGAAAGACCAGCCTCGGCGGCACCAGGCCTTCCCGCTTCGTGCAGCCGTAGACCGTGGGCCAGCCCAGGTTCTCGCCGGCGCGCGCGACGTTGATCTCGTCGTGACCGCTGCGGCCGAGATCACCTGAAGGGCCGTGATCAGCGATGGCCAGCGTCGTGGCATCGAACCAGTCGAAGCCCTGCACGTTGCGCAGACCGCTCACGAAGACAGGGCTGCCCGTGGTGGGGTTGTCGCTGGGCACTTCGCCCTCGGGCGTCAGCCGCAGCACCTTGCCGTTGGGGCTGTTCTGATCTTGCGACCGATCGGGTTCACGCGCGTCGCCGGTGCCCACGTAGAGCATGCCGTCGGGCCCGAAGCGGATGCGCCCTCCGTCGTGAAACTTCGCGGCCGCGATGCCCCCGCGCACCACGCCGTCGAAGGTCGCGCTGGTGGAGTCATCCGACAACTTCCAACGCTCGACGCGGTTCTGCTTCGCGCCGTCGACGCTCACCGTCGCGTAGAGGAGGAAGAAGCGGTTGGTGGCGAAGTTCGGGTGCAGCGCGATGCCCAGCAGTCCACTCTCGCCGTCGGGAGCGAGCGGCACCGTGGCCACCGCGGTGGGAAGCAGAGCGCCTCCACGGACCAGCCGCACCCGGCCCGGCCGTTCGGTCACCAGCAGCTCGCCGCCGGGAAGAAACGCGATGCCCCAGGGCACCTCGAGGCCGGTCACCACCACTTCGGCCTTCACCCTGGTGGTGCCGGTGGCGCCGAAGCCGTCGTCGATGAGCAGACAATCGGGGCTGCTGACGCCCGTGGCTTGCGCGCAGCCGCCCGAGCCACCGAGCGTCACCACCGCCAGACACACGCTGAAGATTCGTGAAGTGCGCATCATGGGCCAACCATGACAACGGCCCGTGCTCCCGGCCACGGTCAGTTTCGGGGCCTGCTGGAGCCCTCATCGACCGCGCCTGGGCAACGGACTACCGATCGACGCACTGGCCCGAGTTCGGGTCATTCGCCGAGGGCCGACAGATCCCCGCGTCCACCACCGCGCAGCGTGGGCACGCCATCGCCATGCAACCCGCGTCGACGAAGCGGTCGGTCAAGGCGTCGACCGGCCCCTCCGAGCCGGCGTTGATGAAGGACGGGCAGCCGCAGACGATGACGTTGGGCCTGGTCACGGTGCAAGGGTTCACCAGGGAGTTGGGGTTGCACGCTCGCGCCCTGTCCATCGCGTCGATGTAGTCGCCCTCGAGGCTCGAGCAAAACACCCCGGCGTCGACGACCATGGTGCTGCCGCCGCCTCCACCGGTGGCGCTGCCGCCGCCTGTCGCCGTGCCGCCGCCTGTCGCCGTGCCGCCGCCCGTCGCGCTGCCGCCGCCCGTCGCGCTGCCACCCCCCGTCGCGCTGCCGCCACCCGTCGCGCTGCCGCATTGGGTGTCGCACAGACCGTCCGCACAACACCGCTGACCATTCGGGCAACTGCCGTCGGGAGCGCACGCAAAGCGGTCCACCGTGGTGTTGATACAAGCCGCCAGAGAGGCCACACCCAGAGCAAGAACGAGGAGCCGCATGGGGTGAACTTGACACAGTTTCTGGCGACGGCGCTGTGCGTTTACGGCGCGCGAGAAGAGCGCTGAAGAACCCGCTCTTCGCGAGGCGCGTGCAGACAGTCGGACACCGGCGCCAACGAGCCGACGATGCGCAGCACCTTGTCGCACAGCCGCGCCGTGGCGAAGGGTTTGCCGAAGAAGCCGGTCGCGCCCGCGTTGAACGCTTCGTTGGTGCGCACCGGCGTGACGTGCCCGCTGGTGATCAACACCGGCGTCTCGTTGCGAAGGGGGCCCAGCCGAATGCGCTGGAGCAATTCGATGCCGGTGAGGAAGGGCATGTTCCAGTCGGTCAGCACAAGGTCGTAGTGATTGCTGCGGAACAGCGCGAGCGCCACCTGACCATCGGGGGCGGCGTCGACGCGGGCGAAACCCAGCGCCTGCATCAGGTCGCGCGTCACCTCGCGCATGGACTCACAATCGTCCGCGATCAGCAGCTTTGCCTGGTTCGGATTCATGGCGCGCAAGATCTGATCTCCTCGCGAGCCAGACAACATCGCGATTGCGAGTTACTGCGCGGTGATGACCTCAGCGCGCGCTCGTCACCGGGGGTTCCGCTCACCCGTTACGGCGAGGTGACGCCTCACGATCACAGCGGACGTTCGTAGACCCTGAACGTCTTGACGTGCTTCGCGCCCGTCGCCTGCAGCATGCGATTGACCAGGGTGTCGTCTTCCATCGCCCAGCCGAGCTCACCTGCTTGATAGCCGAGCGCGAGGGCCTGGGTGAACGTCTCCGCGGCGAGCAGGGCGTCGATGCCGCGGCGGCGCCAGCCGTCTTTGATACCGAACAGCAGGCCGCGCAGACGCACGATGCTGCGCGCCTTCCACAACATCTTTGCCAGGCCGAAGGGGAACAGGTACCCGCCGGCTTCCTTCTGCGCGAGGTGCACGTCGGGCACGGTGATGGCGAAGCCCACCGCTTCACCATCGACCTCGGCCATCAGGGAGAGCTCAGGGCGCAACAACACCAGCGGCCGCAGGCGGTTCACGATCGACATGAACTCTTCGTGGCTCATCGGCGCGAAGCCGAAGCCCGGCTTGAGCATGGTGTGGAAGATGGCCTGCATGCGGCTCAGGTCGGCCTCGGGATGGTTGAGGTCGAGCCTCCGCACTTTCACGATGCCGTTCTGCCGCACGCGCTCCGCCAGCCGGCGCACCTTCTCGGGCATGCCCTGAATCGCGAGCACCTCGTAGCTGTAGAGGTCTTTGAGCTTGGTGAACCCGTTCGCTTCGAAGAGCACGCCGTAGAAGGTCGGGTTGTACGGCATCATCATCGCGGGGAAGCGCTCGTGCCCGTGCACCTGCACGCCCGCTTCGTGCTGGAAGCCCAGGTTCACCGGCCCCACGCAGCGTTTGGCGCCTCCCCGGCGCAGCCAGCCCAGCGCCGCTTCGAACAAGGCCGCCGCCAGCCCGGGATCATTCTGCGACTCGAAGAAGCCCACGAAGCCGTCGTGGGTGCCGTGAAAGCGGTTGTAGCGATCGTCGACCACCGCTGCGACCCGCCCCACCACCTTGCCGTGCCGCCGGGCCAGGAAGAACGCGGCGCGCGCTTCGGCGAAGAAGGGGTTCTGCTTCGGGTCGAGGAACTCCCGGCGCTCCGCCACGATGGGCGGGACGAAGTTTTCGTCGCCCGCGTAATGATCCAGCTGAAAGCGGATGAACTCGTCTTTGGCCCGCCCCCCAGCCACCTCTTCGACCTGGACGTCAGGCGCCCGGACGGCAAACCGGGGCGCGACGGAGGCTGCTGAACGGGGCCGAAGCTGCGACATGTGAGCCTCCGCTTGTAGAGAGGTGGGGTTTTCTCGTCAAACTGAGCAACTTGATGCTCAGTTTCACTCACTGGAGTTTCCGGCGTTTAGTTTCGACCCGAACTGTCACAAATTGGCCTCAGCACCCTCCGGACAGGCTGTTTTCCTCATTTACGAGCAAATATTTGCTCACTATCGAGGCTTTCCAGCTCCTGTCGAGGGTTTAAAATCTCTCTTAAGAGCCTCAAATTGCTGCGTCATTCGGCAACTGGGGAGGTGTGTATCACGGGTGCCACAGAGCCTCCGGCTGGGGTCGAACGCTTGACCACCCTCAAGGCCTGAACGTATTCAGCAAGCTCTTCAGAGAGGGGCTCGCCCATGCCGCAGATCTTCGATTACCCGAACCTCATCGCAGCGCTCGACGCCGGTCAGGGCATGACGACGAAGGGCTACACCTTCCTCGACCGCGATCAGAAGGAGCAGTTCTATTCCTTCGAGAAGCTGCGCGAAGAGGCCATGCGCCGGGCGGCCCACTTCCGCCACTACGGCCTCAAGAAGGGCGACCGCCTCGCGATGGTCGTGCCGGATGGCGAAGACTTCGTGCCCACCTTCCTCGCCGCGGTCTGGGCGGGCATCGTGCCGGTGCCGCTCTACCCGCCGCTGTCGATGGGCAAGCTCGACGCGTACATCGACACGCTCGTGGCGATCATGGGCAAGGCCAAGCCGGTCTACCTGGTCACCAACGAGAAGGTGCAGGCGGTGCTCTGGAGCGGCATCTCCAAGGTCGCCTCCGTCAAGGGCGTGATCACCACCGAAGAGCTGCTCCTGCCCGCGCCCGCAGGGGCCAGCCAGGAGAAGGCAGAAGTCACCGAAGACGACCTCTGCTTCCTGCAGTTCACCTCGGGTTCGACCTCGACCCCCAAGGGCGTCTCGGTCACCCACGGCAGCCTGCGCGCGAACGCCTGGGCCATCATGCGTGACGGCCTCCAGTCGGACACCGACGTGGATCACGGCGTCTCGTGGCTGCCGCTCTACCACGACATGGGGCTCATCGGCTTCGTCATCTCCCCCCTGTTCCACCGCGTCTCGGTGACCTTCATCCCCACGATGACCTTCGTGCGCAACGCCACCATCTGGCTGCGCACCATTCACAAGGTGAAGGGCACCATCAGCTTCGCGCCGAACTTCGCGTACGCGTTGGCGGTCAAACGCGCGAAGCCCGAGCAGCTCGCGTCACTCGACCTCTCGTCGATGCGGCACTTCGGCTGCGGCGCCGAGCCCATCAACCCCGTCACCATGCGCGCCTTCGTGGAGACGTTCGCGAAGTCGGGCCTCAAGCCGCAGTCGCTGCTCCCCTGCTACGGCATGGCGGAGGCGACGCTGGCGATCAGCTTCATCGGCCTCGAGGAAGAGCTGTCGACCGACGTCATCGACTCCGACGCCTACCAGCAGGATCGCAAGGCCGAGCCCGCGCCGATCGAGAAGCTCGCCAACGGCAGCGCGCAGGAGTTCGTGAACTGCGGCAAGGCCTTCCCCCGCCACGAAGTGGGCATCTTCGACGACGCGGGCAAGCGCCTGACGGATCGCCGCATCGGTGAAATCTGGGTGCGCGGGCCTTCGATCGCCAAGGGCTACTTCGAAGACTCGGAGGCCACGGAGCGCACCTTCGGCAACGGCTGGCTCAAGACGGGTGACTACGGCTACCTCGTCAGCGGCAACGTCTACATAACGGGTCGCAAGAAGGACATCATCATCATCAACGGTCGCAACTACGACCCGCAGCGCATGGAGTGGATCGTCGACGAACTTCCGGATGTGCGGAAGGGCTCGACCGTCGCGCTGTCACGCCCCGGCCTGCAGAGCGAAGAGCTGGTGATCGTCGTCGAGTCGCGCACCAAGGAGCCTGAAGCGCTGATCGAGCTCATCAAGCAGAAGATCAACGAGAACCTCCAGCTGATGCCGATGGACGTGGTCATCGCGCCGGTCGGCTCGTTGCCCAAGACCTCGAGCGGCAAGCTGCAGCGCGCGAAGACGCGCCTTCAGTACCTCGCCGGCGAGATCGGCAAAGAAGGCAACCGCACGCTGGGTGGCAACGGCGAGAAGCTGGTGGTCGCCCGTCACGTCGCGAAGTCACTGCTCGGCCGCGCGCAGCACCGCGCGAAGCGGGTGGTGGAGCACACCCTGGAGATCCGCTCCGTCTCCGATGCCGTCTCGAAGTTCAAGCTGGTGGGCTCGTACGCCCAGAAGCGCGTCAGCCGCATTCTCGGCTGAAACTATTTCCCAACCCAACGCCGTCGCCCCAAGGGGCTTTGGATCAAATCAACCCCACGCAACAACGAAGGACACCATGGCTAACGTCAACATCATCCAGCTCTTCACGCAGGCCGCCCTCGAAGTGAACGGCAAGAAGCTCGACGGCCTCACGAAAGACACCGTGATCAGCAAGCTCGGCCTCGACTCCGTCGCGGTCATGGAGCTCGTCAGCTTCTTCGAAGAGAAGCTCAGCATCCGCATGCCCGACGAGGACCTCGCCAAGGTGCAGACCCTGGGCGACCTCGGCGACGTCGTGAAGCGCCTGGTGCCCGCGGGCACTGACGTCACGTACTGAAGCAGTCAGTTCCACGCGGGTGCTGGAGGTTCTCAATTGAGTCCCATCAAGAACAACGAGCCCCGTGAAGCCATCGCCGTGGTCGGCATGGCCTGCCGCTTTCCTCAGGCGAAAGATTTGCCTGAGTTGTGGCAGCTGATCAGCACCGGCGAAGTGGCGTTCAAGGACATCGATGACTCGCGGTGGAAACACTCCGCGTTCTTCGATCCGACCGACGTGCGCGCCGTCGACAAGACCTACGTTCGCAAGGGCGCCTTCATCGACGGTGTCGACGAGTTTGCGGCGCTGCACTACGGCCTGGCCCCTCGCCGCGTGCAGGTGATGGACCCGCAGCACCGCATCGTCATCGAAGCGACCCGTCAGGCGCTGCAGGATGCGGGCTACGAGAACAAGCCGTTCGATCGTTCACGCACCGGTGTGTTCATCGGCGCGTCGGTCTCCGAATACAAAGACCTGATGACCGCGCGTCACCGCGCGCAGCAGTCGATCAACGGTGAGTTCGGCGACTCGCTCTCGGGCGCAGAAGCCGAAGCGCTCAAGGGCTCGGTGGCCGACGTGGCGCCTGCCCGCGCGTTCACCATCGCAGGCTCGCTGCTGAACATGATCGCCTGCTCGGTGGCGCAGACCTTCGACTTGAACGGTCCCGCGCTGTCCATCGACGCGGCGTGCAGCTCGGCGCTGGTGGCGATTCACGAAGCGACCATCAACCTGCGCGCCCGCCAGGTGAACGTGGCCATCGCCGGCGGCGTGTACCTGAACCTGAACCCCGACAACCTCATCGGCTTCTCGCGCATCGGCGCCATCTCGCCTTCGGGCGTGTGCCGGCCGTTCGACGCGCGCGCCGATGGGTTCGTGATGGGCGAAGGCGTGGGCCTGGTGGTGCTCAAGCGGCTCGACGACGCTCTCCGCGACGGCGATCGCGTGTACGCGGTGCTCAAGGGCTCGGGCTGCAACAACGACGGCCGCGGTGAAGGCCCGATGACCCCGCGTCCCGAAGGCCAGCGCGAGGCGATGTGGAGGGCACACGCCGACACTGACTTCCCGGTCGAGAGCATCACCTACGTCGAGACCCACGGCACCGCGACCACCGTGGGCGACGCGACCGAAGTCGGCGCGCTCAAACACTTCTTCAACGAGCGTGCAGGTCACGCGCTCGAGGCGCCCTACTGCAACCTCGGCAGCATCAAGGGGAACATCGGGCACACCATGTCGGCGGCGGGCGCGGCGGGCTTCATCAAGACCTGCCTGATGCTGCACCACGGCGTGATTCCTCCGCAGCCGGGCTGTGAGCAGTTGAACCCCAAGCTCGACCTGCCCAACTCGCCGTTCCGCGTCGCAGCGAGCGCGACCCCGTGGGATGCGCCGGTTCGCCGCGCGGCTGTTTCTTCGTTCGGCTTCGGCGGCACCAACGCGCACGTGTTGCTGGAGCAGGCGCCGATGCGCGCGCCGGTGCCGGTGTCTGCCGGTCCGTCTCTGTTCCTTCTCTCCGCGGCCACGCACGCGCTGCTGCAGTCGCACGCGGCCGAGCTGGCCACGGAGATTTCACGCAACTCGTTGCAGGTGGCTGACGTCGCCCGCACGCTCGCCTCGCGCCAGGCTTTTGATACGCGCGTCGCCTTCCTCGCCACCACGCAGGAAGATCTGATCGACGCGCTCAAGCAGATCGCCGCGGGCACGCTGGTGCCGTCGACGCCGGTGCCTGCAGAGCAGCGGAAGATCGCCTTCCTCTTCGCCGGCCAGGGCGCCCAGCGCGTCGGCCTGTTGCAGGATCTCGTCGCCCGCTTCCCCACGCTGCGTTCACGCCTCGAGCAGTACGACGCAGCCGTGAAGGCCGATGCCGGCTTCTCCATTCTCGACGCGCTCTACCCGCCGGCCGGCACCGACCCGGTCGCCGCGCAGGCGCACCTCACCCAGACGCACGTGTGCCAGCCCGCGATGGCGGCGCTCGGCATCGCGATGGGCGAGCTGCTGCGTGAGTGCAACGTGCTGCCTGAGCTGACGCTGGGTCACTCGCTGGGCGAGTTCGCGGCTGCCGCCACCTCGGGCATGTTGCCGGGTGCCGACGCGGTGAAGCTCGTCGCCCGCCGCGGTCAGCTGATGAATGAGCTGGGGCTCACCGACCCCGGCGCGATGCTGGCCGTGATGGCCGAACGTTCGCGGGTGCAGGCGCACCTCGTGCCCGGCGTGGTGATCGCCAATCACAACCACCCCACGCAGGTGGTGTTGTCCGGCACCAGCAAGGGCATCGAGGCCGTGCAGGCCGCGCTCAACGCAGCGGGCTTCAAGAGCACCCGCCTCGACGTGAGCCACGCCTTCCACTCGCCGTTGATGGCGGGCATGGACGTGAAGATGCGCGGCGTCGTGACGGGCTTGCCGCTGCAGGAGCCCCGCTCCGGCATCGTCTCGTGCATCACCGGCCGCATGTACGGCTCGATCGCCGAGGCGCGGGAGATCTGGGTGCAGCACGCCACCTCGCCGGTGAACTTCGTCGACGCGCTGCAGACCTGCGTCGATGAAGGCGTGACCCACTTCATTCAGGTCGGCGCCGGTGGAGCGCTGCTCTCCTTCGCTCGTGGCGTCGCGCAGAACGCGACGGTGTTCGCGCTGGGACCGAACGAAGGCAACGACGCGGGCTCGATGTTGTTGAGCGCGCTCGGTCAGTTGTGGATGAAGGGTGTGCCGGTGAACGCGCAGCCTCTGCTGCACGGCGCTCGCCTGGCCATCCTGCCTCCCACGCCGCTCGAGACTCAGAAGTACTGGGCGATGGAGCGCACCCCGCGCGCCCCTCGTCCTCCGTTGGTCAAGGCCGCTGCTCCGCGTGCCGCACCTGTTTTTGATGCTCAACCGCTGTCGAAGGGACCCGCCGCCATGGACAACCTGATCGCTCTGTTCCAACAGCAGATGCAGTTGCTGCAAAGCCAGGCGGAGATCGTCAAGGCCCAGGCCAACGCGATCCAGGCGCTCGCCGGGGGCGGAGACATGACCGCGTTCGCCCAGGTCGCGCAGCAGGTGCAGGTGCCGACCGCGAGTGGGAGCACGGCAACGGCGATGCAGTCGGCAGTCGTGCCGGTGGTCGCCAAGCCGCCCGACTTCTCCAACCTCGTCAGCCGGAAGGGCGCTGATCAGGTGACGGGTGCGCAGACGCCCGCGCCGGCTCCGGTGCTGACCAAAGGCCCTGGGGCCGACGGCGTTGGGGAGAAGAAGGAAGAGCCCAAGCAAGACATTCGCCCCGCGGTGCAGGCCAGCGTGCTCGAGGCCGTCGCGCGCATCAGCGCCTTCCCCGTGAAGACGCTGCGTCTCGACCAGACCCTGGTCAACGAGCTGGGCTTCGACTCGCTGATGCTGGTCGAGTTGGATCAATCGGTGGGCAAGGCGTTCCCCTCGTTGGGCGGTCTGCCCCGTGAGCTGTTCAGCAAGACCACCACCAGCGCGACCATCATCGAGCACATCGTCACCACGCTGGAGTCGGGTGTCATCGCGAAGGCCGACGCGCCCTCCGCTTCGTTGCCGGTCGATCGCTACGCACCTGCCGTGGTCGCGGCGCCTCTGGCGGCCCTCTCGGAGACGGTCACTTCGTTCGAGTGGCCCGTGCTGGTCACGAAGGACACGCACGGCGTGGCCGACGCGGTCGTCGCTCAGCTCAAGACGCACGGACTGACCGCGGTCATCGGCGACATCTCGACCGAGGGTCACTTCGCGGGCGTCATCAACCTCTCCACGCTCGGCGTCACCGGCGACTACCGCGCCGCGCCCCGTTCACTGCTGGCGCTCTCGAAGAAGGTCGGCGCAGAGAAGGCCGAGCTCTTCGTCACCGTCACGGGCCTGGGCGGTCAGTTCGGTCTGACCGGTACCCCGCGTGAGTCGCTCGGCCAGGTCGGCGCGCTCGGCTTCACGAAGGCGCTCGCGCTGGAGTGGTCTGACGCGCTGGTGAAGGCCATCGACGTCGACGTCACGCTGGGCGCTGAAGCCATCGCGCACCACATCGTGGAAGAGATCGTCTCGGGCGATCGCACCGCTGAAGTCGGGTTCGCCAAGAACGGCCGCACCGCCGTCGCTGTTCGCCCGCTCGCCGCGGCTGCTTCGAAGAAGACGCTCAACGCGGCTTCGGTCGTCGTGGTCACCGGTGGTGCGAAGGGCCTCGGCTTCAAGTTCGCCAAGGGCCTCGCGAAGGCGCACGGCTGCACCATCGCGCTGACCGGCCGCTCGGCGATGAACGAAGAGCTCTCGAAGTCGGTCGCGCAGGTGAAGAGCGCGGGCGCGAAGGCGTGCAGCTACTTCCCCATGAACGTGCGTGACGCGGCGAGCGTGAAGTCTTCGCTCGACGCCATCCGCGCGCAGTACGGCAAGGTCGAAGCGATCATCCACAACGCGGGCGTGCTCGCCGATGCGCTGGTGGAGAAGAAGGACGCAGCCCAGCTCGACTCGGTGCTGGAGACCAAGGTGGGCGGTGCGCTCGCGCTGGTCGACGCCTCAAAGGACCTCCCGCTGCTGGTGTTGATCAGCTCGTGGGCCGGCCGCTTCGGCAACGCCGCGCAGACTGATTATTCGGCGGCCAACGAGATGATGTCGCGCATCGGCGGCGCCCAGCGCACCGTGGCGATCGACTTCCCGCCCTGGGAAGACTCCGAGATGGCCAAGCGGATTCCTTCGTTCAAGAAGGCGGAGCTGAAGGCCGAAGGCGTCACCTTCCTCTCCGATGACGAAGGTGTCGCTGCGTTCCTCCGTGAAGTCGACGGCGGCTCGGGCGAGGTGTTGATCGGCCGCGCCGTGCCGGAGCGCACCGTGCTCCACACCGCGACCTTCCCGGTCTCGCGCTTGAACCACGTCTACCTGAACGACCACACCATGGCCGGTCAGCGCGTGTTGCCCTTCGCCTCGGCGCTCGATCACGTCGCCGCCGCGGCCATCGAAGCAGCCGGTGGAACGAACCCGGGCCAGTTCGCGCCGTTCGCCGTCACCGACTTCAAGCTGCAGCGCGCCGTGCTGGTGCCCGACACCATCTGGCTCGAGGCCTCGGTGAAGCAGGCCGTGCGTGGTGGCAAGAGCAACGCACTCGCCGTCACCCTGAGCCAGGGCCGCGCGCTCTCGTACCAGGGCACGGTCACCATCGGCGCTGACAGCTCGGTGGTGCCTTCGGTGAAGACGTTCGCGCCGACGCCCACGCTGCCGCTCTCGCTCAAGGACTTCTACGCCGGGTTCACCTTCCACGGGCCGCGCCTGCAAGGCGTCACGGCCATCGACGCACTCGGTGAAGATGGCGTGGTCGGCTGGGTGAAGGGCTGCCGCCCGTCGGATTGGATCAAGGAGCCGCTGCGCAACGAGTGGACCATCGACCCGCTCATCCTCGACGCGTCGTTCCAACTCGCGGGTTACTGGGCGTGGGTCAAGCACCAGCGCGCGGGTTTCCCCCTCTCGCTCGGCCGCTTCGTGCAGCTCGCGCCGTTCGGCCTGGGTCCGCTCAAGGTCACCGTCACGTTCGAGGCTGCGAACGAAGACAGCTTCACCGGCACGCTCATCTGGCAGAACGAGAAGGGCGCGATGGTCGCGTACCTCACCGGCATGACCGCCGAGTTCAAGAAGCGCGACCCGCAGTTCAGCGTGAAGGCGGCCCCGGTGGCCGTGCCTGTCGTGGCTGAGCCGGTCGAAGCAGCTCCGGCCGCCGTGACCATCGACGAGTCGAGCTGGAACCCGGCGAAGTTCCCCGAGTACGAAGACTTGAAGGAGCGCATCGCGATGGCCGAGGCGTTCGGGTTGCAGAACCCGTACTTCTCCGTGCACGAGGCGATCTGTGGCGACACCACGGTGGTCAACGGCAAGGAGATGCTCAACTTCTCCTCGTACAACTACGTGGGCAACTCCGGTGACCCGGTGGTGAGCAAGGCCGCGCAGGACGCGATCGCCAAGTACGGCACCTCGGTCTCTGCCAGCCGCGTCGCTTCAGGCGAGAAGCCGCTGACCCGCGAGCTCGAGGTGGCCCTCGCCGACTTCTTCGGCACCGAAGACAGCATCGTGCTCGTCTCGGGCCACGCCACCAACGTCACCGTCATCGGTCACGTGGTGGGCGCAGGCGACCTCATCGTGCACGACGCGCTCGCGCACGACTCCATCATCGGCGGCGCGAAGCTCTCGGGCGCCAAGCGAAGGCCTTTCCCCCACAACGACTGGGAAGCGCTCGACCGCATGCTGACCAACCTGCGGCCGCACTACCGCCGCGTGTTGATCTGCATCGAGGGCACCTACTCGATGGACGGCGACATTCCGGATCTGCCGAAGTTCATCGAGATCAAGAAGAAGCACAAAGCGCTGCTGCTGGTCGACGAGGCGCACTCCGCTGGCGTGGTCGGTGAGAACGGCCGCGGCGTGGGCGAGTACTACGACGTGGTGCGCGCCGACGTGGACATGTGGATGGGCACGCTCAGCAAGTCGTTCGCATCGTGCGGCGGCTACATCGCCGGCAGCAAGGCGCTGGTCGAGTACCTCAAGTACACCACGCCTGGCTTCGTCTACTCCGTGGGCATCGCGCCCCCGAACGCGGCGGCCGCGCTGGCTGCCACGCAGCAGATGATCAAGCACCCCGAGCGGTCGAAGAAGGCGCGCGACAACGCCGCCTACTTCGTGAAGCTGCTCAAGGAGCGCGGGGTGAACACCGGCATGACCAAGGACACCGCCGTGGTGCCCGCCATCGTGGGCAACTCCGTGCTCGCGCTGCAGCTCTCTGACTCACTCAAGAAGCGCGGCATCAACGTGCAGCCGATTCTCTACCCCGCCGTCGAGGAGGATCAGGCTCGTCTGCGCTTCTTCCTCTCGTCGCTCCACCAGGAAGCGCAGCTCCTCCTCACCGCGAACGTGCTCAAGGAAGAGCTCGAGCGCCTCACCCGCGAAATGAACGGCGACGCCGTCGCCTGAAGTTCTTCACCAGGAAACACACATGACCTCGACCCGCGAAGAAGTTGAAATCGGTTACGACATCAGCAACGAGTTTTTCCGCCTCTGGCTCGACGAGCGGATGCACTACACGAGCGCCGTCTACGACGAGCAGCACACCACCCTCGAGCAGGCGCAGCGCAACAAGAGCCGCTGGCTGGCTGACTTCGCCGAGGTGAAGAAGAACTCGCTGGTGCTCGACATCGGCTGTGGCTGGGGCGCCAACCTCGAGTACCTGGTGCTCGAGCGCAAGGTCGAGCGCGCGCACGGCATCACGCTGTCGCGGGCCCAGGCCGATGAGATCACCGCCCGCAAGCTGCCCGGCGTGACGATGTGGTGCACCGACTACAAGGACTTCGTTCCTGCCGAGAAGTACGACGCGCTGACCAGCATCGAGATGATCGATCACCTGGTGTCGCCCGCTCAGCAGCAGCAGGGCCTCGCGGTGCCTATCTACCGGGAGTACTTCAACAAGGTCGCGCAGTGGGTCAAGCCCGGCTCGTGCTTCGGCTTCCAGGCGATTCTGCGCGACCGCGTGCCGCGCAAGCGTGAAGACCTCGCGCACCTGAAGTTCACCGCTGACGTCATCTTCCCCGGTGGCTTGAACCCCCGCCTCGAGGAGCTCGTCGCGGCCTGCGGTCAGTCGTGGGAGATCGTGCAGCTCAATACCCGCCGCCTCGACTACGGAAAGACGACGGCCGAGTGGCTGCGCCGCTTCCACCTGAACAAGGAGAAGATCATGGCCAGCGGTTGGGGCGGCCGGCTCATGAGCAACGGCGAGACGGTGTGGAACAACTACGACCGGTACCTGTCGACGTGCGTGAAGGCCTTCGAGAATCACTGGTCTTCCGACGTGCAGATGAAGCTGCGCCTGAAGGACTGAGGTCGTTCACCTCTCCCTGCTCGCGGGGAGAGGTCGGCCAAAAGGCCGGGTGAGGGGCGCTGGTGGCTCGAGTGGCCCTCACCCCTTGCTCTCGCCGCTTCGCAGGGAAGAGGGAGATCACGCAGCCGGTGCGTCCTTCGAGGTGATGCCGCCCTCGTCTTCGCGACTTGCCGCAGACGTGCGTGAAGGCATGGTGAGTGCACACCTGCACGTGCATGGAAGCCCTTCCAAGAATGACGGTGCGGCGTGATGACGCGCTGCCCAAGCTCGCCTGGTACGCAGTCATCGATCGACGCGCAGACACCTGCGACGCAGAGGTCGGGCGGTTCGTCGAGGTCGACCCCACACCCTCGCCCCGGTGGATCATCTCGGGCATGTGGAGCGGTGACTTCGTGGCCGGCAACTTCCACACGGCCGAGCACCTCTACGGCAGCGGCCTTCGCGTCGATGACGACGAGGTGGTGGTCTCCACCGCGCACACCACCATCGAGCGCTGCGTGTACATCCGCGACGGGCAGCTGTGGCACGTCTCGAACTCGCTCTCGGTGTTGCTGGGCCGCACGGGTGCGCGGCTGCACCCCGAGGCCGACCATCGACGCTGGAGCGAGTCGATCTGCCTGGGCGTCTACAACTACGTACGCCAGTTCGCCATCGCGCACCCGCGGCTGGAGGTGGCCAACCAGCTCATGTTCGAGGCGATGCACCTCGACGCGAAGGGTGAGCCCGCCTACCGCACGCACGATGTCCCCCACACCTTCACGGGCTTCTCCGACTACATCTCGCAGCTCTCCGATGCGCTGAGGTCATTGTGGAGCAACGCGACCGACCCGCGCCGGGCGCGCCCCATGCGCGCGGTCTCCACTGCGAGCCGCGGCTACGACAGCCCGACGGTGGTGGCGTTGATGCAGCCCATCGTGGGCACGCCCCTGCTCACCTGGAGCTCCGCGCACTCGAACACCCGCATTCCCTTGCTGGTGCAGAAGCTCATGAAGACCGAGCTGTCGAACGACGACGGCTCGGACATCGCGCGGTTGCTCGGCGCGCGCCCCAAACACCTCGACCTCGACGAGAGCCAGCTGCCCGCCGAGATCGAAGCCTGGTTCTGGGCCAGCTCGCAGACCTCGCCCGAGCTGGTGTTTCACTCGCTGCTGCGCGAAGCCGACGCGCACGACGTGCCCACCGTGTGGTTCGGCGGTCACATGGGTGACGGCGTCTGGGCCGTCGACCTCTCGCCGATGAATCTCACCGGCCAGCTCTGGCGGGGGGCACCCAGCGGCTTCTCGCTCAACGAGGCCCGCGCCCGCTTCGGCGTCGTCGAGTGCAGCCCCGGCTTCCTCTTCAGTCGCAGCGTGACCGAGGTGCACCGGGTCACGCTGTCTGACGAGATGGCGCCGTGGCGCTTGAGCAACGGCTACGACCGGCCCATCTGCCGCCGCATTCTCGAAGAGCGCGGCGTGCCCCGCGAGGCCTTCGGCTGGGGGAAGAAGGCGGTGGCCGAAGACATGGAGTCACCCCAGGGCGATGAGCTGCGCGCCATGTTCTTCGAGCGGACCGGGTGGTCGAAGCTGACCGAGACCCTCTATCGAGACCTGAACCTCGGCTACTACCTGAGCACGCGCGCGATCACGCTCGTCGAGCAACGGGGGAGTCGCACCCGGATGATGATGAACCCGGGCCGAAGCGACGGGAAGCACCGCCTCGCGCGCTTTGCCGACCTGCAGAAGAGCACCTTCCTGATGGCGTCGGGGTGGCTGGCCGACCGCTACGCGAAGGGGAAGGACTGAGGCCCTCTCCCGAGGGGAGAGGGGGTCTATGGTTCGGGGATGCGGATCTGGCTCTTGCTGCTTCTCTTCTCTGGCTGCGCGACCGGACTTTCTGCCGCGCGCCGGGCCGAGCTCGACGCCGACGCTCAACCTGCGCTGCTTGCTCTGCAAGGTGC
The DNA here is from genome assembly GCA_030695565.1 of Archangium sp. Taxonomy (GTDB): domain Bacteria; phylum Myxococcota; class Myxococcia; order Myxococcales; family Myxococcaceae; genus Archangium_A. The sequence goes on from JAUYRZ010000098.1 coordinate 91,773, forward strand.
GCAGTTCGATCAAGCCAAGACGCTCGCCGCTGAATCGCTGCAACGAAACCCCGACAACGCGCGCGCGGCCGGCATCGCGGCTATCGCCTTCTACCGCCAGGCCGTGCACGACTTCGTGGCCGACGCGATGACCATCGCGTCCAGCTTCGCGGCCTCGATGCTGCTGCGCGGCAGCATCGTCAACACCGACTTCCTCACCTTCATGCTCGAGCGGGCCGACAAGCGCCTGCAGAACGTCGACGCAGCGCTGGCCGTGGTCGAGAAGGATCCCGGCTTCTCACTCGACCTCTGCCTCGCCTGCTGGAACGTCGACTGGAACCGCAGCGGCGACGTCGACGAGCTCGATCGCCACCTGCTGGAGATCGAACTCGACGCTGCCGGCAAGCCCCTGCCGGAGAACGACCCGCGCCGCAGGCCCACCTTCCGCTTCGACGTGGCCGACGTGGCCTGGCTGCGCGCGATGGTGCACTTCCAGCGGGCCGCGCTCGCGTTCGGCGGCGCGTACGACCCCAACATCACCTTCGCCTCGCGCAACAAGGAAAAGCTGGTGCTCAAGCTGCGTGACCCGAAGAAGTTGCTCGAGGCCCGCGACCTCGCGCTGGAAGGCCTGACGCACGCCGCGAGCTGCCGCAAGCTCGTGCTCGCGGAGGTCGACGACGAACGCGAGTGGTTGCCCCACCCGCGGCAGAAGAGTCACGCCATGCCGCTCGAGGTCGACGACGCGCTGTTCGAGACCTGGGCGGGCGTGCTGGGAGATCTCGAGCGGCTCCTCAAGGGGCAAGAAGGCGTGAGCGTCGCAGAGGTCGCCCAGTTGCGGGACCACCCACCGGAGACGCCGCCGGGCGGCTACCTCGACGTCGACGCATTTCTGACGCAGCCCCGCGATCTCATCGTCGGCCGCGGCGAGTTGAAGGCGTTGCGCCGCGACGATCCCGGCGCCATCTCCGAGCTGCTCGGCCGCCTGCTCGGCCCCGCGTACAAGAGCTCGCTGCCAGCCTCCCCGCTGATCGGCCGGCTGCAGCGAATGCGCAAAGAGATCGACCGGGGTGAAGACACCATCGAGCGCAAGCTCCGCTACCTGCTCTGGCTCAACTGAGGCGAAGCCGGCGACCGAAAAGCATCGACGGGTCGGTGAAGGTGCTCCCGCAGCTCAAAAATCCAGCCAACAAAGCGCAGTCGTTCGAGGTCCTCGAAAGCTGGGGCTCGAGCTGCAAGGCGCGTTACCGAAGGCGCCTCATCTACGCGCGGCTCGAGATCCTGGAGCACGCGAGTCTGTAGGTGGGGCGAGCTGATTCTCCCGGGGTTCAGGGAGAATCGAAGCGGCGAATGGCGAGTCGAGGACTGCGCGGTTGCAGGTTCTTAGATCTGATGCGTGCTGACCGCCCAGACCGTTGCAGACCTGATCCCCTTTGCGATGGCGGCCGGCGTGAGCTTGATGCTCGCCCTCGAGACGCTCTCACCGCTGGTGCCGTTGTTGCCCGGCAAGGTGCGGGTGCGGCACGCTTTGCGCAACTTGAGCATCGCGTTCTTCATCGCGGTGGTGGCTGCGTTCGGCAACGTGCTGGCCGTCGCGGTGGCCGCGTGGGGCACGAGCAACCAGTGGGGCCTGCTCAACCTCTTCGACACGCCCTGGGTGCTGCGTTTTCTCTTCGCGCTCGCGGTCCTCGACTTCTTCGAGTGGCTGCGTCACCGCCTGCATCACCGGCTGAATTTCCTGTGGCGGTTTCACCGCGTGCATCACACCGACCCGCACGTCGACTCGACCACGGCGCTGAGGGGGCACCCGGTGGAGAGCCTCATCACGTACTCCTACTACTGCGGGCTCATCCTCTTGCTGGGCATCGACCCGCTCTCCCTGGCGCTGCGTTCGTTGGTGAGCGCGATGGCGGTGGCCTGGCACCACGCCGACTTCAAGCTGCCGCTTGGGCTCGACAAAGCCATCAGCCTGGTGACGCCCACGCCGCGCACGCATCGCATGCACCACTCGCGCAACGTGCGCTTCACCGATTCGAACTTCGGCACCGTGTTCACCTGGTGGGATCGCCTGCTGGGCACCTTCACCCCCGCCGATGCGCAGCCGCCCGGGAAGACCGGGCTGGAGGGTTTCGATACGCCCGAGCAGCAGTCGTTGCTCGGGGTGTTGCGCTCACCGCTGCTCGACGTGCAGCACGATGTGCTCCCGCCTTCAGAAGCGCGGGCTGACCGTGTTCTGCAGTGAGGTGGGAATGCGGAACCTCGCGTTCTTGCCTTCGCGCTGCACCAGCACGATGCCTTCCATGAACAGGTGCGTGGCGTAGGCGAACAGCTGCGCTTCAGGCGCGCGCGGGTCGCCCCGGGGGATGAACTGGTCGAGCAGCGTGCCCGCGTCGATCAGCTGCCGTGTCCAATCCGCCGGGGGCAGGCCGAGCAGGTCGCTGCATTGATCTCCCGCCAACGTGCGGATCAACGCGATCGGCAAGCCATCGAGCCCGATGCCGGGAAAGTAGGACTGCATCATCTCCACCAGCGGCTTGATCAGCGCCCCACCGTCAGGCGACGACCGCCACTGACGATCGCGGATGGCCTCCATCAACTCCTGCCCGTCGATGAGATCGATCGGCAGCAGCGCTTCGTGCAGCCCGAGCAGGTGGCCCACCACCTTCCACGTGTGCAACCACGCGTCGCCTTCCGCCTCGGAGTACGGCACGCCGAGCAGCCGCAGCCCATCGAGCGTCACCACCGAGAACGTCATCAGGGTGCCGGCGAGGTCTTCCTGGTTGATGGGCAGGCCGCGCAGAGCGCCATCCCACCTGGGTGACTGCCGGTTGAGCAGCAGGTGCCGAACGCTCGCGTGCATCAGCCGAACCTTCTGCGCGGTGCGAACGCCCCGGCCACCGGGCGCGAGTGCCCCCACGTCCATCACGTCGAAGAGGAACTGCGCGGTCTCGAAGATGCGCTGCCGCACGTGCCGGGTCATGCCCTGCGTCTGGGTGATCACGTGCGCGCCGTTCGCCGCCGCGTAGGCCTGCGGGAGCGAGCTGCAGAACAACCCCATCGCCACCTGCCACCCGTTGCGCATGAACAACTGCTCAGCGAGCTGAAGCTGCACCGGGTCGGCCCACGCGGGCAGCGCCGTCGCGTTGAAGTATGCCTCGGCTTCGTCGGGCAACCCCGTGGGCACCGGATCCGACGAACGGAAGATGCCGTTCATCAGCGCGTTGACCGCGTCGGCCTGGCCGCGCGCGAAGATGCTGGCGATCACCTCATCGGCGAGCGGGTCCTTCACCTGGCGGAACGCGTCGAGCTTCTCGTCGCTCCAGCGAACGCGTGGTGCGGCGGCGGTCGACTGGTGCTTGCGATGCGTGAGGTACTTGCCCAGCGCCTCGGTCGGGTAGAACCGCGCCGCTTCCGGGTACACGTAGAAAGTGTCGGGCGGCACGTTGGTGTGCAGGTACTCGCCGTTGGCCCACGTACCGTCGGCGCGCTGCGACCTCAGCAGCAGGTTCACCGCGCGTTTGACCATGTCGCTGTCGCCTTCGCCGGCATCCAGCAGCGCCTGCACCACCAGCGCGGTGAGCGGGAGCATGGTGGGGCCGATACCGGCAGCAGCCTCCCGGCGATACGACTCGGGGCTCTCACCCCACCCGCCATCGGCGTTCTGCCGCGAGGCGATCCACCGCACCGCGCGGCGCACCCACGGCTCGTTCATGTCGACGCGTACGGCCGCCAGGCCCATCAACACGAAGGCGCTGGCCGAGAGGTAGTTGACCACCCACCGGCCCCACCACGCGCCGTTGCTCGCCTGCTGCGTCTTCAAGAAATCGACCGCGCGCTGCACGGCGGGCGACGAGTTGATGGTCTCGCCCAGGTGACCCAGCCCGTGGAGCACGCGCGAGGTGAGATCTTCCGTCGAAGGATCTCCCGTCACCGGCGGCGGATCGATCACCGCGCTGAGCATGGAGAGCGGGTTGCTCATGTCGATGATGGGGTTCTTCTCCATCATCGGGCCCGGCTTCTTGCCCGGCAGGCCCCACACGAAGGCAGACCAGCCGCCATCTGGGTTCTGCATGCTGAACAGCCAGCGTTTTCCCAGCTCAGCAGAGCGGGCAAGCTTCGTGCGCAGCGCCGGCGGGAGCGAAGGATCTTCGAGCGCGATGCCCAGCGCGCTGAGCACCACGCCCGCGTCATCGCAGTCGGGCATCGTGTCGTTGGTGCGCTGGAACGCCCAGCCCCCGGTGAGCACCGCGTTCGGCTTGCGGTTGTCGACCTGGGGCATCGGCCGGGTGCACTGCGCGTCGACCATCCAATGAAGCGCGCGCATCACGTCGGGGTCGGTGGGCTTGATGCCGCCGGCCAGCAACGCGCGGGTATCGAACGCGGTGGCCCACACCTCGGTGCCGAAGCCGGCGAAGTGCATGCCCTGCTCGTCGTGAAGCTTCTGCGCGTCGATCCACGCGAGCGCGCGTTTGAGCATGTTGCCGCTCTCCACGCTCCCGATGGCCTGCAGCGCGGGGAGAATCAACACCGAGATGACGGTGGAGTCGTTGAAGCTCCCGTCGTCGTTCTGGAACGTCTGGAACAGCGTGGTCGCGGTGCGGCACTTGAGCAGGTCGACCAGGCTCTTCTTGTCGCCGTTGGGCCCGAAGTCACCGCGCAGCCGCCGGAGCAACAGCTCGGTCTGGAACGCGCCCATCAACACGCCGGAGTGAAAACGCGTCTCGAGGAACTTCCGCGCGGGCGGAGCGAGGATGAAGGTGGTCGAAGGGCACGGCACGCTCTTGGGGTCGACCAGGTTGGCCATGGCCAGGAACACCGCGGCGAACTCACCTTCGTTCATCTTCTCGATGACCGCGCGCGTGCCGCCGTGAGCCACCACCCACGCCTTCGCTTTGCCCGCGGCTTCGAAGGCATGGCAGAGGTGCAGCGCCGCCCACGCCGCGGCGGTCGAGCTCAAGTCACCGGTGGTGGAGTACGGATGAATGCCGAATGAACCATCGGTGCGCTGCTGGCTGGTGAGCCACTTCGCGGCGCCCGTGGTGTCCTTCTCGTCGAGCACCTTCAGGTAGCGCAGCACCGTGACCACCTGCGCGGTCACCCACGGCCCCACTTCACCGGGGGTGTCCCAGCTGCCGTCGGGCTTCTGTGTCTTCCACAACACGCGCTGGGCTTTATCGACAGCGAGCTGCACCTCGGTGACGCTGGGCGTCTGCGTGTGTTGATCCACGTCGTGGCTCGCAACCCCTGGTTGCTGGCGACTCGGCACAGTCATGTCATTCCCCCTGGATGGTACGGATCAGCGCGTCAGCTTGAGTTCGTAGAGACAGGCCGCGCCGTCGCGCTGCTTCACTTCGATGCGATCGGGCCAGCCTGGAATGACGTCAGCGCCCGCGCCGATGAGGCCTGCGTAGAAGCCGGGCACGTCGCTCACGTCGTTCATCCACAGCTCGTGCGTCTTCGGGTCGACGACGGTGAAGCGCGTCTCGATGAAGTTGGCGCCCGTGCGGAAGTTGCGGGTCATGCGATCGAGTGAACGCTGCGCGCCCATGATCTTCGCGGCACCGAACATCGCCTTGCCCATGAAGGTGTCGGCGAACTGCAGCACCGTCGCCTTCCCGAGCTGCGCGTGCTGCGCGTACGACTCATTGCCGGGGAACAGCTCAGCGCTGATCAGCCTGACCGCGCGCGCCCAATCTTCGGCCGGGTACGCGGGCTCGAGTTTGTGCGGCGGGCCCATGCGCATCGCAGCCAACTTCGCCTGTGTTTCGGGCGTCAGACGCCCCTGCATCACCTTGAAGAGCGACTCCACCGCGCCGCTGAAGATGAGCTTCGACCCGCCGACGCCGACCATGGGCCGGGAAGCTACCCGGCACCCATGCCCGCGCCACCGTCATTTTTCCTTCGCACCAAAGACCGTGGCGGAGAGCCCGCGGCTCCCGAAAGCGCGCTCCCATTGTTCCGCGGAGTAAGCGGCGGCCACCCCTGGATACGCTTCCAGCAGCGTGGAAGTCGATCGGGTGTTCACCGGCCCCGGGGGCAGCGCCTTCACCGCGGCCTCGAAAGCGGACCGCGTGGAGCCGGGCACACCTCGAGTCAGCAACGTGCCCACGAAGAAGCGGTACTCGCGCGCGCGTGGGTCGGCGTCGATGGTGTGATCCGGCGTGCCCGTCAGGCCCGCCTCGACGGCACGCAGGGTCGGCTTCCACAGGTACTCGGGCAACTCGTGACTGGCCCTCGTGGGCAGCCCGCGTACGCCCTCGAGCTGCGGATCATCAGCGGCGTACGCCGCGACGACCGCGCCCGTGGCATCGGTCACCGCGTAGAGGTTCCAGCTGCGGCTCTCCGAGACCCACGGCCCTTCCCAGCCATCGGCGTGCTCGTTGCCGTAGCGGCCGAGCAGGTGCACGTGCTTCACCGCGAGCCCCGGGGTGCCTTCGTTCGCAGCGAGGGCCAGCACGGCGAGGGCGCCTTCTCCGTCGATCGTGCGCGTGTCGAGGTCAGCCGCGACGAAGGGTTGGTTCCACACCTCACGGTCACCGCCGTGCGCCGCGTCGTTGTGGCGATCTGCGACCACGCCGCCACCACCCCGCATGAGAAACTGGGCGCTCGCGTGCAGCAGATCGAGCGCAGTGACCGGCGCGTGGAACATCGACTTGCCGTCGCTCAGCGCGATGGTGTCACTCACGCCCATCAAGAAGTTCCCCAGGTCGGCCCGGCTGATCCACTGCCCCGAGAGCCACAAGCCCCGCTGCCCTTCCGGCCCGCCCACGTCGACGCGCGCGGACAGCTCGTTGGAGAGCGCCGACCAGGCCCACGCGTGGCACTTGCCCCACCAGGCGGGCGCGGTGGGATCGAACGCGCCCTTCGAGTTCGCCAACGCGACGAAGCCCTGGCCGAGCGCGATGCCCCGGGCGCGCGCCATCGCGTCGAGCGCTTCTCCCGGTGTCTGCGCGCCGAGCCGGCTCTGTTCGTCGGCGGTCAAGACGTTCGAGCGCGGCGCGGGGCTGCCGTGGGCTCTGCGCATCGGGCCTTCGCGCACCGAGTCGTAGCTGCGCGTGTAGGGCGTGACGCTGGAGGTGCCGCGCTCCGTGCCATCGGGACCGAGGAGGAGCCGATCGTCGGTGAAGCGGCCCGGGTCGTTGCCGGTGACCGCGTTCAACAGACCCGCCGCGGGACCAGGCCGGGCGAGGAACGTCTCGATCACGTCGCGCGCAGCCGCCGTCGTGCGCGGTGAACTCGCGATCGAACGCAGCGCGTTCCGCTCATCGTCGGTGACAGCGCCGTGATCTCCGCTCGCGTCGAGCAGACGTTCGGCTTCGGGCGTCTCGAGGCGGCCATCGTCACGGGTGAAGAGTTGATTGAGGGTCTGCAGCGATCGAACGGTCATGGGGCGTGGCTCCGGGTGAGAACAGCGTGAGGAGCGCACCTGATGCACTTTGCGCGCACATCTCCCACCCGCGGAATCAGAGGCGTTCTCGCGCACCGAGAGTCCCGAAGCGCACGCGAGTACCAGTGCACCCAGCCCGACTGACGAAAGAAGGATCCGGGTGATCAGAGCGGTCCGCGTACGCTGCGGCACCTGAATGGAATCGCGGCCCCTCGTCGTCGCAGTGCTGCTGGTCGCTCGAGTTTCACTCGCTCAGCAACTGGGCACGCCCCTCGTTCTGAACGAGCCGGAGCTGGGTCCCGCTGGCGGCAATCAACGTTCTCCTTCCGTCACGTGGACCGGCTCGAGCTTCTTCGTGGTGTGGAGCGACGATCGGGATGCGCGCACGATCGACCTCTGGTTTCGCACCTTCGACGCGAAGGGTCAGCCGCTCGACCCGCGCGCGGCCCCACTCCTTCGTGCGCCCCGGCAACAGGCCAGCCCCTCGGCGATGAGCGGTGGAGGCTCGGTGCTGGTGGCGTGGCTCGACGACACCGTGTGCGCTTCTGAGGTGATGGCGCAACGCTTCACCCCCACGGGACAGAGTGCGGGTGCGGTGCTTCGGCTCTCGACCGGCGCGTGCATGGGCGAGCGGCCGTCGATCGCGTGGGATGCCGGCTCGTCGCAGTGGTTGGTGGTGTGGGGCTCTCACGGCGCAGGCCGCGAGGTGCACGGCGCGATCATCGCGGCCGATGGAACGCTGGCGGTCAGTGACTTCGTGATCGCCACCGGTCCCAACAACGCCACCAGTCCCATGGTGCTCACGTCGCCGATGGGCGGAGCGCCGTTCCTGGTGACCTGGTCTGACGATCGCCTGCTCGCCGGCACGCCCGCGGTCTTCGCAGCGCCGGTGTTGGCGGCAGGCGTGGTGGGCGTGGCTTCACAAGTGCGCGTGAGCGCCGTGGCCCAGCGCTCCGCGTGTGGTGCGTCTTTCGGGCCAGGCGCGCTGATCATCTGGCTCGAGGGAAATGAAGTGCGCGCGCAGATGGTGACGAACACCGGCACGCCTTCGGGCAACGCGATGGTGGTGACCACCGGCCCGCTCAGTGAGGTCAGCTGCGCCAGTGGTGCCGGTGGATCCGTGCTGGTGGCCTCGACCGATTCGCGCGGAACGGGGCCCGGGGTGTACCTGCGCGCGGTGGAAGCAGACGGCGGCGTCTCGGCCGAGCTCGATGCCGCACCGCGGGTCGGCTACTTCAGTCGAGACGCGCCTCGCCTGGCCGTGACGGGCACCGATGCGCTGCTCGTGGCGCGGGGCCCGTGGGGCTTCACCACCGACGACGACGTGGTGGGGCGCGCCGTCTCGCTGAGCTCGGGGCTCACGGTCGATGCGGGGCTCCTGCTGCTCGGCAACGGCGGCACCCATGTGAGCAAGGTGAGCGCGGCCTTCGATGGCACCAACTACCTGAGCGTGTGGCGCAGCGAGGCGCAGGGCACGGCGGGCGGTGATTCGTTCGGGCAGCTGATCGCCGCGGGCACCGGCCAGCGGCTCCTCGACGGCGGCGTGCGCATCAGCACCAACTCGGCGAACCTGGTGAGCTACCCGACGGTCGGCGGCGCTGATGCGGGCTTCTTCGTTTCGTGGGGCGACGAAGGGAGCAGCGGACTGCTCGTCGGCAAGCGCGTGTCGTCGCAGGGCGTCGCGTCGGCGCAGCTTCGGCTCAGCGATGTCTCCAGCTACGTGAACACGAGCAACAGCCGTTGGTTCCTGGATGGGTGGGCCACCACGTTCCTCAAGAACAACACGCTGCGCGTGCGACGCACCTCACCGGCTGGAGCGCTCGTGCAGGCCGAGACCGTGCTGGTGCCGACGGGTGGCGCGGTCGAACAGCTCGACTCCGATGCGCTGGGTGACGTGATGTTGTCGGTCTTCCTCGCGCGCGATGCGGGGCTCGATGTGTGGGGCGCGCGCATCGAAGCAGATGCGGGATTGTTGGATCCGCTGGGCTTCGCCATCACCAACCTTCCGGGCGATGAGCTCGATCCCGCGGTGGCTGCCGGCCGAACTTTCTTCCTCGTCGCCTGGAGCCGCGGGGGTGACGTGTTTGCAACACGCGTGACGAAGGAGGGTGTGCTGCTCGACGTGCCGCCTTTGCTGGTGGGCGGAGGGCCCGCCATCGACCTCGCGCCCGCGGTCGGGTGGACCGGCAGGAACTTCGTGGTGGCGTGGCAACGCGATGGTGACGTGGTGGCCGCGCGGGTGGGTGAGGATGGTGAGCTGCGCGACGCGACGGCGATCGTCATCGCAGCGACTGCAGAGGTCGATCGTGCACCGCGTGTGGCGCGGGGCCCGCTCGGCGAGGCGTTGATCACGTGGGAGGCCTTCGACGAATCACGGGGCAGCTTCGAGGCGTTGGGCCGGTTCATCACGGAGACTGTGGACCCCGATGCTGGAACCTCAGATGCGGGGATTGCCGATGCCGGCCAGAGCGACGCAGGAAGCGCTGATGCGGGCATGACCGATGCGGGCGTGGTCGACGCGGGTGTGACCGACGCCGGCGAAGGCGATGCGGGGCCCCGTATGGATCCCGGCGTCGTCGACTCCGGAACTCCCGACTCGGGAATGGAGGCGCTTCCGCACCGCTCCTACGGCGTCGGTTGCGGCTGTGCCGGTATCGGTGAGTTGGGTGTGGTGCTTGCGATGTTGCTGGTGCGTCGACGTCGGCAGCCCTGACCCCGACCTTCTCCCCGCTTCGCAGGGCGAGGAAGACTTAGGCGGCTGCCTGCTTTGCCTCGAGCACGGGCACGAACGCAGCGCGGTGCTGCCAGGCCACGTAGAGCTGCGCGGCGATCATCAACACCGGAACAGCCAGCCCGCTCGGCGCATAGAAGAGGTGGAACGCCGCGATGTTGATCACCACCGGCGCGATGATCACCAGGGCCAGGGGCACGAAGCGGTTCGCCAGCAGCAGTACACCCGCCGTGACCTCGGTCAGCTTCACCAGGGTGATGAGGTAGGTGCCGCCCAGCCCGCTCATATAGAGCGCGGCGGCGCCTTGCATCGACTCAGGAGGCGGCGGGATCAAGTTCAGCAGCCCGGCCAGGCCCGAAGCAAAGAGGATGAACCCGAGGAGAACACGCGGCAACGCAGAGACGATCTTTTTCATGGGGAAGACTCCTGAAACGAGATGACCTTGAAGTACGACTGGTGCTGCTCTGGCACCAGTCATTGCTGAAGCAACTCATCGTTGCTAATTGAGCAACATGGATTGGAGCCGCGTTCCGGTGTTCCTGAAGGTGGTCGAGACTGGCAGCTTCACCGCTGCTGCGAAGGCCCTCGGTGTTCCCAAGTCATCCGCGAGCCGGGGCGTGGCGGCGCTCGAGCAGGCGCTGCAGACCCAGCTGCTCCAGCGCACCACCCGCGAGCTGAAGCTCACCGACTCGGGCCGCACCTTCTATGAACGGGCCCGCGGCGCGATGGCGGCGCTCGAAGAAGCAAAGGCCGAGCTGACCGAACACACCGACGACGCGCAGGGCGTGGTGCGACTCACGATCCCCAGCGAGACCTGGCCGTTGCCCGAGTTGCTGGCGCGCTTCGTCAAGCTGCACCCGAAGATCCACGTCGAGCTGGTGGTCTCGAACCGGCACCTGAACCTGATCGAAGAGGGCGTGGATCTCGCGCTGCGGGCCGGCAAGCTGGAGGACTCCACGCTCGTCGCGCGCAAGATCGCCACCTCGCATCTGGGGCTCTACGCGTCACCCGGCTATCTCAAGCGCCGGCCTGCACCGAAGACCTTCGCCCAGGTCGCTGAACACGACGTGGTCATGTTCCGCGGCAAGCAGGGCAAGGCACGCCTCAAGCTGCAAGGCCCGAACGGTGATGAAGAGGTCGAAGTGCGTGGGCGGGTCAGCACCGATGATCTCGCCACCGCCCGTGGGCTCATCGCCGCGGGCCTCGGCATCGGGCTGCTGCCGATCTTCCTCGAGAAGTGCGGCACCAGGAACGCGCAGTTCGAGCGGGTGCTGCCCCAGTACGCGTTGAAAGGCGGCGGCGTGCACCTGGTGATGCCTTCTGCGCGCTACGTACCCACCCGGGTGCGGCTGCTCAGTGACTTCCTCGCGGAGCACTTCCTGAGCGGCAAGTGCGAGTTCAAGGGAGCAGCGTCTTCGGTGCACGCACCCGCCAGGCCTGCTCGACGATCGCCTTCACCTTCGTGAACGAAATGCCCTGGTCGAGGCGCACGCCCACCCAGCCGAGGTGACCCACATAGGCAGGCACGAAGAAGTGTTTCGGCTCTGCCTTCACCAACAGCTGCTGCGCGTCGAGGGTGGCCGCGGCCCAGATGGCGAGCCGGCCGTCACCGTGGTGGTTCTCGGTGAAGTTCAGGAAGTTCTTCGTCTTCTTCACGAAGAACGAGGGGGCCCCGTGACTCAAACGTTCACTCGTCTCGGGGAGCGCCAGCGCGCAGGTACGAACCTTCACCAGCCACTGGTCGGCCTTCGGCGTCACGCGGCCTTCGCCTTCGGCTCTTCTTTCCGCACGAAGCTGTCGATCACCAGCAAGCCCACGCCGATCACGATGGCCGTGTCGGCGATGTTGAAGGCCGGCCAATACGCCTGCTCGAACCAGTGCGCCTCGAGGAAGTCGACGACGAAGCCACGCGCGAGGCGATCGATGTAGTTGCCGATGGCCCCGCCCAGCACCAGCGGCAGGCCCCACTTCGCCCAGACCTCGTTCTTCTCGCCTCGCAGCTTGGAGAAGTAGAACGCGATCATGATCACAGCGGCCAACGACACGAGATGAAAGAGCGGACCGCGCAGGTGATCAGGCACGGTGCGGAACAAACCGAACGCCGCACCCGGGTTCTCCGCGTACCGAAAGCGGAAGAAGTTGTCGGAGAGCACGATCTGCTCCTTCGGGCGGAAGTGATAGCCGTCGAAGCCGGGCTCGGGCGCCTTGCTGAAGTACACCCCCAGCTTGCTGGGCGCGGTGTCGAAGGCCGTCGTCAGCTTGTCGAGCACGATGAACTTGGTCGAGTGGTCGAGCACGATCACGACGAGGGCCACCATCGCGAGCCAGACGTACTTTCGCTGCATGGGGGCCCTTCACCATGCGGCTGACCCCTCACGCAAGGCTTTGGCACGTGGACTGGATCAGCAGAAGATGCCGCAATGAAGATGTCCTCGACGTTCCTGTTCGGCGCGGTCCTCGGTTTGCTGGTTTCGCTCGCGCCGGCCTGTGGACCCGCCAAAGAAGCCTGCGACTCCACGACGTGCACGGGGTGTTGTGACTCGACGGGCTTTTGCCAGTTCGGCTTCGACAACAACGGCTGCGGTACGGGCGGCTCGAGCTGCCAGGTCTGCCAGTTCGACGCGCGCTGCACCTCGGGCTTCTGCCTGCCCTTCGACAACGGCGGTGGTGGCGGCAACACCACCGGTGGCGGCAGCGGCATGACCGGCGGAGGCGTCGGTGGCGGTTCGACGGGCGGCGGTTCGGGTGGTGGCGTGACGGGCGGCGGCACCGGCGGCGGCGCGATGGGCGGCGGCTCCGGCGGCGGCGCGATGGGCGGCGGCT